>JAZBOC010000122.1:0-16526 GCA_036353315.1 Wenzhouxiangella sp. | reverse complement strand
GGACGTCCAGCCGGGCGAAGTGGTCTGCCTGCTGGGGCCCTCCGGCTGCGGCAAATCCACGCTGCTGCGCATTGCAGCCTCGCTTGAAGAACTCCAGCAGGGTCGGGTGTTCATTAACGGGGAAGACATGCGCTCGCCTTCCGGTCGCCTGGTGCCGCCGGAGCGCCGCAACGTGGGCTTGATGTTTCAGGATTCGGCGCTGTTCCCACACTTGAGCGTGCTGGATAACGTCACCTTCGGTCTAGACAAGCTGCCGGCCCGACGGCGGCGCGAACGCGCTCTGGAGCTGCTGGACACGCTCGGCATGGGTGATTGCGCGAACCGCTATCCGCATAGGCTCTCCGGTGGCCAGCAGCAGCGCGTTGCGCTTGCGCGCGCGCTCGCGCCCGGGCCGGGCCTGATGCTCCTCGACGAGCCGTTTTCGGCCCTCGACGCGCGTCTACGAGATCGGATCAGGGACGATACCCTGCACTTGCTCAAGAAAGCAGGGGCGGGAACCCTCCTGGTCACCCATGACCCCGAAGAGGCCATGTTCATGGCCGATCGCATCGCGCTGATGAAGAACGGTCGCATTCTGCAGATGGACCGCCCCGTCGATCTGTACTGTCGACCTCAAGACCCGTTTGTCGCCACCTTCTTTGGGGAGGTCAACCGCATCGAGGGCGTGGTCGAAAACGGGGTGATCGACACTCCGCTCGGTCAGGTCGAGGCGCGGCATCTGCCCGACGGCTCACCGGCCCTGGTCATGGTTCGACCGGAGGCCATTCGGGTCGTTGTCGTCGGTAAGCCGCAGAGTCAACACCGCAAGACACATGTCATCATGTCGCGGCTGCTCGGGCGCAACAGCATGGTGCACATCTGCCTGCACGATCACCACAACCGCGAGTTCCACCTCCATTCAACCATGCCTGGGGTGTTCCTGCCGCAGGAAAACCAGCAGGTCGAGCTGCACCTTGATCAGTCCCAGGCGTTCGTGTTCCCGCTGGAAGACAGCGACGGCTGAGCGCGAGGGCGCTGCCCGCGCCTTAACCTCCGCCCGGGCGCGATTTGCGCATGGCGATGCTCAGCAAAATCACCGGTACGATACCGACGAGCACCACGGCGAGCGCCGACGTCGAGGCCTGGGCCAGACGCTCGTCGGAGGCCAGTTCAAACGCCCGTACCGCCAGCGTGTCGAAATTGAACGGGCGCAGGATGATGGTTGCCGGTAGTTCTTTCATGACGTCTACAAACACCAGAATCCCCGCAGCCAGCAAGCTCGAACGCATCACCGGAAGATGGACCAGCGCCAGCGTTTTGCCGGCCGACTTGCCGAGCGTGCGCGAGGCCGCATCCATATTGGGGGTGACCTTGGTCAGGCTGGCCTCGACGGTATTGAACGAGACGGCCAGGAAACGCACGACGTAGGCGTAGACCAAGGCCACCATGGTGCCGGTCAGCAGCAGGCCCGGCAGCACGCCGAAGTGCTCGCGGGAAAACAGGTTGATCTGCTGATCCACCCATCCCAGCGGAATCAGAATGCCGACCGCAATGACCGAGCCTGGAATGGCATAACCGACCGAGGCCATCCGCGCCGCCGTGCGGGTCAGCGCGCGCGGCTTCAGCCGCACGCCGTAGCCGATCAGTACAGCCAAGCCTACGGCGACAACGGCGGTCACCGTTGCCAGAATCAGGCTGTTCCAGGCAAACCCCCAGAAGCGGCTGCCCATGAGCGGATCACCCACCCGGAAATGCATGTCCAGCAGCAGCGCACCCGGGATCAGAAACCCGACCAGGATCGGCAGCGCACAGGCGACAAATGCCAGCGTCGCCGCGCCCTTGCCAAGGCGGTACTGCGGCAGTTCTCGGTAGCGCCCGGTGGTGTGATGAAAACGCGCCCGGCGGCGCGAAAAGCGCTCCAGCAGCACCAGCACCAAAACAAACACCAGCAAACAAGCAGCCAGCTGGGCGGCCGCTGCTGCCTCGCCCATGCCGAACCAGGTCCGGTAAATGCCAGTAGTGAAGGTATCGACACCGAAAAACTGCACGGCGCCGAAATCGTTGAGCGCCTCCATCAGTGCCAACGCGACGCCACCCACAATGGCAGGGCGGGCCAGCGGAATCGCGACCGAAGAAAAAAGCCGCCAAGGGCCTCGCCCCAGGGTTCGACCCACTTCCAGGGCACAGACCGACTGCTCCATGAACGCCGCCCGGGTCAGCAAGTAGACATAGGGATACAGCACCAGCGACATCAAGACGATGGCCCCGCCCAGCGAGCGCACGTTGGGAAACCAGTAGTCGGCCCGCCCCCAGTCGAACAGCTCGCGCAAACCGGTCTGGAGAGGCCCGGCAAACTGCAAAAAATCCGTGTAGGCGTAGGCAATGACGTAGGTCGGGACCGCCAGAGGCAACAGCAGTGCCCACTCGAATACGCGCTTGCCGGGAAAGCGGCACATGACCACCAGCCAGGCTGTGCCCACGCCCATGATGAGCGTGCCCGCACCGACCCCGAGCATCAAACCGAGGGTGTTGAGAAGATACCCGGACAGCACGGTTTCGAACAGATGCGACCAGACCTCAACCGAAGGCACCAGCACGTGGGCCAGCACCGTGATGACCGGCAAGGCCACCAGGCCCGCGACCGTCAGGGTCAGCAGGGTCCAACCGTCCGGCCTGAAGCGGTCAAGCGCAAAGCGCGAAGCGGTGGCGTTGTGAGGCGGGCTGGACAAAAAATTCTCAGTTGGGCTGAAGGCCGACAGATGATAACGGTTTTCAAATGAATCCGTGGACAGGCCCATGCTTCGTGCCACCTTCTTAACCCCTACGCCGCTATGCTGAGCGACGTTTTTCAGCGTTCTGGCGGCTCTTGAATTCCATTCGCACCTGGCCCATCGCCCTGGGCATTTTTCTGATCATGCTGCCGGTCACGGCCGTGGTTCCGCTACTTTTCGAGCTGACCGAGGGCCGCTTTCCGGGACGCTCGGAGCTGGACCGACACCTGTTCATGTCGGCCAACATGGCCGGCTCGCTGCTGGTCGCGCTGTTCGTTGGGCTGGTTTCCGACCGCGTGGGGCGGCGAAAACCGCTGGTCGTGCCGGCGCTGTTCGTTTACAGCGGCTGCCTGCTGATGATGTACGGCTCGTGGCCGTACCCGGTGCAGCTGGGTCTGCGCTTTATTGAGGGCGCGGCCCACATGACCGCGCTGGTTCTGGCCATGACCATGATCGCCGACAAGGCATCCGGCACGCACAAGGGCAGGGCCATGGGCATGGCCGGTGCGGCCTTGAGCCTGGGCGTGGCCGCTGGCACCGTGCTGGGCGGGCGAATCAGTCCGGGGTCGGCGACCAGCGTCTTTCTGATCGGCGGTCTGCTCATGCTGGGGGTCGCGGTGGCGGCGACCCGAGTCCTGAAAGACGCCGAGCTGCATCGCTCGGCCGAACGACTGGGCGACATGGCCCGGCTGGCCATTCAGCGCCTGGACTTGTTCATCCCCTATGCCTTTACCTTCGTCGATCGGCTGACCGTGGGTTTCATTATCTCCACCGTTTCGCTGTACTTCGCCACCGTGCTCGGCCTGCCGCCGGCAGGGATCGGAGTCGCCATGGCCGCGTTTCTCCTGCCATACGCTGTGCTGACCTATCCGGCCGGCTGGCTGTGCGACCGCATCAACCCGGTCGCCCTGATGGCCGTGGGAAGTCTCGGCTACGGAACCTTCCTGATCGCACTCGGGTTTACCGGCACCGATCTCCTGATTCCGGTCATGGCCGGCGGCGGCGTGATCGCCGCGCTCATGCTCGCCCCCTCGCTGGTCCTGACGGTGCGCCTGGCCGGCGCCGCGCAGGCCACCGGGATGGGGGGGTTTCACCTGACCGGATCACTGGGCTTCATGCTCGGACCCCTGCTGAGCGTCGCCATACTGGCCGGGCTGCGCGGCCTCGGCCTGGACCCCTACCCGGCGGTTTTCATCGTCTTTGGCCTGTTCGAAATCGGCTGCGTGCTGCTCCTGTTGCCATGGCTGCTGCGGCTGCAGCGAGGCGGTTTGCCCACTGCGGCCGACTGAACAGGCTTCAGAACAGCCACTTCGCCGATCCGTAGACGCTCCGTTCAGGTTGGATCTGATCAAAGAACGGTTCCACGTATTCCCGGTCGGTCAGGTTGCGGATGCCGGCGACCAGGCGCAGGCGACGGTCATCGGCCAGCGGTACGTCGAGACGCGCGCGCAGCTCGAAGGCCGTGAAGCTGGGGTAGTCGACCCGATCAGTCCCGGTGTCTTCGCGACCCAGCGTGGTCAGATCCTGACTGGCCAAAGTCGTGCGGCCAAGCAGTTCAAGTCGGCCTTCCGAGGCCCAGGGTCCGCCAAAGCGGTAAGCCAGACCATAGTTGAGGCGTCCGCCGTCGACCCGGATCAGCTCACGATCGTCAGGGGCATAAGTCCGCGACGCGTTGCCGAACAGCTCCCACTGGTCCAGGCGCCAGGCCCCGCTCAGCTCCCAGCCGTACAGCTTGACCGTGTCCGCGTTGACCGCCTGCTCAATGACAACCGGAAAAGGCTGGATGACTTGCTCGACAATGTAGTCGCTGACGCGGTTGTAGAACACGGCCACCTCGCCAACGAAATCGCGGCTTTCCCATTTCGAGCCGAAGTCCATCGACAGCGAACGTTCTGGATCAAGATCCGGATTGCCGATGATTTCGACCTTCTGGACCACCGACACCACCGCACGCTGATAGCGCTCGGCCAGGTCCGGTGCCCGGAAACCGGAGCCCAGATTGGCATAAAACATGTTCTCGGGCGTGCGTTGAAAGACCACGGCCAGATTACCGCTCAGCCCGGTCTCTGAGTCCGAACTGCCGGAAATCTCGTCATCGACCGAGAAATGGTCCAGACGGACACCGCTGATCAACTCCCAGCGCGGCGCGAGCGTCCAGTTGTCCTGAATGTAAGCCCCGGCTCGAAACTGCTCGGCATCGACACGCTGAATCGGCGTCGGCCCCGGCACCAGTCCAGGTGATGGCGGGCCAAACGGGAACAGCTGCTCGCGCGTCTCAACCTCCGGACCGACAGACGTGTCGAAGCCGAAATCAGCCCCTACCGTCAGCAGCCGTTCACCCAGATCAAATCTCACCCTGGGGCTGATCTCGAACGTGTTGGTGCGGTCGTTGGTCAGGATATTGACCGCCTCGACCCGAATGGGCGGTGGCGGCGGAAAAAAGACCTCCGGCGTGGTCCGATCGAACTGCCGACGAATCTGCTGCCAGTGCACGCCCAGGAAGAACTCGGCAACCCGTGGCGACAGATCCACCGAGCGCCATTGCGCACCGACCAGGGACCGCTGGTACAGCGGGAACTTGAAGCGCAGCGGACCCACCCCGACCGGCCCAAACGGGATGCCGGAATCCTCGACCTCGACATCGGTATCTCGACTGATGTTGCCCAGCAGGCTCAGGGTGTGCTGCGGTCCAAGATCGAAGTCAACGCGGGCAAAACCTGAGGTCTTGTCGGTGGCACCGCTGGTGGCGCGACTGCCATCGGCCAGCCTGGGGTTTTCGTTGGTCGAATAGCTGCCGCCGAAAACGCTTCGGACGCTTTCGTTGCCGACGTCGAAAAAGACCGAGCTGCGATGCAGGCTGTAGGCAGAATCATGCGCATAGGACACGCCGCCGTTGAAGCCAGGCTCAGAGCGCCGGCGGGGCTGGCGAGTGATGATATTGATCACGCCGCCGAAGGCATCGGTCCCGTAAAGAACCGAGTTCGGTCCGCGAAGGATTTCAATCCGCTCGATCGAAAACGTGTCGTAGATGCTCAAGGAACCACCGCCATAGCCCGTTCCCTGGCCCGACAGGCGCACGCCATCGGTCAAGGTCAGCACCTGCTGCGCGCCCAGTCCGCGCAAAGTGAATCCCTGCTGCCAGAAACTCAGCACTTCCCCGGATGGTCCCAGCCCGACCGATGGCTGGCGCTGAATAGCCTGGGTCAGGTCGATCGGCAGTTGCTCGTCAAGGGCCAAGCGGCTGATGGTATCGACCGCCTGTGGTACCTCCATCGCCATGCGCTCGCGGCCGCGCTCGGCCGTCACGCTGATCCGATCAACGGTTTCGTCCTGTTCTTCGGCTTCCACATCCTCTTGCGCGAAAACCGGCGCGGACAGCACAAGTCCGATGCCAAGGGCGAAAAGCGGGCGAATGGAAAGTCGGTCAAAGGTTAGAGACATCACGAGGTATCCGGTTCATTTAATAGGAATCATTATCACTCAATAAATTTGATTCGGCAACAGGCGCAAGGTGCATCGTGTCACCAGACAGACAGTAAACCTTTTACACTGAGCACCCTTCCTTCCAGTCGTCCAGGCTTCGGCCTTCGAGAGCGTGTTTCCGATGAAAAAATGGGCCATGGTCATGGTTGCCGTGACGGTCGTTGCCGGTTTGGCATGGTGGCAGATGAATCGCCAGGAACCTGTGGATGATGTCCAGATCGACCGCACGGCACTCGACCGTGGCGATATCGTCCAGATCGTTTCGGCGGTCGGCTCGGTACGCGCGCTCAACACCGTCGAGGTCGGTTCGCAACTGTCGGGCCAGATCCAGGAGCTGTTCGCCGACTTCAACACGCCGGTCAAGGCCGGGGATCTGCTGGCCCGGCTGGACCCCCAGACTTTCGAACGGCGGGTCCAGGAGGCCGAGGCCAACCTGGCCGTGGCCCGCGCCAATGTCGAGATCCAGACCGCCAATATCGACAAGGCCGAGGTGGTGCGCGAAAACGCCCGGCGCGAATTTGATCGCCAACGCTCGCTGGTCGGGCGCGGCAGCGTTTCGGAATCGGCGTTGGAGCTGGCCGAAGTGAATTTCCGCAACGCCGGGGCCGATGTCGAGATTGCGCGCGCCCAGCTGCGCAATGCTCAGGCCACGGTATTGCAGCGTGAGGCGGCCCTCGAAGCCGCTCGCATTGACCTGGAACGCACCGAAATCCGCGCGCCGATCAACGGGGTGGTCATCGATCGGGCCGTGGACCTGGGCCAGACCGTGGCCGCCAGTCTGCAGGCGCCGGTCCTGTTCACCATCGCCCAGGACCTGGGCCAGATCCGGATTGAGGCCAGCGTCGATGAGGCCGACATCGGCAACGTCCGCGACGGGGCAGAAGCACGCTTTACCGTGGACGCCTTTCCAGATCGCGAGTTTTCCGGCCAGGTTGCCCAGGTCCGCCTGGCCCCGGTGGAGGCCCAGAACGTGGTCACCTACACGGTGGTCATCAATGCGGCCAATCCCGGTCGCAGATTGCTGCCCGGAATGACTGCGAGCATCGACCTGGTCACCGGCACCAAGGAAGACGTCCTGCGAGTGGAGAACCAGGCGGTGCGTTTTCGGCCGCCGGACGACCTGATCGCCGCGGCCGAAACCGGAGATGCGCCCAGCGGCGGCCCCGGCGGCGGGCGCAACCCCGGCGCCGAAATGGCCGAAAACCTGAATGAAATCGGCGTGGGCGCCGATACCATCGCGACCATTCAGTCAGAGATGCGGGAATCGTTCGGCGCCATGCGCGGCCTGTTCCAGTCCGGTGCTGACCCTGAAACCATCCGTCAGCGCCTGCAGGATATGAGCCGTGAGGTGCTCGCACGTCATCTTGACGGCGATCAGATGGCCGCCTTGACCGAGCTGCAGCGCGAGCGGGCCGACACCCGACGGGCGCTGCTTTACACCGCTGCCGCCGACGGAACGCTGCAGTCACGCCCGGTCCGCCTGGGCCTGAGCGACGACCGCTACACCGAAGTCGTGGGCAGTGACCTGGTCGAGGGAGAGGAGGTCATCACCCGCATTCGGCGCCCGGGCAGCCGGGGATGACGCAGACCGAGTCAGCGCAGCCGGCCCTGCTTGTGCAGTGCGTCGGCCTGGGCAAGGACTACATCATGGGCGAGAACGTCATCCACGCCCTGCGCGATGTGGATGTCGAGATTCGGCGCGGAGAACTGGTCGCGATCATGGGCCCTTCCGGCTCGGGCAAGTCGACCTTCATGAACCTGGTTGGCGCGCTTGATACCCCCACCATTGGCACGCTGACGATCGCCGGGCGCGATATCGCTCGCATGGACAGCGACGATTTGTCCCGGCTGCGCAACGAAACGCTGGGCTTTGTGTTCCAGCAATTCATGCTGCTGGCCCGAACGACGGCGATCGACAATGTCAAGTTGCCGCTGATGTACACCCGCATGGATACCGCCGAGAAGGACCGTCGGGCGCGCTCGGCTCTGGAACGGGTCGGCCTGGGCGAGCGCATGGATCACACGCCGGCCCAGCTTTCCGGCGGGCAGCAGCAGCGCGTCGCCATTGCCCGGGCCCTGGTCAACCAGCCGGAAATGATCCTGGCCGACGAACCCACAGGCGCCCTGGACACCGTGACCGCCGAGGAAATCATGGCGCTGTTGACCGAACTCAATCGCGAAGGGGTGACGGTGATGCTGGTGACCCACGAAGAGGAAATCGCCGCTCACGCCCGGCGCATCATCCGTTTTCGCGACGGGCGCATCATCGCCGACGAGCTCAATCAGCCGGAGGCTCTTCCGGCATGAGCGCCCAACCGGTTCCACCGGCGGCAGGCGTTCAGCTCTCGGCCAGCCTGGCCATCGCGCTCAAGGCGCTGCGGACCAACTCGGTGCGCAGCGCCCTGACCATGCTCGGCATCATCATCGGGATCGGCGCGGCCATCGTCTCGGTGTCGATCTCCCAGGGCGCAGGCCAGCAGCTGCAGGAACAGATTGAGGCATTCGGCACCCACGTGCTGCAGGTCCGCCCCGGTTCAGGGTTCTTCGGCGGGCGGCGCCAGGGCGCCGGCACCGCGAGCCCCCTGACCGACCGTGATGTCGAGGCAATCGCCGAAATGGGCGAGTTCGTCGAGGCGGTTTCCGGGCGTGTCCAGACCGCCGCCACGCTGGTCTCGGCAGGGCGCAACTGGCCGACCACCGTGCAGGGCGTGGACGCCGACTTCGCCATTACCCAGAACCGCAGCGTGGTCCAGGGACGCAATTTCTCCGACGCCGAAGCCCGGCGCGGGGCCACCGTCGCCGTCATCGGCCAGACCGTGGTCAATGAGCTGTTCAACGGCAATGATCCGGTCGGCACGCGAATCCGCATCAACCGCACGCCGGTCACCATCATCGGCGTGCTCGAAGAAATCGGCGCCAGCAACTTCGGCCAGGACCAGGACGATATCGTCTGGATGCCACTGCCCGCGGTTCGCTCCCGGATCAGCCGCGAAGCCGGCAGCGTGCCGGACAACGCCGGCTCGGTGTCGATCAAAGTCTGGGACGATCTGAACGTGCTCGACGTCCAGCGCGAGATCGAGGACCTGCTCCGTTTGCGCCGCAACATCGCGCCGGGCGCCGATGATGACTTCGTGGTCTTCAGCTTTGCCGAGTTCATCCGCGCGCGCAACGAAACCGAGGCGTTGCTCGGCTTCCTGCTGGCCGCGTTTTCGGCCACCTCGCTGGTCGTGGGCGGCATCGGCATCATGAACATCATGCTGGTCTCGGTGACCGAGCGCACCCGCGAGATTGGCCTGCGCCGGGCCGTTGGCGCGCGCCAGCGCGACGTGTTGACCCAGTTCCTGGTCGAGGCCACGGTGCTCGGCCTGATCGGCGGCATCCTCGGCATGCTGGTTGGCGTCGGCGGCACCTACCTGGCCGCAGCGCTCGGCGAGTTTCCCGTCCTGATCAGCCCCTGGACGCTGGCCGGTGCGGTCGGCATTGCCGTCTTCATCGCCGTTTTCTTCGGCTATTACCCGGCCCGCCGGGCCTCGCGCCTGGACCCGATCGAGGCATTGCGGTTCGAATAGGCGATACTGGACGGCATGATCATTCAGTCACTGCTCGATACCGACATCTACAAGTTCTCGATGATGCAGGCGGTACTGCATCAGTTTCCGGGAGCCAATGTCGAGTACCGTTTTCGCTGTCGCACCGAGGGGGTGAACCTGCGGCCGCTCAAGAGCGAGCTGGAACGCGAAATTGCGCATCTGTGCACGCTCAAGCTCAACCCCGAAGAGCTGAATTTCCTAAGCAGCCTGCGCTATCTGAAATCCGACTTCATCGAGTTTCTGCGCTTGTTTCACCTGCAGGCGCGCTTTATCGAGGTCGGAGAGGAGGAAGGCCAGCTCAGTCTGGTCATCCGCGGACCCTGGCTGCACACCATCCTGTTCGAAGTGCCACTGCTGGCCATCATCAGCGAACTCTACGCCCGCCATGCTCACCCCGACCATGGTTTGGAAGAAGGCCGGAGACGGCTGAGCGAGAAGATCGAGCACGTCCGCGCGCTTGACCGGCCCGAGGCCTTCATCTTCGCCGACTTCGGGACCCGGCGGCGCTATACGCGTGCCTGGCATGAAGAAGTGGTCACCACGCTGGCCCGCGAAATACCGGACAGCCTGCGCGGCACCAGCAACGTCCATCTGGCGCGCAATCTCGGCCTGGTGCCGATCGGCACCATGGCTCACGAGTTCATCCAGGCTTGTCAGGCACTGGGGCCACGCTTGGCCGAAACCCAGCGTTTCGCCTTTGAGGTCTGGGCGCGCGAGTATCGGGGGGACCTCGGTATCGCGCTCTCCGACACCTACAGTCTGAAGGCATTTCTGCGCGACTTCGACCTGTATTTCTGCAAGCTCTTCGACGGCGCGCGTCAGGACTCGGGCGATCCCATTGCGTGGGGTGAAGCGATGATCGAGCACTACCTCGCTCATCGCATCGATCCCAAAACGCGCAACCTGGTTTTCTCTGACTCGCTCGACGTTCCGAAGGCGGCCGAAATCTGGCGGCGCTTTCGCGACCGAATCAACGTCACCTTCGGCATCGGCACCAACTTGACCCACGACACGGGTGTCAAACCGATCAACATCGTCATCAAGATGACCGAGTGCAACGGTCAGCCGGTGGTCAAGCTGTCCGACTCACCGGGCAAGGTAGTTTCAACCAATCAGCAGTACCTGGCCTGGGTACGCGAAGCCTTCGATACCCCGGAGTCGGCCAGCGCCGACCCCGGAGCGCCATCGATCAAGGCTGGCGGTGAGGCGTAAACAGCGGCTGACCTTCCAGCCGGAAATCAGCAATCTGGCGCTGACCGGCATCCGACAATAGCCAGTCGATGAACTGCTGGGCCATCTCGGTCTTGACGGTAGGGCAGCGCTCTGGATTGACCAGAATCACGCCGTAGGGATTGAACAATTCCGGATCACCCTCGAGCAGGATGGTCATGTCGCCGCGATTGCCGAAGCTCAGCCAGGTGCCGCGATCGGTGAGGGTGTAGGCTCCCATGCCGCGCGCAATGTTGAGCGTCGGACCCATCCCGGCGCCGGCTTCCCGGTACCAGCTGCCCGCCACCTCGGCCAGGGTCTTGTCCGAAGCCTGCCAAAGCGAAAGTTCCTTTTTGTGGGTGCCGCTGTCATCACCGCGCGAGACAAAGGCCGCTTCCGCCTCGGCGATTCTGGCCAAAGCAGCCGCAGCAGTGTCGAGTGCCGCGATGCCGGCCGGATCGGTCTCCAGACCGACCAGGATGAAGTCATTGTGCATCAACGGATGGCGTTCGACGCCGTAGCCAGCATCGACGAATTCCTGTTCGGCAGCCGGCGCATGGACCATGACCACATCGGCATCGCAACGGCGCCCGTACTGCAGGGCCGCACCCGTGCCGACCGCGATCACCCGCACGTCAAAACCTGCCTGCTCTTGGAAAGTCGGCAGGAGATGACCGAACAAACCGGAGTTTTCAGTCGAGGTTGTTGAAGCAACGGTAATGAAATCCTGGCTGCGGACTGGTGTGGCCACACTCAAGGCCGCAATCAGGACAATCAGGGAAAGGTGTCGTATCTGCATTGTGCAATCCTCCTTCAAGGAAATGGTTTGGCTGGAACGATGATCAGATCAGGCGTACTGGCGCGCGGCCGCATTGCGCAAACCGGTCGCCAGCAGGTTGAGCAAGAGAGTAATCAGCAGGAGCACCAGGCCCAGCGCCATCGCCAGGGCCAGATTGCCCTTGCTGGTTTCCAGCGCGATGGTGGTGGTCATGACGCGGGTGACTTCGCGGATGTTGCCGCCGACAATCAGGACCGCACCGACTTCGGCAATGGCCCGACCGAATCCGGCCAAAATGGCCGTCAGCACCGAGAACCGTCCTTCCCACAACAGCGTGAACACCATCTGCACCGGCGAGGTGTTGAGGGCCATCAGCTGTTCGCGGCAGCCCTCGTCAAGATCGGCAATGGTCTGGCGGGTCAGCGCTGCGATGATCGGCAAGACCAGAATGGTCTGGGTCACGACCATCGCCTGCGGCGTGAAAAGCAGTCCCAACTCACCCAGCGGCCCGGCCCGCGACAGTCCCAAATAGACCACCAGCCCGACCACGACCGGTGGTAGACCCATGAAAGCGTTCAGGGTCGCCGAGAGCGCGCCACGCCCGGGGAAGCGAAACACAGCCACCGCCGCGCCCAGCGGCAAACCGATCAGCGCCGCCAGCACCGTAGCGCTGAAGCTGATCTGTAGCGACAACCCGATGATGCCCAGTAACTCAGGATCGCCACTGCCCAGCAGGCGAAACATCAAAACGAAGGCTTCGGAAAAATCTCCCATCCTGAGTGATGCTCAATAGTGCGAATATGCCAAGGGAATGAATCTACAATGCGCAGTATATCGGCTTGAGCTAAAATGAACAGCTCGATATTGGAGCAAAAGCAAACATAACTATGCCCGGAATTGACCATCCAGATCATGCAGAAACGGGTCATGCGCGACCGTCAACTGACCGTTGCGGCCATGCGCGCGATGCCCGAGAATCAGGAGATGGATGTGAAACTTGATATCAGTTGGGGGCTGGGACACGAAACACCCGAAACCATGGACCCGCTGGTCTTCGCTCTGCTTGAGGCCGTCGAGCGCGGTTGCTCACTGCGCAGCGCTGCTGCCCGTTGCGGAGCGTCCTACCGTCATGCCTGGGGCCTGATGCGCGAGTGGGAAGACCACCTGGGCGCCCCTCTCCTGGAGCTCGAGCGCGGCCGTGGGGCCAGCCTGTCCAGGGTGGGACGCTGCCTGCTGTGGGCACAGCGCCGGACTGAAGCCCGCCTGGCCCCGATGCTCGACAGCCTCAGCGCCGAAGTCGAGCATGAACTGGGCGAGTTGCTGGCCCGATCAACGCCGTTGAAGATGGTTGCCAGTCACGACCTGGCCCTTGATCAACTGCGCGACCGTTTCAATGCCCGCGAAGGCGGACTGCTCAATATCCAGTATCGCGGCAGTCTTGATGCCGTGCGCCAATTGGTCGCCGGCCATTGCGATGTGGCCGGGTACCACGTGCCCGAAAAGGCGCCGAACCGCGAGCAGATCGAAAACGGCTTCAACCGCCTGATGCCGGCCGACGAGTATCAGTCCGTCTATTTTGTCAGCCGACAGCAGGGCCTGATGCTGGGCAAGGACCTTGTCGACAAGATCGCCAGCGTGCAGGATCTGGCCGGCAGCGGTCTGCGTTTTCTCAACCGGCAACGCGGCTCGGGCACCCGACTGCTTTTTGACCAGTTGCTCGCCGATTCCGGCATCGCCGCCAGCGACATTCTCGGTTACGAAGTCGAGGAATTCACTCATCTGGCCGTGGCTGCCATGCTGGCCAGCGGTGCGGCTGATGTCGGCTTCGGCGTTCAGGCCGCGGCCGAACGATTCGGTCTGGGCTTCGTGCCCATGGTTCACGAGCACTACCTGCTCGCCTTTCGCAAGACCAGCGAGTCGGCCGAATGGTGCCAGGACCTGTTGAAGATCCTCGCAGACGACCGGGAGTTGCGCCAGAACATCAACCAGCTGCCCGGCTATGAGTGCGACCGCATGGGGGAGACCTGGAGTCGATGAAAGTACTGAGCCTACTGTGCTGTCTTCTTGCAGCCTTCATTACTCACCCGGTTCAGGCCGAGCGTGCCGTCACCGACAGCGCCAGTCGCACGGTCACAATTCCGGATCGCGTCGAACGGGTGTTTGCTGCCGGTGGACCGGCTGCCATTGCCCTTTACATCATCGCCCCGGATCGCATGCTCGGCTGGCCGCGCGCCAACCGGGCCGCTGAAATCGAGTTCCTTGCCCAGCCGTATGCAGGACTACCCGGCGTCGGCGGTTTGACCGGTCAGGGCGGCGAGGCCAGTCTCGAGCGCATGCTGTCACTACAACCGGACTTGATCATCGATTTCGGCTCGCTCAGGGAGACCTACATCGACCTGGCCAACCGGGTCCAGGCCCAGACCGGCATTCCCTACCTGCTGATTGACGGCAGTTTCGAGAACACCCCCGCCGCCCTGCGCCTGCTCGGGGACGTGCTGGGGGTGCCGGAGCGTGGCGAGGCGCTGGCACGGGATGCCGAAGCCACCTTTGGGCGCATTGATGCGCTGCTGGCCGAAGTGCCTGAAGACCAGCGTCCACGGGTCTACTTCGCCCGCCGCCCCAATGGCCTGGAATCGGGTATGGTCGGCTCGATCAACACCGAGATCATCGAGCGGGCCGGCGGCATCAACGTCCTGGGTCGCTCGGCGACCGCACGCGGCCTGGTCCAGGTCGGGTTTGAAACCATCCTGGCCGAGAACCCCGATCTGGTGGTGACCTGGGACGAGCAGTTCTATCGTGACCACCGCGACGATCCGCTCTGGCAACAGCTGCCCGCGGTCCAGGCCGGCCGGGTTTACCTGGCCCCGATGCTGCCGTTCGGCTGGATCGACCGGCCGCCCTCGCTCAACCGCATCATCGGGCTGGACTGGATGGCCAGCCATCTTTATCCGGACCGCCACCAGATCGACCTGCGTGAGCGGGCGCGCGAATTCTATCGGCTCTGGTACCAGGTCGAACTCGACGAGGCCCAGCTCGACCGTCTGCTGCAGTGAACGCACGTGCCGAACGCCTGGCTCGTCCCGCTTCGGCCCGCCTCTCTTTGATCGGCGTCCTTCTGCTGAGTCTGCTCGCTGGGGCGCTCTTTGCCCTGACCATCGGCCCGGTTCCGATCAGTCCTGGTGACATCCTGGCCACACTGATCGGTCGCGATACCGGGCAGGCCGGCGTCGTGATCTGGAACATCCGCCTGCCGCGGGTCCTGGCGGCCATGCTCGTCGGTGCAGCCTTGGCCGCAGCCGGGGCTTCGTACCAGATCATGTTTCGCAACCCGCTGGTTTCACCGGACATTCTTGGGGTCTCTTCCGGCGCCGCGCTGGGTGCGGTGTGCGCCATCTTCCTGTCACTGCCGATTCTGGCCATCCAAGGCTTTGCCTTTGCCGGCGGGCTGCTGGCCGTCGCCCTGGTCAGCACCATTGCCTCGGCCGTGCGCGGCGTCGACACCACCCTGGTGCTGGTGCTCACCGGGGTTGTCATGGGCGCGCTGGCCGGCGCGGCAACGTCTTTGCTGAAAGTCATGGCCGACCCTTATGATCAGCTGCCGGCGATCACTTTCTGGCTGCTGGGCAGCCTCGCCAGGGTGAATTCCGGGGATCTGCTGCCGGTCCTGCCCGCCGTGATCCTCGGCCTGATCCCGCTGGTCCTGCTGCGCTGGCGCATCAATGTGCTGTCGCTGGGCGATGACGAGGCGCGCGCGCTGGGCATCGATGCATCCCGGCTGCGCCTCATGGTCATCGCCGCAGCGACCCTGATTACCGCCAGCGTGGTCGCGATTGCCGGCGTGGTCGGCTGGGTCGGTCTGGTCATTCCGCACATCGCACGCATGCTGGTCGGTCCCAGTTTTGCCGTGCTGCTGCCAGTGGCTGCGGTGATCGGGGCCGGCTACCTGCTGCTGGTCGACACCCTGTCGCGCACCCTGGGCGCGGTGGAAATTCCGCTGGGCATCCTGACCGCCGTGCTAGGTGCGCCGTTTTTCCTGTGGTTGCTGGCCCGCGGTCGACGAGGCTGGACATGAAGATCGAGGCGCGGGCGTTAAGCATCGGCTACAACGGCCGGGCCATCGGCAGCGATCTGTCGCTGACGGTCGAGCCCGGCGAGATTGTCTGTCTGCTTGGTCCCAATGGTTGCGGCAAAACCACCCTGTTCAAGACCCTGCTCGGGTTGCTCCCGGCAATCGCCGGATCCGTCTACATCGATGGCCGGCCGCTGGGTGAACTCAAGCGCGCCGAGGTCGCGCGCGCCCTGGCCTATGTCCCGCAAGCCCACGTTCCACCATTTCCTTACTCCGTCTCGGAAGTGGTCGAGATGGGACGAACGGCCCGCATCAGTGCTTTTGCCGCGCCCGGCACGCGCGACCGGACAGCCGCTCGACAGGCGCTTGATCGTCTGGGCATCAGTGAGCTGGCCAATTCGGACTACTCGCGCCTGTCCGGCGGTCAACGCCAGCTGGTCATGATTGCCCGCGCCCTGGCCCAAGCCGCCCCCGTTCTGGTCATGGACGAACCGACCGCCAGCCTTGATTTCGGCAACCAGACCCGGGTTCTCGGCCACATCCGCGAACTCGCCCGAGCCGGCGAGCACAGCGTAGTGCTGTCCACCCACGATCCGGACCAGGCTTTTGCCCTGGAGGCCTCGGTCGTGCTCATGCAGGAGGGTCGG
>JAZBOC010000121.1:0-46943 GCA_036353315.1 Wenzhouxiangella sp. | reverse complement strand
TTCATGCTTGACAGTCAAGCATCGGCTGTCGCCTGATCCTCTGGTCCCTGGTCCCTGGTCCCTCATTCGATATCGAGAAAGCTTCTTAGCTGTTCTGAGCGGGTCGGATGGCGCAGCTTGCGCAGCGCCTTGGCCTCGATCTGGCGAATGCGCTCGCGAGTGACGTCGAACTGCTTGCCGACCTCTTCGAGGGTGTGGTCGGTGTTCATGTCGATGCCAAAGCGCATGCGCAGGACCTTGGCCTCGCGTGGCGTCAGCCCCCCGAGGACTTTCTGCACCGTGTCGGTCAGGCCGGTGGTGGTGGCCGTGTCGACCGGGGAGAGGATGTTGATGTCCTCGATGAAATCGCCCAGATGCGAGTCTTCGTCGTCGCCGATCGGGGTTTCCATGGAAATCGGCTCCTTGGCGATCTTCAGGACCTTGCGAACCTTGTCTTCGGGCATCTCCATCTTCACCGCCAGCTCGTCGGGCGTCGGCTCGCGACCCATTTCCTGGAGCATCTGGCGGGAAACCCGATTGAGCTTGTTGATGGTCTCGATCATGTGCACCGGGATGCGGATGGTGCGGGCCTGATCGGCGATCGAGCGGGTAATCGCCTGGCGAATCCACCAGGTCGCGTAGGTCGAGAACTTGTAGCCGCGGCGGTATTCGAACTTGTCGACGGCCTTCATCAGGCCGATGTTGCCTTCCTGGATCAGGTCAAGAAACTGCAGGCCGCGGTTGGTGTACTTCTTGGCGATCGAGATGACCAGGCGGAGGTTGGCCTCGACCATTTCTTTCTTGGCCCGGCGCGCCATAGCCTCGCCGATCGACATTGAGCGGTTGAGCTCGCGCAGCTCTGCGATGGTCACGCGCTGGGCCTTTTCGAACTTGGCCAGGCGGGCCTGCAGCTCGGCGATGCGGTCGCTGTGCTCGCGCAGCGACTTGGCCCACTTGGTCTGGCGGCGCACCAGCCCGGCCAGCCACTCCGGATCGGATTCGTTGTCCTGGAAGCTCTGGATGAAATCCTTGCGCGGCATGCCGGCCTTGTCGACGCAGATTTCCATGATTCGGCGCTCAACGCCGCGCACGATCGCAACGTGGAAACGCATCCGGTCGATCAGATGATCGAACATGCGCGGCGGCAGCTTCAGCCGCATGAACTGCTCGGAAATCTGGTCCTTGGTCTCGTTGGTCTTTTTGCCGTTGGGTCCGTAACGGTCGTAGAGCTTGAGGAAGTGCTCCTGCAGTCGGCCGAGTTCGTCGAAGTACTGCTCGACCTGGGCCGGATCCGGCCCGGTATTGACGGTCGGCGCGGGCTTGTCGTCTTCTTCATCGTCGACTTCGTCGTCAGCGTACTCGGCCTCTTCGGCCACGGCCGCTTCCATGGTGTCTTCGGAAATCAGGTCCATCTCGGCCAGCAGGGTCGGATCAATGAAGCCGCTGACCAACTCGTTCAGGCGCAGGTTGCCTCCCTTCCAGGCATCGACCTCCTCAAGAAGAGAGGACACTGTGCCCGGAAAACGGGCGAGCGCCATGTTGACCTGGTTCAGGCCATCCTCGATGCGCTTGGCGATGGAAATCTCGCCTTCGCGGGTCAGCAGGTCGACCGAGCCCATTTCGCGCATGTACATGCGCACCGGATCGGTGGTGCGCCCCAGCTCGGATTCCACCGCAGCCAGTGCGGCCTCGGCTTCCTGCTGGGCGGTCTCATCGTCGGTGTCGGCGCTGGCCGAGTCGTTGAGGATCAACGCATCAGCGTCCTCGGGCGCCTCCTCGAAGACCTTGATCCCCATGTCATTGATCATGTTGATGATGTCTTCGATCTGATCGGGCTCGACGATGTCGTCGGGCAGGTGGTCATTGACCTGGGCATAGGTCAGCCACTGGCCCTGTTCCCGGCCTTTTTCGATCAGTTGCTTGAGCTGCGATGGTCGCGGTGCATTATCCATATCGAGTCGTTCGATCAATCCTGGTGAGTTTCGGAGCGCAGGCTCAACAGCTCGCGCAGTTCGGCCATTCTTCCAGCGTCCAGACCCCCTTCCACCAGCTGGGCTTCCTGGAGTTCCCGGACGCGGGCCTGTACCTGTTGATGACGGATTCTGGCCATGGTTTGCGCCAGCGCATCCGGCATTTCATCCTCTTCGCTGCATACCGGACGGACGGCCAACTTGGCCAGCCACGGGGCCTCAGGGCGATCTCGCCACAGCTCAAGAAGCTTAGCCGTGGAAAAATGGGGCTTTTGAGCGCAAATGTCAACCAGCTCGCGCAAGAAATTCAGTCCCTTGATCTCGGAAGAGATGTCCATTAGGTGGACCGCCGGGTGCCGAGCCAGTTCCGGTTGCTGCACCAACAGGGCCACAGCATACTGAATCGGCGTCAGCGGACGGTCGTCGATCGATGGGTCCAGACGACGCTTGCGCGACGGTGTTCGGGACGTCACCGTGGCGCTTTGGTGTCCGCTGAGGCGATCGAGTTCGCCGCGCAACAGATCGGCAAACGGGCCGTCCGGCAGCCGTTCCAGGTAGGGCTGGGCCAGGGCAACCAGGCGGGCGCGACCGTCGAGCGTATTCATGTCGACCTGCTGACACAGCTCGTCAAAGAAGACCGTCGAGAGCGGCCGCGCCTGGTCCAGTAGCCGACTGAAGTGTTCTGGGCCTCGCTCGCGAACCAGGCTGTCGGGGTCCTCGCCCTCGGGGACGAAAAAGAAGCGCACCTCGCGGTTGTCCTGGAGCAGGGGCAGGGCGGTTTCCAGCCCGCGCCATGCGGCCTGACGTCCGGCGCGGTCGCCGTCGAAGCAGAACACCACGATCGGGGTGGCCTTGAACAGCAACTCCAGGTGATCGCCGGTCACTGCGGTCCCCAGGGTCGCGACCGCGTCTTCGAAGCCGAACTGGTGCAGGGCCGCGGCGTCCATGTAGCCTTCCACCACCAGGATGCGGTCGGGCAGCCCGCGCCGGCGGACCTGGTAAAGGCGGTAGAGCTCGCGACCTTTATGAAAAACCGGAGTTTCAGGAGAGTTCATATACTTCGGCCCGCGATCTCCAAGCGCGCGTCCACCGAAAGCGATGACTCGCCCGCGGCGGTCGTGGATGGGGAACATCACCCGATCGCGGAATTTGTCGACGACCCGCTGTTCCCCACGCGATACCAGTCCAGCCTTTTCCAGCTCGGCCACGGCGAAGCCATCTCGCCCGAGCGCGTCGATCAGACCCTGCCACTGGTCCGGGGCGTAGCCGATGCCGAATTCATCCACCGTGGGCTTGTCGAAGCCGCGCGCTTTCAGATAGTCGCGGGCCGTCGGACTGGCGCCCAGCTGCTGGCGAAACCAGTGCTGGGCAGCGGCAAGCGCTTCGTAGATCCGATCATGGCGTTCCGAGGAGACCAGCCCGGCCTCGCGCGGTACTTCCAGGCCTGCGATGTGGGCCAGTTCCTCGACCGCGGCGGGAAATTCCAGCCCGTCATGGGCCATGAGAAAGCCGATCGCCGTTCCATGGGCGCCGCAGCCGAAGCAGTGGTAGAACTGCTTGGCGCTGCTAACGGTAAACGACGGGGTCTTTTCGTCGTGAAAGGGGCATAGTCCCTTGTGCTCGCCACGTCCGGCGTTTTTTAACGCCACGCGCGAACCCACGACATCGACGATGTCGACCCGCTCAAGTAGAGACTGGATGAAATCTTCAGGGATGCGACCGGGCACCGGTCAGCTCCCCACCGAAAGCGTCTTCAGCCGGCCAGCCGGGCGCGGACCATGGCTGAGACGTCGCGCATGTCGGCGCGACCCTGCAGCTGAGGCTTGAGACGGCCCATGATCTGGCCCATCGCCTGCATGCCATCCGCGCCTGTCTCTGCGATGGCCTGGTCGATGAGCTTGTTGATTTCAACGGTCGATAGCGGTTCCGGCAAAAACGGCTCGAGCAGGGCAATTTCGGCCTCTTCGGTCTCGGCCAGGTCCGGGCGGTTGCCGGACCGATATTGCTCGGCCGATTCGCGCCGCTGCTTGATCATTTTCTCGATGACGGCCAGGACGACGGTGTCGTCGGCCTCGATCCGCTCGTCGACTTCGCGCTGCTTGACCGCGGCGCTGGCCATGCGCAGCGTCACCAGGCGCGCTTTGTCGCCGGCCCGCATGGCCTGTTTAATGTCTTCGAGCAGTTGGTTTTTCAGCGACATCAGTGTGCTGATCAAACAGGACGCTTGCTAGTACAATCGACGGCGATTGACGCGCTCGCGCGAAATCTTGCGCAGGTGACGCTTGACCGCAGCGGCCTTTTTGCGCTTGCGCTCCTGGGTCGGCTTTTCGAAGAATTCGCGACGGCGGGCCTCGGTGACCACACCGGCTTTCTCGCAGGAGCGCTTGAAGCGCCGCAGGGCGTATTCAAACGGTTCGTTCTCTTTAACCTTGACGCTGGGCATTCAGAATCAGTCCAATTTCTAAAGTGGAAAGTTCCCCATTATAAACCGCAAGCCTGCAGCCATGCAAAGCATTCTGGGCATCGAAACCTCCTGCGACGAAACTGGAGTGGCCGTTTACCGCGCCGACATCGGGATCGTGGCCGATCGCATCTATACCCAGACCGGGCATGCAGCCTTTGGTGGCGTCGTGCCGGAGCTGGCCTCGCGCGACCACGTGCGCAAGCTGCCGGTGATGATTCGCCAAGCCCTTGACGAGGCTGGCCTGGTGCCGGAAGCGCTCGATGCGGTGGCCTACACCGCCGGACCCGGGCTTGCCGGAGCCCTGTTGGTTGGGGCAGCCACCGCGGTCGGCTTTGCAGCCGCCATCGACCGGCCCGCGATCGCGATCCATCACATGGAGGGCCATTTGCTTTCGCCCCTTCTGGACGCTGAGCCGGAGCTCAGTTTTCCGTTTGTCGCGCTGCTGGTTTCGGGCGGACACACCATGCTCGTGGAGGTGCGCGCGGTCGGCGACTACCGCCTGCTTGGCGAGACCCTGGACGATGCCGCCGGGGAGGCCTTCGACAAGACCGCGCGCCTGCTGGGCCTGGGCTTTCCGGGTGGACCCGAGGTGGCGCGCCTGGCCGGGCAGGGTGATGACGAGCGTTTCGAGTTTCCTCGCCCGATGGTGAACCGGCCTGGTCTGGACTTCAGCTTTTCCGGACTGAAGACGCATACCCGACAGCTCGTCGCCCGGGTCGATCCGGCCGATCACGCCGACGTGGCCGCCGGCTTCGAACGGGCCGTGATCGAAACGCTGGTGATCAAGTGCCGCCGGGCCCTGAAACAGACCCGCCTGGATCGGCTGGTGATCGCCGGTGGGGTCAGTGCCAATCTCCGCCTGCGCGCCGCACTCGACGCTGCCTTGCCCGGTCAGGTGTACTATCCGCCGCCTGCTCTGTGCACCGACAATGGCGCCATGATTGCCCATGCCGGCTGGTACCGTCGTCACGAGGGCGCCAGCGACGGTCGGATCCGCGTCCGGCCCCGCTGGCCACTGGCCGAGTTGTCTGTGCCTCTGAACCCTGAACCCTGAACCCGGAAACCGTCAACCCCGCCATGGATATCGTCTTCATCTCCGATCTGGACATCGACACCGTCATCGGCATCTTCGACTGGGAGCGCGAGATTCGTCAGACCGTGCGCCTGAACATCGAAATGAACACCGACGTGCGCCGCGCCGCCCAAACCGACCGCATCGAGGATGCTCTGGACTATAAGTCGGTCGCCAAGCGACTGATCGCGTTCGTCCAGCAGTCCGAGTTCGGCCTTGTCGAAACTCTGGCCGAGCGATGTGCGGAGATCGTTCTCGAGGAGTTCCCGGTTCAGTGGCTCAGACTGAAGCTTGACAAGCCGGGTGCGGTCCGTGGCTCGCGTTCGGTGGGCATCCTGATCGAGCGCGGGAAAAAACCGGGAGCCTAGGGGTCATGGCAGCCGCCGGAAAGGTTGTGGACGTGTATCTGGGGCTGGGCAGCAACCTGGACCCGCAGCGACACATCGAAGCCGGATTCAGCGCGCTGCGCGAAACGTTTGGTCCGGTCGACTGTTCGCCGGTCTACGTCTCGAGCGCAGTGGGGTTTGCCGGGGCGGATTTTCTCAACGCCGCGGCCAGGATCCGGACCGACTGGTCGGTCAAGCGCTTGAAGGCCTGGCTGACGGCGCTGGAAAATGAACACGGTCGCGATCGGAGCCAGCCGAAGTTTTCCGATCGCTCGCTGGATATCGACATCCTTCTGCACGGCAACCAACGCGGGGAGATCGACGGCCTGGTCCTGCCGCGCGATGAAATCCTTGAGCACGCCCACGTTCTCAAGCCGTTGGCCGACATCGCCCCGGATCTCGTGCATCCGGCCACGGGCTTACCTATGGCCGAGCACTGGCGCCGCTTCACGGGTGATCGAAGCCTGGTTCCGGTGGCCACCTCAGACCCGGACCCAGCTTCGCGCTAGACTGATGCCAGCCAACGACCCCGCTGTGAGATGACAATGCAGGCCACCACGCACCCGAGCACCGAAGACGCCACGCTGGTGGTGGTGGATGTTCAGGGCAGGCTGGCGCGGTTGATGCACGAATCCGAGCACATGATCGCCCAGCAGCGGATTCTGGTCGAGGGCTGCCGGCTGCTGGGGCTGCCGGTCGTCTGGGCCGAGCAGCTGCCTGACAAGCTTGGGCCCACGGTGCCGGAGCTGGCCGAGACACTTTCCGGCTTATCGCCATTGAGTAAATCCAGCTTCGGCTGTTGCGGAGATACCGGCCTGATGGAAGCGATCCGCGCCACAGGCCGCCGCCAGGTTCTTTTGTGCGGCATCGAGGCCCACGTCTGCGTTTGGCAGACTGCGGCTGCCCTGCGCGGTGCGGATTATGCCGTCCACCTGATCTGCGACGCTGTGTCCTCGCGTTCGTCCGAAAATCGTGAGATCGCCTTCCGGCGCATGGCCCAGGCCGGCGTCTGCCTGAGCAATGTCGAAATGGTTCTGTTCGAGCTGATGGGCTCAGCTGGGCATCCGCGTTTTCGCGAGGTCACCCGTCTGCTCAAGTGAGCGGGCCAGAGCCGTGGCTGCTTACAAGAACAGGTCGGGCAACAGTTTTTGGCCCGACTCGACGGCGTAGGGTTCGAAATCACTGATGCCGGCCCGGACCAGCGCGTCTTCGTCGATGAAGAATTCGCCGGTGGTTTCGCGCGACGGCTGGCTGAGAATCCAGTGGGCGGCATCGGCCATGATCTCGGGTTTTCTGCAGTTTTCCGGCCGCACTGCGCCACCCAGCATGGCCAGCGCTGCAGTTGCGATCACCGTGCGCGGCCACAGCGCGTTGACCGCGATTCCGCGCCCGCGGAACTCTTCGGCCATGCCGAGCACGCACTGGCTCATGCCGTATTTGGCCATGGTGTAGGCCACGTGCGGCGCGAACCATTTCGGATCCATGTTCAGCGGTGGCGAGAGGTTGAGGATGTGCGGGTTTTCGGCTTTTGCAAGGTAGGGCAGGGCTGCTTGCGAGCACAGGAAGGTGCCGCGCACATTGACTCCGAACATCAGGTCAAAGCGCTTCATCGGCACCTCCGGGGTCGGCGCCAGGTAGATTGCCGAGGCATTGTTGACCAGAATGTCGATCCCGCCGAAGTGCTCGGCGGCTTCAGCCATGGCTGTGTGGACGGCGTCTTCTTCGCGGATATCAAGCTTGATGGCCAGCGCTTTGCCCCCGGCGGCTTCGATTTCCTGAGCGGCCGAGTGGATGGTTCCCGGCAGCTTGGGATGTTTCCGATCGGTCTTGGCTGCGATCACGACGTTGGCGCCGTCGGCTGCCGCGCGCAGACCGATGGCCTTGCCAATCCCGCGCGAAGCGCCGGTAATGAACAGGGTTTTGCCGCCCAGGGGCTGTGACATGAAATTTATCCTTTGCACATGAGGTCAGGTTCCTATGCTATCGATACCCAGGTCGCCCGTGTGGCCTTGAAGCAGACAAGCTAGCCGGTTCACCCATGGAAGACGGTGTCGTCAGCAGCATTCTTGGTGTGATCGAGTCGCGTCCCGCCTGGCTGGTGGCTGCGGCGTTCGCGTTCGCACTGCTGGAATCGCTGGCGCTGGTCGGCATCCTCGTGCCCGGTGTGGTCTTGCTGTTTCTGGTCGGTACCGGGGTCGGCTTCGACCCAGTGCTGTTTGCCTGGTGCTGGGTCGCGGCCAGCCTGGGCGCCATGACCGGCGATATCGTCAGCTATGGGCTGGGCCGCCGGTTTCGTGATCGGGTGCCGACCTTGTGGCCATTGCGGCAGCGCCCGGAAATGCTCGCAGGCGGACGGATGCTGTTCGCCCGCCACGGCGGCAAGAGCGTGTTCATCGGTCGCTTTATCGGACCGATTCGACCTGTTATTCCCCTGCTGGCCGGAATGCTGGGCCTGCGCGGCCGGATGTTCTTGGCTTTTGCCATTCCGGCGGGCATCCTCTGGGCGCCGCTGTACCTGCTGCCCGGAATGTTGTTCGGTGCCTCGCTGGGGCTGGCCGCGGAGTTTGCCGGGCGCCTGGTGGTGCTGCTGCTGATCCTGGTCTTTGGGATCTGGTTCGTAGTCTGGATCACGCGCCTGGTCTACGATTTCACCGCACGGCGCAGCGGTTGGTGGTTGAAAAGCCTGGTGCGCTGGACCAATCGTCATCCGATCATGGGTCGCCTGGTTGGTGACCTGTTCGAGCCGGGTGGCCGCCAGGTGCTGTCGGTTGCCTTGCTGGGGCTGATCCTCGGGGCCTGCATTTTGGCGTTGTTCAGCCTGTTAATCATCGCGCCGCTGGCTCAGCCGACCTGGGACATGGAACAGCAAATCGGCAGTCTGGCGGCCAGTTTGCGCAGCCACTTCGCCGATCCGGTTTTCGTGGCCATCTCCCTGGCCGGGGAACTGTCGGTGGTCGGTCTGCTGGCCGGTCTGACAGCGCTGATACTGCTGGCCGTGGGTCGGACTCATGCGGCTTGGCACTGGGCGGCAGCGGTGCTGGGCGGCTGGCTGCTGGCTGAAATGATTGCCGGGGCGATGGGGCTTATCCTGCCCACGGCCCAGGGCGCGCCCGGGCTTGCAGAAGTGCCGCACCGGGCGTTCGTCCTGGCCACGCTGGTGTTTGGATTTTTTGCCGTGATGCTGGCCAAGGACCTGAGCGCGCGCCACCGCAAGTGGCCTTACCTGGCTACCTCCGCGCTGCTGGCCTTGATCGCGTTTGCCCACTTCTACCTGAGCCGGGCCTCGCTGATTGGCCTGCTGGCCGCTTTCGCCCTGGGGCTGGGCTGGCTGGCGCTGGTCGGGATCGGCTATCGCCGCAGCGCGCGGCCCCGGGCTCGACCACTTAGGTTGGTCCTGATGTTCTACGCCAGTTTTGCCGCTATCGCCGCCGTCGAAATCGGGGCCGAATCCGATGCCTTGCTGGAGGCCACCCAGCTGAACCAGCCCGAGCGGCAAATGTCAGTCGACGAATGGCGAGCGGGCGGCTGGCGCAGACTGCCCGAGCAGCGCTCGCGGCTCGGGGCGAGTGAGAAAAAGCGCTTCGATCTGCAGCTGGTTGGCTCACTTGACGAGGTGGTGGCTGGCCTGGAAGATGCCGGTTGGCGGGCAGCTCGGATCGGGTCGCCAGCGGAAGTCCTGGGTCGCCTGGCCACCGGCGCCGGCGACTTCCAGACCGAGGACGCGATTCATCTGCCGCGTGATTTCGCCGGACTGCCTGAGCGGAGAATCCTGGTTCGGGATCAAGACGACGGCCAGCGTCTAATTCTGCGGCTTTGGGATTCGGGTACCCGGTTGGACCGAACACCGCTTTGGCTGGGTCAGGCGCGAGCCCTGCGCCGGGAACGCGATCTGGCGGGTTTCGAGCGCTGGCGCGAGATCCCCGAAGAATCGGCCCGTGCGCTGGAGACCCTGCTGGAGGCCTTGTCCGCTGAACAAGTGATTCGACCCGCCGATGGGCCGCTGCTGATCAATCTGGGGCGTCGGGCTCCATCGTCGCCTGCTCGACCAGCGGCAGCAGCGCATCAAGGCGCGCTGCCGGATCGGTGATTTCAAGCAGCTGCTGGGCCTGGCCCAGATCCAGCGGCAGAATGGACGCCAGGGCGAAGCCCAGGCTGCCGGCATCGTCCGGTTCTACGTCCAGGTGGCGAGCGATTTCCGCGTGGCGCAGCAGCTCCCTGACCAGGGTCTGCAGGGCGGCATGCTCCGGTGCGACCGGGCGTGCCGGTTCCGGCGCCAGCCAGTCGACTTCGCCAACCAGCAATCCGTCGCCCCGAGCGCTGGTTGCGCTGATCAAGAAGCGTCGCTGGCCCCGGGTCTGCAACCCCAGCAATCCATCTTCAAGGGTGCTGAAGTCGGTGATCACAGCCTCGGTGCCGATGCGCGCGTGCCAGGCGGCGGACTGTTCGTCTCCCTGGAAACGCGCGACGACCCCGAACCCATGGCCGGCGCGCATGCACTCGCGGACCATGTCGATGTAGCGGCGCTCGAAGATCCTCAGCGGTAACACCGCATTGGGAAACAGCACCGTTTGCAGGGGAAACAGCGGCAGCGACTCGCTCATTCCTATTCATCCCCCCGAACGAAACGCTGCGGCGCGTTGGCAAAGCCCTTGTTGCTCATGAAGACCACATGGTCGCCGGGACGCACCGCTTCGCGCAGATCCTTGAGCAGGTTGGCCACTTGACGGCGTGGACGGCCCTGGCCTTCCAGCTTTGCGAGGATTTCGCCCGGGTCCCAGTCCATGGCTTCCGAGGTCTTGAACCAGACATGATCAGCAGCCATCAGGGCCGGGGCCAGTTCGTTGACATGGTGGCCGCCGCGCATCGTGTTGCTGGCCGGTTCCAGCGCGACCAGGATGCGCGCGCCGCCGACGCTGCGACGCAAGCCTTCCAGGGTCAGGCGGATGGCGGTGGGGTGATGGGCGAAGTCATCGTAGACGCGCGCGCCGTTAACCTCACCGAGAAACTCCAGCCGGCGCTTCACGCCCTGGAATTCGGCCAGCGCCGCGGCGGCCGTGGCCGGCTCGACGCCAACCTCGCTGGCGGCAATCATCGCGGCCAGGGCATTCATGGCGTTGTGTCGCCCGGTCTGGGTCCACTCGAGTTCGGCGACGGTTTCGTCCAGGTGCCGAAAAATCAGCTGGCGGCCGGCCGGTTCGGCCAGCTCGACCTGCCAGTCGGCACCTTCAGTCATCGAAAACCGCTGCAGCCGGCTCCAGCAGCCTTTGTCGAGGACCCCCTTGAGCGCGCCATCATCGCCGTTGGTCACGATGGTGGCGTTGCCGGCGATCATCCGGACGAAGTGGTGAAACTGCTGCTGGATGGCGGCCAGATCGGCATAGATATCGGCGTGGTCGAATTCCAGGTTGTTCAGGATTGCCACGTCGGGCCGGTAATGGACAAACTTGGCCCGCTTGTCGAAGAAGGCGGTGTCGTACTCGTCGGCCTCGACCACGAACAAGTCATCAGAACTGCGCGCCGAGACGCCGAAATTGTTCGGCAGCCCGCCAATCAGAAAGCCGGGCTGACGACCGGCGTGCTCAAGAATCCAGGCCAGCATGCTGGCTGTTGAAGTCTTGCCGTGGGTACCGGCGACGGCCAGCACTCGCCGCCCTTTAAGGTAGTTGGCGCCCAGCCAGCCGGGACCGGAGGCATAGGCCAGACGCTGGTTGAGCAGGTGCTCGACGCAGGGGTTGCCTCGGCTCAATGCATTGCCGACGAGGATCAGATCCGGAGCCGGATCAAGGACGGCCGGGTCGTAGCCCTCGGTGATCTCGATGCCCAATGATTCGAGCTGGGTGCTCATTGGCGGATAGACGTTTTCGTCCGAGCCGCTGACTTTGTGTCCATCGGCGCGCGCCAGCGCCGCGAGGCCACCCATGAAGGTGCCGCAAATGCCCAAAATATGAATGTTCACAACGGTCCCGCCACGCTGCTGATGATGCCAAAAGACACCACGAACATTACCATGGCCACCGCCAGACCTGTGGCAAAACTGGTCTCCAGCGCGTTGCGCCAGATGTGCGCGTCGACCGCGAACGACCAGAGAAACATCGCCAGGCTCAGGAGCACCAGAGGGGGCGGCGGTTCGGTGCCGGCTTGCAAGTTCAGCGGCAGGCTCAGCAGCGACAGCAGGGCGCTGGTCCCGTAAAGCGCGCTCAGCGTCTGTTCCCAGCGGCTGACCCGAGCCTTCAGCCTCAGTACAATCCAGGTCAGCAGCATGGGCAGGCCGGTGGCCAGGAGCAGGATCGTGGTGGGCGAACCCGACGTGCTGCCGGTGCTCAGACTTACCGCTGCGGTCAGCATGTAGAAGGCCAGTGCGGCCAGCAGCACGCTGGGGCCCGGCGGCAGGTCTTGGGGCCCTTGGCGCAGGAGGATGATGCCGATCAGACGCTGAAGCAGAATGGCCATGGGTAATCAACAGTAGGGCAGCGAGGGTTCAGGTGATGAACATACCGCAGGAAGGGCAAGGTGAGGTCGGGTCAGAAATTGACCGCCAGCTTGACGTGCGCGGCCAGGATTGTCCCTTGCCCGCGCTTGCGACACGCCGCTGCCTGGACGACATGGCATCCGGGCAAGTGCTGGAGATCCTGGCGACCGATCCGCTGGCCGAAGTTGATCTGCAGATTCTGTGCGACAGGTTCGGCCACGAATGGCTCACTGTGAGCGAGCGCTCCGGCGCGCTGGCGATTCGAATTCGGGTTAGCGAATCGCGTCGAGCAGGCGCTGGCTGATGTCCTCGATGCTGCCCATGCCGTCGACTTCGACCAGCAGGCCGCGCTCAGCGTAGTAGCCGATCACCGGCGCGGTCTGGGCGCGATAGACGCCCAGGCGGTTGCGGACCACCTCTTCAGTGTCGTCGGAGCGACCTTCTTCGGCGGCGCGCTTGGCCAGGCGCTTGACGATCTGTTCCTCGTCCACGGTCAGCGCCAGCGCCTTGTCGACCGGCTGGCCGATGCGGCTCAAGACCGCGTCCAGGGCCTCGGCCTGGGCCAGGTTGCGCGGATACCCGTCGAGGATGTAGCCGTTGGCAATATCGTCTTGCCCCAGCCGCTCCTCGATCAGATCCAGCATCAGCTCGTCTGAGACCAGCTCGCCGGCATCCATGGCCGCCTTGGCCTGCAGGCCCAGCGGTGTGCCGGCCTTGACCGCCGCTCGCAGCAGGTCGCCGGTAGAGATGTGCGGTACGTTGAGAAGATCCTTCAGGCGCGCGGCCTGGGTGCCCTTGCCCGAGCCGGGCGGTCCAAGAAGAACGATACGCATGGTGGCGGAGAACGGCCTTTTTTGAGTCAACTTAGGAGCGCAAAGCTAACCGGGCGGCGCGGGGGTGTCAAATATCTCTGATCCAGCTTGTAGACTGCAGGTTGATTTCCAAGCGCGGCCGGCGTGCCGTGGACCAGCCTGCCATGAGCCGAAAGAACATTCTTTACGCCCAGTCCGGGGGGGTCACCCCCGTGATCAACGCCAGCGCGGCTGGCGTTATCGAGGCCGCGCGGGCCCGGCCGGACCAGGTCGGTCAGGTCCTGGCCGGCCGCAGCGGCATTCTTGGCGTGCTGCGCGAAGAGTTGGTCGACACCGCGCAGTTGACGTCGGCCGACTTGCACGCGCTGGCCAGGACGCCGGGCGGGTTGTTCGGGTCCTGCCGCTACAAGCTCAAGGGTCTGGATGAGAATCGGCGCGAGTATGAACGCCTGATCGAGGTCTTCCGGGCTCATGACATCGGCTGCTTTCTTTATAACGGCGGCAATGACTCGGCCGACACGGCGCTGAAGATCTCGCAGATGGCCGAAGAGCTGGGGGTGCCGGTTCAGTGCATCGCCATTCCCAAGACCATCGACAACGATCTTGAAGGGACCGATAACTCGCCTGGTTTCGGCTCGGTGGCGAAATACGTTGCGGTTTCCATCCTCGAAGCCAGCCTGGACGTGCAGTCGATGGCGTCGACTTCAACCAAGGTCTTTATTCTGGAGGTCATGGGGCGGCACGCAGGCTGGATCGCCGCAGCTGGTGGTCTGGTGAAAAAGCAAGCCAGCGAACCGCCGCACGTGATCCTGTTGCCGGAAGTGGCGTTCGACGAGCAGCGCTTTCTGGCTGCGGTCAGAAGCGCCGTCGAACGCCACGGCTACTGCTCGATCGTGGTCTCGGAAGGCGTGCGCGGGGCCGACGGCAGATTCTTGAGCGACAGTGGCAGCACCGATGCTTTTGGCCACGCCCAGCTGGGCGGGGTGGCCCCGGTCGTCGCCGCCCTGATCAAGGATCGCCTGGGCTACAAGCACCATTGGGCGGTCAGCGATTACCTGCAGCGCTCGGCCCGCCACATTGCTTCGCAGACCGATCTGGAGCAGGCCCTGGCCGTGGGTCGGGCAGCGGTCGAATTGGCTCTGGATGGTCACACTGGCGTGTTGGCCGGTATCGAGCGCCAGTCCGACGAGCCTTATCGCTGGCGGGTGCGGCCGGTGCCGCTGGACCAGGTCGCCAACCGCGAAAAAAAGATGCCGGCCGACTTCATTGCCGAGGACGGTTTCGGCATCACCGAGGCTTGCCGAGGCTACTTGGCACCGCTGATCAGAGGCGAGGCGTATCCCGACTTCGGCGCCGACGGGCTGCCCGCCTACCTTCGCCGCGAGCTTGGCCTGGTCCCGCGCCGGCTCCCTGCTTTTGACGCCGAATGAATCCCTGGCCGCCGTCCTCTAACCGAAAGGTATTAAGAATCCATTAAATAAAACGGTATCTTGATGTAAAAAATTGTATATACTGCCGAGGCGAATCCCTACACGTCAGGAATCATTCATCATGTCAGAAAGCTCCAAGAACCTCATTTTCCGCAGTTCGCTGCTTGCCGCAGCGATTGCAGCTAGCCTCTACGGCACCCAGGCCTGGGCCCAGGAAGAAGCCGAAGAGGAAGAAGCGCAGGAGACCACTGAAGAGATCACCGACCGCGTAACCGTCACCGGTTCACTGCTGCGTCGTGACGAATTCACCTCCTCGGCGCCGATCCAGGTTATCACCGCCGACACTCAGGTACAGCTCGGGCAGGTCGACACGGCCGAATTCCTGCAGGGCTCAAGCATCGCCGCGGGCTCCACCCAGCTCAACAACCAGTTCTCCGGCTTCGTCGTCGAGGGTGGCACCGGGGTCAACTCCCTGTCGCTGCGCGGTCTGGGTGCTCAGCGTACGCTGGTGCTGCTCAACAACCGCCGGCCGGGTCCTGCCGGTACGCGTGGTCAGGTCGGAGCGTTCGACTTGAACGTGATTCCCTCCTCGATCATCCAGCGGGCTGAAATCCTGAAAGACGGTGCCTCTTCCATCTACGGCTCTGACGCCGTGGCCGGGGTGGTTAACGTCATCACCCGCCGCTCCGTTGATCGTCCCGAGCTGACCGTCAGCACTTCCCTGCCGTTTGAGTCGGGCGGTGAGACCTACACCGTCTCCGGTGCCTATGGTTGGAATTTTGACCGCGGCAGCGTGGTGGTCGCCGGTGAATGGCAGCTGCGTGAAGCACTGATGACGTCTGACCGCGACTTCATGAACTGTCCTCAGGATCTGTTTACCGATCGCAACGGCAACAGCATTGATCGTGAAGATCGCTCTATCCTGGCGGGTACAGGGTTGGGTGGTTGCGACAATCTGTATGCCAACACAGTGATCGATGCCATCTTCGGAGACCGTTACATTCCGGCGCCGGATGGTGTGACCATCGGCCTGATTCCGGGTTATCGGCCCCGAGCGAACGGGCGGTACGATGATCCGGGTGGTGTCGCCTTCTACGAAGACCAGCTGAATTTCGATTTTTACTCAGAAAGCGCGATCAACCGCCAGGAGCGCGTCAGCATATACGCCTCCTCGGACGTGTCGTTGGACCTGTTCGGCGGGACGGAGTGGAATACCGAGTGGTTGTTCAACCGCCGTGAAACGGCCGCGCGCGGCTGGCGTCAGTTCTTCCCGCTGACCGGTGGGGCGACCTCTCTGATTCCCTCGTTTGCGTACGCCAACGACCCGGATTTCGTAACCCCGGTCCCCTCGGGTCTGGCCCAGCCGGTGATTCCGTATCCGTCAAACGCCGATATTCTGGTGGACTACTTCTACGTCGCGACCGGACTTGAGGGCGATCTGCCGTTTGGCGATAACTGGGCGTGGGCGTTTGATATGTCTTACACCTACTCCGATGGCGACTACTCAAGAAACTCCATCGTGGCGTCGCGTTCCGGTGACGTCCGCTTCAGCGACGACGCCCCGGCCGTTGACTACTTCAGCCCCGGCATCCTCAGCGGCGCTGATAGGGACCAGATCGTGGCTGCTGTGGGAGCTGAGAACAAGGGCAACACGGTGTATGACCAGTTTGTGGCTACCGCCGTTGCCACCGGCGACCTTTTGGAACTGCCGGCGGGGACTGTTGGACTGGCTGTCGGGGCTGAGTACCGCTCGTTCAGCATTGACGATCAGCCAAGCCAGCTGTCCATCAATGGTGATCTGTGGGGTGAGTCTTCCGCGCTGGTCACCAAGGGTGATGACTCGGTATCGGAAATCTTCGCTGAAATCGAAGTGCCGCTGCTGGCAGGTCTGCCCTTTGCCGAGTTCATCACGCTCAACGCCTCGGCACGTGCCTTTGACTACGACTCAGCCGGATCGGACTCGGTCTGGAAATTGGGTCTGAACTGGCAGATCAATCCCAGCCTGCGGCTTCGGGCCACCGAAGGAACCTCGTATCGTGCGCCCGCGCTGTATGAGCTGTTTCTCGGCGACCAGACCGCCTTTGTCGATCAGTTGGCGATTGATCCCTGCGTAGATTGGGGTGAAAGCACGAACGACAACATCCGCGCCAACTGTGCTGCTGATGGTCTTCCGGCCGACTGGGCGGGCGGGCCTTCATCCGCGACAGTGATCTCTGGCGGTGGTGCCGGCGTTCTGGAGTCTGAAACCTCCGAAGCCATGACGGCCGGGTTCATTTTCACCCCGACCTTTATGGACGTGAGTATTGCGGTCGACTACTTCGAAATTGAAGTGAATGATCAGATCGGTCAGCTGGGTGGCGGTGCCATTCTCTTTGGCTGCTACTCCGGCGATAACTTCCCGAATGCGTTCTGCGACTTGTTCGAGCGTAATCCGGACGACGGCAGCACCTCTGCGCTGCAGATTGATAACGTTCGGGACTCGTTCATCAACATCAACCGTCAGAGCACCAAGGGTGTTGACATGTCGGTTCGTTATGACCGTGGATTCGCTTTCGGTGACCTGCTGTTTGAAGCTAACGGTACCTGGGTGTTTGAGGATATCGTCGAGCTGTTCGATCCGGCGCTGGAATCTGGTTTCGATACCAACGATCAGAATGCCACCATCGGTCGGCCGAAGTTCGTAGCCAATGGTCGCTTCGCCTTCGAGCGCGGTGACTTTACCTACACCTGGGGTCTGGATTACGTCCGTCGGACTTCCGAAGAGCGCTTCATCGATGCCGAGACCACTTACTTCGGTTTCCCCAACGCCGTTCGGGATATCGTTGCCGAAGATCGTCTCTACCACAGCATCTCGGTCTTTTACCAGCAGCCGCGGTGGAGCGTCCTGGTGGGTATCACGAACCTGCTTGACGACGAGCCGCCGGTGGTTTCAACCGGCGTCGCCACGCGCCGCGGGAACATCCCGATTAACGCTACCCAGTACGATCTGCGTGGACGCACGGCCTTTGCTCGTTTGAACTATCGCTTCTGATAAAACCAAGAAGTTAGCAACACCCTTCAAGCGGCGCCTCATCAGGCGCCGCTTTTTTTTGGTGCGCCAGGCATGGCGCGAAGCGTCATGACCTGGCGCTTTCAACCGTGGAGGGAAACCCAAGCCAAAGGCGGCGAGCCGGCCAGGATTGAGCGAACCGCGGCGCTCATTCGAAACGCGTCCGTGTCGATGCGGCCCGTCGCTGAACTCAACGTCACGCTTGTTCCCAAGTACATCTGCCGCGTTGCGCTTGCTCCGGTAGCGCTGCGCGGGTGCAGTAGCCCGCAGCAGCCACACTGATTCAGTGCCGCCCCGGTGAGGGCAGCGGTCCCGAGCGATTGCAAGCATGCCGCATGCACCCCGGACCCATGCAGATAGATCCCGTATGCGGGGCGATGTGCGCTCAGGCAGGCCGCGAGAAGCGCGGCCATAGCCATGCGGTCGACGTTATGACGCTTCGTGCCATGCCTGACGCAAGCACAAAAAAGGCCCGCCGATCGGCGGGCCTTGAATGGCGTGGATCTAAGTGGCCTTCAGCTCAACTGGACGTACTCTGCAGTCCGCAGTCGCGTCCCAGAAAGCGCTCGATCAAGGCCAGCGTCTCGCGATGGTGCCTCGGGTACCAGGGCAGGCTGTGCGGCATGTCGTCGATGATCACAAGCTCTGAACGAACTTTGTCCTGCACGGCATTGTGGAAGTTGCTGGCGTGCCAGGAGGGTGTGCGCACGTCGCGATCACCAACGTACAAAAGAATGGGGATGTTGGCCTGGTCAGCGGCTCGCATCGGATCCAGGCCGGTAACCGTCTGTCCCTGCAGGATGCGCTGGAGAAAATTGTCACTCCAGGTGTTGCCCAACCGGGCCAGGTCGGCGACCGGGGCGCCGGCCAGGGCGCACTGGTAGGGGCTGTTTTCGCGCACGGTGGCCGCCACCGCGGCAAATCCACCGTAGGAGTAGCCGAAAATGGCGATCCGGTCCGGATCAGCGATCCCCTGCTCGACCAGCCAGGCTGCGCCGTCATCTTTGTCGTCCTGCATGGCCAGGCCCCACTGCCGGTCTCCGGCCAGCCACAGCTCGCGACCCAGTCCGGCCGAGCCGCGATACTGCGGCCGCAGTACGGCATAACCCCTGGATGTGAGGAAGGGGACCCAGCCTGAGCCGTCCCAACCCATGAAATCCCGCGCCCAGGGCCCGCCATGCGGGTGGATGATGGTTGGCAGGGGGCCGTCTTCTTCGCTCCAGCCGGCGGGCAGATCGAGAATGGCCGGAATCTCCAGACCGTCGCGAGCCTCGTAGGTCACCCAGCGCTGCTCGCCGATCTGGTCCGGATCGATCCACGGCCGCTGGTTGCCCAGGGTCATGACCCGTTGGCGATCAATGAGCAGGTGATAGGTGGTGGGGTGGCGGTGGCTGCCGGTTGTGAAAAGAACGCGCGACATGTCGTCGTTGTAGCCACCGATTGAGACGTTCTGGTCCGGAAAGGCGTTTTCCAGTCCCTGCTGGATTCCTGCCATCTGCGGATCAGTGTAGACCGTCTCGAAGCCGCCACCGGCAATCGTGAAGCCCAGGATTTGGTTGAAGTTGCTGGGCTGGGTGCCGAGGATGATGCTACCGATGTTGAACTCGGGGTGGGCGACCAGCGGCTCCGGGTCGAACTCACGTGTGGTCGGGTCGTACATCCAGGCTTCGACCCGGTCGGAAAACAGGTCGGTCAGCACGTAGAACTTGCCGGTATTTTCGTCCCTGCCGGTGATGCTGACGCTGTAGCGCTCGCTTAAGGGTCGGCTCAGCGGTTCATGGATTTCAAACTCCCCGCTGTCGGGATTGCGAATCAGTATGTGTTGCTGGAATTCGTTGCTGCCGTCGGGCTCGATCTGAGTCCGAGTCAGCAGCTCGCCGTTGCGCGGGTCGAACAGCCCGGGCGTTGCACGGCCGGAGGCGCTGAGCAGCATCTCGGTCGCCCCGGTTTTCAGGTTGTAGAGATAGAAATTCGACTGAAAGGTCAGGTTGTTGAGCTGGCTGATGATGACGTTTTCCGGGTCCAGCGGCAGGGTGTTGACCAGCGAGGCGGTACCGGCGATTTCCAGGCAGCGCTGGGTGTCCTGGCTGACACCCAGGCGTCGGGTGTTGTCGGCAAAGGCTTCCTTGAAATCCTCGTGCTTGACGTCGGTCAGGTAGGGTTTGACGACGAAAGTGGCTTCGGCGCCCGTCGCCCGGCCTTCGCCGCAGCCGCCGAGACGGCCAGTCCACTCCTGCCGGCCGAACACCAGGACCCGATCCGCTTTCAGGGCATTGGCCGCGATGAATTTCATCCGATCGCCGGAAGGCGTGATGACCGGGCCCTGTTCCAGATTGTTGAGATCCCAGGTGGCCAGCGCGGTGTCTTCATTGTCCGAACCCGGCGCGGCGATCAGCGCAACCAGATTCTTGCCGTCGGCGCTCATGGAGACCGACTGAATGTTGGGCACCTTGGCAAAACTGTCAATGGGAATGGGGTTGGCCTGGGCAAGGGTGGCCGAAACGGCCAGAAAGCTCCCCAGGACAAGGGATGGAACAATAACTCTGATCACTGCTGCAATCTCCATGTGGTTACGTAGTGGCTCAATAGTACGATGCAAGAGTATCGCAAAGCGTCACGCCGGATAAACAGCATTCGCGGATTGCAAGGCGTGCTGGAACCGGCTAGCCTTGCGGGTCTGGTTTTCACCGATCCGATTTTATGACTTCCCGGCTTGCTTCCCTTAATGAATGGGTCGCCCAGGTGGCGGCGCATACCGGTGCCCGTGACGTTCACTGGTGTGATGGTTCCGACGCTGAGCATCGACGCCTGATCGATCTGATGCTGAATAACGGTGACCTGGTCAGACTCAACCAGACAACCCATCCCGACTGCTATCTGCACCGGTCTGATCCCAATGACGTCGCCCGGGTCGAACATCTGACCTACGTCTGCACCCAGAATCGGGCCGATGCCGGACCCAACAACCTCTGGATGCCGCCGGACGAGGCGCACGCCCTGATGAAGGGCCTGTTCGCCGGCTGTATGGCCGATCGCACTCTTTATATTGTGCCCTACTGCATGGGCCCGATCGACTCACCATTCTCGCGCTGCGGGGTGGAGATCACCGATAGCCCTTACGTGGTCGTCAACATGCGCCTGATGACCCGGATGGGCAGCGATGCCCTGGCCCGGATCGAGCGAGACGGCAGCTTTGTCAGGGGATTGCATTCGACCGGGGACCTGGATCCCGACCGGCGCTACATCATCCACTTCCCTGAAGAGTTGAGCATTCAGAGCTTTGGCTCCGGCTATGGCGGCAACGCCCTGCTGGGCAAGAAGTGCCATGCGCTGCGCATTGCCAGCTACCAGGCCCGCAGTGAAGGTTGGCTGGCCGAGCACATGCTCATCGTCGGGATTCAGAATCCGGACGGGGAAGTCCGCTACGTGGCTGCCGCTTTTCCGTCGGCCTGCGGCAAGACCAACATGGCCATGCTCATCCCGCCGGAGCCTTATCGCGAGGCCGGCTGGAAGGTGTGGACCCTGGGTGACGATATTTGCTGGCTGCATCCGGGCGAGGACGGCAGGCTCTATGCCATCAATCCCGAAGCCGGCCTGTTCGGCGTCGCCCCGGGCACCAGCGAGGCGACCAACCCCAACGCCCTGAAGATGCTCAATGAGGGCGCGATCTTTACCAACGTCGCCGTCACCGACGATAACCAACCCTGGTGGGAAGGCCTGGACGACCGGGTGCCGGCGCGCGACTGGCGCGGCCGGGCCTACGATCCCCGAAACGGCCCGGCCGCCCACCCCAATGCCCGTTTCACCGCCTCCATTACGGCCTGCCCCAGCTATTCCGACCAGGCCGAGAATCCTGACGGCGTACCGATTGACGCCATCATCTTTGGCGGTCGCCGCGCCCAGCTCACGCCGCTGGTGCTGGAGGCCCGCGACTGGGAGCACGGTGTGCTGATCGGCGCGGCCATGGCCTCGGAAACGACCGCGGCCGCGGCCGGCCAGGTCGGCGTGGTACGGCGCGATCCGATGGCGATGAAGCCGTTCGGCGGCTACCACTTCGGGGACTATTGGCAGCACTGGCTGGAGGTCGGCAAGCAGCTGGAGCAGCCGCCGGCGATCTTCCAGGTCAACTGGTTCCGGCGCGACGAAGAAGGACGTTTCATCTGGCCGGGCTTCGGCGACAACCTGCGCGTGCTCGAGTGGATCCTGGCACGCTGTCGCGGGGAGGGCAAGGTGGCCGAGACCCCGGTCGGTTACCTGCCCGATGTTGACGCGATCGATCTGACCGGGCTTGAAGAGCGCCCGGATATGGCGACCCTGCTGGCCTTTGATGCCGACGGGTGGCGTCGCGAGTTGACCGAAATGGCCGGATTTTTCCAGGAATTCGAGCCTCGCGTGCCGACTGAGCTGCATCGCCAGCTGGCCAGAGCGAGTGCGGCGCTGGGTTGACTTCGGTTCGCCCCGCCGTCACTGGGGTCGTCAGAAAGGCTGATGTTCGATTTGAAAATCAGGCATTTAAGGGTTCAAAAAAGGTTCAGTCGAATTTTATCGAAGTTTAACAAAGACCTTTTCATGCATCCTTGATGATGCTAGTATCGCGAACAGGCTGGAGCGGTGACGCGGAGTCAGGGCGTCGGTTCGTCCATTTTAAATACCGTGGTTCCGGCTCAGACATAAGCTGTCGATACATGTATAAGTGCCATTTCTAGAAATCACAAAGACACATTTGGAGAGTCTGATGAAGCACAATCGTAACCCCCTTGCCACGGCAATCCACTCAGCCCTAGGGTTTGGCGTGGTCGCCGGTCTGGCAATGACCTCAGCGCCGGTTTTTGCCCAGGATGATGAGGCAATGACCGATGACCGCATCGTTGTCACCGGATCGCGCATCGTTCGCGACGATCTTGATGCATCTGTTCCGGTCCAGATCATCGACCGCGAGACCATCGAATTGTCCGGCAAAACTTCGGTGGCCGACTTGCTGCGGAACCAGCCTATCAACAGCGGTGGTTCTGTCCGTCCCCAGTCCGGCAACGCGGCCCAGTCTTTCGCGGGTCTGTCGCTGCGGGCGCTCGGCTCGGGTCGTACCCTGATTCTGATTGACGGTCGTCGGGCTCCCAACGCACCAAACTTTGGCTCGGGTCAAGACCTGAACGCGATTCCCCTGGCGGCGGTTGAGCGGATCGAGATTCTGTCTGACGGCGCCTCTGCCATTTACGGTGCCGATGCTATTGGTGGGGTCGTTAACATCATCACGCGGACTGACTTCACCGGGGCAGAGTTCATGTTCGGTATGTCCGATCCCAAGCGTAAAGGCGGCGACACGCGGGAAGCCTCGGCGATCATTGGTGCAGCCAGTGCCGACGGACGTATCATGGCCGGTGTTTCGAACAACAAGCGCGACATCGTCTTCCAGCGCGACCGTGAGTGGTCTAGCGGCGGCAACTCGACCTTCTCCAACAACTTCTACGTCAATGGCGCCCTGCTCCAGAACCCCGAATTTGGCGGCGCAAACGTGCCTGGCTGTCAGGGTCCGAGTTTCCGCGTCAGTGGGAATTTCTGCTTCTACGACTTCACTGCACAGGCGGCTGATGAAGCGGAAATCGAGAACCAGTCCCTCTTTGTCAGAGGCTCTTACGATATCAACGAAGACTGGACCGTTCACTTGAACACCAACGTCACTCGCGTCAAGAGTTTCGGTCGCTACGCCCCGGTACCGTCATCTCCGTGGCTGGTTGGTGGTCTAGGCGCTATCCGGCTTGAGCCCGGTTCTCCCAACCATCCCGGCACTTCACCCGCCGACGGTGGCCTCAATCCCAACTGGCAGTCTTATCAGGATCCAGTCTTTAATGAAGACGGTGAACTGGTTTATTCGGGACCAGACCAGCTCATGACAATGAGGCACCGCTTTGCCGCCAACGGACCGCGCGACACCAACACGGATGCCAACGTCTATGATCTTGATCTCTTCCTGACCGGGCAGATTGGCGAATATACGGTCGAGGTCGGGGCTCGACGGGTCGACTCCCAGTACTATGATCTCGGAAGAAACTACATCGTCTCGGCGCTGGCGCAGCCGCAGTTTGATAGTGGTGCCTACAACATCTACGATCCGTTTGGTGTTCCGCAGGAGGTGTTGCAGTCATTCACAGCCACGATCAACCGTGATTCCCGCTTCGTCTCCCGCGAGTATCGCGCCTTGGTTTCCGGCGATCTGTTCGAAATGGCCAACGGAGCTGTCGGTTTTGCCATCGGTGCCGAGTATCGCGATGAGGACTACAAGGACATCTACGATGATCTGCAGGCCAACGGTAATATCACCGGGTCGGCCGGTAACTCTGCTTTCGGCAACAGAGACCAGTACGCGATCTACGGCGAAGTGCTGATTCCGCTGCTGGAAAACCTGGAGGTCTCAGCAGCTGGCCGTTATGACGACTACAGCGATTTCGGCGGCAACTTCTCACCGAAGGTGTCTGTGCGTTGGGATCCGATTGATTGGGTGGGCGTCCGCGCTTCCTACGGCGAAGGTTTCCGTGCTGCACCCCTGGATATTCTGTCGGCGCAGCCGGCCTTCAGTGCGTCTGAGCTCTTCCATGATCCATCCGCTGAGTTCCTGGGCACGCCCGGTGAAGGTGTTCAGGTCACGTCGTTCTCGATCGGAAACCCGAATCTGGGCGCAGAGCAGTCGGAGCAGTTCAGCATGGGCGTGGTTGTTGAGCCGACGAACTGGTTTACCGGTACGCTTGACTACTGGAGCATCAAGATCACCGATCGTGTCGCTGCCATCGACGTGCAGACCGTGGTTGACTGTCTTGAGGGTATCACCCAGAACTGTCCGCCGGGCCTGAGCCGTTTCCCGGCCGGTACCTTCACCAACCCGCCCGTGCCGTCGCTGGGGCTGGGTGCTGAGTTTGGTCCTGATGGAGAGGTCAAATATGCCCAGTTTGGTTCTGCAAGCTTGGGAACCATCGATACCGAAGGGTTCGACATCAGCTTGCGCGGCAACTTCGACTTCGGAGAGTTCGGCAACTTGAGCTCCGAAATCAGCGGCACGTATACGATGACCTACGAGACCGATGCAGGTGCAAACGTCGCGGGCGAGCAGGGCCTTCCCAGGTGGCGCGCCATCTGGGCTAACTCCTACGCTTGGGGCGACTTCAACTTTGCCTGGAACGTCAACTACATCGATTCCCAGACCACCGCTATTGCCTCTTCACTGGACGGGTTGCCGTCCTGGACAACGCATGACGTTCAGGCGAGCTACTTCACCCCGTGGAACGGCCGGATTACGCTGGGCGTAGACAACCTTGGCGACAAGGATCCGGTGTTGGATCCGGGCCAGGGTCGAGGTTTCGACTTTGAACTCTACAATGGTTACGGTCGAGTGACTTACCTGCGATACACCCAGAACTTCTGAGTCGGCAACCGCCTCAGAACCTCTGGTAGAAGCAAACCTAGCCCGGTCTTCCGGGCTAGGTTTTTTTGGGTTTGGATTCGATCCCGGCCCCTTGTTGGCAGAGTTTGCATCGCTCGTTTTTCCTCCTTGTTGCGCCTTATGAAAGCACAGTCCCAGCCCGCCGGTTTTGGTCAATGGTCCAGCTATTGGGCCAGTGGTGCATTGACTTCTCTGCCGCAGGATTTCGCTCTCAATTACGACGGTGAGGTTGCGGCTTTCTGGATTGAACGCTTTACTGAAGCGCCGTCGCCGGGTCGCCTGCTTGACGTTTGCAGCGGCAATGGACCGATCGCTCTATTGGCTGCGGAATGGGCCGAGCGGCAAGCGCGCCGCCTGGAAATCGATGCTGTAGACGCAGCCTTTCCCCAGCCCGATCGGGTGCCCGGCCTTTCGGACGCGCAGCGCGGTCTGCTGCAGCGAATTCGGTTCGTGGGCGGGACTCGGGTTGAATCCTTGCCTTTTGCGGAAGCGACTTTTGACTTGGTCTGTAGTCAATACGGCATCGAGTATTGTGATCCGGACGAATCAGCCCAGGAGGTTGTCCGGGTGCTTCGTCCCGGAGGGTTGCTGGCGGTCGTAAGCCATGAGGCCGATTCAGCCATGATGCAGACCATGCGCGATGAGTTGGCTGCCTATGACGCGCTGGAAAGGAGCCGGTTGCCCCGACTGATGCGTTCCTGGGGTCGAGGCCAGCTTGGTGATCGCGAATTTATCCGGTCCACTGAGCAGGCGCTGCGTGCGTTGCGGACGGCACGCGATGCGGCGAGTCAATCCCCGCTGGTCACGCAGGTCCTTCAGGCCGTAGTTGGCCTGTTACAGCTGCAGCCCCGGCTGATGCGCCAGCAGTCCGAAGCCGTGGCGAACTACGCAGATCAACTTCGCGCGGGCCGTGCCCGGCTTGATGACATGCTTCGAGTCAACCGCAGGATTGCGGAGAATCCGGACTGGCATATGTCGTTTGTCCAGGCCGGGCTTGTGCTGAGGTCCAGTCGGCCCCTGGTTTATGCGGGAAAGCACGCCATGGGCCGATGTCTGGAGTGGATCAAGCCAATGGACATCGGCTAAAGCGTTTCTTTGCCAACGTACTGGAAGCGAACATTGAAGGCCACAGTGATGCGCTCCGTGTCGCCCTCGTAGGGCGTGACTTCATGCAGCAACCACGATGGAAAAAGCACCAGTTGGCCCGGCTTGAGTCGCAACATGACGGGTCCGGATGAAAACGGGCGCCTAAATCTGATACTGGCCGCGTCGACATACATGTTTGCGCCCATATGCGGGCTCAGGAAAGTGAGTCGACCACTGTCGCTATCCGGGTCATCCCCGTCGTGGCACACGCAGTAGACGCCGGACCACGAATGAAGGGGGTGGTTATGAGCCGCAAAAAAACCTCCTTTGCGAGTCAGGTGAAACCACGATTCACAGCCATAGCGCAGGTCCTTGAGCATGGCTTCATCGTAGCCGTTGAGTTCCTGAATAGCCCGAAAAAGATGGCCGAAACAAAAGTCACGCAGTTGCTGAACGCAGGGTTCTGGCCAGTCGAACAGGTTGAAACGGCTCTCAAACAGCGCCTTGTTGCGCTTGACACGCGGCTCCGGGTTCCGAAAAGCTTCGTTCCCTGCGCGTTGTCGAAACAGCCGCGTGAGCTCGGCATTGAGTGGCTCAGGACTATCGTGCTGAGCGTTGACCAGCGGTACGGCGAAGGCTGTTGTCAGCGTGAATGTGGATTGCGGGGCAGGGCTGGTCATACAACTCCTGAAGGCTTTGGGCGCGGACAATAAGCCCATTGTCTCAGAAGTCCCTCACTCGCGAAACCGGGCGCTGATCGCTCGTTGAGCCGTGAAAATTCCGTGAAGATCGCGCGGCCAGTTGCCCCTCCAGCTGGTCTTTAGTTGACCCGCTGTCTCTTCAAACTTATGACAGTTGGGCGGTTTTTCCTTTGCCGGCGATCCATGATTGCCCGGACAAAATGCACCTTGCGCCTCAGCGCGTCGCGTCCGTACAATAGCTCGCTTGTTGTGCCGGAACGCCATCAGGTATGATTCGGTGCTCGCGACAGTCCCACAATTTCAAACGGGCATGAACCCAATGACATTCAAAAGCCTCAGCCTAGGAATTCTTGCGGCGATCGTTTTTCCAGCGACCGCCATCCTGCTCCACACAGCCGTCAACGCCCAGGAGGTCGAGCCGATTCTCGACACCAGCCGGGCGATGGTTCAGGCGACCGGACAGACGCAGGAGCGGATCGAACAGCTCGATTCGCGCACGCAAAGTCTGCTGAGCGACTACCGCGCCAACCTGAAGCAGCTCGAACAGCTCAACCGTTATAACGCCTCCCAGCAGCGCCAGGTCGATGCGCAGCGGCGAGAGATGGAGTCGCTGACCAACGACATCAATAACATCGCCAGTCTGCAGCGTTCGATCCAGCCGCTGATGGAAGATATGGTTGAAGCGCTGGATCAGCTGATCGAGGCTGATCTGCCGTTTCTGCTTGACGAGCGCCGCGCCCGGGTGGAGCGGTTGCGCGCCCTGATGGACGATCCGTCTCGTTCGCCCGCCCAGCGTTATCGTCTGGTGGTCGAGGCTTACCAGATCGAGAATGAATACGGCCGCACCATAGAGGCCTATCGCGGCGATATCGAAGCCGCCGGGCGCCAGTTCGAGAACGTCGAATTCCTGCGTATCGGCCGCACGTCCTTGACGTTCCGGACCGATGACGACCAAACCCTGATGCGCTTCGACCCCGACAGCCGCCAGTGGGTTGACCTCGACATGTCTTTTCTGCCGGACATCAAGATGGGTTCGCGCATCGCCCGTGAGCAGATTCCGCCCGACCTGATGTTCATTCCGGTGCGTGCCCCGCAGACCGAGAACGGAGGCTGAGGACATGATGACCGCCAGCGATCAAAGCTCTCACCAGAATCACTTCAGGAATTCGCCCATGCCTTCACCCACTCGCGCCTCCCGCGTCACTGTCCTGGCGACTGCGGCCCTGATTTTCCTGGCGCCGTTCGCACTGGCCCAGACCCAGCCCGAGACCATCGATGACGTCCTCCGCGTGATGCAAAGCGAGCGGCAGTCGGTGTCCGAGCGCAACCAGGAGCGAGAAGCCCGGTTCCGTCGTGAACAGTCCGAGCAGGAAGCCGCCTTGCGCCAGCTGAGAGGCGAAGTCACGGCTGCGGAGAACGAGGCCAGCCGGCTTGAAAACCTGCGCAACGAACTCGACCGTCAACTCGAGGAGCTTCGAGCCCAGCTCTCCGAGCGCCAGGGTGAGTTCGGAGAGCTGTTCGGGGTTGCCCGGGCGGCCGCGGCAGATTTGAACGAACAGCTCGACGAGTCGCTGATCTCGACCCAGTTCCCGGGTCGCGGCGAAGACTTGGTTCGCATGGCACAGGCCTCTTCACTGCCGACGATCGCCGAGCTGGAAAACCTTTGGTTCACCATGCTCCAAGAGGCCGGCGAGCAGGGCGCGGTCGCCCGCTATCAGGCCCAGGTCATCACTTCTGACAACCAGTCTGCCACCGAGACCGTGGTCCGCATTGGACCGTTCACGGCTTTCAGCGACCAGGGTTTCATGGTTGCCCGCGAAGGGACCCTGCGCTATCTGGCGCGCCAGCCGGGGCGGGCTCAGGTCGCCGCGGCCCAGCGAGTCTTTGACCATAGCGGTCCGGGTGTTGTCCGCGGCCTGGTCGATCCTTCCCTGGGCACGCTGTTGGGCCTGGTGGTCGAGGTTCCCAACTTGCGTGAGCGCATCGATCAGGGCGGGGGAATTGGTTACGCCATTGTGGTTGTGGCCATTCTCGGCATCTTGCTGGCGGTTTTCCGCTGGATGATGCTCGCTTTGACAGCAATGAAGGTCAAGGCGCAGATGAAGTCTTCTACGCCGAAGAAGGGCAACCCGCTGGGCCGGGTCATGCTGACCTACGAAGAATATCGGAGCGAAGATCTAGAGACCCTGCAGCTGCACCTGGACGATGCCGTTCTCAAGGAATTGCCCAAGCTCGAGGCGGGCCTCAACGTGGTCAAGGTGCTGGCCGCCGTCGCGCCGCTGATGGGTCTTCTGGGAACCGTGATCGGCATGATCGTGACCTTCCAGGCCATCACCTTGTTTGGTACCGGTGATCCGAAGCTGATGGCCGGCGGTATCTCGCAGGCGCTGGTCACCACGGTCATGGGTCTGATTGCTGCCATTCCGCTGCTCCTGCTGCACGCCTTTGCTTCGAGCACGGCGCGCCGCGTCGGACAGGTGCTCGAAGAGCAGTCTGTCAGCCTGGTTGCAGAAACCTCAGAGAAGGTCTGACCCCGTGCTCGAGCACCTGCTGCCCGCCAACGTCATCCACGTCATCGGGGATTACCTCGAGACCGGGGGTCCAGTGGTCGTTGCGCTGCTGGTCAGCACCTTCGTGATGTGGGTATTGATCAGTGAGCGGCTGATCTATTTCGTGCTCTCCATCCGACGTCTGCTCAAGACCCAGGAGCAGCGCTGGAAAGCGCTGGAAGAACGGGGCAGCTGGCAGGCGCATGCCTTTCGGGAACGCCTGATTTCTGAAGTCAGGGTTGAGAACGAGCGCTTCATGGGGCCGATCAAGGCGCTGATCGTCATCACCCCGCTGTTGGGTCTGCTGGGGACCGTGACCGGGATGATCGAAGTCTTCCAGGTGATTGTCGACACCGGCTCCTCCAACGCCCGCCTGATGGCGTCCGGTATCTCGAAGGCCACCATTCCGACGATGACCGGTCTGGCGGTTTCGCTGACCGGGGTGTTCTCGATCAATTACCTGGAACGTCGGAACAGCCGGACGGTATCCGATCTGTCGGAAAACCTCACGGTCGAAGCCGGCTTGGGGTATGGCTCCCGACGCCGCCTGACCGACTCAGAGCAGGAGGCCGCTGATGTCAATATCACGCCGCTGCTGGACATCGTCTTTATCCTGCTGATCTTCTTTATCGTCACTGCGACCTTTCTAGATGAAGTCGGCATTGGACTGACCTCGCCGAATCCTGATCCACCGGAGGAGCTCACCCGTCCGCCACCAACGCTGGTTCTGGCGGTGCGCAACGATGGATTTGTCATGGTGGACGATATCCGGATGGTCGATCCGAGATCGGTCACGCCGATCGTCGAAGCGTTCCGGGCAGAAAAGCCCAATGGAGTGGTGCTGCTCAACGCGGCCCCGGACGCCCCGGTTGAAACTACTGTACTTGTGCTGGATCAGGCCAGGCTCGCCGGCGTTGACCCGGCACTTGCCATCCAGCGCGGACGATAGGCGGAGCTTAATCAGATGCTAAGACGCAAAAAACGCGACGCCGACGACAGTGATGTCAACGTCACGCCGTTGCTCGATATCGTGTTCATCATGCTGATCTTTTTCATCGTGACGGCGACCTTCATCAAAGAGCCGGGCGTCGACGTCCTGCGTCCGGATGCAAGCACGGCCGAGCAGCAGCGCCTGGTGTCCATCCTGGTGGCGATTGACGCGTCCAACACGATCTGGATCAATCGCGAAGAAACCCCGCTGGAAGGCGTTCGTTTGGCGATCGAGCGCCTGCGCCGTGAGAATCCGCGCGGCAGTGCAGTGATCCAGGCCGACGGTTCGGCCGACAGCGAATATCTGGTGGAAGTCCTGCAGCAGATTCGCGATGCCGGCGTTCAGGACACCGTTGCCGTTTCGACTTTGAAATCATGAGTAGCGTTATTCGACTGGTATCCGGGTTTCCGCTGGCGATTCTTGTCACCGCCATTTTGTTCCTGCTGCTCGCGACCGTGATTCAGCAGAATCAGGAAGTGCAGTTGTCGGAAGACCGCTCGGTGGAAATCAACGTGTTGCGCCAGCTTGAAGACACCAGCCAGCAGCGACCTGAGGATTTTCAGCGCCCGGTGCTGGATCAGCCGCCACCACCACCGCCCACGGTATCGGATCCGTCATTCCGTCCAAGTATTGCTGTGGAGATGGGCGCGCTGCCGGACTTCTCCGGCACCGATATCGACATTGGCACCGGCTTCAATCCGGATCGGGATGCCCAGCCGCTCGTGCGGATTCCGCCGCAATACCCCACCCAGTGCATGCGCTCTGCCGGCGAACTGGAGACTGTGGTCGTCGAGTTTGATGTCACACCGGAGGGTCAAGTGGTCAATCCGCGTGTCATTGACGCCACAAACTCTTGCTTCAACAGAGCCGCGCTACGAGCAGTGCAGCGCTGGCGCTATCAGCCGCGTGTCATAGACGGCGTTGCCCAGCCCCGCTTCGGGGTGAGAACTGCCATTGACTTTGGCATGGAGGAATAGCCTTGCAGCGAAACGTCATTCAATGGTCCTTCGTCCTGGCCCTGGTGGTTGGCAGCGGCCTTGTGCAGTTCGCGCAGGCTCAGACCCTGACGCCGTCGGTCGCCAACGATCTGCTTGAGGCCTATGAACTGCTGGAAGAGGAAAAGAATGCTGAAGCGCTGGCCGCTTTGAATCGGCTGATGGAGCGGCGTGGTGACAGGATGTCTGATTTTGACAAGGCCTCGGTGCTTCAGATTCGAGGATCGGCCTACGTCAACGAAGAAAACTTCCAGGCGGCCCTGAACGATTTCGAGGTCGCGATTGGCCTTGGTGCTTTGCCGGAAGAGCAACAGAATCGACTGCGCTTCAACATGGCGCAACTGTACTTTGTGACAGAACAGTACGAAAAGTCGATCCAGTTTTTTGAGGAATGGCTGGCACTTGATCCGGAGGTGAGCGCCAATACCTATTTTATGCTGGCCGGCGCCAACTACCAGATCAATCGTTACCCTGAGTCCCTGGAGGCCATCAGTCAGGCGATCGAATTGGCCGAAGAACCCGAACGTCGGTTCTACGAACTCAAAAATGTTCTCCTGAGCGAACTCCAGATGGTGCCGGAGCGCACCGAGCTGTTGGAAGAAATGGTCTCGATTTGGCCGGATGTTCTGGGGTTCTGGCGCCAGCTATCCTCGATGTATCTGCAGCAGAACCAGGAGCTGAACGCTTTCGGCGCGCTGGAGTCGGCTTATCTGGCGGGCCTGATCGAAGACGGAAACGACATCCTGATTCTGGCTCAGTTCTATTCGTCCTTCAATAACCCTTACCGCGGCGCTCGGCTCATCGAGCGTGAGATGGAGGCCGGTCGGGTTGAGCGAACCGTGGATAACCTGGAGCTGCTGTCGCAGCTTTGGAGCCAGTCACGCGAGCATCGCCAGGCCATCCCCATCCTCAGAGAGGCCGCGCAGCTGTCGGACACCGGTAATCTGTTCTTCCGCCTCGGTCAGGCCTATCTGGCAACCGAAGACAATGAAGCTGCAGCTTCTGCGTTTGAGCGGGCCTTGGACAAGGGTGGGCTGGAAGACAACCAGGCTGAAGCCTGGATGCTGCTTGGCAACGCCTTGTTCAATCAGGCTGGGCCGGGTGACCGGCAGCAGCGAAGATTGGCTGATCAGGCATTTGCCGAAGCAGAGCGTTTTCCCTCGACCCGGGCGCAGGCCAGAGACTGGCGCGGATACATCCGTGCCATTGACAGCACTGAAACCCGTCAGGCCATGCTCGAACAGGAACAGTCCGAGCGTCTGGAGGCCGCGGCGGAGGAACGCTTCCTGACCGGCTGCCGGGCGCAGCAGCTGGCTGGAACCACCTTGTCGGAGGCCTGTCGGGCCGCTTTGGAAGCAGCGCGTGATGCGGAAGAGGCCGAGTTTCAAACGCCTTGATGTTGCATGGTTGGCGAGCCTAGCGCGGCGCCTGTAAAAAATTTGGTGAAACCGTAAAAAGCCCCCGTCGAACGATTCGACGGGGGCTTTGACTATTGATGTCCGGCGTTTATAGTGTTTCTTGGTGGTGGCTTGTGAACGACTTCGTTCCCGGAGCGGCGGTATGGGGCTGTACCGGTTCAACTGGGCAAGGGTACGACGATGGACAATCACCATCGTCGCGCTGGGATGCGGCCTGTCCGTGGCGACGGCGGCGAATTACCCGGTGTTTCGCCATCTCGGCATGCTCGAAGGCCTGCCGAATCCCGAGGTTGAGGCTATCGTTCAGGATAGCTGGGGTTACGTCTGGATCGGAACCCGGGCCGGGCTGATTCGCCATGAAGGTGATCAACTCACTCTCTTGCCGCGCAATCCGTCTGATCCCGGCGCGCTGCCGGACAACAACGTCATGGCGCTGCATGCGCATAGCGACGGCATGGTCTGGGCAGCTCTGAAGGACAGCGGGGTCGTCGAGATCGGTCCCGATTTGGCGATCCGCCGTCACCTCAAGCCGGAATCCGATGGCGGCAGGCTACCGAACGCCAATATCTGGTCCATGGTCGAGGACTGTGATGGCCGCCTTTGGCTCGGCTTTGTGCAGGGTGGGGTTGGACTCTATGACCCGGCGCTCGATACCTTTCGCCTCTATCCCCAGGATGACAGCGGTGGTCTCCGATCAGAGGGCTTTCTGACCTATTTGTTGATGGATCCGCGGTGCCGCGTTTGGGCGGTTCAGACCACCCGGCTCAGTGTGTTTGACCCGGCGGGTCATGACGATCGATTCGTGCCCGTGTTGGAAGCTCAATCCGATTCACGAGAGGTTTTCTTTCACGCCTGGATTTCTCCGCAGGGTGAATTGTTTTTGAGTCGTTTCAACGACTTGATCCGACTCGGTGACATTGACGCTGATGCAGCGCTCATGAGCCCGGAAGTCATCCATTCCGCAAGCGGTTTCATCGTCGGCTTTGGAGATTTACCGGACGGGCGCGTCTTCGTTGCAACCCGAAATGGGCTGGAGTTTCCGGATGCCGAAAGCGCGCCCGGTCGTCGCGTGCAGGCTTACTCTGCGTTACCCAACAGTCTTCCGGGCTCGAGCCTGAGTGCTGCCCACCTGGTCGATGCCGAAGGCGGACTCTGGCTGGCGGTCTCGCGTGAGGGTCTGGCTTACTTGCCGCCCAGTCACTCGGCATTCTCTCGTTACCCGCGCAGCAACAGCGATTTGCAACCGCTGGGCCTGGAGCGCATCCAGTCCGTCACGCCGGGGCTGTCCGGCGCGAGTGTTTGGGTGGTCGGCGACCGCCGACCTTTCCGTCTCGACTTTGAAAAGAATCGCCGAACGGCCATCGACCAGCTGTATCCGGGCTCTGAGCTCGCTCTTGCCTTCGAATCGCAACTCCGCGCCATCCTGGAAACAGAAGCAGAACTCTTGGTGCTTCAGTACCCATCCTTGGTTCGACTGGACAAGGAAAATGGTGAAATCGAAACACTGGTGGATGCGCTGGAGCCTCAGGGGAATCCCTTCTATTTCATTGATCGCTACAGCGACGACCGCTATTGGCTGGGTACGAGAGGGGGCGAACTGATGCTCTATGATCTGGGAAAGCGTTCCTGGACCCTGTATGGCTCAGATCAGCCGCCGCCCAGACGGTTAACTGAGACATCCAGCCTCATCATGCGCACCGGTCCCGACGGCAAGCCTTGGTTGGCCGGCGCGGAAACCATTTATCGATACGAAGGCACGGAAGGCTTCCGCGCCCGTCTGGAACTTCGAGACGGACCCATCCGAAGTCTGGCCTGGGATGGCCCGATACTGTGGGTCGGTACTGACCAGGTTCTCTACCAGTACCGTCTGGCGGGCAATCACCTCAGTCAGGTCCGCAGTCTGGACCTTTCTGCCGTGACCGAGCGCACCACACTGCTGGAAATCCTGCCGTCCCGGGACGGGTTGAGAGAGCTGTGGCTGGTGCTTCGATCGGGCCTTGCGCGACTGGATCTCGACAGCGGTCTTTTTCGCGCTTACAGCCGCGATGACGGGCTTGCACTGAGCGAGTTCAGCCGCCATGCCATCGTTGTTCGCGACGACGGCAGCATCGTGCTGGGAGGCAGCCAGGGGATTGTTACGATTGACCCGTCTCGCCTGCGGCAAGCGCCTTTTGAGTCTCCAGTCTATCTGAGAGCGCTGAGCGCCGGCGATCGGCGAATCTCGCTGGCACCCGGCACACGGCCACCCGTTGATCTGAACTGGCAGCAGAATTCGGTCCGGTTCGAGTTTTCGGCCTTGACCTATGTGGCACCAGAGCGGGTCCGCTACCGGGTTCGCCTTGACGGCTGGGACGATGACTGGCTCACTCTGGGCCGACAATCCACCATGTACTACAGCAATCTCCGACCCGGCAAGTATCGCTTCGAGGTTCAGGCCTCCACTCCCGATGGCCGCTGGGGCTCGCGCAGTGATGACCTCGCCATCCGAATCGCTCCGCCACCCTGGGCCTCGCCGTATGCCGGGTTGGCTTACGCCCTGTTGACGCTCGCATTGGCCGGACTGGCCTGGCGGCAGATCAATCGCGCCCGGCGGCGACGTCGGGAGTTGCAGGATGTGTTGCAGAAACGCCAGCTCGCTGAGGGCCAGCGCCAGCTGATTCAACGCCTGAATTCAGATCTTGAGCCGTTGCCCTTGGCGCGCTGCATCGCAGGCGAAATACAGCGTCTAACGGCCGCCAAGTCCGCCATTCTGGGCTACAACCATCAGCTGATGCCAGCCGAACTGGTATCTGGAGATAACGGCGCCTGCATGTCTCGCAGCCAGTGGCTGCAGCGTCTTGATGATGCCGACGGCGTTCGCGAGCAGGCTGTCGATCTGAAAGCTGAGGATGGCACCATCGCTCGGGTTCTTCTGGTTGCGGCAAGCCATGGATTCGAGGCAGACCTTGATCGGCGTCTCGCCCTGCTGGTTGAAGTCGCCGGTCAGTCGCTGCACAACAGCGTTCTCTTGCAGAAAGTGCGGCTGCTGGCTGAAGATGCCGAGCAGGCCAGCCGGGCCAAATCCGAGTTTCTGGCCACGATGAGTCACGAGATTCGAACACCCCTGCATGGCGTTCTCGGGATGGCTGAGCTGCTGCATGAAAGTGCGGCCGACGGTTTACGTCAGGATCTGCTCAAAACCCTGCGGACCTCAGGTCGACAGCTGCAGCGCATTATTGATGACGTGCTGGACATTTCCCGCATCGAGGCGGGCCGTCTGGAACTGCTCAACGAGGTCTTCGAGACCGTGCCCCTGCTGGAGCAGGTGGTCGATCTGCACGCGCCGGCGGCGGCCTCCCGGGGGCTGGGTCTGCGCCTGCGAACCAGCGCTCGTTTTCCGCTGCTGGCCTTCGGTGACGCGGGTCGGCTCGCCCAGATTCTTGGAAACCTCCTCAGCAACGCGGTGAAGTTCACCGCCGACGGGGCGGTGGAGGTGACCGCAGAGGTTGCCGCCGACGGCCAGCTCCTGTTTTCAGTCAGCGACACAGGGCCGGGCATCGCGCCCGATCAGATCGAGCGCTTGTTCCAGCCGTTCAGCCAGCTTGACTCCAGCATGACGCGGGTCCACAGCGGCTCCGGTCTGGGCCTGGCGATCTGCCGTCGCCTGACCGAGGGCATGGGCGGCCAGCTGACTGTGCGTCCGCGCCGCGGACCCGGAAGCTGCTTCGAGCTGTGCCTGCCGGCCGGTGGGCCTTTCCCGGCACCGTTGCTGACGTCTTTGCTGGCCGAGACCCGGCTGGTGGCGCTGGTCGACGCTGCCACCTACCGCGTTCTGCTGCGGCTTGCTCGCCGCTGGGGTTTTGGGCTGGAAAATGGCCGACGCTTGGAACCGCAGGCGGGCCGGGTGGTCCTGTTTGACGGGCGCTGTCCAGAGAGGCGTTCGAGCGCCGAACGCTGGTCACAGGCCGGCTGCGCCTTGCTGGAGCTGAGTGCCACTTTCCATGGGGACAGGTTCGGCGCCGACGCTGGGCGGTCCTCGACCGTCTTGCGCTGGCCGCTGGTGGAGAGCCGATTACTGGCTGCCTTGTTCGACCGTCTGGTATAAACTCAAGCCGAACTGCTTCGAGGAACGACTGATGGAATGGATTGGCCTGGCTCTGATCGTTGGTCTGGCGTTTTTTGCCGTGGCCATTTACAACCGCCTCGTAGCCGCACGCAACCGCTACAAGAACGCGTTTGCCCAGATCGACGTGCAGCTGACCCGCCGCCACGACCTGATCCCCAACCTGGTCGAGGTCGCCAAGAAGTACATGAGCCACGAACGCGAAACCCTTGAGGCTGTGATCGAAGCGCGCAACGGGGCAGCGAATCAGCTCAAGGCCGCCTCGGCCGATCCGACCAACCCGGAGGCGATGAAAAAACTCGGTGCCGCCGAGCAAGGTCTGTCAGGAGCGCTAGGACGCCTCTTTGCGCTGTCCGAAAGCTATCCCGACCTCAAGGCCAATCAGAACATGATGCAGTTGTCTGAAGAGCTGACCAGTACGGAAAATCGGGTCGCTTTTGCGCGCCAGGCCTTCAACGACGCGGTGATGAGCTACAACATTCTGCGCGAGAGCTTCCCGAACAACCTGATTGCCGGCACCTTCAATTTCCAGCCTGCGCAGCTGCTCGACATCGAAGACCCGGCCAAGCGCGAGGCGGTCCAGGTCAATTTCGGCTAGCGGGCCGATTCGCAGCCTGAGCGGCCGTGAATTTCTTCGAACACCAGGACCGGGCGCGACGTCAGACCCGGTTCCTGGTTTTTCTTTTTGCGCTCGCGGTGGCGGCCGTGATCCTGACCGTGAACGCAGTTGTGCTGGCAACGGTGGGTTTACCCCATGCGGCCAGCGCATCGCCAGGCACCGGGTTTCTGCAGGCCAACGCCAGCCTGATCCTGGCCTCGACGCTGGTTACTGGCGCCATTATTGGTCTGGCCAGCCTGTATCGAACCCTGCAGCTGCGCGCGGGCGGCGGCGAGATCGCCCGCTCACTGGGCGGAACCCTGGTTGACCCGGCCACGGCTGACCCCTTAAGGCGCCGTCTCTACAACGTGGTCGAAGAAATGGCCATCGCTTCCGGTGTTCCCGTGCCAGAGGTGTTCGTGCTGGAGCACGAGCAGGGCATCAATGCCTTTGCTGCCGGTTTCTCCGAAATCGATGCTGCCGTGGCGGTGACCCGGGGCACTCTGGAGCATCTTGATCGCGACGAGCTGCAGGGTGTGATCGCGCATGAGTTCAGCCACATTTTCAATGGCGACATGCGGCTGAATATTCGCCTGATCGGTTTTTTGTTCGGCATCCTGATCCTGGCTATCGTCGGTCGAAAGCTGCTGAGCTCGGCCCGCTTCGCGCGCGACTCGCGCAACGCGGCACCGGCGGTGATGATCGGACTGGTGGTCGTGGTGATCGGCTACATCGGCCTTTTCTTCGGGCGCTGGATCAAGGCTGCTGTTTCGCGCCGACGGGAGTTTCTGGCCGATGCCTCGGCCGTCCAGTTCACTCGCGATCCTCAGGGCGTGGCCGGCGCGCTGAAGAAAATCGGCGCGCTGTATGCCAGCTCTTTCATGACCACGGATGCGGAGGAGATCGGCCATATGCTGTTCGCGCGCGGCATGGGTCGGCAGATGTTTGCCACGCACCCGCCGCTAGAAGAGCGCATCCGGGCGATTGATCCGAGTTTCGACCCCTCGGAACTCAAGGCGCTTGCAGCCACGCTGGATCGGCACGCTCAGGCTCGTCGGGCCGAGGCTGAGCAGGCCGCGGCAGCGAAGACAGCCGCTGAGCCCGAGGGTCCTGGTGGCCTGCCGCTGAATCCCGACCGCCTTGCCGAAGCCATCGGCCAGCCGGATCTGCAGCAGATTTTCCTTGCTGCGGCGCTGGCGGCGTCGATGCCGTCGACGCTGGAGCGTGCGGCGCACTCGGACGAATGGGCCCAGGAGGTCATCTGTTTCCTGCTTCTGAGCACGGATCACGAGATTCGCGAGAAACAGCTTCTGCTGATCGCTCGCGTCCTCGGCAGTAATAGCGAGCGCCAGGTCTCCATGCTCTGGCAGGAGGGTCAGGTGCTGGAGCGGGCCCACAGACTGCCGCTGCTGGAGATGGCATTTCCTGGCCTGCGCCGGCGGCCGCACAGGGAATTGATCGCGCTGATGGGTCTGATCGATGAACTGATCCGCGCCGACGGTCGGATGGCCGTGTTTGAATACAGTCTTGCCCGCCTGACCTCACAGCAGGTGCTGGAGCTCCTGCATCCGGATCGGGTGCGGCCTGCGGGTTCAAAGACGCTGGCCGGGATGACGGCCGAGGTGGCACAGGTCATGGGGCTGCTGGCTCGGCACGGCCAACTTGAGCATGAGGATGCGGCGCTGGCGGCTTTCCGGGCGGGCATGGAAGGGCTGGTTGATGCGATCCCGGATCGGCTGCCGGATTTGGACCAGTGGCCGGAGCGGTTGGACGCGGCATTGAAACGTCTCGATCAACTGCGACCCGAGGCCAAGCACAAGCTTGTGGCCGGTCTTGCCCGCTGCGCGCTGCACGATCAGCAAGCGGTGCAGTCAGAGGTAGAACTGCTCCGGGTGATCGGCGGCCTCCTCCACGTGCCGCTGCCACTGATGGCCCGTGGCCGCGCTTGAGCTTGGCTAATCAGTCTTCAAGCGTAAATCCAACCTCGACCGTGACCTGCCAGTGTTGGACATGTCCGTCCTTGATGTGGCCGCGGGTATCGATCACCTCGAACCAGCGCAGGTTTTTCAGCGACTCGGACGCTTTGGCGATCGCGCGGCGAACGGCATCGTCGCTGCTTTCAGTCGAAGAGCCGGTCAGGCGGATTTGCTTGTAGACGTGATCGGACATGTTTTTGGCTCCTAATGCTGGGGACTGTTCATTGAGAGACTAACAGTTCGCTCGGCATGACGCTGAAGCAGCGGTGCTATTCATCTTGCGACGGTTTGACTTCCAGCGAAGTGTCGAACTTGCGCTCGCGCACCCGTGTCGGCGGATTGATCCAGACGATCTCCACACCGGCGTTCTGTGCGACCCGCTCTACGGCGCTTACGTGCTCGGAGTTGACTTCCCGAGTTTTGGTGGCTTGAGGATCGGTTGTAGCGCAGCCGCTTACCATTACTGCAGCGACTAGCAAGACGGGCAATGGGCGATGAGACATGGGTCACTCTCCTTCGGCACGGTCAAAGACATACTATTCCCCTTGATTGTAGACCGGACGCGAGGTGGATTCGTCAAATCGTCCGCCAGCGCGGTTGGCGCGCCAGCGCTGTTTGCGATCCAAGCGATTGCGGCAGGCACTGCGGTATGCTTTGCTTCCTCACTGGCGCTGATGGAGACCATTGATGGCTGACAAGAAAGAACCTTCGAACAATGCGGCGTCGACGCGGGCCCTGGTACTGCAATATCGAGTGCTGCTGACCCTGCTGTTTTTGCTCATCCTGGTGGCCTGCGCCAGCCCCCGGCCCGACGGGCGGTCGAAGGAAGCAGACCAGACGGTTGACGTTGTCTCCGTGTCGGCCAGAGGCGTCACTGCCGGTGTGGCTGCAGCACACCCGATGGCGGTAGAGGCGGGCCTCGGCGTTCTTGCCCGCGGTGGCAGCGCGGCCGATGCTGCGGTGGCTGTTCAGGCCATGCTGAGCCTGGTTGAGCCACAGAGTTCCGGTATCGGCGGCGGCGCTTTCCTGCTTCATTACGCCGCCGAAACTGGAGAGATCACCGCTTTCAACGGCCGCGAAACGGCCCCCGCCGGCGCGACGCCGGACATGTTCATCAATGACGAGGGTGAGCCGCTGGGCTGGTTTGACGCAATCGTCGGCGGACGTGCGGTCGGCGTGCCCGGCGTCATGCCCATGCTGGGGGAGATGCAGCAGCGTTTCGGCGTCCTGCCATGGTCGCAGCTGTTCGATGCCACGATCACGGCGGCTGAGGACGGTTTCGAAGTGCCGCAACGCCTGGCCCGCTTTGCCGCTGGGGGTCGCTGGCCGCAGGCCCAGGTGTCGGACGTGATCGAACTGTTTACCAACGAGCAAGGCGAAACCATCACCGCCGGTGAGATGTGGCGCAACCCGGCCTATGGCCAGACCCTGCGCCGGATGGCCGAGCAGGGCCCGCGCACACTGTTGGAGCCGCCGATTTCGACCGCCATCATTGAGCGTACCAGTCTGCCACCACTGCCCGGCACCCTGGTTCAGGCCGATTTCGACGCCTATCGGCCGGGCGTGAGCGAGGCGGTTTGCGGTCACTTTCTCAAGCACCGGGTTTGCGTTCCGCCACCGCCGTCCAGCGGTGTCGCCCTTCTGCAGATGCTGGCCATTCTGGAGCACACCGACATTGATCAGCGCGGACCCAACGATCCGGTCGCCTGGCTGCAGTTCGCCGAAGCCAGCAGGTTAATGTACGCGGATCGCAATCGGTACGTGGCCGACCCGGCGTTTGTCGAAGTGCCCGTTGCGGGATTGCTGGACCCGGACTATGTCGCCGACCGAGCTGCCACCATCGGGGATCGTGCCGGACCGTTGCCGGATGCCGGCACCCCACCGGGCCTGGCCTGGGCGCCGGACGACCGCTTTCGGCAGACCGGCACCAGCCATTTCGTGGTCATCGACGACCACGGCAATGTCGTGACGATGACAACGTCCGTCGAATCAATCTTCGGCACTGGCCGAACCGTGGGCGGGTTTTTCCTCAACAACCAGCTGACCGATTTCTCGTTTCGCGCCGAAGTCGATGGCGTTCCGGTGGCCAATGCGGTCGCGCCGGGCAAGCGACCGCGTTCCTCGATGTCGCCCGTGCTGGTCTTGGACAAGGATGACCGGCTGGTCGCCGCGCTGGGCTCGCCCGGCGGCTCGGCCATCCTGGCCTACAATGCCAAAACCATCGTTGGTCTGCTGGCGTGGAACCTGAGTCTGCAGGAAGCCATCGATTTGCCCAATCTGGTGACGCTCGGCGAAAACTACTTCGGCGAGGCGTCCAAGTTTCCGGAGCAGGTGCTGACCGGTCTGGCCGAGCTCGGCATCGAGGTGCGACCGGGCCGCGGCGAGGAGTCTGGATTGCACGGTGTGGTGTTCTTCCCCGATGGCCGCATCGATGGAGCCGCCGATCCCCGCCGCGAGGGTGCTTGGCAAGCCCTGGGGAACTGAATAGAGCGAGGCTACAGCCAGCCCTGTTGTCGGGCAAGTCGATAGGCATCTATACGATTGGCGGCCTGCAGCTCGCTGATGGCTTCAGACAGGTAGTTTCTCACTGTGCCTTCAGCCAGATGCAGTTGCTCGCTGATCTGGCGGGTGCTTAAGCCCTCGCCGGCCAGGCGCAGGACTTGCCGCTGGCGCTCTGTCAGCGGGTTCTGGCCATCCCAGGCGCTCAACGCGAGTTCCGGCGCAATGACGCGCTCGCCTCTGGCGATTCGGCGGACCGCATCTGCCAGGCGTTCGGCCGGCGTGTCTTTCAACAGGTAGCCCCTCACCCCCGCTTCTAGCGCTCGGCGCAGATAGCCGGCTCGGCCGAAGGTGGTCACGATGACAACGCGTGTATCGGGATATTGCTCGCGCATCGTCTCGGCCAGCTCCAGACCGGTCATGTTCGGCATTTCGATGTCGGTCAGCAAGACGTCGACGGGGCCTGACTGCGCGAGTGATTCCAGCGCGATGGCCCCATCTGCGGCCGTGCCAACCACTTTGATGTCAGATTCCAGATCAAGCAGCGCGGCCATCGCTCCCGATACCAGCGCTTGGTCTTCAGCAATCAGCAGTCGGATCATGGGGTTGGCTCGCTAGGAAAAAATGCCTGTATACGCCGCTCTTCGGGGGAGAGAATAAACCGTCCGCCGATGGCTTCGACGCGGGCTCTCATCCCGTCGATGCCGCCGCCCTCGGGTCTGATGCGTCCTTGTCCATCGTCCCGGATTTCGAACACCAGACTGTCGTCTTCTCGAGATTGGCCGATCCGGATGGCACAGTGATGCGCTTTGGCGTGCCGGATGATGTTGGTCACGGCTTCTTTGATGATCAGACCCAGCACGGCCTCCGGCCGGGAACTGAGATGAAGCGGGTCGTCGACGGACAGATCCAGCGTGACGTCAGCGCTGGTCAAAGCCATTCTGGCCTGCTCCAGCTCGGCTTGCAGGCTTTTGTGACGGTAACCTGAAATGGCCTCGCGCACCTCGGCCAGCGCCTCGCGCGCACTCGCCTCAACAGCCGAGATTTCCTGCTTGGCCGCCTCGGGATCCCGGTCAAACAACTTACCGGCCAGCTCGCTTTTCAGAACAATCACCGACAATCGGTGCCCGAGCAGGTCGTGCAAATCCCGGGCGATACGCTCGCGCTCGGCGACCCTCGCCAACTCCTCGACCTCAGCCTGAGACAGGCGAAGTGCTGCGTTCTTTCTTTCAATTTCCGCAAAATGAATGTTGGCCGCCCCGACCACGAACGTTGCCAGCAGGCCTGGCAGCCAGAACCAGGGTGCCGGTTGGACCGCAATGGCGACCACCGCTACGCTGAGCATGACAAACGCCAGCAGCGTCCAGGCCTTTCTCGGCGGGCCGGCGAGCATGCAAAAAGCGCCGGCGAAGACGAAGAACGCACTGGCGCCGCCGTTGAGCGGGGCCCAGAGCGCACCCATCAAGACCAACGCAAGGACGTGTGCCACGGCCGTTCGGCCCGTTCGACGAAACGCGCTGAAATACAGCACGAGAAAGATCGCGGTACTGAGGAGTGCGAGGCTTGCTTCGAGCGTGCCCGGCGTTTGAAAGACGTACTTCAGCCAAAAGAAACCGAAATAGACCAACCACAGATAAGGCATCCAACCGACCCCGATCGAGGGCGGCAGGATCCAGTGATGCGCTTTTTGAAGGCTTTTGGCCAGGCTCATTCCAATCGGGCCTCTGTCATGGTGAAGGCAAATTCTCGCGGTGTTTCGACGGCGAAGATGCCGATAGCCTGCAGCTGGCTGCTGTCAAAGCCCTGAATGTCTTCAAGCCTGATCTCGACGGCAGCGCCGGTGGCTGTCTTTTCCATGGCTACCCGCGCTGGCACGCTGCTGTTTGACCCTGAACCACTGAACAACATCACCATCCACTCGTTTGACTCGCCGAGTATCTCAATTCGCAGCCGCTTTCGATCAGACAGGTCAACTGGCGTCATGAACGGTTGACCCGGTGACCAGATCGCACCAGAGTAAGGGAATGGGCTGCCGGGGTTCAGATCTCCCTTTACTTCAAGCTGACCGTTTTCAGCGGACAGGATCGTGGCGATCGATTGCCCGCCGATGAACCGGTCATCTGCTGGCACCCAGGTCCTAATGACACCCTCGGCCAGCAGGTCGGTCGCAACATTGTCTCCAGAGGCTGCGGCTGATGGTTTGAAACTCCGATCGACGAGTCTGCCATTTTTCCAGATTTGCGTGATTTGACGTGTGGTTCGAATGTCAGTCTGCGGGTTGCCCTTCACCCAGACCATATCGGCCCGGCAGCCCGCAGTCAGGCATCCGCGGCCTTCCAGCCCGAACACTGCGGCGGGAACCGAAGTGGCGCTTGCCAGGGCTTCAGCGGGACTCACTCCCGACGAAACCAGCAACTCCAACTCGTGATGCAGGCTCAGCCCGTGTGCGGTCCCGGGGTTGGGGGCATCGCTGCCAGCCAGCAGCACAATGCCGGCTTCGTGCATGGCACGGACATTGGCCAGGCTACGGTCAAGGAGCGCCTGACCGTTCAACTTCGCCCAGCTCTCCTGAAGCAGACTCTGGCGCTGTTCCTGGCTGATCCGCTGATCAATGCCCGGCTCGGCCAGCAAGGCTTCAAGATCGAGTTGACCACCGACACCGGCCATGACGACGGCCGTCGGAATGACGAACACGCCGTTCGACTTTGCCAGCTCAATAAACGCGTCCGAGGCCATGGCGTCAGCAAAGACGTGGACCAGCCCGTCAACACCCGCCTCGATCGCCATGATCGCATCAGCCTGGGTCGAGACATGGGCCAGGGCCATCAGGCCGCGCGCCTTGGCCGCGGTCACCAAAGCTCTGACGGTGTCCTCGTTCAGGGTCGGCAGCGGGCTGGCGCCCCACAACGTGCCAGGCTCGATGACAATCTTGATGAAGTCCGAGCCCTCGGCGATTCTCGCGTCCACCCATTGTTCAGCCTGCTCGGGCGCGGTCACGGGTGTCACCGGAACGCCGAACTGCGTGCCGTGTCCGCTGCGGGCTGTCGCCAGCATGCCGGCCGAGTACAGGTCAGCCTTGGTTGACTGGCTGCGGTCCTCGCGCAGGCGACGGCCCTCAGCCAGCAGGGCAGGGGAGGTGAACATGTCCAGCAAGGTCGTCACTCCAAAGCGCAGGGCGTCGGACTGGGCCTGACCAAAAGTATGCACGTGCGCATCGATGAGTCCGGGCAAGAGCGTGTCGCCCGCCCCTTCGATCCGTTCAACCCTTGCCGGAATGTCCAGATTTTCACCCATGGCCACGATGGATCCGTCCTGAACCCAAATATCCGCCGAGGCATGAAACGCTTGACCATCGAAGATGCGGGTATCAACGATGGCGAATTCCCGCGCTTCTTGTTTGCGAGTCTCTGGGTGCTTGTCGGGGGTCGGCAAGGCCAGGATCAGCCCCAGCACCGCGAGCACACAGGCAGCAATGACGATTAGACTGCGCATCGCTTCAACTGCCCTGAAACCGGCGCCATGACAGGGCAACCAGCCCGGCACAGAGCGCGGTAAACAGCAGCAGAACCCCGAGGTGCAAGACCCAGGGGCCTGACTGGGTGCCGGTGAAATGCAGCGCCAGTCCCGCCAGATGGTACGGCGGCAACCACTCCGCAAGCCCCTGAAGCGGCCCTGGCAGCTGGCTGACCGGAATCCACAGTCCGGACAGGAAAGCCAGCGGCAGATAGATCAGGTTGATCACGCCCGGTGCCGCATTGGGCGACAGCCACAGGCCCAGAGCGAGTCCCAGCAGACTGAACGGAATGGCCCCGGCCAGCAACACCACAAACAGGGCGACCCATTCAAGGGTGGCCAGACGCACGTCGCCAAACAACGCCGCCAGCCATGAAATGCCCAGAATGATCAGTAGCGAGAAGGCCATGACCGCGACGAGCTTGCCGGTCAGCATGGCCGACAAGGGCATGGGCGCCGCGCGCAGCAGCAGCCACCATCCCTGGGCCCGCTCGGTCGCCGCTCCGATCCCGAAGGCGAACATGGCCGTTCCCAGAACGCCGAAGCACGAAAAGGTGATCATCATCGGCTGGGCATAGCCGCGCGCCATGACCAGGCCAAAAAAAGCGTAGAACATGATCGGGAACAGCAGCGTCGGCAAGCTATAGGCCGGCATTCGCTGGAGACTGAGCCAACTGGTCAGACTCATCTGCCAGTAAGAATTCTGATTCAGGCGAGTAGCAATATTCATGCGGCTTTCTCCATGTCGGATTGGGTCAGGGTCATGAAGGCCTCCTCCAGTCGGGCGCCAGTCACCTCGAGTCCGGTAAGGTCTCTGTCGGCGTCCAGCAGTGCCCGAACAAAGGCGTTGGGTTCAGTGACCAGGGCTTCGGTCACGCCTTCGTCGTTGTGGACCTGACGGACGCCGGGCAATCCGGACACGGCCTCGGTCGACAGCCGGGTGCGGCAACGGACTCGTTTGCCGGGCAAACGCTCAGCGATCGCACGAGGGCTGTCACTGGCGATGATTCGGCCTTGGTTGAGAATGACCACGTCGTCAGCCAGCCTCTCGGCTTCTTCCAGGTCGTGGGTGCACAGCAAGATCGCCGTCCCCCGCTCGCGCTGGGCGCGGATGGTTTCTCCGAGGGCTCGCCGGCTGGCGGGGTCAAGCCCGCTGCCCGGCTCGTCCAGAATCAGCACTTGTGGTTGCCCGACCAAGGCCAGAGCCAGCAGGACGCGCTGACGTTGACCCCCGGAAAGCTTGCCGAAGCGCCGCTCGGCCAGATCCTCAATGCGCGCGGTTTCCAGGGCTTGTTCTGGCGCCATGGGTGAGGGATAGAAGCTGGAAAACATCGAGACCAGTTCCGCCACGCTCAGCGTCTCGGGGACGCCGCTGATCTGGAGCATGGTGCCGATGTGCTGCCTGACGCTGCGCGTTCGAGGATCACCACCGGCAACCGTGACGCGGCCTTG
>JAZBOC010000120.1:0-10505 GCA_036353315.1 Wenzhouxiangella sp. | reverse complement strand
CGAAGGCCGCAAGCTGCGTTTACAATGTCGGATTGTCTTGTCCATTTATGATCAGTTGATGTCGATTCAGCGCGTCACCGTCTATGCCGCTTCCAGCCAGGCGCTCTCTCCAGACTACATCAATGCAGCCCGGCGCCTGGGCCAATCGCTCGGCACGGCCGGCATCACCATTATCTACGGCGGTGGTGGACATGGTCTGATGGGCGCCATGGCCGACGCAGCGCTTGCGGCCGGCGCCGAAGTTCACGGCGTCATTCCTGAGTTTCTGACCCGGGTGGAAGCAGGCCACCAGAAACTCACATCGCTGGAAATCGTCGATGATATGCGCACGCGCAAGGCCCGGATGCTGGAGCGCACCGACGCCGTGGTCGCGCTCCCGGGTGGTTGCGGCACCTTCGAAGAGCTGTTCGAAGCCATGACGCTCAAACGCCTTGGCCAATTTCTCGGGCCCATCGTTCTGGTCAACACCGGCGGATATTATGACCGGCTGCTGGAGTTTCTGCACCAAAGCGTGGCAGAACATTTCATGAACCGCGCTCACCTCCAGATGTGGCAAAGCGTTGCCGAACCCGAGCAGGTGCTCGACGCACTTGGCGAGGCACCGCCCTGGTCGGCCGGCGCCCTCTCCGGCGCAGCTGTTGTGAGGTCGGCCTCATGAGCGGCAACTATTCGATTCGCAGCGTTGGCTTCGGCCAGGGCCTGGCTTGGATTCCGGCCAGCGCAGAGTGGATGCGACGGGGTTTCCGACCGATCTTTTCGCTGGCCGCGCTGTGGCTGGGAATATCGCTGATCGTCGTTATTCCCCTGATCGGTCAGGCCATCCTTGCCCTGATCACGCCGCTGCTGACTGCCGGCGTTATGCTGGCGTTTGATCGCCTCGGAGAGGGGAAACCCCCGCCGCCCGCGACGCTGTTTGCCGCCTGGGCGGACCCCGTCCGGCGTTTCCGTCTGTTGATGCTGGGCGTTTTCGGCATGGTCGGAGGTCTGGTCGCTGCCGTGGTGCTGGTGTCCTGGTTGAGCAGCCAGCTCGGACCCGATCAGCTTGAACTCGCGGTCAGCTCGCCGGAAGCGATGGCTGAAGCCCTGGCGGGAGCGTCGCTGAGCGGCGGCCTGCTGATGTCGGGTGCAGTCATGGCGCTGGTCCTGAGTGCGCTCTATTTCGCCGTTCCCTTGATCATGTTCGGACGCGCCGCTGTGTTTTCAGCCCTGACGACCAGCCTGCGCGCCGTGGTGCGCAACTGGCTCGCCTTTGCCGGCTTCGCGCTGGCGGCCATCGGCGTGGCGGTCGGTCTGTTGATCATCCTGCTGCTGGTCAGCAGCGTGCTGACCCTGGCGCTTGGCAATGTCGGCAGCTTCGTTGTGCAAGTGATCCTGCTGCTGGCGGTGATGCTGTTTCAGGTGCTCATGACCGGCGCGCAGTACCTGGCCTTCTGCCAGGTTTTCGGCTGGTCGCCCGGGCTGGAAGACGAATTGCCGGGTAGCGACGACCTGATTCCCTGAATCCCCTTGGAGCCCGACCAGCGTATTCCCTAATCTTCGCCGGCCGCCGCCTTGGCCTGCTCTGTTCGCCGCACCATGATTCTCGCCATGATGATCCCCAATTCGTAGAGGGCCAGCACCGGTAGCGCCAGCAGGGTCTGGGAAATCATGTCCGGCGGCGTAATCAGCATGGCGACCAGGAATGCACCCACGACCACGTACCCGCGCGCCTTGGCCAGGGTCTCGGTTGTGGTAATGCCCAAGGCCACCAGCACAATGGTTGCCACCGGCACCTGGAACGCCAGCCCAAACGCGATAAACAAGGTCAGAATGAAGTCAAGGTAGCGGCTGATGTCGGTCATCACCGCGACACCTTCCGGCGCCATCGATGTGAAGAACGAAAACACCACCGGAAACACCGCGAAATAGGCAAAGGCGCAGCCGGCATAAAACAACAGCACGGAGGCGACCAGCAAGGGTCTGGCCAGGCGCTGCTCGTGCCGGTAGAGACCCGGAGCGACGAAAGCCCAGGCCTGGTAGAGCACCGCCGGCATGGCGATCAGCACCCCAAGAATCAGAACCAGCTTGAACGGCGCAAAGAACGGGGAGGCTACATCGATGGCGATCATGCTCGAGCCTTCGGGCAGATAGCGCACCAAGGGCTCGGCAAGCAGGGAATACAGCTGGCGGGCGAAAGGCGCCAGCCCGATGACGACGATACCGATCGCGATCACCGCGCGAAGCAGACGCGTGCGCAGCTCCAGCAGGTGATCGATCAAGGTGAGCTCGCGATTATCCTCCGTCTTTGGATTCGTCTTTTCGGTCACCTTTCGGCTCCTCGTCAAGGCGGAACGGCGTCTCGAGTTCCCTGCGCGTCTTGGCCGCCGCTTCCATAATGCGGCGGTTGTGTTCATTGTCCAGCTCGGCCTGGAACTCCGACTTGATGTTTTGCCAGGCACCGCGCACCGTGCGGGTCATCTGGCCGGCGGTCCGGGCAATCTCCGGCAACCGCTTTGGCCCGACAACCAGCAGCGCAATCACCGCCAGCAAAACCAGTTCAGAAAAGCCGATACCACTCATCTACGGCGCTGATCAGTTGTCTTTCGACTTGGTTGAGGACGCTTTTGCCTTCTCCGGTTTCTTCTCGGAGGTTTTCTCGTCGTCCGACTGAGTCTCGCCGGAATCCTTGGCCTGATCCTCGTCTTCTGCGTCGTCTTCGCTCATACCCTTGCGGAAATCGCGAATCGCACCACCGAGATCACCACCCAGACCTCGAATTTTCTTGGTGCCGAACACCAGGAGGACGATCAACAGAACCACCAGGATCTGAAACCAGCCTATGTTGCCAAAACCCATCAGAACACTCCTTTCGACAGGAACTGCACAGTCATTACAGGAGCGGGAAGTGTATCAGGACTGTCGGATGTGCAGGCGAAGTCCGCCGACCAGGAACACCAGCATGATCAGCCCCAGCAGGGCCGGGATGGAAAGCACGGGTATCGGATGGCCACCGCCATGAACGCCGCGCAGCTGGCACATGCTTGGAGGCGCCACGGCCAGAGATTCCATCCCGATGATGGTTTCGGCCACTACCTCGGCGGCCCCGGTTGCCGGGTCGATGCGCAGAATCTGACTCGGAAGATCCTGACCTCCGACGGCCCGTCGATCGGTCATGGCCCAGAGCGCGCCGTCCTCTGCAAAGGACAGTCCGGCATTGTTGTAGGGGGCTACCGCAGCGCCCAAGGGCCCGATCAGCTCAGCGCTGGCCTGCTCCAGGTCGATCCGGTACAGACCGGGCGATCCTTCGCGGCCCTCGCTGGTCAAACCCACGCCAATGCCGAAAACTTCGTCGGCGCGCACGGCCAGATCGGTAATCGGTGCACCCAGCGAGCCGGGCGTGCCCACCAGTGTCAGGCGACCACTGTCGAGATCCGCGCGGAACAGCGACTGCTCCACGTCGGAGACGACAAAAAGATCACCGTCACACGTAAAAGTCATGCCGAAATCCAGGCTTCGATCCAGTGCAAGCCCGGTGTTAAAGCGATTGGCGGCCCCACCGATCGGCTGGGCCAGACCCGTCACGGTGCTGACCCGCAACAGGGTATTCGTGTCATCGTCAGCCCCGAACAGGATGCCGTCCGAACTCAGCGCAAGAGCTTCGACGTCGATGAAGCTCGTCCAGCCAATGTACTCGGCCTGCCCGCTCAACAAATCAACCCGCCACAGCGCATTGACCCGCCGGTCATCCTGATCAACGCCGCGCGAATTGATGCTGTACCCCACAGGGTTCGCCCACAGCGAAGCAGCCAGGGTCATGGCGACCACGGCGAGCGCACTCTGGAAAGCAGGTGCGAAGCTGCGCATTGCGAGGGTTTCTCTATTGTTCTCCGACTTCTGGATCATAACAGAGTTAATCGCAAAACCCAAAGACCCGCCGCGGCGCGGCGAGCGCGCTCACCGGCACAACCTGCCGGATTCGTACAATAGGGGTTTACTCGACAGGCAACACAACGCGATGAGCACCGCAAAATCCCCGCTGGTCACCACACGAAAGGGCACGGCAGAAGTCACGGCACACCGCAGCGCCGCCCGCGCCGGCATTTTGATGGTCAACCTCGGCACCCCCGAGGCACCCACCGCCAAGGCGCTCAGGCCTTATCTGAAACAGTTCCTCGGCGACCCGCGTGTCGTCGAAGTTCCGCGACCGATCTGGTGGCTGATTCTCAACGGCATCATCCTGCCATTCAGGGCGCCGAAATCGGCCAAAGCCTACGCCGAGGTCTGGACCGAGGGCGGCTCGCCGCTGATGGTCAACACCCAGCGTTTGGCCGACAAGCTTGCCAGCGATATCGCCCAAGACATGCCCGAGGTCCAGCTTGAGCTGGCCATGAGCTATGGCCAGCCTTCCATCCAGTCAGCCCTGGACCGCATGCTGGCAAACAACGTCCAGCGACTGATTGTGCTGCCGCTGTACCCGCAGTATTCGGCCACCACCACCGCCTCGGTATTCGATCAGGTCACGACCTGGATGCAACGTCAGCGCTGGTTCCCTGAGCTTCGCTTCATCAACGACTTTTATCGTGAGGACGCCTGGCAAGGCGCGATCGCCGACTCGATCCGGGCCTTCCAGGCCGAGCACGGCACGCCTGACAAACTGCTGTTTTCCTTCCACGGTATTCCGAAGAAGAATCTCCAGAAAGGCGACCCCTATTACTGCCAGTGCAACTTCAGCGCGCGCAAGATCGCCGACCGGCTCGGCCTGACCGAAGATCAATGGCAACTCTCTTTTCAGTCGCGCCTGGGCCGGGCCGAATGGCTCAAGCCCTACACCGATCATACCCTCGAGGAATTGGGCCACGCCGGGGTGAAACATCTCCAGGTCATTTGCCCTGGGTTTTCCATCGACTGCCTGGAGACCCTGGAAGAAATCGCCATGGAAGGCAAGGAAGAGTTCATTGAGGCCGGCGGTGGAGAGATGAATTACATTCCCTGCTTGAACGACTCGGACGCTCATGTCGCCGTCCTTCGGCAGCTGTGTCTTCGCCATGGCCAGGGCTGGCCCGAATTCGAAGGTCGCACCGCCGAGCCCGAAGACCACGTCCGCACCCGTCTCGAGCAGGCCGACAAGGCTGCACTTGCACTCAAACTCGAATAAGCCGGCTGACCCTGTCTCGGCGTGAGGCACGGGGGAACTCCGACGACCCGGCGGGCGATTTTCCGACCGTCCCGAGCCGGCCGGGCGGTTATCCTGACAGTCATGTTCCCGTTCGCGATCCACGCATGATTCCACCGGCCGCCATCGCCGCAGCGGCTTCCGCCTCACCCGAGGCGCTGCTGTCGCGGGTGTTCGGGTACGACGCGTTTCGAGGTCGTCAGCGCGAGATCATCGAAACCGTGGTCGACGGCGGCAACGCCCTGGTGCTGATGCCAACCGGCGGCGGCAAGTCACTGTGCTACCAGATCCCGGCCCTGATAAGACCGGGCACCGGGATTGTCATCTCGCCGCTGATCGCGCTGATGCGCGACCAGGTCGAAGCGCTCAAGGCCAACGGGGTTTCGGCCGCGGTCCTGAACTCTAGCCTCGATACCTCGACCCGCCGACAGGTAGAGAGGGATCTGCTCGAAGGCAAGCTGGACCTGCTTTACATTGCTCCGGAAGGTCTGCTGCGCGAGCCAGTGCTGGCCATGCTGGAGCGCAGCCAGCTGGGCTTGTTCGCCATCGACGAAGCCCACTGCGTGTCGCAGTGGGGGCATGACTTCCGCCCGGAATACCTGCAGCTCGGCCTGTTGCGCGAGCGTTTTCCGACGGTGCCTCGGATTGCCTTGACGGCCACGGCCGACGAACGCACCCGGGCTGAAATCTGCCGCCACCTTCTACCCGACGGCGGCCGGACTTTCATCGACAGCTTCGACCGGCCGAATATCCGCTATCGGGTCGGGCTGAAAGACAATCCTCGCGCACAGCTGCTGCGCTTCATCGAAGCCGAGCACCGCGGCCATTCCGGCATCGTCTACTGCTTCTCGCGCAAGCGGACCGAGCAAACGGCCGCCTTTCTCTACCAGAACGGCCTGACCGCCCTGCCCTATCATGCGGGCTTAAGCGCCGACGAACGTCAGGCCCACCAGGATCGCTTCATCGGCGAGGACGGCGTCATCATTTGCGCCACCATCGCCTTCGGCATGGGCATCGACAAACCCGACGTGCGCTTTGTCGCCCATCTGGACCTGCCGCGCTCGATCGAGGCCTACTATCAGGAAACCGGACGGGCCGGGCGCGACGGACTGCCGGCCGACGCCTGGATGGTCTACAGCCTGGCCGATATTGTCCAGATTCGCCAGATGCAGGCGACCTCCAGCGCCCCCGAGGCCCAGCAGCGCCTGGAGCGCGAGCGCCTGGAAGCCCTGCTGGCCTTCTGCGAGCACCCGGGTTGTCGCCGCCCGCCGCTGCTGAGCTACTTCGACGAAGAGCATCCCGGCCAGTGCGGTCACTGCGACAACTGCCTGCACCCGCCCGAGACCTGGGACGCCACAGAGGCCGCGCGCAAGGCCTTGTCGTGCGTCTACCGCACCGGCCAGCGCTTCGGCGCCGGCCACGTCATCGACGTTCTGCTCGGCAATGCCAGCGACCGGATCACGAGCCTGGGCCACGACCAACTGAGCACCTTCGGCATCGGCGCCGATCTCGATCGCAAGACCTGGCAGTCGGTGCTGCGCCAGCTGCTGGCTCTGGGCCATCTCCAGCCCGACCCGGCCGGCCACGGCGGCCTGCAGTTGAGCGAACGCTGCCGACCCTTGCTCAAGGGCGAGCAGCAGGTGCAGTTGCGCCGCGACGCCGTACCCGTGCGCCGCCAACGCGCCGCCGGCAGCCGGGTCGAGGTCGATACCGAATCACCGCAATGGCAGGCGCTGCGCCAGTGGCGGCTGGAAACCGCTCGTGAGCAGGGCGTGCCGCCCTACGTCATCTTCCACGACGCCACCCTGGCCGCCATTCTCGAGGCCCGGCCCAGAACACTGGACGAACTGGCCCAGGTGACGGGTGTCGGCCAGCACAAGCTCGTTCAATACGGCGACGATGTGCTTAACGTCATTGCCGGACTGTAGGAAAGCGCTCAGTCCCTGACGCGACAAACCCGAGTGACTACGCCGGCCGCGACATAGATCTGAATCGTGACATCGCGCTCGTAGAAGTCATAGCGCGTGCCCGCCGAGCCGCCGGCGGAAGTTGTCAGCCTGACAACCCGGTCGGGCTCGGCGGAAATTACCCGGCGATCAGAATCGCCAATTTTGACCAGGGTGTTGTTGACTCGCGCAGAGCTGAGCTCGCAGCTCGCGAAAGCCGGGAACACAAAGACCAGGGCCAGGCCAAACACGATCCATCGGAGCATCGCAAGCCCTCCTCAACAAGCTACCAAGCGATCCACAGCATATCGCAAAGCCCTGAATCCGTCGAAGTGCCGGCGAGCGATTCGTCTCAGGGCAAGATCTTCCCCGCGGTCTCCACGTAAACCCGGCCGCGCGCAGTGACGGTTTCACCATCATTACGCTCGGAAGCCAGGTGAACCTCTTCAAGCACTTCTGCCAAGTCTTCCATTTCGTCGCGAATCTTTTCAAGGGCGTTCTCCAGCGTGTAGGTCAGCTGGTGCACCTCGAAAACCGCCTGGGTATCAGGATTGTCCTGACCGACGATCTCGGCCAAGCGCGCGTTGGCCTCGCTGAAGTTCTGCAGCGCCTCTTCCAAGGTGCGAGACGGTTCGCCCTCGAAATGGTCGGGCCGATCGTCATCGTCCGAGGCAAGCGCAAGCGATCCGAAGGTAACGAGCAACAGGATCAGGACAAGGCGAGAACATGCGGGCATGGTCGAACTCCTTCAACAAGCAATGAATGATGAGCGTGAGCATACCAGTTATATGCGCAAAGCCTGATGCGCTAATCCACTATTATCTCACTTCTCTCCACGCCGATAACCCTGACGACGCCGATGCGAACCTTCTCTACATGCCTGGCCGGCCTGCTGCTGATCGCCAATGTCTCTGCCCAGAGCCTGAGCATCCCGGAAATCCATGGCGAGAGCCGAGTGCCAACAGTTCAGGAACAGGCCATCACCACCCAGGGCATCGTCACCCTGGTTCTCGAGGACCGGTTCTGGATTCAAGATCCGGGCAGCGGCCGCCGAGCTGGCTTGCTGGTGGTGACCGAGAGCCGGCCGGCAGTCCGGCGCGGGGACCGAGTCGCCGTCCGCGGGCTGGTGGAACATCATGTCCCCGAAAATCGCACGGCCGACTTGGGTGTCACGCGAATGGTTGAAGCGAATATCGAGGTCATCGCATCAGACCACAGCCGGCCCGAGCCGGTGCGTATCGGTCCCGAAGGGGTGGCCGTACCTGACCAACTGGCCCCCGCGCAGTTCGATGAGCCGTTGCGTCCGGACCAGAACGCCATCGACTTCTGGACGTCGCTGATGGGGATGCGGGTTGCGCTGCCGATCACGCAAGTGGTCGGCCCGACCAGCCGCTTTTCGGAAACCTGGGTGATCGCGACCGACCACCACCGCAACGTGGGCCGCCACGGCACCGTCGCCGCTGGACCAGGCGACTTCAACCCCGAGCGAATCCTGATCCAGGCCAACCCGCTGCTGATGCCGGCATTCCCTGACCCGGCCGCCGTCGGCGATTCGCTGGCCCCGATGACCGGCATTGTTGACTACCGCTTCGGCAATTTCCGCATCATTGCCGAACAGGCGCTCCGGCGATTGCCCGGCGAAGCAAGCACCATCCGCAGCCGTCTGCGTGGCTACCCCGACTACCTGCTGATCGCCAGCTACAACGTCGAAAATCTCAACCCCTGGGTCGAGGATTTCGGCCGGGTCAGGTCAGTGCGCGACGTCGACGACGCCATCGGCAGTGGCCGCATGGCCGAGCTGGCCGAACACATCGCCACGGTGATGAACTCACCCGATATCGTCGGGCTGCAGGAAATCCAGGACGGCAACGGGGCCGAGGACAGCGAGCTGGTCTCGGCCGAGCGCACCCTGGCGGCCCTGACCGACGCCATCGTCGAGGCCGGCGGACCGCGCTATGCCTGGATCGACCTGCCGCCCGAGCGCAACGCCGACGGCGGCCAGCCCGGCGGCAATATCCGCAACGTTTTTCTGTACAACCCGGAACGGGTCGATCCGGTGCCCGACAGTCTTCTGCGCCTTGACGGACCGGCCTTCGCCAGCAGTCGCAAGTCGCTGGTCGCAGAGTTTATCTTCAACGGACAGTCGGTGGTCGTGATCAACAACCACTTCGCCTCAAAAGGCGGCAGCGACCCGCTGTTCGGACAGCGCCAGCCGCCGATCGAAGGAGCGGCTGATCAGCGTCGGGACCAGGCCCTTGCCGTGCTGGAATTCGCAGCCACCTTGAGCCCGAATCTGCGCGAGCGCCTGGTCGTGCTCGGCGACTTCAACGACCACTGGTTTTCCGAACCGATGAGACTGCTGACCGGCGACCCGAGAGTGCCGCTGCACAACACGGTCACCGACCTTCCGCTCCAGGAGCGCTTCACTTACGTCTTCCAGGGCAATGCCCAGGCCATCGACCACATCCTCGTCAGCCAGGCACTGAAACCGGTCACTGAACTGGCGCTGATCCCGATCAACAGCCTGAACCCGCGCCAGGCCGCCGACCATGATCCGCTGGTGGTCAGGCTGCATCTGCCTGAACGACGGTAGTCCCCGGCGGTTGCTTCTGGACTGGAAGGCCTGCCTCCAGCGCCAGCAGCCACCGCTTGCGCGCCAGCCCGCCGGCATAGCCGGTCAGGGCGCCGTTGCTGCCGACCACGCGATGACACGGGACAATCAGCGTCCAGGGGTTGCGCCCAACCGCCGTGCCCACCGCACGGGCAGCCGATGGCCGGCCCAGGGCCCGGGCGATCTGGCCATAGCTTGACGACTGAGCGTAGGGAATGGTGCGCAGGTGGTCCCAGACTGCGCGCTGGAACGGCGTCCCGCGCGGCGCCAGGCGCAGCTCGAATGCCTTTAGCTCGCCGGCCAGGTAGGCCTGCAGTTGAGTCTCGGCTTCGGCCAGCAGATCGGTCCGACCATGTTCCCAGCTGACCGCCTCGGCCGGGAAGTGCCGCTGGCCCACAAACCAGGAGCCGGCCAGACCCTCCGGGCCTGCAGCGACCAGCATGGGCCCTAGCGGGGTTTCAATCTTGATCCGATTCATGGCATTTCCCTGTCCTTCGGCTCAATCACCAGCTTAGCGGATGCAGAATAGATTGCGCGAAGCGGCCGACTTGACGCAATCAACGATGGCCGCGCCAGAACGCCAAAACCATGGGCAGCGTAGCGATTGACCTGGCCAGGGCAGGGTCGCTGGCGGCACACACCCGGTGGGCTCAGCCGAGCCAACGGCCGCGCAACACGTCGCCCGCCAGCGAGAAACAGCCGGGCACGTGGACGTCGGTCCGGTTGATCGCGCCAGATAACGGGGTCAATCCGCGCTGGACCAATGCATCCAGCGCCCGGTCCGGCAGCGCGACTT
>JAZBOC010000119.1:0-3418 GCA_036353315.1 Wenzhouxiangella sp. | reverse complement strand
CGCGACGATGGTGAAGACGTGCTGGTCAAGAAACGTCATGGCGAAGCGAATTTCGCGCTGCGTGTAATCAGTTCGACGGTCAAGGCGGTGCGAATCCGGGTGCAGAAGGAATGAAAATCCCGATTCCGGCTTCAGGACCTGCCGGCGGGCGTTTGATGAAAGTCACTGAGTTGTTGTTGAAGATCGAACATCGGCTGATGTGGAACCCTGAGAAAGCCATCATTGGGCCGGTCCAGATCGACGATCAGTAACAGCACGGCAGACAGGATCAGGCTGAGGATGAAGGTTGCCGGCAGGTTTCGCTGCTCATGGTTCCTGGCCAGCATGCCGACCAGAAATACGCTTAAGATCGCAACCAGGTAGAGACTCAGCACCACTGTGGGTGGAATGCGGATGCCGAGGCCGAAGACAACGCGTTCGGTATGACGATCGAAAACATCATTGAGCGCGCCGAGATACAGGCTCTTGGTCGGGGTAGGCTGTTCGATGGCAGAGTGTTCTGCAAGAGTCCAAAGTTGGGTCTGGATCTCGAGCGAACGTCGCAGAGCTTCATCCAGACCGCCGAACTGCCAGGCCTGCAGGCGGAGATCGACATAATCGGTCAGTAGCTGTCTGGACGCGCTACGCTGCGGTTCTTCGAGCAAGCCGGCACGCAGATGTGCGGTTGAAATGGCATTGACTTCGGCGATGATCAGGTGCAAGCGTTCGCTGAACACGTTGGTGCCCAGGTTGACCACAAACGCCAACAGGAATCCGAGCAAACCAAGGGAAGCACCAGCGACAACGCCGACATGCGCATCACTCTCGTCCTTGATTCGGGCGCGCAGCTTCCGGTTGAGCTGAAAGCCGCATTCGATGGCAAGCAGCAGAAGAACCACGCTCAGCAGGTAGACTGCCGTAATCGGCAGCAGATCGAGCGGTTGTGCCTGCACTAAACAAGTCCTCTTTGATGCCCGAACCAGTCCTGGCAGTGTACTGAATTTTCAAGCTGTGCACGGTTCGAGAAAGAGCAGCGTGTCGACCAGATCTGCTGGCGCTTGAATGTCTCCGATGCTGTCACTCCGAACAGTTTGATGATGGACTGTGCCTTTCGAGTGACAAATGACAGTGGTTTCCTCGGCATTTTGCACGTTGGCTCGACAAGGCGGTTTGACAGGGTTTGGAGGAGGCCTGCCGGATTCAGCAGAAATCCCGTGAGGTGGACTGCAGTCTGGCCAGGCGGTGGTCTTCGCTGGTCAGGTGACTGGCGATCACGTGCTGGCTGCCATTGGCGTTTTGCAGGGTGCCGGCCACGCGCAGGATCTGGCTCTGCAGGACCTCGCGGCGAAAGCGTTCGAGCAGCTTGGGCCAGACGATGACGTTGATGATCCCGGTCTCGTCTTCCAGCGACAGAAAGACCACGCCGGACGCGGTCCCGGGCCGCTGGCGGTGGGTGACCAGGCCGCAGGCTTCCACCCGGGTGCCGTCGGCCCGATCACCCAGGCTGCGCGCACTCACGACCCGCTTGCCCAGCGTTTTGCGCAGCAGCCCGACCGGGTGGTGATCCAGGCTTAATCCCAGGGTCGCGTAGTCATCGAGTAAATCGCTGCAGGCATCGGGTGGAGCAAGGGTGGTGCGAGGTTCGTGGATCGCGACTGTATCCAGCAGATCGCCCTGGCGCTGCACCGCCAGCGCTTCCCAGCGCGCGCGCCGGCGATGTCCGGCCAGGCCCTTGAGCGCACCGGCCTCGGCCAGCACGTCGAGCTGTCCGCGGTCCAGTCTGGCGCGCACCGCCAGATCGCGCACGTCGGCGAACGCCTGCTCATCTCGTGCTGCCACGATCCGTTTGGCGGCATCAAGCTTCAGCCCCTTGACCATGCACAGACCCAGCCGAATCGTTCCCCGGCTCTCCTGACCCCTGACCCCTGAACCCCGAGCGCTGTCCTGACCCAGTTCCGGCACACAATCCCAGTCACTGAAACGCACATCCACGGGACGTACCAGCACCCCGTGCCGCCGTACATCGTTGATGATCTGGGCCGGCGCATAGAAACCCATGGGCTGGCTGTTGAGCAGGCCGCAGGCAAAAGCGGCCGGGTGATGACATTTCAGCCAGGCCGAGAAATAGGTCAGCAGGGCAAAGCTGGCGGCGTGGGATTCAGGGAAACCATAATCGCCGAAGCCCTGAATCTGGCTGTAGATGCGCTCGGCGAACTCTGCTGTGTAGCCGCGTGCCAGCATCCCTTCCACCAACTGCTCGCGAAACGGCTCCAGCCCGCCGCGTCTTTTCCAGGCGGCCATCGCCCGGCGCAGCTGGTCGGCCTGGCCGGGCGTGAATCCGGCGGCGGTCATGGCGATCTGCATGACCTGTTCCTGGAAGATCGGCACGCCCAGGGTGCGCTCAAGCACGCTTTTCAGTTCCGGGCTGGGGTAGCGCACCTCGGCGGGGTTATCGCGCCGGGTCAGATATGGATGGACCATCTCGCCCTGGATCGGGCCCGGCCGGACAATGGCGACTTCCACGACCAGGTCGTAGAAGCAGCGAGGCTTCAGGCGCGGCAGCATCGCCATCTGGGCGCGCGACTCGACCTGAAATACACCCACGGCATCGGCTCGGGACAGCATCTCGTAAGTGGCCGGATCCTCGCGCGGGATATCGGCCAGCGTCCATCCGTGATCCCGGCCCGGGGGCGGATCCAGGAACGCCAGTGTCTTGCGGATCACCGTCAGCATGCCTAAGGCCAGGCAGTCGACCTTGAGCAGGCCTAAGGTTTCCAGATCATCCTTGTCCCACTGGATGATGGTGCGCTCGTCCATGGCCGCGTTTTCCACCGGTACCAGATGGTGCAGGGGCGCATCCGAGATCACCATGCCGCCGACATGCTGGGAGAGATGGCGCGGCAGGCCAATCAGCTGAGTAGTCAGATGCATGAGGTGGCGGGTCAGGGGGGCATCGGCATCGAAACCGCAGGAGGCCAGGCGTTCCGGCCAGGTATCGGGCTGGTCCCACCAGGCCAGCGAGGCGGTCAGACGATCCAGCCGCTCGGGCTCGAAACCCAGCGCACGGCCGACATCCTTGAGCGCGCTTTTGGGGCGGTAGCTGATGACCGTGGCAGCCAGCGCGGCCCGCTCGCGGCCGTATTTGGCGTAGATGTATTGCAGGACTTCTTCGCGCCGCTCGTGTTCGAAGTCGACGTCGATATCGGGGGGCTCGTTGCGCTCTTTGGAAATGAAGCGCTCGAACAGCAGCTGCTGTTTCGATGGGTCGACCTCGGTGATCTTCAGGCAGTAGCACACCGCCGAGTTGGCGGCCGAGCCCCGTCCCTGGCACAGAATGCCGCGCGAACGGGCAAAGCGGACGGCATCGTGGACGGTCAGGAAAAAGGCTTCCACGCCCATCTCTTCGATCAGTTTGAGTTCGTGGGCAATCAGTTTGCGG
>JAZBOC010000118.1:0-117381 GCA_036353315.1 Wenzhouxiangella sp. | reverse complement strand
GGAAAAGCTTCGCCAGACCATCGGCGGCATGAGCGTCGAGGGCGATCTGCGCCGCGAAGTCGCGATGAACATCAAGCGACTGATGGATCTGGGTTGCTACCGCGGACTGCGTCATCGTCGCGGGTTACCCGTTCGCGGACAGCGCACCCGCACCAACGCCCGGACCCGCAAGGGCCCGCGTCGACCGATTCGTTAAGGAAGTTCATTCATGGCCAAGCAGCAGACCAGCAAGGGCAAGAAAAAGGTCAAGAAGGTGGTTGTGGACGGCATTGCGCACGTGCATGCATCGTTCAACAACACCATCATCACGATCACTGATCGTCAGGGCAACGCATTGTCGTGGGCGACCAGTGGCGGTTCCGGCTTCCGAGGTTCGCGCAAGTCGACCCCGTTTGCTGCCCAGGTGGCCGCAGAAAATGCCGGGCGCACTGCGCAGGAATACGGCATGAAGAACCTCGAGGTTCGCGTCAACGGCCCTGGGCCGGGACGGGAGTCTTCGGTGCGCTCGCTTAACGCGGTCGGCTTCAAGATCACCAACATCATCGACGTCACGCCGATTCCCCATAACGGCTGTCGCCCACCCAAAAAGCGCCGGGTCTAAAGGCGCGGTCTTTCGATACGAATCAGAGAGCAACATGGCAAGATATATTGGACCCACCTGCAAGCTGGCACGTCGTGAAGGCATGGATCTCGGCCTGAAGAGCCCGGCACGCGGACTTGACTCGAAATGCAAGCTCGACAAGCCGCCTGGCCAGCATGGCGATAGTCGTCGTCAGCGCTTGTCTGACTACGCTCTGCAGCTGCGAGAGAAGCAGAAAGTGCGGCGTATGTACGGCATTCTTGAGCGGCAATTCCGCAATTACTACAAGGAAGCCGCGCGCCAAAAGGGTGCGACGGGTGAAAACCTGCTGCAACTGCTCGAAGGTCGCCTTGACAATGTGGTCTACCGGATGGGCTTCGGCGTGACTCGGGCACAAGCCCGGCAGCTGGTCTCGCACAAGGGCATTGAGGTCAACGGCCAGGTGTGCAATATTCCGTCGGCTCAGATCGCCCCTGGTGACCGCATTTCGGTGCGAGCCAAGGCGCGCAAGCAACTGCGGATTCAGGAAGCGCTCACCCTGGCGCGTGATCTCGACACGGTTCCGGCATGGATGGACATTGACGTCGACAAGATGGAGGGCGTGCTCAAGGCGCTGCCAGACCGCGACGATCTCCCGCCAGACATCAATGAAAACCTGATTGTCGAACTGTATTCCAAGTAATTTCGAGCGGCCGACCTGCTGTCGGCGGCTCCCCACCGCAAGAATTTGAAAGAGAGGCACTTGATGGCTGGCCAGATAAGCGAACTGATCGGCACCATGCTCAAGCCAAAGGGGCTCGTTGTCGACGAGATTTCACCCCGTCGCGCGCGCATAACGCTGGAGCCGCTGGAGCGTGGTTTCGGACACACTTTGGGTAATGCCCTGCGTCGGGTGTTGCTGTCGTCGATTCCGGGCAGCGCCATCACCGAGGCGGAAATTGACGGCGTGCTGCACGAGTACACGTCCGTTGAGGGTCTGCAGGAAGACATCGTTGAGCTTCTCCTTAACCTCAAAGAGGTGTCGGTGCGCATGCATTCTCGGGACGAAGCGATGATCACCCTCAGCAAGAGCGAGGCGGGTCCGGTCACGGCGGGCGATATCCAGCTCGACCACGATATCGAGATCGTCAACCCCGAGCACGTGATCTGCAACCTGACCAAAAACGCTTCGCTGAGTATGCGTTTGAAGGTCACTCGCGGCGTGGGTTACCAGCCCGCCGCTGCTCTGCGCTTCAACGAGGAAGAAACGCGTCCGATTGGCCGACTTCAGCTGGACGCGTCGTACTGCCCTGTCCACCGGGTGGCCTATACGGTTGAGAGCGCCCGCGTTGCCCAGCGAACTGACCTTGATCGGCTGGTTCTGGACATCGAGACCAACGGCACCATGAGCTGCGAGGACTCGGTCAAGCTCGCCGCCGGCATTCTGGTCGATCAGATGTCAGTGTTTGTCGATTTCGTGGCGCGGGAGAAGGATGCCGATGTTGCCAGCCCCGAGTCCTTTGATCCGGTACTGATGCGGCCGATCGACGACTTAGAACTGACCGTGCGTTCAGCGAACTGTCTGAAGGCAGAGCATATCCAGTACGTCGGCGATCTGGTCCAGCGGACCGAAACCGAGCTGCTGAAAACCCCCAATCTGGGCAAGAAGTCGCTGACCGAAATCAAAACGGTCCTGGCGTCTCATGACCTGTCCCTGGGCACACGGCTGGAAAACTGGCCGCCGGCCAGCCTGGCCCGGCCCGGGACTTAAGGAGACTACTCATGCGTCATCGCAAAGCAGGGCGTAAGCTCAACAGAACCTCCTCGCATCGGCGGGCGATGTTCAAGAACATGACTTCCAGCCTCATCCACCATGAGCTGATCAAGACCACGTTGCCCAAGGCCAAGGAACTGCGTCGGGTGGCTGAGCCGCTGATCACCATGGCCAAGGAAGACACGGTGGCTCGCCGCCGGCTCGCCTTCGCGCGTTTGCGCGACCAGGAAGCGGTCGGCAAACTGTTCAACGAACTGGGTCCGCGTTACGCCACGCGTCCCGGCGGGTACCTGCGGATTCTCAAGTGCGGGTATCGGGCCGGCGATAAGGCCCCGATGGCCTACGTGGAACTGGTCGACCGACCGGATGCGCCGGGAGCCGTGCAGGGCGAATAGTACGGTTGGTCGCTGATTTTCCGGAAAGGCCCGATCCTCGGATCGGGCTTTTTTCGTCCGGGACCTCCATTCGCTACAATCGGGCAATGAAGTCAATCTTGGGCAAACTCCGATGCGCCGGCTGATCATCGTCCTGGCGGCTCTCGCAATCATGATCATCGGCTTCGTGGCCAGTCTGGCGATGCTGGCCGACCAGGGACGCTTGAAAGAGCTGCTTTCTGCTCACGTGGAGAATCAACTGGGGCGCCAGCTTCAGATCGACGGTGCAGTTTCGCTGAGTTTCTTTCCCCGATTGCGAATCCAGGCCGGCGATGTGCGCTTGTCGGGGTCAGAAGAATTCCAGGGTCTTGATCTGCTGGCCTCGGATGAAATATCTGCCGAAATCCGGCTGCTGCCCCTGATCCTGGGGCGGGTGGAAGCCGCCGAGGTGGCCATGCGAGGTGCCAGCCTGAACCTCTTGTTCGACGAGGATGGCGGCCACAACTTTTCCGGGCTGTTGAGTCGTCGCGGGCGCGACGGGGCGCCGGGTATCCTGGTTGACGGTCCGGTTCGACTTGAAAACCTGGCCCTCCAGATCAGTCATCTGGGCACCGAGTCCGTCCAACGCTTGTCGGTCGAGCGCATGGAGCTTGACGGGCTGGCATTCGATCGAGCGCTCAGTCTGGTGTTCGAGGGCGCAATCGGGATTCCAGCGGTGTTTGAAGATGTGACTGTCACCGGCGTGCTGTTTGTGCCAGGAGCGACCGGCAGGTTCCGCCTCTCTGACATGATCTTGATCGGCCGGAGGGCCGGGGCTGAACTGCCGTTTCGGCTCTCCGGGGAGCTGGATTTTTCGGCTCAGCCCCCGCTGGAGATGAAGCTGTCTGAGGGGCAACTCCGAGTCGGCGATCAGCAACTGCAGGTTGCGGGTCGCTACGAAGCCCGGACACGCCCCTTTTTTGGGCTGGATGTGTCGGGGGACGTGCTGAACATGGCGGCGGTTTCCGGTGCATTCGGGCGCCATAAGGCGCAAGGTTGGCCGCAGATCCTGGCCGGGTGGACGGCCGCGCACGACTATGAACTCGGGATTCATCTGGATCGCCTGGAGCTGGGGATGTGGCCGTTGACCGAGGCTGCGATCCGAATCGACTCGGCTGCCGGTCTGGCCCGTATCGAACAAGCCCGCGCCGGCCTCCCGGGCGGAACGATCGAAGTCCTGGGGGATCTCGTGGTCGATTCCGAGGCCAGCCTGCTGTCGGCTCAAGCACGCATCGAGATTGATCAACTGTCGTCGACGCTGGCCTCAGCCGGCATTCCGCTGCGTGCTGATGGGGTTGGGCAACTGCTCATTGAACCGGCTGACGGCAGCCAACCCGGTGCCCTCGTCCAGGGCAGCCTGCGTTTTTTCGATGGCTGGGTCAGGGCCTTGGCGGATCTTCGGGTTGCGCTGGGTGCGGCGGCCGACCCGGGTTACGACGCGCTGGAGGGTCGGTTTGTCGCCTATCCTGGTCGCATCGAGTTCCCCGATCTGCGTGTGTTTCATGCCGGTGAAGAATTGGCATTTCAGCGTTTTTCCGTCGCAGCGTCGCGGGATCTTTCGGGGGTCGTTGTTTGGCGGGACGGCGAGCCGGAGGAGAAACAGATGATGCTGGGTGGAACCCTTGCCCAGCCCAGCTACTCGCTGTCCGTCGCCCAGCCGCAGGAGCAGTGAGCCTGAACCCGGTCCAGCGTGAGGGCCGCCTGGGTCTGGCGGCTGGTCTCGGAGCGTTCTCGATCTGGGGCCTGGCGCCGATTTATTTCAAACTGCTTGGCGGAGTGCGGCCCGACGAGATCATTGGCCACCGGGTATTGTGGTCGGTCGTCCTGCTCGGAATGGTCTTGGTTCTGCGCAAGCGCAGCAACGTCTTCGATCACCTTCGGATTGATGCTCGTACCTTCCTGGCGCTATGCGTCACCGGCGGACTGATCGGTCTGAACTGGCTGATCTTCGTCCATGCGGTCAATACCGACCGGGTGCTGTCGACCTCGCTGGGTTACTTCATCAACCCGCTGATGTCTGTCCTGCTGGGTTTAATGGTGTTTCGTGAACGTCTGGTACCGGCGCAGACCCTGGCGATTCTGGTCGCGGCGGCCGGTACCGGCTATATGGCCTGGCAGGTGGGTCAGGTACCCTGGATTTCACTCACTCTGGCAGCAACTTTCGCCGTCTACGGTGTGATTCGGAAGCTTCTGGAGGTGGGTCCGATGGTCGGCCTGTTCTGGGAGACATTGATCTTCAGTCCGCTGGCACTGGGCTGGCTTTGGCTGCTGGCCGGCAGTGACCGATTGGCCTTCAATGCGGCCGAGCCGACCACCGCCGCGTTGCTGGCCGGGACCGGCCTTTTGACCGTCGCTCCCCTGCTGCTTTTCGCGGCCGGGGTTCGGCGCCTCCCCTTGTCAACCATCGGTCTGATGCAATATCTGGCGCCCAGTTTCACTTTCGTCCTGGCCGTATTTGTCTACGACGAGCCGTTCACCGTGGATCATGGGGTAAGCTTCGGTCTGGTGTGGCTGGGCCTGCTCCTGTTCTTCGGGGCCGGCTGGCAGCGCAACCGTCTACTCCGCGCCATTCCCTGATTTCGAATGCCCATGCAAGAGTCTGCTGATCTACGTCCTACCAGTCGCAAGGTTTCGTCGCTTAGCGCGCTCAAGCCGTTTCTTCTTCGCTATCGTGGTCAACTGATTCTGGCCGGATTGTTCTTGCTGGTCTCCGCAGCCGGTGCCTTGACGATTCCGCTGGCCGTTGGCCAAGTGATCGACCGTGGATTCATGGCCGATGATCTTGAAAGAATCAATCGCTGGTTCTGGTTACTGTTTGCTGCGGCTACGGTTATGGCGGTTGGCGGTGGGCTGCGCTTTTACTGGGTCAGTTGGCTCGGTCAGCGCGTCGTGGCCGACCTGCGCAAGGCCGTCTACGAGCGGGTGCTCAGCATGAGTCCGGAGTTCTTCGCCCGGACCCGGACCGGAGAGGTGCTGTCGCGTCTGAACACGGACACCACCCTGGTCGAAACGCTGGTCGGTTCGACCGTTTCGTTCGGGATTCGCAACCTGGTCATGTTGACCGCAAGTTCGATCGCGCTGATTCTCACGGCGCCGAATCTGGCCGGAATCATTGGCCTTTTGATCGTACTCATGATTCTTCCCGTTCTGGTCCTCGGTCGCTGGGTGCGGCGGCTGTCGCGCAGTGCTCAGGATCGGATCGCCGACATCAGCGCGCTTGGAGATGAGGCCATCAATGCGGTTCAGACTGTCCAGGCCTTTGCCCAGGAGCGCCGGGAGCAGGCTCGCTTCGATCACACGGTCGAGGAAGCAGTTGAGGCGGCCAGACGCCGGATTGGGGCGAGCACCGTTCTAATCGTCTTGATCATTTTGCTGACCTTTGGGGCGATCACCTTTGTGCTCTGGTTGGGCGCCCGCGCGGTCCTGACCGGCAGCATGAGTCCGGGGCAGCTGGGGCAGTTCGTCATGTACGCCGCCATCGCCGCAGGAGCGACCGCCAGCCTGAGCGAAATCTGGTCGCAGCTGCAGCGCGCGGCCGGTGCCATGGAGCGCTTGGCCGAGCTGCTGGCGATCGAGCCGGTGATTCGCTCGCCGGAGCGCCCCCGCGCCTTTCCGTCCGGGCCGCTGGCCCTGACCGTCCGCGATTTGAGTTTCTCTTATCCGTCGCGCCCGGATCATCCGGTCCTCCGGGAGCTGAACTTTCATGTTGAACCTGGCGAAACCGTTGCGCTGGTCGGGCCTTCGGGTGCCGGCAAGTCCACCTTGTTCCAGCTGCTGCTGCGCTTTTATGATCCTGACGAGGGCGCGATAGAACTTAACGGCATCGACCTTCGCCAGCTCAATCTGCGCGAGCTTCGCCTGCACCTTGGGCTGGTGCCGCAGGATGTGGTGGTATTCTCAGGCTCGGCCGCCGACAACATCACCTACGGTGTTGAGCAGGCGTCCCGCTCTGTGATCGAGCAGGCGGCGCGTAGCGCGCATGCCGGCGAGTTCATCGATGCGTGGACGGATGGTTATGAGACCTTCCTGGGGGAGAAGGGCGTGCGCCTGTCAGGAGGTCAGCGCCAGCGCATCGCGATCGCGCGGGCGCTGATCAAGCAGCCGTCACTGCTGCTGCTTGATGAGGCGACCGCGAGCCTGGATGCAGAGAGTGAGCGCCTGGTCCAAACCGCGCTGGATGAACTCAGTCGAGACCGTACCGTGCTGGTGATCGCGCATCGCCTGGCGACCGTGCGTCGAGCTGATCGTATTCTTGTTCTGGAAGGCGGTCGAGTGGTGGCCGAAGGATCCCATGATCAGCTGATGCTCGAAAGCGGGCTGTACGCGCGCCTGGCCCGTCTTCAGTTCCTCGACGGCACGGCGACCGGCGAGCCTGAAGACTTGCCTACAGCGGTTCGAAACTGAAGCGCTGACCGCCGACGGAGGCTTCGGCCATCAGGCCGCCTCGGGTCATGTTGAAGACTGCCACCCCACGCTCATAGCTGGTGGTGGCTGACGCTCCGGCGCTTGCCGCGACCGCGGTGGCCTGGGCCGAAAACTCTAGGTTGCCGCGCTGAAAAGTTCTCAGCGCCGCGCTGTCCCTGAAAAAGATCACCTGGCTGTAAGTCTGGGCGCCGATCTGGGGGCCGATGGTGGCTTGAGAGGTGGTGGCCCGGCCGATGGGTTCGCCCCGCTCGAAGACCACGCCGCGCCCAAAACCGCCGCCGATCCAAAAGCCGCCCTTGGCGATTTCCGGAAAGACAACGTAGCCATGGGCGTTGTCGACCCATTCCCTGAGCCCCGGATCGCGCTCGACGAACTGCTCAATTGCGGCCCGTGATTCGCGCAGCATACGATCATCGGACGGCGTGCCGGCACAGCCGGCGATGATCAGGGCCAGGATCAAAGTCAGGATAGAGCGGGCATATATCTTCATCGACAGGATCGCTTGACGGGTGTTGACCGCCTGGAGTTTAGCAGCCACCGGGTGAGATTCGTTCGGGCTCACTCGACCCCTGCCGGGACCGACATGATCTGCAGCGTCACCGCTGCAAAATGGCAGATGCTGCCACCCAGCACGAACAGATGCCAGATGGCATGCGAATAGCGCAGACGATGGTTGTGATAGAAGAGCGTACCGGCCGTATAGGACACGCCGCCGGCGATCAACCAGCCCAGCGCGGCGGGCGTGACCGCCTGGGTCAAGGGCACGAAGGCCACCACCACCAGCCAGCCCATGCCGATATAGGTGGCCGTCGACAGGTACGTAAACCGGCCGGTAAAAAATAGCTTCAGTACGATGCCGACCAGCGCCATGCCCCATATCACGCCGAACAGCGACCAGCCCCAGCCACCGCGCATGGCGGCAATGGTAAACGGCGTGTAGGTGCCGGCAATCAGCAAAAAGATTGCGCAGTGGTCGAGGATCTTCAGGCGCGATTTGAGGGCCGGTCGACGGGCCAGGTGGTAGAGCGTCGAAGCGGTATAGAGCAATATCAGCGCCGCCACGAAGATACTGACCGCGGCGGTTTCGCGCACGCCGGCGTGCAGCGCAGACTGAGTGATCAGGACCGCGCCGCCGCCGATCGAAAGCACAACTCCCAGCCCGTGGGTCAGCGCGTTGGCGATTTCTTCTCGGTGGAGCTTGAGGTCGTTCATGGCCGGCATGGTATCACCGCGGTCAGCCTGCGGTCGCGGAACCGTCTCGGACCCAGAACTGCATCGGCTTGTCGGTTTGAACAGCCTGGTCGATGTCTTTCCATCCGAAGTGGGTTATCAGATCCGGTCGCGGCCGATAGCCGCGCCTGGACCAGAACGCATCCAGCGGTCGGTAAGCGGCGGGTCGCAGCGGGTGGTCCGACGATCGCTGGACTGCGCAGAACGTCGTGATTGAGAACCCAAGGCCCTCGGCGTGTGCTTCACGCTGGTCAAAAAACTGATGTCCGACGCCGTGCCCACGCCAGACAGCTTCGAGGACCGACTCGCCGAAGTAGAAGACCTTCTCCAGCGCAAAGCCAGCTTCGATGAACGGTTGTCTAAAGGCCGGTTCTGCATCGGCCATGGGCAGGCCGGTCGAGCAGCCGACCAGTTGCTGGTTGTTCAGAGCCAGGACGATGACGCTGTCTGGGGACGCGGCATACTCGGCCAGATAGCCTCGTTCATAGTCCAGCGAGCCGTCGTAGAGATAGGGAAAGTCCCGGAAGATCCTGATCCGCAGGTTGGCAACGGCGTCCAGCCAGGGTGTGGCCTCAGCACCCCGTATGGACTTGACTTGGAGCGCCATCAGGCCGTTGGTCAGGCAGTGACCAGGGCTTTCAGCTCGGCGACCCGGCGGCTGAGCAGATCGCCATCACCTCGAGTTTCGACGTTTAGGCGGATGACCGGCTCAGTGTTGGATGCGCGAAGATTGAAGCGCCACTCGGGGAAGGCGAGGCTGATCCCGTCGGTTCGATCCAGTTCAGCGTTTTGATCCGCGTAGTGCCTCAGCACGGCCTGAATGACGCGATCGGTGTCGTCGACGGCAAAGTTGATCTCGCCGCTGCAGGGATAGGCGGCGATGCGTTCGTCGACCAGCTCGGCCAGTGCCTTTCCGGTACTGGAGAGCGTTTCGATCAGCAGCAGCCAGGGAATCATGCCGCTGTCGCAGTAAGAAAATTCGCGAAAATAGTGGTGCGCTGACATCTCACCGCCGTAGAGAGCGTCTTCGGCCCGCATGCGCTCCTTGATGAAAGCATGTCCGCTCTTGTTGATCAGCGCCTGGCCACCGGCGTCGGCCACCTGGGCTAGCGTATTCCAGGTCAGTCGGGGATCGAGCACGATCTTTTCCCCAGGATGACGGGCGAGCAGTTGAGAGGCGAACAGGCCAACCAGGTAGTAGCCCTCGATAAAACGACCGCTGTGGTCGAAGAAGAAGCAGCGGTCGAAATCGCCATCCCAGGCAATGCCGAAGTCAGCGCGGTGGTCGACAACCGCTGCCGCCGTTTCTGCCCGGTTCTCGCTCAGCAGCGGGTTGGGCACACCGTTCGGGAAGCGGCCATCGGGCTCATGATGCAGTCGGATCACCTCAAGCGGCAGATCCGCAGCCAGCCGGTCGAAAAATGGACCGGCGCATCCGTTGCCGGCGTTGATGACCAGCTTCAGCGGTCGCAGAGCCTCCTTGTCGATCATGCCGAGGAGGCGCTTGATGTAGCCGTCGACCACGTCGATTGTGCCGTGCTGGCCGGCTGCCGCGGCCGGGTCCGGCGGCAATTCTTCGGCGAGGAAGCGCTCCATGTCTTTCAGACCGGTATCGGCACTGATCGGAATGGCCTGCTCACGCACCATCTTCATGCCGTTGTAGTCAGCCGGATTGTGACTGGCGGTCACCATGACGCCGCCGCCGATGCCGGAAAGTGAGGCGGCGTGGTACACAAGCTCGGTGCCGCACAGGCCAATATCCAGAGTATCGACGCCGGCCTCGTTCAAGCCACGAGCCAGCGCCTCGGCCAGTTCGAGGCTGGACAGGCGCATGTCGCGCCCGATGACCACCGGCCCGGCAGGCCGGACTGCCGCCTGATACGCATGGCCGATGCGTCGTGCTCGTTCAGTATCAAGCTGCGACGGAACCTGGCCGCGGATGTCGTAAGCCTTGAAGGGGCTGTTGGGGAGTGTGGGCATGGCTTCCAGTGATCAGTCTCTTGGTCAGGGTCGGCTTCAGGCGCGTCGAATGGCGGCTTCCGCAACTTCGACCACGCGCTGGTGATTGAGCAGGGTCAGAAGGACGGCTACGCGCTCGGCGCCGGTACGAGCCTGGAACAGGGCCCGATAGCCCGCGCAGGGCCCATCAATGATTTCGACGGGCTCATCAGGCTTGTAGTCGATGGTCCCGGCCAGGCGAACGAGACCGTTTTCATCGCAGCGCCTGCGCAGTTCTTCGATGACGGCGTCCGGCACCACTGCGGCCTCATACCCGTGCCGAACCAGGCCCACCGCGCCGCGCGTCGAACGGATCGGACCCCAGTCCTGAACGCCGGCCGCCAGCTGAACGAACAGGTAGCGGGGAAACATGGACTCGACGATAACGCGGCGCTGGCCGTTCCGGGTGCGCTGCTCTCGGGTCCGGGGCCGGAAGGTTTCGAAGCCCTGGTTGCGCAGATGCAACTCGGCTCGCTCGTCCTGCCGCGGCTTGCAGAACACGGCGTGCCAGCGATAAGTTCCTGAGGCTACCTGAGAATCCATTATTCCCCCGTCTCAATCAACGTGTTTATCACCATTGAGTATTGTCCGGCCCGGGGCGCACGGATGCAACCGAGCCTGGCTTTTTCAAGGCTGATCGTTACGCAGACGCCCAGGTGAGCGGCCAAACCAGCGTCGACAGGCGCGGCCGAAGTTGGCCACGTCCTGATAGCCGAGATCGGTGGCAATGTCGGCAATCGGATCTCGGGTGTTGCGCAGGCGATGAGCGGCCACGGCGGCGCGCACCTCGCCGACGAGTTGGCGGTAGCCGCGGCCGCGGTCGGCCAGGCGACGATGGAGGCTGCGCGAAGAAAGTCCCAGTGCTCGAGCCATGCCCAGCTGGTCGGGCGGGTCCGTGATGTTGGCCAGCAAGCGGCGCCGGATCTCGGCCTCCAGCGGGCTGCCGTCAAAGCGCTCGGCCATCAGAGCCTCGCAGCGCGCGCGCGCGTCCGCATGCAGGCGACGGTCGGCCAGCCGGCACGTCTGGCCCAGAAGCTCGCCCGGCAAAGTCAGGGCATAGTCCTTGCCGACGAGTTGAACCTGGCCCGGTAGCGCCTGCAGCAGCGGCTTCTCCCAGGCGCGGTAGCCATGCGGCAGATGCAGGCGAAGGCGGCGCGCCTGCGGCCCGAGCAGACGCTGGATCAGCCCGGCAAGGGCCAGCAAGTTGATTTCCATCAGCACCTGCCATGGGCCTTCGGCGGCGACCGTGGCGATGACGCGTACCCGCCAGTCCCCATGCCCAGGTAGCGGTTGAAGATGGACGAAGGGCGCGCGAACAGCCTCGAAACGGATGAGCGTATCAAGCGCCTGGGCAACGGTTGGCGCGCTGATGATGGCCACACCCAACGGGCCGTGATGAGCGGCTTCCATGCCGAGCGCGGGCTCGATGTGCCAGCCGGGTCGGGCCCAGCGGTCAATGCCTTCGATCAAGTCGAGAACCTGCTTCAGAGGAACCTTGCGGCCGTCAGCCAGCGCGTTTTCGGAGATGCCAGCCCCCGTCATCAGGGCGCGCTGATGATCGCTGTCAGCCGTCAGCGCATCGAGAAAATGAGCGAGATAGAGGCCGGGTAGGCCTTCAATGTTTTCCGGATGCCGAAAAATTGGCGGAAAATGACCAGGCATGGTCACTTTATACACTAGTGGGGCAGCGCCCGTGGTGGCACAGTCAGGTCTGGCCTCTAAGGTGCCGAGGTTTACATGAACGACTTGGCTCAGGATCGCTCGTCGCCCAAGGCGTCGAGCTACATAGACCGCAAGCGACAGGGATGGCTGCTGTCGGTGGCGTTGCCGTTGCTGCCGGTGGCTGCGATCGGCGTTCAGATCGCGAGCGGCTCGCAATGGGCCCTGGTTCTGCCGCTGCTCGTGGTTTACGCGCTGGTGCCGTTGCTGGATGCGCTGCTCGGGGAAGACCGCTGCAATCCGCCGGCCTCGGCGGTCCCGGGCCTCGAAGAGGATCGCTACTATCGGGTGCTGACCTGGCTGACGGTGCCGCTGTACTTCGCCAGCCTGGTGATCTGCGTGGCCTGGGCGGTTCTGGCGCCGCTGCCATGGGCGGCCTGGCTGGCTCTGGCCTGGAGTACGGGGCTGGTCGGGGGACTGGCGGTCAACACTGGGCACGAACTCGGCCACAAGCGGACTCGGATTGAACAGTTTCTGGCTCGGCTGGCGCTTGCCGTGCCCGGCTACGGCCATTTCGGGGTTGAGCACAACTTTGGTCATCACCGAGCGGTGGCCACGCCTGAAGACTCGGCAAGCGCACGCTATGGAGAGTCGATCTACCAATTCGCTCGACGCGAGATGCCGGGCGGCCTGCGGCGCGCGATCCTGATCGAACGTCGGCGTCAGGCGCGGCGCGGGCGCGGCTTCTTTACCGTGCACAATGAGATTCTGCAATCCTGGCTGGTGACCTTCATCGTTCAGGGCGGTTTGGTCGCCTGGCTGGGTTCTGAGGCGCTGATGTTTTTGCTGCTGCACAACGCTGTTGCCTGGTGGCAGCTGACCAGTGCCAACTACGTCGAGCATTACGGGCTCCTGCGTGGCCCGGGGTCGAAGGGCGGCTATGAACGCTGCCGGCCCCGGCACTCATGGAACAGCAACCACGTGGTTTCCAACCTGCTGCTGTTTCATCTTGAGCGTCATTCCGACCACCACGCCCATCCGCAGCGTCGCTACCAATCGCTGCGTGATTTCCCGGACCTGCCGCGCCTGCCCAGCGGTTATTTCGGGATGTTTCTCCTCGCCTACGTCCCGCCGCTGTGGTTTCGGGTCATGAATCCTCGCCTGCTCGCGCTACCCCACGTTCAGGGCGACCTTGGGCGCGTCAATCGAGTCGATGAGCGGGATCAAGCTCTGGTGGCTTGAGGTTCGACGCCGCAGACCGCAAGCGGGCTGTCTGCACGGGGCCGGTGCTATCATGGGCAGCTTGCCAACGCGCGGGTTTCGTCATGTTTGATCGCAGCTTTACGATTTCCGGTTTCGATGCTGAGCTTGCCGCCGCGATCGCCGCCGAAGAGCGTCGACAGGAAGAGCATATCGAGCTGATCGCCTCGGAAAACTATGCCAGTCCGCGGGTGATGGCGGCGCAGGGTTCAGTACTGACCAACAAGTATGCCGAAGGCTATCCCGGCCGGCGCTATTACGGCGGCTGCGAGCACGTCGATCTCGCCGAGGAACTCGCCCTGGCCCGCGTTCGCGAGCTGTTTGACTGCGACTACGCCAACGTCCAGCCGCATTCGGGATCGCAGGCCAACCAGGCGGTGTTTCTGGCGCTGCTCAAGCCCGGCGACACGATTCTCGGCATGGACTTGTCCGAGGGCGGTCACCTGACCCATGGCGCCAAAGTCAATTTTTCGGGGCGGCTATTCAACGCCGTGCACTATGGGCTCGACCGCGCCACCGGAGAAATCGACTATGAGGCGATGGCCCGACTGGCCCAGGAACATCGACCGGGTCTGCTGATCGGCGGCTTTTCGGCCTATTCCCGGGTGGTCGACTGGGCGCGCATGCGCGAGATCGCCGATTCGGTCGGCGCCTGGTTCCTGGTTGACATGGCCCATATCGCCGGTCTCGTGGCGGCAGGTGTGTATCCCAGCCCCGTGCCGCACGCCCATGTCGTGACCTCGACCACCCACAAGACCCTGCGCGGCCCGAGGGGTGGCATCATCCTGGCCAAGGGCCAGGAAGAGGCGGTTACCAAGAAGTTCAACTCGCTCGTCTTTCCCGGCTGCCAGGGTGGTCCGCTGATGCACGTGATTGCGGCCAAGGCGGTCGCCTTTCGCGAAGCACTGGAACCCGGATTCCGGAGTTATCAGCAGCAGGTCGTCGACAACGCGCGAGCCATGGCCGAAGTCGTCATGGAACGCGGCTACAAGGTGGTTTCCGGCGGCACGGACAATCATCTCTTTCTCGTCGACCTGATTGATGCCGACATTACCGGAAAGGATGCAGAAGAAGCTTTGGGCAGGGCCAACATCACGGTCAACAAGAACACCGTGCCGGGCGAGCCGCGCTCACCCTTTGTAACGTCAGGCCTGCGCATTGGCACCCCGGCGGTGACCACGCGCGGGTTCACTGCCCAGGATTGCCGGGAATTGGCCGGTCTGATCTGCGATGTGCTCGATCAGATCGGTCACGAAGACGTTGAGGCCAGAACAAAGGCATCGGCGCTGGAGCTTTGCCGGCGGTATCCAGTCTATGGGTGAGGCAGGTTTAACAGTCCAGGTGCCGGGTTTTCGGAGGGTCCGAACCTGGCTTCGTAGCGCTGGACTGAAGCCTTCAGGCTGATCGTTCCCCATGTGGTGCCCCTTTTGCAATCACACCGACACCCGGGTGGTCGATTCGCGTCTGACTTCCGACGGCTTTCAGATTCGCCGTCGGCGAGAGTGCGGTCAGTGCGGAGCGCGCTTCAATACCCTCGAAACCGCGGCGCTGAAGGCGCCGAACGTGATCAAGTCCGATGGGTCGCGTGAAGTCTTCAACGAGGACAAGCTGCGCGCCGGCATGCTCAAGGCTTTGGAGAAGCGCCCCGTGGAAACGCTTGAGGTCGAGCGCTCGCTGCGCACGCTGCTTCGGCGCATCCGCAGTCTGGAAGAAGCTGAGCTCTCCAGCCAGGAGATCGGTGAGTGGGTGGCGGCTGAATTGTCGCGCCTGGACCAGGTCGCTTATGTGCGGTTCGCCTCCGTGTACCGGAGATTCGAGGATGTTCAGGCGTTCCGAGAGGAGATCGAGCGCCTGGAGCGGGGTAGTCCCGGGGCCCTGGACCGTCGCCAGATTCCGCTGCTGCGCGAAGCCGGTGAGCGTGACGACTGAGCGGCCCGGCAATTTTTCGGTTTTCGACCACCAGTGCATGGCCGAGGCTGTGCGCCTGGCGCGCCTGGGACTGTGGACGACCGATCCGAATCCGCGCGTCGGCTGCGTGATTGCCGTTGGCGAGACCGTCGTTGGCCGCGGTTGGCATCGGGCAGCAGGCGAACCGCACGCCGAGGTGCTGGCCTTGCGCGAGGCCGGGGCGCGAGCAGCGGGCGCCACCGCCTACGTCACGCTGGAGCCGTGCAGCCACACCGGTCGCACTCCGCCCTGCGTCGAAGGGCTGGTCGAGGCCGGCGTCGCCGAGGTGGTGGCTGCCATGACGGATCCGGACCCACGGGTGTCGGGTCGCGGTTTGGCGCGCTTGCGCGCGGCTGGCATCGGCGTGCGTTCCGGCCTGATGGCCGATGCAGCGCGCGAGCTCAATATCGGTTTCGTCAGCCGGCACGAGCGCGGTCGACCGTGGCTGCGACTCAAGATGGCGGTCAGCCTGGACGGTCTGACGGCCGGCCCCGACGGTCGCTCGCAGTGGATTACCGGACCCGCCGCGCGGGCCGACGGGCAGCGCTGGCGGGCCCGGGCTTCGGCCATCATGACCGGCATCGGCACCGTGCTGGCTGATGATCCGGGCCTGGACGTGCGCGTGGATAACGTGGAGCGTCAGCCGCTTCGAATCATCCTGGATTCGCAAGCGCGATTGCCGCAGAACGCTCGCTTGTTGCGTCATGGCGGAGAGGTTCAAGTGGGCACGACGCGCCCGGCGCCGTGGCAGCATGAGCGTGTGGTCTGGCGCCGGCTGCCCGCTGGCCGCGACGGCCGAGTCCAGATGGGCGCGCTGATGGCCTGGTTGGCCGAGCTGGAGCTCAACGAGGTCCACGTCGAAGCCGGACCGACGCTGGCCGGGGCGCTGACCGCGGCCGGCCTGGTCGATGAACTGCTGGTTTACCAAGCGCCGGTGCTGATGGGCAAAGGATCGCCCATGATGACGCTTCCAGGGATGGAAAAATTCGATCAGCGCCTCCATTTGCTGACCATCGATCAGCGGCGTCTGGGTGAGGACCTGCGCCTGCGCCTGCGGCTACCGCCCCGCCCCGACGTCTACCGAGGCTGACATGTTCACCGGAATCATTCAAAGCGCGGGCACCGTTGCTGCCATAGATGCCGCCGATCAAGGCGTGCGGATGCGCATCCTCTGCCCTGAGCTGAAGCCAGGGGGCTGGCGCGCAGGCGACAGCGTCGCAGTGTCGGGCTGCTGCCTGACCGCGCTCGCGCTGGACGAAAACGGGTTCAGCGCCGACTTGTCGGCCGAAACGCTGGCGCGCACCAGCCTGGGCCGACTAAAGACCGGTGACCCGGTCAACCTGGAGCCAGCCATGGCGCTGGGTGAGCGGCTGGGCGGACACTTGGTCAGCGGTCACGTCGATGGTCTGGCCGAAGTCGTTGGCCTGCAACCGGTCGGCGAATCCCATGTGCTGCGCTTTCGGGTGCCTGATCCGCTGGCCCGGTTTGTCGCCGAAAAGGGGTCGGTGACCCTGGACGGCGTCAGCCTCACCGTCAACGCGGTCGCAGGCTCCGAGTTCGAGGTCAACCTGATTCCCCACACCTGGCAGGTCACCACCCTGGGCAAGCTGGCTGTCGGCGACCGTGTAAATCTGGAAATCGATCTGCTGGCCCGCTACCTGGACCGGCTGCTGCAAGAGCGAGGGCTGACATGAAGTTCGACTCCATACCCGAGATCCTGACCGACATCGGCGCCGGCAAGATGGTGGTCATGCTTGACGACGAGGATCGCGAGAACGAGGGTGACCTGATCATGGCGGCGAGCATGACCCGCCCGGAAGACGTCAATTTCATGGCCCGCTACGGGCGCGGCCTGATTTGCCTGTCGTTGACCCGCGAGCGCTGCCGCCAGCTGGGGCTTCAGCTGATGGTGCGCGATACCGATCGGCACCACCAGACCAATTTCACCGTTTCCATCGAAGCGGCCGAGGGAGTCACCACGGGCATTTCGGCCTACGATCGTGCCCACACGATTCGCACGGCCGTGGCGCCCAACGCGCGCCCGGACGATCTGACCCAGCCGGGGCACGTCTTTCCGCTGATGGCCCAGCCCGGCGGCGTACTGGCGCGGGCTGGTCATACCGAGGCGAGCATGGACCTGGCGCTCCTGGCCGGCCTTGAGCCGGCGGGCGTGCTGGTGGAGATTCTTAACGACGACGGCACCATGGCCCGGCGACCCGAACTGGAAGCCTTCGCCCGCGACCACGGCCTCAAGGTCGGCAGCGTGGCCGACCTGATCCGGCACCGGCTGGGGACCGAAAAAACCGTCGAGTGCATTCACGAGCAGTCCGTGGGCACCGCCTATGGCTCCTTCAAACTGAAGGTTTTTCGCGACAGCATTCACCAGAAACTGCACTGGGCCCTGCTGCGTGGCGACATTGAGCCCGATCAACCGTTCCCGGTTAGGGTCCATGTGCCGGAGCTGTTGGGCGACGTGATCGGCATTACCGATCCCGGCTTTGGCATGCCGCTCGATGCCGCGTTGGCGGATATTGCCCGCCGCGGTCGGGGTCTGGCGCTGGTCTTGGGCTATGATGAAGACGATCAGTCGCGCCTCGACGGCTTGCTGCAGGCGGCCCATGACGCCGCGGCTGACCGTGATCGGGCCGCTCGGGAGCTTCGAAGCTACGGTCTGGCCGCGCAGATCATTGCCAGTCTGGGTATTCGCCGCATGCAGGTCTTCGGCGCGCCGCGACGGCTGCATGCGCTGGATGGCTTTGGCCTGGAAATCACCGAATACGTTGTCCCGGAAGGAGAGCCGTAAATTGTGATCAGGGAGATCGACTGTCGGCCCGAGTGCCGTGGCCGACGCGTTGCCGTTGCCGTCGCCCGTTTCAATCCGGCAGTGACAGAGCTGATGTGGACAGGCTGCAAGGCTGCTCTGGAGACCGGCGGGGTGACTGATATCACTCGAGTGAACGTGCCAGGCGCTTTCGAGCTGCCTCTGGCCTGTCGCTGGTTGGCCGAAAGCCAGCGCTTCGACGCCGTGATCGCGCTGGGTGCCGTCGTGCGCGGCCAGACCGCGCACTTCGACTTCATCAGCGCCGAGTGCGCCCGCGGCCTCGGCCAGGTGGCGCTGGATGCGCGCATCCCGGTGGCTTTCGGGGTGCTCACGCCGGACAGCGCCGAGCAGGCGCTGGAGCGTGCCGATCCCGCGCGCAAGAACAAGGGGCGTGAAGTGGCGCTGGCTGCCCTGGAGATGATGGCTCTGACCGAGGCGATTGCGCGTGGGTAAAGGCGGACACGGTTCCGGAGCCAATCCTTTCGAGCCTCGTCGGAGGGCCCGTCGCCGTGCCCTGCAGGCCCTGTATCAGTGGCAGCTCAACGACGACTCGGCCGCAGCCATCATCCGTCAGTTTCTGGAAGAGCAGAGCTTCGACGGCGTCGATCAGGGCTACTTCGAGACCCTGGTCAGCGAGGTCGTCGATCGGCGCGATGAGCTCGACGCTGCCGTAGCACCCTATCTCAAGCGGGTTCAGGCCAACATGGATCAGATGGAGCGGGTGATCCTTCGCCTTGGGGCCAACGAGCTGCTTCACCATCCTGAGACACCCTATCGCGTGGTGATCGACGAGGCGCTGGAACTGTCCCACCGCTTTGGGGCCGAGCACGCCCATACGTTTGTCAACGGGGTGCTCGACCGCCTGGCCGAGCAGTGTCGCGCCATCGAGCGCGATGCCGAGAACGGTGAGCAATGAGTTTGATCTGATCGCGCGCGTGCGTGCCCGGGTCGAGGCCGCAAGCGCAGACCCGGCCGTGCTCATCGGGATCGGCGACGATGCTGCCGTGGTGCTCCCGTCGCCCGGCATGGCGTTGGTCACGAGCACCGACACGTTGGTGGCCGAGCGCCATTTCCGGCCCGACTGGCCGGCTGAAGATCTTGGCCACCTTGCCCTGGCGGTCAACCTGAGCGATCTGGCGGCGATGGCGGCCACCCCGCGCTGGGCGCTGCTGTCGCTGACCCTGCCGGACGCTGATGAAGCCTGGCTGGACGGTTTCCTGGACGGTTTTCTGGCCCTCGCCGAACGCGCCGGCACTCGGCTGATTGGCGGCAATATCGCCTCGGGTCCGCTGAATCTCGGCGTCACCTTGATTGGGCAGGCCGATCCGACGCGCCTGGCGCGCCGCGCGGGCGCCACGCTGGGCCAGCAGGTCCTGGTCAGCGGCAGTTTGGGGGACGCTGCCGGGGGGTTGACTCTGGAGGGTCAGGCGCCGGAGGGGCTGGTCCGTCGCCTGCGTCGACCCGAGCCGCGCCTGGCGGTCGGGTCGGCTCTGGCCGGGCAAGTGGCCAGTGTGATCGACATTTCCGATGGGCTGCTGGCCGACCTCGCGCATTTGCTGCCGCCCGGGTTGGGTGCACGGCTCGATCTTGGCGCCTTGCCGACCAGCCCTGAACTGCTTGCAGCCTTTCCGGACGATCATCAGCGTTGGAACCTGCAGCTCAAGGGCGGCGGTGACTACGAACTGCTGTGGACGATGGACCCGGCGCAGTTTCAGGCATGGCGCGAGAAGTGGAGCGATTTGGCGGACGATGTGACCGTGATCGGTGAGGTAACGGCTGAGCCTGGGATCGCTTGTCGTCAACCCAATGGCGATATTTTCGCGACTGATCGAAGCGGATGGGATCATTTTGAGTGCTGATATAGGAAAAACGCGCGAGATTGCGCTGTCCACCCCGACCGGTTTCCTGGCCTTCGGGTTCGGCAGTGGCCTGAGTCCGGCTGCGCCGGGTACGGCCGGCAGTGCTGTCGCGCTGGTGCCGGCCATTGCGCTGGCCGCCCTGCCGACATGGGCGGGTTTGCTGATCGTCGGACTCGCCTTTGCAGTGGGGTGCTACCTCTGCGGCGAGACCTCACGCCGGCTCGGCGTGCACGACCACGGCGGGATCGTTTGGGATGAGTTTGTCGGTTTGTGGCTGGTGTTGCTGCTGATTCCGTCTGACCCGCTTTGGTGGCTGGCCGGATTCGTGCTTTTTAGGCTGTTCGATATCCTCAAGCCCTGGCCGATACGCTGGCTGGACCGGCGTGTCGAAGGCGGTTTCGGAATCATGGTTGATGACCTGCTTGCAGCGGTCTATGCGCTGGTGGCGCTGTTGTTGCTGCAAATGCTCCTGCCCTGAACGACCGCGTCGATCGGATTAATCCACTTCGCTGCGAATGTCGAACAGGGTCACCACGCGCTCGACCCCGCGCACGGTGCGGGCCCGCTCAATCACCGCGTCGGCTTCCGGCTGTGAAACCAGGCCCTGCAGATAGACAACGCCCCGCGCCGCGGTCACCTGAACCCGGGTGGGGTCGAAGTCGGGCAGGTCGCGGATGCCGGCGAAGCCGGTCTTGACCCGGCCCGAAATCCATCGGTCGTTGCTCGCCTGACCGAAGCTGGCTCGCGGGGAGACGATGAGCTCGTTGAACAGCCGCTGCACGCCGTCGACTGCTGCGGCCCGCTCGGTCGCCAGTTCAATCAGGTTGTCCGCCGGGACCTCGCCGGCCAGCAGCACCCAACCGTTGAAGGCACTGATTTTTATGCGCGCGCTGCCGTCGAGTTCGTCGCCCTGGAAAAGCGCGTCGCGAACTTGGATTTCCAGAACGTTGTCGTCAATCACGGTGCCGACGCTGCGCCGGTCGTGAACTGCCACGGCAGTGGCGACAACCCCGCCGACAACGACCGCGGCGCAACCTAACAGCTGCGTGGTCAGCAGCAGGGCGAGCATCAGGCGAGCAATTGACTTCATGAGTACATGTCTCCGATCGGCGAACAGGACTTTCAGACCACTCAAGCGGCCGCGAGTTTAAAAGGGGTTGCTGTGGGGATTATCCGGAAGATTCGAAGGCATTGCGCACCCAGCGGGCTTTTTCATCAGGGTCGTCAATGGCGATAACGTCAAAGCGGCACGGGCTGCTCGAAAATATCGGGTGGGCCATCAAAAAGTGGCGTGCCGCCTGGATTAATTTGCGCTGTTTGTTTCGATCGATGGTCTCGATGGCTTCGACCATGGCGCCGGGTGCGCGTTTGCGAACCTCGACGAACACGAGCACGTCGCCCTCTGCGGTGGCGGGGTCGATCATCACCAGATCGATCTCCCCGGCCCGACAGCGGTAGTTGCGCTCGACAAGTTGCAGGCCGCTGCTGCCCAGGAGGCGTTCGGCCTGGGCCTCACCGGACTGCCCGCTGAGCTGCCGCTCGGTGCGGCTCATTCGCGTACGGCCTGCCCGTCGACGATGCGCACAAACGGCAGGTCGCGCTGGATATGCCCGGGCTCGGCCAGGCGAAGCCGGCCGGTCAGCCCGGCCAGGTAGAGGTCAGGGTCGTCGCGCATCCGGCTCAGCCACGGCAGCAGATCGAAGGCATCTGCACCCAGCGCGAACAGACGTGACAGAGCAGGGTTGTCGAGATGCTCATAGCGCTGGGCCGCCAGACGTCTTTGTTCGGCTGCTTCCCCCGCCTCCAGGAACCAGGGGGCGACCGGCAGCAGCATGCCATCCAGATCCTGATCGCGGCGCGGGTCGGGCGCCCCGGCCAGGGCGTGCGAGGTGGACACCAGCGCCAGATCGCCGGCACCGAAAAACTTGAGCTGGGGGGTGAGCGCGCGCGCATCATCCGCGCGGGCGGCCAGGAAAATCAGGTCGGCGTCCGTGCGTCGAGTCGGCTCAACCTCAATCGGCAGCCCCAATGTCCTGGTCAGGCGTTCCCCCCGCTCGCGCGAGCGGTCCAGTTCAAGAAGAACTTCGAGCAGGATGCTGTGATCAACTTGTTCGGTGGGGTAGGCGAGTTCGCGCAGGACGACACCGTCGCCGGCCTCGAAGATTTCTTCGAACGCCTTGCTCACGCGCTCGCCCCAGTCACTGTTCTGGCGCAGCACCAGGGCGCGCCGATGGCCATCAAGCAGAGCGCGCACGGCGACGAGCTCGGCCTCTTCTTCCGGTGTCAGGGCGTAGCTGGCCGCCAGGCCGGGAAAGCTGGCCAGTCCGCCGGCGTCTTCGGGATGGTTCAGGAGCAGCACCGGAACGCTGCCGTCGCCAAGCTCAATCAAGCGGTCCACCTGCTCGCGCTGGAGCGGACCGACGACGTGGTCTACACCAGCCTCGCGCGCCGCATACCAGGCCGCTACGGCGGCCCCCGGCGCGTCATCGACATAGAAAAACCTCAGCTGGGGTCGCTGCGCCGGCGGCATGCGGCTCCAGCGGGAGAGTATGCCGTCACGCAGGGCCCGCCCGGGTCGAGCGAGACTGCTTTCGGCGCCAGGCAGAATGAGGGCCACGCGGCCCGGAGGCAGCTGGAGCTGCCGCCAGGCGTCGAGCCACTCCTCGGCCTCAGTGGCGGTGTAACCCGCCTGCGGATGGCGAGCTTCCCACGCCTCCAGAAGGCCTTCAAGACGACCCGGATCGAGCAGCGCGGATCGTGCGGTGGCGGCCAGGTCAAGCCAGGGTCGGAGGGCGCGCGGCTGGCTCGCGTCCCGCAGCAGCGCTTCCAGCTGGGCCAGCGGCAGATCAATCAGCAGGGCCAGTGCCAGTTCCGGGTCGCCAGAGTCCTCGTCGAGCAGGGTTGTGATCGCGTCCAGTGCTTCGGCGGTATCATCGCCGGAACGCTGTCCGACTCGCTCAAGCAGGTTTTGGTGGCGGTCCTTCAGGCCCGGCGGCAGCAGATCATCAATCTGCTCCAGCAGCCAGCGGGCGGTGTCGGGATCTCGATCCAGAAGGGCCAGTTCGGCCCGGGCCAGGGTCAGGCGCAGACCGGCGTCGCCGGCCAGGTCGCGGGGCCGCAACTGGTCGAGCAGGAGGCGGGCTTCCATGGTGCGTCTGGCGGCGAGAAACTGTTCGACGGCGTTGAGCTGAAGCTCGGCTTGCTTCGGCTCGGGGAAGCCCGGGAGCAGGGACTGAAGCTCGTCCAGTGCGCGGTCGTACTCGCCGGCCGCGATCAGGGCGTCGACCCGCTGGTTGATTGCGCGGTCTGGCTCAACCGGGCGAACCAAGGGCTCAGGCGCACAGGCAACCAGGGCAAGCAAGCAGATCAGAGCAAGAATCGGGCGCGCAGTCATGGCTGGGATGATAAACCATCGTCTCCCCTGGCCAAGCCCCTACAATGCCGGGATGAGTCCCGACGCTGCAAACCGTTTCGGTACCTTGTGGGTGATCGCCACGCCGATCGGCAACCTCCAGGACCTGTCGACGCGCGCGGCCGAAGTACTTGCATCCGTGGCTGTCGTTGCTGCCGAAGACACCCGGGTCAGCGCGCGCCTGCTGGGTCATCGTCGCGAGCCGGTGCGGATGGTTGCGCTCAACGAACACAGTGAACGGCGCCAGATCACGGGTCTTCTGGACAGTTTGGGAGCAGGCCTGGACGTTGCCCTGGTCAGCGATGCCGGCACACCACTGATCTCCGATCCGGGCTATCGACTGGTGTGCGCAGCGCACGAGGCCGGCTATCGGGTAAGCCCGGTTCCCGGCCCCTGTGCGGCGATCGCCGGACTTTCAGTCGCCGGCCTGGCCTCGGACCGTTTCTGCTTCGAGGGTTTTTTGCCGGCCAAGGCAGCGGCCCGGCGCAGCCGTCTGCAAGCCCTGGCGTCGGTGCCGGTGACCCTGATCTTCTATGTGCCAGCGCGCGATCTGGTCGGCGTGCTTGATGACTGCATCGATGTGCTGGGGGACGAGCGCGAGGCCGCGCTGGGTCGCGAGCTCACCAAACTGCATGAAACCGTTCGCCGCGCTTCTCTGACCGAGCTGGCGGCCTTTTGCCGGGAAGACAGCAACCAGGCCCGCGGCGAGGCGGTCCTGCTGATCTCCGGCTGCGGTGACGAGCCTCAGGCTGCGGTCGATTCGAAGGCACTGGCGCGCGAGCTGGCGGCGGAGCTTGCGCCTTCAAAGGCGGCCGGCATTCTGGCGCGCCTGACGAGCCTGAGCCGTAAGCAAGCCTGGACCCTGATCGAGCGCATCCGTGCCGACGAATCCTCACCAGGGAGCAGCTAAACTCCAGCCATGATTCTGATCGTTCTGGCCGTGATTGCTGCCGTCATCTTCCTGCCGCAGTGGTGGGTCAAGCGCGTGCTCGCGCGCTACCGCACTCCGCGCGATCGCTATCCGGGCACGGGCGCTGAACTGGCTCGTGAACTGTTGAACCGCTTGGGTCTGGAGGCGGTTCGAGTCGAGCGCTCCGAGCCGGGCCAGGACCATTACGATCCGGAAGACCGGGCCGTGCGCTTGAGTCCGGAGCATTATGACTTTGGTTCGCTGACGGCCATTACGGTCGCGGCTCACGAAGTCGGCCATGCCATTCAGCATGCCGACGGCTACCGGCCGCTGCTGTGGCGTACGCGCCTGGTCAAATCGCTGAACAAACTTCAGCGCGTTGGCGTGATCCTGATCGCCCTGATGCCGGTGGTGATTCTGGCGCTGCGCCTGCCCAGCGCCGGGGTGGCCCTGCTGGTGGTCGGCCTGGCCAGCCTGGCATCGGGCATCGTCGTTCACTTGATGACCCTGCCGACCGAGCTTGATGCCAGCTTCCGTCGCGCCATGCCGCTGCTGGTCAAGGGCGGCTACCTGCGCAAGGAGGATCGTGGACACGCCCGGCGCATCCTGACCGCTGCGGCGCTGACCTACGTGGCCGCCTCGCTCATGGGGCTGCTCAATTTCTGGTACTGGCTGCGCGTACTCCGTCCTTGAGCGGAGCCGGCGTGGCTTGATCAGACGCTGTCGCCGATCCGGATCGCGACCGCGTCCTGGCCGACCCAGAAGGCGCGCTCACGGTACAGGGCGATGGGCGTCTCCAGGGCCGCGGCGATCTCTGACTCGATGATTTTCCGGGTGGTCAGCGTGGTGCCGTACTGGCGCGCGTTCAGCGTCGGCGACTCGCTGCTGGCCTGAAAAAAGATCCCGCTGTCATCAAAGCTGACGCCGAACTCGGCAGCGGCTTGTTCATTGTGGAAACTCAGCAAGAGCAGTCCGCCGGGCTTAACGGCCTCGGCCAGGGTCTGCAGCCAGGCCCGCCATGATGCGACCGGCAGGTGGGTGAACAGCGACAGTACGAACACCAGCTCGTAGCGGTCCGGGAAATGCACTTGCGCCGGGTTCATGGCGGATTCGAACGCGTGGACGCCGAACTGTTCGCGCACGAACTCTACCGAGCCGGGCAGTACATCGGCGCAACTCACCCGACCGGGCAGCAGCGGCGCCAGGTGGCGAGTGAAGCGGCCGAAGCCGCAGGCGAATTCCAGCATCGATGCGGTCTTGAGCAAAGGCCGATCGAGGCTCTCGAGCAGGACCATCAGTTCGCTGAGCGTGCGCCAGCCGTCGGCCAGGTAATCGCGGATGGGGTTGGTCGAGCCGGGCGAATTGGCGATGAAGGCGAAGATATCGTCGTCTGGATGGATGCGGCAGTTGATCCGCATCCAGTGGCTGAAGCGCTCTGCGTGCCCCAGGCGCTCGAGCGCGTTGTGCGCTTCCAGGCAGCCCGGATAGCGGCGCAGCAGCTGCGCATACAGCGCTCCGGCCTGGTCCGGGTCGTCGGTTTCGGTCGCCGCTGCCTGGCGCAGCAGCCGTTGCATCGAGTCAGCAGAGTCCATGGCGATCTTCTTTTGGGGCAGGGGGCTGGCGGATGTGCCCTTTGCAGCGGCGCTGATCCGCTCGCCGATGGTAGCATTCACGCTCCATCCCGGAGGTGTCTGGAATGACCCTGCCCGAGCTTCCCGATCCGGCCCTGCGAGCGGCGGCCGACCAGCAGCTGGCTCATGCGCGCCTTCCAGGCGTGCTCCACCGGCACTGTCCCTACCTGCCGGATTCGGTGTCGCCGGCCCGGTTGGCGACCGGGATTCACCCCGGTTGCCAGATGCTGGAGTTTTCCCTGCGCCATCATCGGGATGCGGCCCTGTCGGTCAGCCAGTACTTTGCCGTTGCCCTGCAGCAATACCAGACCGTGCGCCAGATCATCGATCGGGTGTTCGGTGATCAAGCCGAACTGCGGGTGCTGGATTTCGCCTGTGGTTACGGTCGTCTGCTGCGTTTTCTGGTTCACAGCCTCGATCCGGAGCGGATCTGGGCCGCTGAGATTCAGCCCGAGGCGGTGGATCACGTGGTTGACCGCTATGGAGTTCACGGCCTGTATTCCAGCGCCGTGCCGGAAGACTTTCAGCCCGATCAGCGCTTCGACGTCATCTGGGTGGCCTCGCTGTTCTCGCATCTTCCGGACGGCTTGTTTGAGCGCTGGCTCGACCGGCTGGCCGGGCTGCTCAAGCCCGGCGGCATCCTGTGCTTTAGCGTCCACGACGAAGTCCTGTTGCCCGAGCACGCGGCGCTACCCGATACGGGCCTTCTGTACTACGACCATAGCGAAAACGAGGGCCTTGACGGTCGGATTTACGGCACCAGCTTCGTGTCCGAGGACTACGTTCGCGCGGCGGCCGCGTCCGTGTTCGGCCCCGGGTTGCGCTACCGGCGCTTTGGCAAGCTGCTGGCCCACGAACAGGATGTCTACATCTGCACCTCGGCCGATGGCCCTGATCTTGGCGGGTTGGAGGACTTCCGGCGAGGCCCGCGCGGCTGGCTGGACGTGCACCGCCAGGAAGGCGATGCGCTGGTTCTCCAGGGCTGGGCGGCGTCGATCGACGACGCCACCCTGGAGTCGCTGGAGATCGAGTTCGCCGGACAGTTGTTGCGACTGGATGCCGACGAACCGCGCCCCGACGTGGCACGCGTCCTCGGCGATCAGCGTCTGGGCCACTGCGGATTCAGCTGTCGCCTGCCGTGGCCGGCCGCCGAGCCCGAGCCCTACCTGGTCATCAGCGCGCTCAGTCAGGTCGGCGAACGGGGCCTGGTCTTTGCCGGTCAGCTGTACCGAGCCCCGTCCTGATCGACTATCATGAGGCTTGAAGAGTCGGCTGGACAGTCGCTGTGCCGTGTATTTTTAGGCATGGAGGAAAGTCCGGGCTCCACAGGGCAGGGTGCCAGGTAACGCCTGGGGGTTGGACTGGCGACGGTTCAACTACGGAAAGTGCCGCAGAAAACACACCGCCGATGGCCCCTGACGGGGATCAGGCAAGGGTGAAAAGGTGCGGTAAGAGCGCACCGCGTGGCTGGCAACAGACACGGCACGGCAAACCCCACCTGGAGCAAGGCCAAATAGGGATGCGATGGCGTGGCCCGCGCTGCATCCGGGTAGGCCGCACGAGGCAGCCGGTGACGGCTGCCCCAGATGAATGACTGTCCTCGACAGAACCCGGCTTACAGGCCGGCTCTTCTCCTTCAATTCGCTTTGCCTGACCGCGCTACCAGGTTGTCCAGCCGCCGTCCACGGCAAAAACGCTGCCGGTGATGAACGAGGCCTGGTTCGAGGCCAGGAACAGGGCGGCGTTGGCGATTTCGTCCGGCGTGCCCAGGCGCTTGACCGGATGCAAGGATTCGATCATTTGCCGGCCTTCCGGCGTGGCGCAGGTGGTGGCCCGGATCAGCGGCGTGTCCACCCCACCCGGTGCGATGGCGTTGACCCGGATGTTGTGCTCGGCGTAGTCGATCGCGCAGGTTTTCGTCAGGCCGACCACGCCGTGCTTGGCCGCGGTGTAAGCCGCCGCGCTGGGGAAGCCGACCGTGCCGGCGGCCGAGGAGATGTTGACGATGCTGCCGCGACCGGCCCGGTGCATCTGGCGCAGCTGGTGTTTGAGGCAGTGGAACATGCCGTCGAGGTTGATGGCCATGAGCTCGCGGTAGGCACGGGTAGCGGTGTCGTGCAGCGGCCCGACCGGGCCGAGAATGCCGGCGCAATTGACCGCCACATCCAGCGTTCCGCGCGCTTGGCACAGTGCGTCTACCGATTCGGCCACTGCGGCTTCGTCGGCGACGTCGATGGGGCACCGCATGACCTGCCCGCGCTCGGCAAGCTTGTCGATCAGCGCGTCAAGCTTGTCGGCGTCACGATCGACCAGGCACACGAACGCGCCTTCGGCCAGGAATCTTCTAGCGACGGCTTCGCCGATCCCCGAGGCAGCGCCGGTCACGTAAGCGGTTTGTTCAGCCAGTTGCATGGTTGCTCCTAGTCAATGTAGACACGCTAAAAATGGTGTCAACAGTATGCCTCAGCGGGATCACCTGATTGACGATGCCGAGTTGCTCGAGCTCGGCGCAGGTGTTGGCTGTGAGATACTTCCGAGCGTTCGCCGCGACCGTGCCGGTATGTTTCGTCTGTTCTTGTCCAGCCTGTTTCTGTCCAGCCGCTTGTGGCTTGGCGTTGTGGTCTCGCCGCTGCGCGAGGGCCGGTCGCTGCTCGGCGCGCTGCTGATTACTGTCGGCTGGCCGGTCTTCATGGTTTTGCAAGTGCTGCACTGGACCGGGTTTGCGCTTGACGAGATTCTGTTCCCGGGCTGGAAGAAAGTCCAGGTTCGCAAGCCCGTGTTCGTCCTTGGACCGCCGCGTTCGGGAACAACCCACTTGCACCACGTGCTGGCCAGCGACCCTTCGACCACGACCTTCCGGTTGTGGGAGTGCCTGTTCGGTCTGTCCGTCAGTGCTCGTCGCCTGCTGCTGCTGCTCGGCGCTGTCGACCGGCGGATCGGGCGCCCGCTGGCGCGGCTGGGCGGATTCCTTGACGCCAGGCTGGGTGCGGGCATGAGTGATGTCCATCCGCTGGCACTGGATGCCCCGGAAGAGGACTTCCTGACCCTGTTGCCGGCGATGCAGTGTTTCATCCTGATCGCTGTTTTTCCCAATGCCGACTGGCTGTGGCGCACCGCCCGCCTTGATCGCGAGGTGGCGGTCGACGAACGCGCGCGGCTGATGCACTTTTATGCCGCCTGCGTCAAGAAACACCTTTACGTCCACGGTTCCGACAAGCGTTTTCTGTCCAAGAACGCGTCGTTTTCCGGCTCGCCCGAAAGCCTGCTGGCGGTGTTTCCGGATGCCTGCTTTTTTGCCTGTCATCGTGACCCGGTTGAAACAGTGCCGTCGCAGCTCAGCAGCATCGAGCCGGCTTTGCGGCTGGCCGGTTTCGACGGTGTTCCGGTGGCGGTCAGGGACCGCCTGATCGAGCTGCTGGTTTTCTATTACGGCCACCTGACGACCGTTGGCGAGTCTCGTCCGGAGCAATGGGTGCAGGTTTCCAATCATGACCTTCACCAGCGCCTGGCCGAAACCGTTCGGGCCGGCTATGCTCGCCTCGGTTTGCCGATCCAACCGCCGTTCGAGCAGGCCTTGAGCACGGCCGACCGGCAGTCGCGCTCGTTTCGTTCCGGACATCGCTACAGTCCGGCCGACTACGGATTGACGAGCGAGGGCATTCGGCGACGCTTTGCAGACGTTGATCCGATGCCGGCGGCAGGGGCCTCGAATGAATGAGCCAAGCGGTCAGCGAGTCCGGGTGGCCTTCGTCTCTGACGCCACGCCCGAACGCAACGGCGTGGGCGCTTACTACTGCGATCTGGCCTCCCAACTGGATCCGGGCGAGTTCGATTGTCTGGGCGTGGGGCCGAGCGGGCCCGTCAAGGCCTGGCTGCGACTGCCGCTGCCGGGTGATCCAACCCAGGCGGTGGTGCTGCCTTCGCTCAGGGGATTCAGCCGAAGCCTCGCAGCGCACCGCCCCGACGTGATCGTGTGTGCCACGCCGGGGCCGTTCGGCCTGCTGGGCGTGCGCTGGGCGCGCAGGTCCGGGACCCGCCTGCTGATTGGTTTCCACACCGACTACGCGGCGGTGACCGATGTCTATGGGCATGCGCTGCTGCGTGCGCTCAGCCGTCGCTACTGTCGCCTGATGGACCGCTGGATGTTCCGGCGGGCCGAACAGGTGCTTTGCAACTCCGAACCCATGATCGAACTGGCCCAGCGGCTGGGCGCAAGACAGACCGCGCGGATCGGCACGCTGCTGCCGGCCGGCGTTCTGGCAACACCGACCTCGCCGCCCCGCCGCGAGCTGCGGCGCGTGCTGTTCGCCGGCCGGCTGGCCCCGGAGAAGCGGCTGGAGCAGGTCCTGGAAGCCGCCCGAGGCCTGCCCGAGCTGCATTTCGTCATCGCCGGCGAGGGTCCGCTGCGCGCCAGGGTCGAGCAGGCCGAAGCCGAATTGGACAATCTCGACTACACCGGTTGGCTGAGTCGCGGCGAGCTCCTGGCGCACATGGACGCCAGTGACGCGCTGGTATTGCCGTCTGAGCTCGAATCCTTCGGCAGCGTGGCTCTGGAGGCCATGGCCCGGCAGCGACTGGTTTGCGTGACCGATACCTGCGGGATTGCGAATTGGCCGGAGCTGGCCGCGCACCTGGTGATCTTCAGCCGCGAAACCCCACTCTATGAGGTCTTGGCCGGCCTGCGTGCCGAACCCGACTCGCGCCGTCTGGCCCGGGCTGAACAGGCCGGTCTGGCGGCCCGCCGGCTCAATCACCAATCACTGGTCGAGTGGCAGACCCTGCTGAGCGGCCGCGAAGCAGCGCAGTGACGATGCGCCTGCTGGTCTCCATCCATGACGTCATGCCGGCCACGCTGGATCGCACGCTGGCCATCTTTGAGCGCTTGCAGACCAATCGGTTGATGCCGGTCACCCTGCTGGTCGTTCCGGGCAGTGGCTGGGACGCGCGCGGTATCGATGTCCTGAAGACCATGGTCGCCGAGGGCGCCGAACTGGCCGGTCACGGCTGGCGCCACGAAGTCCGACGAATCCGCGGGGTCAGGCACTGGTTGCACAGCCGTTTAATCTCGCGCCGCGCGGCCGAGCATCTGGCGCTGTCGCGTGCCGGTGTGCTGAGACTGATGCTGCGCAATCGGGCCTGGTTCGGTCGGCATGGGCTGCCCGCACCGGCCCTCTACGTGCCGCCGGCCTGGGCCATGGGGCCGATCCCGCACAGCCTGCTCGATCGACTGCCGTTCGATTTCCACGAAACCCTGTCCGGGGTCTATGACGCCCGTCGAAAACAATTCCATCGTCTGCCCATGGCTGGATTCGAAACCGATACCGCCCTGCGGGCGTCTTTCGTGGCCGGTTTCAACAGCCTCAACCGGACCTGGGCGCGGTCCGGGGGGCGGCCGCTGCGGCTGGGCATTCATCCGTTCGACTTCGATCTGCGTCTGGCCGACTCGCTGAAGGGATGGATTGACGAAGGCGGTCGGGCGCTGGGCTACTCGGGGCTGCGCACCGTTTCGGCCGGCGTGAGTGCCTGACCCAGGCGAATCTTCTGTCCCGAGCTCAGTGACGGGATCCATTCCGGGAATGAGGCCGGGGTCAGCACGATCACGGTCGATCCCCAGTGGAAGCGACCGATTTCCTGGCCTCGTTGGACGGTCAGCTTGTCGATCGGCCTGCGCCTCAGAGATGAACCCGGACGGTAGGGGCCGGCGCTGTCCCAGACGGTCTCGATGCCGGCGACCAGCAATGCGGCAACCATCACCACAGCGACCGGGCCGTGCTCGGTTTCCAGCAGCACCGCCATGCGCTCGTTGCGGGTGAACAATCCGGGCACCGCGCGACTGGTGCGGGTCGAGACGCTGAACAGCTGGCCGGGAATGCGAAACTCTTCAACCGCGCGCCCGGCCATCGGGCTGTGCACGCGATGGTAATCGTAGGGGGCCAGGTAGATGGTGATGAAATGTCCGTCGGCAAAGCGCTCGGCCCACTTGCTGCAGCCAAGCAGGTCGGCCGCGCTGTAGTCCACGCCTTTGGCCTGGATCAGCTGGCCGTCCCGGATTCGGCCCAGTTGACTCAGCGTGCCGTCGCACGGCGAGATCAGCCGATGTGCCGGCTCGGCCAGCGGCCGGGCGTCGGCGGCCAGAGCCCGGGTAAAGAAGGCGTTGAAGCTCCCGTAGCCGGCCGGATCGGGATTGGCCGCCTCGGCCAGGTTGACCGGGAAGAGCCGCCGGAAGCCGCCGATCAGGGGCCGTCGTATCCAGCTTGAGCGCGAGTTCGACAGGCGGTTGGCCAGCCGCGTCAGGAGGCGCTGCGGCAACAGGTATTGCGGCAGGACCGCCAGGCGGTCGGCCAGCGAAGCGCTCACGAACTGATCCGGAACAGATCGGCAACCACGGCCTCGGGGACCAGCGGGTGACCGAAGCGGCCATGCAGACGGCCCTGCGGGTCGATGATCAGGACCGCGGCTGAGTGATCAACGTTGTAGAAGCCGGTCTGCTGGTCCGGCTGCTCACGGAAATAGACAATCCCCAGCTGTCGGGTCAGCGCCAGCAGCTGCTCTTCCGGACCGGTCACGGCGACGAATTCCGGGTCGAACCACTGCACGTAGTCGGCCAGCAGTTCGCCTTCGTCGCGTTCAGGATCGACCGAGACGAACACCACCTGCGGCAGCTGCTCGCGCCGCATCAGGCGCAGCTGATCCATGGATTGGGCCAGCATCGCCAGGGTATCCGGGCACACGTCGGGACAGTTGGTAAAGCCAAAAAACAGCAGGCTCCAGCGGCCTTCCAGGTCGGCCCGGGTGAACGGCTCGCCGGCCGCGGTTTCCATGCGGAAATCGGTCAGCGCACGCGGGGTTGGAAACAATTGGGCAGCCCGCAGGTCCTGGGTGCGCTCGATCATGAAACGCGAGGCCACGAGGCCCGCGGCCAGGGCGGCAACGAGGATCACGGCGAACAAAAAGATGCGGCCACGCTGGCCGCCGGGCAGGGAGTTTTTGATCATTGCGATAGTATAGCGATTGGCCCTGAAGTGAACTGCGACGAAGCGATGTCCGACAACGATCTGGCGGCGCTGGTTCGGGCCGCCGCCCAGCGCATGGATGCCGCCGGCCTGCACTTTGGCCATGGCACCGACAATGCGCTCGACGAGGCCTGCTGGATGGCCGCTCACGTGCTCGGACTGGCGCCGGATTTTCCACCGAAGGCGTTCGAGCAGCCCGTGGTCCGGGACGATCGGCTGCGCTTTGAACAGCTGCTGGAGATGCGCATCGCGACTCGCAAACCGCTCGCTTACTTGATCGGCGAGGCCTGGTTCGCAGGGTTGAAGTTCAGGGTCGATCAGTCAGTGCTCGTGCCGCGCTCACCGCTGGCCGAACTGATCGTAGACGGATTCGAACCCTGGCTTGCCGAGGCGAAGCTCAAGCGCGCCGTCGATGTGGGCACCGGTTCGGGGTGCATTGCCGTGGCCCTGGCCCACTATCACTCCCAGCTTATGGTCGACGCCGTCGATGTATCTCCGGCGGCTTTGGCCGTCGCGGAGGTTAACGTGCGCGAACACGGCTTGAGCGAACGCGTTCACCTGCACCAGTCCGATCTGCTCAGCGGGCTGACCGGTCAACGCTATGACCTGATTCTGGCCAACCCGCCTTATGTTCCCGAGGGCTCCATGGCGGGTCTGCCGGCAGAGTACGGCTGGGAGCCGAGCCTGGGCCTGGTGGCTGGTGCCGACGGACTGGATCTGGTTAGGCGGCTGATCGTCCAGGCGTCCGACTTGCTCGCCCCGCATGGAATGCTGATCTGCGAGGTGGGCGAGGCGGCGACCGCGCTGGATGAGTGGCTGCAGGGGGTTCCGCTCACCTGGCTGGCATTCCAGCACGGCGGCGACGGCGTCTTTTTGCTGGATCAACAGGGCTGTTGCCAGGCTGCCCGGCACTAAGCCCGTCAACAATCGTCTCCATCGCCCTGGTCTCGACGCACTACAATAAAGGGCTGGTTCAAATGATTTCGGGCAGCCTGAAAACATGAAGATTCTGGTCACGATCAAGCGCGTGGTGGACTACAACGTTCGCGTGCGCGTCAAGCCCGATGGCTCCGGGGTGGAGACCGACGGGGTCAAGATGTCGATCAATCCGTTCGACGAGATTGCGTTGGAAGAAGCGCTCCGGATCAAGGAGCGTGGCGAGGCCGAGGAGGTCATCGTCGTCTCGATCGGCGGCAATGAAGTCCAGCAGCAGCTGCGCACCGGCCTGGCCATGGGTGCTGACCGCGCCATCCAGGTCGAGACCGATCAGCCGGTTCAGCCGCTGACCGCCGCTCGGACGCTGCTCAAGCTGGTCGAAAAAGAACAGCCCGGCATCGTCTTTCTCGGCAAGCAGGCCATCGACGATGACTGCAACCAGACCGGCCAGATGCTGGCCGCGCTTTGGGATCGGCCGCAGGCCGCGTTTGCGTCAAAAGTGGAACTGGCCGACGGCAAGGCCACGGTCACGCGCGAGGTCGATGCCGGCCTGGAAGTCAACGAAGTCGATCTGCCGGCGGTGATGACTTCGGACTTGCGCCTCAACGAGCCGCGTTTCGTCAAACTGCCGGACATCATGAAGGCCAAGCGCAAGCCGCTGGACGTGCTCGCCCTGGCCGATCTGGGCGTGGAGCCGGCCGCCGACCTGGTCGCCAGGGCCTACGAGCCGCCGCCCAAGCGCGGTGGCGGGAAAATGGTCGGCAATGTGGCCGAACTGGTCGCTGAACTCAAGAACAAGGGATTGCTGTAATGGCCAGAGTACTGATCATTGGAGAACACGACGGCCAGACCCTCAACCCGGCCACCGCCAAGACGGTGCAGGGTGCCGGCGGGCTGGGGATTGCCGACCTCGACGTGGTGCTGTTCGGGACCGAACTGGACGCCGTTGCGGCCCAGGCGGCCGCGCTGGACGGCGTGAAACGCGTGCTGACCGTCAGCCACGATGACTTCGTTCATCCGCTGGCGGCCCGCATTGCGCCGGAAGTGGCGGCCATGGCTGGCGACTACAGCCATATCCTGACCGGCTCTTCCACCTTCGGCAAGGATCTGCTGCCGCGCGCGGCAGCGCTGATCGGCGTCAACCAGGTTTCCGACATCATGGAGGTGATCGATGCGCGTACCTTCAAGCGCCCGATTTATGCCGGTAACGCTATCGTGACGGTGGAAGTGCCCGAAGGCGGCCCGGTGGTCGGTACGATCCGAACCGCTTCGTTCGCCGCGGCCGGTGAGGGCGGTAGCGCCGAGATCAGCGCGCTGGATCCGCAGGCCGACAACCCGGGCCATACCCGTTTTGTGCGGGTCGAAGGGGGCGGCGGCGATGGCCCCGATCTGGCTTCGGCCGACGTCGTCGTCTCCGGCGGGCGGGCGCTGGGTTCGTCGGACAACTTCGCCATCATCTACAGCCTGGCCCAGAAGATGGGCGCGGCCGTAGGCGCGTCGCGCGCGGCAGTGGATGCCGGCTACGTGCCCAACGAACTGCAGGTCGGTCAGACCGGCAAGATCATCGCCCCGGACCTGTACTTTGCCATCGGGATTTCCGGTGCCATTCAACACCTGACCGGGATCAAGGACGCCGGCACCATCGTGGCGATCAACAAGGATGCCGAGGCGCCAATCTTCGAGATTGCCGATTTCGGCCTGGTCGGCGACCTGTTCACGCTGGTCCCGGAACTGGAGCAGGCGCTTTAGGGCGACTTCTCGGGGCGTCGTCAAGTGGCTGAAGTCGCTTCAACCCGCCAACCAGGACGGCGCCCGCAGGGCTTCACGGCGGGCGCTAATGCGCTCCCAGACTTTCTCGTGGAAGAAGTAAGCCACCGTATTGACCGCCGGTTCAATCAGGGCTATGGCGCCGCCCAGAGCCCAGCTGCCGGTCATCAGGTAGACCACGCTGAACGCCACGGTCATGTGGACCAGCGCGAAAGAGAGGGTCTTGTAGCGAGCCATGGAGATCATCCTCGACAGAGAAATGTTTAGCACTAGCTAAAAGTTTACGCCCTGGCTACTATTTGTCCAAATGATTGTTGCGATGATTCTGATGTGTTTTGACTATGGGTGAACGCGCTTTCTCCATTCGCTCGGCTCGGCCTGGCGACGAGGCCTGCATTCTAGGCTTGATCCGCGAGTTGGCCGAGTACGAACGCCTGGCCCACGAGGTGATCGCGAGTCCCGCCCTGCTGGCCGAGCATTTGTTTGGAGAACGCGCCGTCGCTGAAGCCCTGGTGGCCGAGCGTGATGGCGCGCCGGTGGGTTTCGCACTGTTCTTCCGCAACTTCTCGACCTTTCTCGGACGGCCCGGTCTTTACCTGGAGGACTTGTACGTGCGCGAGTCGTGCCGCGGACAGGGTATTGGTCGAGCCCTGCTGGTTCGGCTGGCCGAACTGGCCCGCGAGCGTGGCTATGGGCGCATGGAGTGGAGCGTGCTCGACTGGAATCAGCCGGCCATCGATTTCTACGAGTCGCTGGGGGCCAAGGCCATGTCGGAGTGGACGGTTTACCGATTGAGCCGCCAGGGCGGTGTACCCGAGATTCCGGTTGCGGCTGACCGAAAGTACAGGTGACAACGGCGTCGGCATGTGGGTAGTCTTGGGCGCTGACCCTTTGAACCCTCGTTGGATCTTTCCCTAGCCATGGCCGAACCTCTCTGGACTCCCTCACCGCAGCGCATCAGCGCCAGCCACATGCAGCGCTTCATGGAGCGCGTGCGTGACGGTCTGGACTCGCGCGTGACCGACTACGAAAAGCTCTATCGCTGGTCGCTGAACCATCCCGAAACGTTCTGGCGCGAGCTGTGGCAATTTGCCGGAGTGATCGGAGACGGCCCGGGGGAGGTCGGCGCAGAGCAATGGCCGCAGATGCCGGGCACGCGCTGGTTTCCCGAGGCGCGCCTGAATTTTGCCGAGAACTTGCTCAAGCGCCGCGACGAGGGCAAGGCCATCATTTTTGCCGGCGAGGACGGCTCGCGCCGAACGATGAGCTACGCCGAGCTTTACCACGCGGTTGCTCGAGCCGCACTAGCGCTGAAGGATGCGGGGGTCGAGCCGGGTGACCGGGTAGCCGCCTACCTGCCCAATCTGCCCGAGACGGTGATCGCGATGCTGGCGGCGACGTCTCTGGGGGCGGTCTGGTCTTCCTGTTCGCCGGATTTCGGCGTCCAGGGCGTGCTCGATCGCTTCGGCCAGATCGAGCCGAAAGTGCTGTTTGTCTGCGCCGCCTACCGTTACAACGGCAAGACCTTCGACTGCCTGGGGCGGGTTCGCGAACTGGTCGGGCAGATGCCGTCGGTTGAGAGGGTGGTGGTCGTGCCTTACATGGCGCCCGAGCCGGACCTCGCCGATCTGCCGCAGGCTCTGACCTGGGACGCTTTCAGCGACAACCAGGCGGTCAATATCCGCTTTGAGCGTCTGCCGTTTGACCATCCGATTTACATTCTCTATTCCTCCGGTACCACTGGCGTGCCCAAGTGCATCGTCCACGGTGCTGGCGGTACGCTGCTGCAGCACTTGAAGGAGCTGATGCTGCATACCGATTTGAAGCCCGACGAGCGACTGTTCTACTTCACCACCTGCGGCTGGATGATGTGGAACTGGCTGGTTTCCGGACTGGCTATCGAGGCCACGCTGGTACTGTTCGACGGCTCGCCGTTTCATCCTGACGGCAACGCGCTGTGGGATCTGGTCGACGAACTCGGAATCCACGTCTTCGGCACCAGCGCCAAGTGGATCGCGGCCTGCGAGAAGGCCGGCATCAAGCCCCGAGCGCATCATGACCTGGGCTCGCTCAAGGCCATCCTGTCGACCGGCTCACCGCTGTTGCCCGAGTCCTTCGACTACGTTTATCGCGACATCAAGGTTGACGTTCAGCTGAGCTCAATCTCAGGCGGCACCGACATCGTCTCCTGCTTCGCGCTGGGCAATCCCGTGCTGCCGGTCTACAAGGGCGAACTCCAGTGCCGCGGCCTGGGGATGAAGGTCGAGATTCGCTCGGACGACGGTCGCGTCGTCACCGACGAGACCGGCGAGCTGACCTGCTCGCTGCCTTTTCCGTCCATGCCGGTCAGCTTCTGGAACGACCCGGCCGGCGAAAAATATCGCAGCGCTTATTTCGACACCTGGCCCGGCATCTGGAGCCACGGCGACTATGCCCGCCTGACCCCACGCGGCGGAGTGGTGATCTATGGCCGCTCCGACGCCACCCTCAACCCGGGCGGGGTGCGCATCGGCACCGCCGAAATCTACCGCCAGGTCGAGAAACTTGATGAGGTGCTTGAATCGGTCTGCGTCGGTCAGGATTGGGAAGACGATGTCCGGGTGGTGTTATTCGTGCGCTTGCGCGAGGGACTGGCGCTGACCGATGAGCTGCAGGACCGCATCCGCACGACCATTCGCGCCAATGCCACTCCGCGTCATGTCCCCGCCAGGATCATCGCCGTGCCGGACATTCCGCGCACCGTCTCCGGCAAGATCACCGAGCTGGCGGTGCGCCAGGTCATTCACGGGCGCGCGGTGAAGAACACCTCGGCCCTGGCCAACCCGGAGGCTTTGGAGCACTATCGGGACTTGGAGCAGTTGCGAGTTTAGGCGATTGGGTTGAATCAACCGCGGATAAAAGTACAAAACCCGACGCACCCAGCTGATCGCGCGCTGTGCCCGGCGCTCCAGTGGCACACGTCGTTAGCCTTTAGTCAATTTTTCTTGATCTTTAGTCATCTGCGTTTATCTGCGTTCATCCGCGGTTCAAAACATCCTCAAGGAACCCGGCGAACAGCGCCGAGATTGCGCCCATGGCATTGTCCATGCGATGGTCGGTGTCGAGCAGGTGCAGCGATGCCCGGCGTTCTTCGGCGAAGCGCTGGGCGTTCTGCCACGGGATGACCTCATCGCGCCAGCCGTGGATCACGCTGACCGATTCGCAGCGCACCGGGTAATGCTCCTCGATCAGTCCGGCATCCGGATAGCGGTCATTGAGGTAGACCGCAGGGGCCAGCAGGAACAGCCCCAGCACCGGCAAGCGGCAGGCCGCGGCCACCGAGACATAGCCGCCCATGGACGAGCCGACCAGCACGGCGGGTTCGTCCAGCATCGCCAGGCGCGCGCACAGGCGTTCAACCCGCCCGGCGGGGTCGTCACGCAGGTCGCGGTAATCGATGGCTTCGGTGATGCAGCCCGCGGACCGTGCCAGCGGCGAGAGCGCGCGGATCTTGTGTGAATCAGGGCTTGAAACATGTCCGTGGCTGAAAATCAGATGCATGGTTCGGGTCCGGTTGGCCTGGAGGTCTGGCAAGTCAGCTGCTGCGCGAGGGTCAGGCAGCGATGCGCCTGCAAAGCGCCTCGCCAGCGATTACCATGGCGATCATACCAACCCACGATATCGAGCCCAACTTGAATTCCTCAGCCCCGACCCGAAACCTCGCCCTGTTCTGCGATTTCGAAAACATTGCCCTCGGCGTGCGCGACGCCAAGTACGCCGCCTTCGACATCCAGAAAGTGCTCGAACGCCTCCTGCTCAAGGGCAATATCGTGGTCAAGAAGGCCTACTGCGACTGGGGCCGTTATCGGGAATTCAAGGCCGCCATGCACGAAGCGGCGTTTGAGATGATCGATATCCCGCATCTTCGTCAGTCGGGCAAGAACTCCGCCGACATTCGCATGGTCGTTGATGCCCTGGACTTGTGCTACACCAAGTCTCACGTCGACACCTTCGTGATCATCAGCGGTGATTCCGACTTCTCGCCGCTGGTTTCAAAACTGCGTGAGAACAACAAGACCGTCATCGGCGTGGGCGTCAAGAGCTCGACTTCGGACCTGCTCACCGCCAACTGCGACGAGTTCATTTTCTACGATGACCTGATTCGCAGCAGCGAGAAGAAAAAGACCGCCGCGGCGAAGAAAAAGGCGACCAAGAAAAAGACTTCGAAGAAGACCCAGACCAAGGGCGCTGCGGCTGATGCCGGCGCGCCTGATCCGACGCCGACAGAGACGGTTGTCGCCGACCCAAAAGCCCAGGAGGCTTTCGATCTGGTGCTGGAAACCACCGAGGCGCTGTTTTCTGATCGCGACGCTGAGGAAAAAGTCTGGGGGTCGATGATCAAGCAGGCGCTCAAGCGCCGCAAGCCCGGTTTTTCGGAGAGCTACCACGGCTTCAAGAGCTTCAATCACTTGCTTCAGGAAGCCCAGAAGCTGGGCCTGCTGGAACTTCAGCATGACGAAAAGTCAGGCGGCTACATCATCACCAGCTACGGCACCGACGACTGAAGGCCCACTTGCAGAGAGGCGCTACTGCGGGTGAGCCGCCGCAGTAGCGCTTCCCTTTCTCAGGCCGCGGCCTTTTCCTCGCCCACGTTGTGATGATGAACATCGCGCTGCGGGAAAGGAATGGAGCAGCCGGCTGCTTCCAGTTCGGTCTTCAGGCTTTCCATCAGATCGCTGCGCGTGGTCCAGTAATCCTCGGCCAGCACCCAGGGGCGGACGGCGAAGTCGACGCTGGACTCACCCAGCTCCATCAACAGGATGGCGGGCTCGGGATCGGCAAGCACTTTGTCGTGTGCTTCGATCACCCGCCGAATGGTCGACTGGGCCAGTTTCAGATCATCGTCGTAGCTGACCCCGATGATCAGGTCGATGCGGCGGGTATCGAAGGCCGAGTAATTGGTGATCGGATTGCCGGTGATCGAGCTGTTGCCCACGATCACCATGCGATTGTCTGGCGTGCGCAGATGGGTGTTGAAGATGCCCACCGACTCCACGGTACCGGAAACTCCGCCGGCTTCAACGAAGTGGCCCTTGGTAAAGGGCCGAAGAATCACCAGCATGATGCCGGAAGCGAAGTTGCTCAGGCTGCTCTGCAGGGCAAGACCAACGGCCAGGGCCATACCACCGAGTACCGCGATCAGGGGGGTTACCTGCACGCCCAGATGGCCGAGCGAAATCATGATCACGATGACCAGCAGCACCACGCCCAGGATGTTGCCGACGAACGTCACCAACAGCGCATCGATGCCGCGTTTTTCCATGCCGCGCGAAACCCCTCGGACCAGGCGTTTGCCGATCCAGCGGCCGATGAAAAAGATCAGGATGGCGCCGAGCAGGCGAGTCCCCATCTCGACCACGTTGTAATCAATCAGCAGTTGCTGAAGATCTGCAATGTTCATGCTGTTTATTCTCCCTGGAAGGTCTCTTGGTTAGAACAAATCCTCGCCGCCGGTCAGCGTATCTTCGATGCTGTCGCCGAGCAGGGCGAGATGGTTGATGACGTAGCGCAGCGAAGCCTCGTTGAGCAGGTCGTAGGTCAGGTTATGGCATAGCTTGATGAAGGGCGTGCCGTCGAGGTCGCCGACGGCGAGGTAGCCCACCCGCAGCATGAGGTTCACGCGCAGGCATTTTTCAGCGTCGTGCTCGCGCAGCGGGGCGACATTGGTCTCCAGGCGCAGCACGCGGCGCTCGTCGCTGTTTTTCAGCTCGGCCAAAAAGATATCCTGGCTTCGGCCATCGCTGCCGACCTTGACGTCGACGGCCAGCATGAATGGCTCTGAGTGAACCACAGAGTAGTGTGTGCGGATATAGGCTTCGATCTCGGAAAAAGTCTGCATGATGGTCTACTTGGGTTCCAGGCGGACGGCTCCGTCCAGTCGCAACACGGTGCCGTTGAAATAGCAGTTTTCGATGATATGCGCGGCCAGGTCGGCGAACTCTTTCGCCTTGCCCAGACGTTTCGGAAAAGGAATCGATGCACCCAGCGCTTGCTGGACGGCTTCGGGCATGATATCGACCATCGGGGTGTGAAAAACGCCCGGTGCAATCGTCATCACGCGGACCCCGATGCGCGAGAATTCGCGCGCCATGGGCAAGGTCATGCCCACCACGCCGGCCTTGGACGCTGAGTAGGCGGCTTGTCCGATCTGGCCTTCGAAGGCAGCCACTGAGGCGGTGTTGATGATCACGCCGCGCTCTCCGTCCTCGCCCGGCCGATTGTCCTGCATGCGCGCGGCAGCGGCCTTGGCGACGTTGAAGCTGCCGACGAGGTTGACCATCACGGTGGCGGCAAATCGTTCCAGTGGCATCGGTCCGTCGCGGCCCAGGACCCGCCCGGCGCCGAGAATACCGGCGCAGCTGACGGCCACGTTCAGGCCGTCCATCTCTGCGGCGGCCTGGCCGACCGCTTCGGTCACCGCCGCTTCGCTGGTGACGTCGACAGCGATGAAGCGTGCCGAGTTTGGCCCCAGTTCGTCGACTGCGGCGCTGGCTTTTTCGGCATCGATATCGAGCAATCGCACGCGGGCGCCCGCGCGGACGAGTCGTTTTGCCATCGCGTATCCCAGACCGGATACACCGCCCGTGATGACTGCCTTGACGGATGCTAATTCCATGTTTTCCCTTCGATTGATTGGGCGCTTGCCGTGTCCGTAAACGGGCCTCAGTGCCGCTTGAGCACCGCCTGCCCGGCACGCGAACGCGGCCGACCCAGTTCGCCGGCGATCCAGTCGCCGGTGCGCGCCATCTCAAGCAGATCAATGCCGGTTTCCATGCCCACGCCTTCGAGCATGTAGACCACATCTTCCGTGGCGACGTTACCGGTCGCCCCGCGCGCATAGGGGCAGCCCCCCAGTCCGGCCACTGAACTGTCAACGACGCGTACGCCCAGCTCCAGACAGGCCATGATATTCGCCAGCGCCTGGCCGTAGGTGTCATGAAAATGGACCGCAAGCTGGGCGACTGGGATGGATGCCGCCACCGCGTGCAGCATGGCGGCAGCCTTGCGCGGTGTCCCCACGCCAATGGTATCGCCCAGGGAGATTTCCTCGCACCCGGCCTCGAACAGGGCCTCGGCCACCCGAACCACGTCAGCGATCGGCACTTCGCCCTGATAGGGGCAGCCCAGGACCGTTGAAACGTATCCGCGCACTCGCACTCCGTCGCTGCGCGCCCGATGGACCACGGGTGCGAAGCGGCGCATGGATTCTTCGATTGTGCAGTTGATGTTGCGCCGGTTGAAGGCCTCCGAGGCTGCGGTGAACAAGGCGACCTCATCAACGCCCACGCTGCGGGCGCGATCATAGCCGCGCTCGTTGGGCACCAGCGCCGGATAGCGAATGCCCTCACGTCGCTTGAGGCCGGCGATAACATCCTCGGCGTCGGCCATTTGCGGGATGGCCCGGTCGCTGACGAAGCTGGTTGACTCGATCACCTTCAGGCCGGTCTGGCCCAGTCGATCAATCAGGTCGAGCTTGAGCGAAGTGGGCACGGTGTAGGGTTCGTTCTGCAGCCCGTCGCGCGGACCCACTTCGACCATTTTGACGAAATCTTCGCTCACGCCCGGTCCTGGGTCGCTAAAGCAGCTCGACGGCCATGGCCACGCCTTCGCCGCCGCCAATGCACAGCGAGGCCACGCCGGTCTTGAGGCCGCGAGCCTTCAAGGCATGAATCAGCGTGACCAGGATGCGCGCGCCGCTGGCGCCGATGGGATGGCCGAGCGCGCAGGCGCCGCCGTTAACATTGACCCTGGCGTGATCCAGCCCGTGCTCTTTCATCGCCGCCATCGTCACGGTGGCGAAAGCCTCGTTGATCTCCCACAGGTCGACCTGATCAGCGCTCCAGCCGGCTCGCTCCAGGCACTTGGCAATGGCGCCCACCGGGGCGGTCGTGAACCACTCCGGCTCATGGGCGTGGGTGGCATGCGAGATGACGCGCGCCAGAGGCTTCAGGCCGCGCTTGTCGGCCTCGCTGGAGCTCATCATCACGAAGGCCGCTGCGCCGTCGGATATCTTCGAAGAGCTGGCCGCCGTGATGGTGCCCTCCTTGGCGAAAGCCGGTCGCAGCGAGGGCATTTTGTCGACGTTGCAGCGCGGCGGTTCTTCATCGGCGCTGATTTCGACCTCGCCCTTGCGGGTCTTGACCGTAACCGGCGTGATTTCAGCGGCGAAAGCGCCGTTGTTCATGGCCGCCGTGGCGCGCTCGACCGAGGCCTTGGAGAACGCGTCCTGGTCTTCGCGGCTGAATGCATATTTGGCCGCGCAGTTTTCGGCGAAACCGCCCATCATGTTGCCATCGTAGGGGTTCTGCAGGCCGTCATAAAACATGTGGTCCAGCGATTTGACGTGGCCCATGCGCAGCCCGCGCTCAATCAGGTAGGGCGCGTTGGTCATTGATTCCATGCCGCCGGCGACCACCACGTCGGCGCTGCCTGAGCGAATCAGATCGCTGCCCAGCATGGCAGCTTTCATTCCGGACCCGCAGACCTTGTTGATGGTGGTCGCACCCGCGCTCATCGGCAGACCAGCGCCGAGGGCGGCCTGGCGGGCCGGCGCCTGCCCGGTGCCGGCTGGCAGTACGCAGCCCATGATTACTTCCGAGACATCCTCGCCGGCTATCCCGGTATCGGTCATGACAGCGCTGATCACGGCCGCGCCCAGCTGAGGCGACTTCACCGGGGCGAACTGGCCCTGGAACGAACCGATCGCCGTGCGGCGGGCGGCAACGAATACGACATCATCGGTCATGAGCTGAAAACCCTCTCGTTGGCTAAACCTGGCGCCATTATCGCAGGTTCATCGCGGAGCAGCCACCGCCGGGCCGAGGCGCGCGCTTCGCTGTTGGCACGTCCGGTGCCGCGTCGGTAGAATCAAGCACGTAGCCTTCGCAGACAGGACTGCCCATGGCCTTGCAGCAACGCGACGATCGTCACTACACCTACGGCGACTACCGGACCTGGCCGGAAGATGTGCGCTGCGAACTGATTGACGGCACCGCCTGGCTGATGTCTCCCGCGCCGGGTCGGCGACATCAGGAGCTGGTCGGGGAAATATTTCGTCAGACCGCCAACGCCTTGACCAACATGCCCTGTCGAGCCTATATCGCACCTTTCGATGTCCGCCTGCCCAAGGGCAACGAGGCCGACGATGCCATCGACACGGTGGTCCAGCCCGACGTGCTGGTCGTATGTGATCGGGACAAGCTCGACGAGGCCGGCCTGCGTGGGGCGCCGGACTGGGTGGTCGAAGTGCTCTCGCCGTCCACCGCTGCCCATGATCAGACGCGCAAACTGGCCGTTTATGAGCGCTCGGGCGTGGCCGAGGTCTGGCTGGTCCATCCGACCGACCGCATGCTGACCCGCTATCGCCTGGTCGACGGCCGCTATGGTCGACCCGAGATCCAGGAGCTGGACGGGATCAGCGCGGTGGTTGAATTGCCCGAGATCGCGATCGACTGGACCCTGGTCACGGCCCGGCTGGACGATTGAGCCTGCCGTCGGCCCAGTTAACCGCATGACTCACTAGGCGCGCCCCTCGGCCAGTTCGCGCCCGATCAGCATGCGCCGGATCTCGTTGGTGCCGGCGCCAATGTCGTAGAGCTTGGCGTCGCGAAGCAGTCGGCCGGTAGGGTAGTCGTTGATGTAGCCGTTGCCGCCCAGGGCCTGGATGGCTTCCAGGGCGACCGTGACCGCGCTTCGGGAGGCGTGCAGCAGGCAGGCTGCGGCATCGACGCGGGACAGATCACCCTGGTCATAGGCCGAGGCGACCTGGTAGGAGAAGCCGCGCGAGGACTGCAGCAGGGTATAGAGATCGCCGACCTTGGCCTGCATCAGGCCAAAGTCTGACAGCGCACGACCGAACTGTTTGCGCTCGCGGATGTAGGGCAGGACCTGGTCCAGGCCGGCCTGCATGATGCCGATCGGGCCGCCGGACAGGACCAGGCGCTCGGAATTGAGGCCCGACATCAGGATTCTGACGCCCTCGTTGACCTCCCCCAGCACGTTGTCGACCGGAATCTCGCAGTCGTTGAACACCAGCTCGCAGGTGTTGGAACCGCGCATGCCCAGCTTGTCGAGCTTCTGCGCCTTGGAGAATCCGGGGAAGTCCTTTTCGACGATAAAGGCGGTCATGCAGCGACTGCCGGCTTCTGCGCTTGCGGTGCGCATGTAGACCAGGGCGACGTCGCACTCGGGGCCGTTGGTGATCCACATCTTCGAGCCGTTGGCCACCCAGACATCGCCCCTAAGCTCGGCCCGACAGGCCATGGAGCCGACCACGTCTGATCCGGCGCCGGGCTCTGACATCGCCAGGGCCCCGACCCATTCGCCCGAGACCAGCTTCGCCACGTATTTCTGCCGCTGCTCGGGCGTGCCGTTTCGATACAGATTGTCGGTGCAAAGGTTGGAGTGGGCACCGTAGGACAAACCCACTGAAGCCGAGGCCCGGGAAATCTCTTCCATCGCCACCAGATGGGCCAGGTAGCCCATCTCCGCGCCGCCGTGATCGGCCGGGATCGTAATGCCCAGCAATCCCATCTCGCCCAGCTTCTGCCACAGCGCCTGGGGGAATTCGTTGGCTTCATCGATGGCCGCTGCCTGGGGGGCGATTTCCTCCTCGGAAAATCGCCGCACCGTGTCACGCAGAAGTTCGATGTCCTCGGGCAGTTTCATGAGATGGGTTCTGGCGACGGTCAGCGCTCCATTGTAATTCAGGCGCGGATTTTGGGCGTTGCCACGGCCGGAAGTCATATTTCTGTAATTCGAGTGACATGAACCCTTCGCATTTTCCCGGCCCAATAGTGGGGTTTGATCCACCGCCCAAATTTCGGAGTATCCATTGTGAGGCGAATTGTTCACTGGGGGCTGACCGCGGTCGCATTGCTCATGGCGGCCAGTCTGGCGGCGCAGCCTTCGAGCGGCGGCGATGATCTCGAGGCCCTGGCCCAGGAGCTGGTCCGGCTTCGCGGCGAAGTCGAGCAGCTCAATGCCGAGCTCAATCAGGCCCAGGATCGCCATCGCGGCGAGATGAGTTCGCTGGCGCTACAGAAAGGTGATCAGGAGGCGACCGTTCGTCGCGAGCGTCTGCGCGTCGAGCAGCTGGAGTCAGACCTCTCGCGCAACCGCGAGCGGGCCCGTGAAGCCGGCATTGCCGGGGAGGCCCTGCTGCCGATAGCCCAGGCTGCGATTGCCGATCTGAAAGCGCACATCCGGTCTTCTCTGCCGTTCAAGCCCGGCGAGCGGATGCAGGCCGTAGAAGAAATCGAGACCCGGATTGCCGCCGGCGCACTGACCCCGGCGCGCGCGATCAACCAGATCTGGCGTTTCTATGAAGACGAGTTGCGCCTGACCCGCGAAAACGGGCTGCACAGCCAGATTATTGAGCTGGACGGTGAGCGCCTGCTGGCCGACGTGGCGCGCCTGGGCACGGTTGCCATGTACTTCCGCACTCGCGACGGCGAGTTCGGTCACGTGGTTCGCACCGGCAATCAGTGGCGCTTCGAGCGCCTGGAAGACCGCCCTGCCGTGCGCCAGGTCGAGACCTTGTTCGATTCGCTGCAGAAGCAGATTCGCGCCGGGTATTTCGAGCTTCCCAATGCCGCCATCCGGCCGGAGTCCTGAGCATGCAAGCGATGATCCCGCGTTTTTTCGTGCTCGTCTGCCTGCTGTTGGCAGCTGGCCTGGTTCTGGCTCAGGACGCGCCGGAGCCGCCACGGGCCGAGGAGTCGGTGCCGACGGAAGGGCAGAGCGAGGCCTCGGCTGGTGAGCCTGGGACACAGCCTGTTGTCGAGCAGCCGCCGTCGCTGCGCCAGGCTTACCAGCGTGAGTTCGCCTTCTTGCAGGGGCAGAAAGCCGATCTCGAGCGGCGGCTGAGCGCATTCACAGCCAGCGCTGAGCAAGAGCGCGACCGTCTGCAGGCTGACATCGAGGCCCTTGAGCGCGAGCTCATCGATCTGGTCGGCCAGGCCGATCGGCTGGAGGACCAGGTTTTTGAGGCCGAACGATCGGTTGAGGCGGCGGGGGAAAACGTCAACTTGCTGGCGGCAACCTTTCAGCAGGCCGAAGTCACTGTCGACAGTTATCAGGCCCCGGCTTTTGGCGGCGACAGTCTTCCCGGGGAGGCTGATGTTCAAGCCTTGTTCGGTGCCGTAGCCGGCGAGCTGGACCAGCGTGGACGGATTCGCAGCGAGGCGGGCGAGTTCTTTCTGGCTGACGGGACCCGGGTCAGCGGCCGGATCGTTCATGTCGGTCGCATCGCCAGCTACGGCATCAGTGAACGCGGCGCCGGGGTGCTGGCGCCGGCCGGGGAGGGCGAGCTCAAATTATGGAACGAGACCTCGGCCGAGGCCGCGCGAGCTCTGGCAGCCGGCGAGACAGTCAGTCCCTTGCCCATCTTCATTTACGAGAACCTGCGCACCGAGGTTGAACAAGCTGTCTCACGCGGTCTGTTCGGCAAGGTGGCTCAGGGTGGAGCCATCGGCTGGGTGATTTTCGCCCTCGGTCTGGTCGCCCTGCTGCTGGTTGTGCTGCGGGGGATTTTCCTGTGGAGCGCCGGGCGCTCGACCGGTCGGGTCGTCGATCGGGTCGAGGACCACGTTCGCCGGCGCGATCTTGACTCTGCCCTGAACGTGCTCGACAGTCGCCAGGGCGCGACCGCCCGCGTGGTCGCCACGGCGATTCGCAATCTGGACCGCGATCGCGAGCACCTTGAAGACATCGTGTCGGAAGCCATCCTGCACGAAAGCAGTCATCTGAATCGTCTCGGTGCCTTCATCATGGTCATTGCCGCAGTCGCGCCGCTGCTGGGTCTGCTCGGCACCGTAACCGGGATGATCTCGACCTTCGACGTGATCACCGAGTTCGGCACCGGCGATCCCAAGCTGCTGTCTGGCGGCATCTCGATTGCCCTGGTGACCACGGAGATGGGCCTGATTGTGGCCATTCCGACCCTGCTGCTGGGGACGCTGCTGTCGAGCTGGGCCGAGCGCATCAAGGATGACATGGAGCAGGCCGCCCTGCGCGTGTCCAACCAGTACAGCGAAGCCCGCGAGCCGGGTCAGCCCGCGCCGGTCTGATGTTTGACGGCCTGCTCAATGACCTGCGGTTCTACTTCGAGGTCGGGGGCTACGTGATGCCGCCGCTCGTGGCCTCGACCCTGGTGCTGTGGTTTGCCATCGGCTATCGCTTTGCTGCGCTCAAGCGCGGCAACGTCCGAAGCGTGCGCGCGCTGATCGAGAAGTATCCCGATGGTCTGGATCACGATCCGCGCGGAATTATCGAGAAGGCCCTGGCCGACGGAATTCCGCTGGCCCGCCGCGGCGGGGCGAACCTCAGGCGGCTGCTGGATGATGCCTTCTGGCCGCTGGAGCGCGATGTCCGCCGCTTCCACAAACTGATCATGGTCATCGTCGCCGTCGCCCCGCTGATGGGTCTGCTGGGTACGGTGGTCGGCATGATCGAGACCTTCGACTCGCTGGCCGACATGTCGCTGTTCGCGCAGTCCGGCGGGATTGCCGGCGGGATCTCCCAGGCCCTGTTCACCACCCAGATGGGTCTGGCGGTGGCCATTCCGGGGCTGATCATCGGCGGCCTGCTCAACCGCCGCGCCGACATGATTCGGCTCGAACTGGCCCAGGTCAAGGACATCCTTTGTTCACGCTCTAATCCAGGGATACCGGCATGAGATATCGCGCCCGTCATGAAGAAGAGCAGCGGGTCGACATCTCGCCGCTGATCGACATGGTTTTCATTTTGCTGATCTTTTTCATGGTTTCGACCACCTTTGTGCGGGACATGAACCTCGACCTGGAGCGCCCGGCCGCAAGCAGCGCGGAGATGGCCTCGACCAAGGCCATCCGGCTCTACATCGACAGCAACGGCGACACCTACCTGGATGGCCAGCCGATTCGTTTGTGGGTGATCCAGAGCCGGCTGCGGGAAATGATGCAGGCCTCGGGCTCCGAGCAAATCCTGGTGGTCACCGACGAGGACGTTCCCTCCGGCCGCCTGGTCGAGGTCGTTGATCAGGCAAGACGTGCCGGAGCGGGTGACGTCGGCGTGGCGACCGTGGCCGAAGCCGGTCGGGGCTAGACGGAGACACAGGAGCCATCGCATGCCGACGAACTTGAGAAAAATGATCTTCGGGGTTTCCTTCATGGTGTTCGGCTCGGTCATCATCATCGGCGCCTTGCTGGTCATCAATCGCCTTGCCCAGGGTCCGGACGCACGCGAACTGGATCGCCAGACCAGTTTCCAGATCGAGCGTCAGTCCGAGCCGCCGCCGCCGCGCGTAGCCCGTCAGGAGCCGCCGCCACCGCGCCGCAGCCGCAATCCCAATCCACCGCTGGCCAACCTGGACACCTCGCTGGGCGGCATCGACCTGGGCATTCCCGGTATCAGCGGCGACGATCTGGGCAGCCTGAGAGACGATCTGCTGGGGGATACCCGTGACGTGATCATGACCGATGATTCGGTCGATCTGCCGCCGCGGCCCCGCCATCGCGAGCCCATCGCCTATCCACCTGCTGCGCGCAGCCGCGGGGTCGAGGGTTACGTGGTGCTTTCGCTGCTGATCAGCGAGACCGGCGAAATCGAACAGGTCGAAGTGCTGGAGTCGAATCCGTCCGGCCTGTTCGACCAGAACGCCGTCGAAGGCGTGCGCCGGTGGCGCTTTGAGCCGGCCCAGTACCAGGGGCGCAATGTCCGGGTCTGGGCCCGGCAGAGCATCCGCTTTGACCTGTCCTGATATGAACAGGCTCAGTGCGCTCAGATGCGGATTTTTGCTTCTGGCGATCGGGATCGGGATGGCCGGCCCGGTACAGGCCCAGGGCACGGCGAGCGACGCCGAAGCTGTCGATCGTCTTGCGCTGGCCGCTTTGTTGATTGGTGATGGCAATTTCGAGCGTGCCCGCACGGTGCTGGCCGGCGTTGAACTCGACGATGAAGGTCTCGACCTGATGCGCTTTCATTCGCTGGAAGGACTGGTCGCGCTGAACCTGGAGGAACTGCCGCGGGCCGCCGCTGCATTTGAAAAAGTGGCCGAAGCCGCCCTCCAGCAAGGTGAGCCGGTAGCGGAGGTGATCTGGCTGTACCTGGCCCAGTCCTACTTTGGGCAGAAGGACTATGCCGGTGTTTTGGGCGCCCTGGACCGTGCCGCGACTGAGACCACCGAGCTGCCGTCGGTCTACCTGATGCGCGCCCAGTCGCACTGGGAGCTGGGCCAGACTGATTCGGCCTGGCAGGTCTTGGCCAGCGGGGTCGAGCGCTTCCCGGATCGGGCTGGCGAGTTCACCCGCCGCCAGGTGTTCTGGCTGGTCGATCTCGGTCTGTATCAGCAGGCCGCTGAGACTGGGCTGGCCTTTCTGGACCGGCACCGCGCCGCTACTGAGGATGCGGTGGCGATCGGTAACGCGCTGCGCCAGGCCGGACAGTATGACGAGGCCCTGCGGGTCCTTGAAGTGGCCCGTTTGAACGATCCCGACGATATTCAGCTGACCCGCGTTCTGGCCCACACCTGGTTGGCCCGCGAGCAGATCCTGCCGGCCGCTGATCTGATCCACGCCGCCGGCCGACGCGATCCCCAACTTGTGATCGAGGCCGCCGAGCTTTACCGGCGCTCGGGCTGGCTGATCAAGGCCTTGATGCTCAACGGCCAGGTCATCGACCAGCCCAAGAAATTTCGCCAGCGCCTGGCCATTCTGCTGGAGCTGGAGCGTTTCGACCAGGCTGCAGCCATGGAAGAGACCCTGTTTCGCACCGGCCTGCTCGACGACGAAGAGATTCGTTACGCCCTGGCGTTTGCCTACTTCAAGACCGGTGAATACGACCAGGCCGAGCGCCACCTGGCGGGCTTGAGCAGCGACGACCTGTTCCGCAAGGCCATCGAGCTGCGCCGGGCGATGGAGCAGTGCGCGGCAGAACCCTGGCTGTGCGGATAGGTCAGCTCATGCAGCGCTTTTGCCTGGCGGTCGCGATCCTCACGATTGTCCTGCCCGGCCTGATGCCCTGTTGGGCGCTGGCCGAGCAGGATGAAGGCGTGGAGAATCCAGCGCGCGTCGGACTGTTCGTTTTCGAGCGCGGCCGCCCGATCGCGGATCTGACCGTCGAATTACGCGAAGCGCGCGGCAGCACCAATGTCGACGGCGCCTGGCGCGCCGCTATCTCGCCCGGAGCCGGACGGCTGGAGGTGCGCGACCGCGGCCTGCCGCTGCTCGCCCTGCCGCTGAACCTTGAGCCGGGCGAGAGCCTGCAGTTGATCGTCACCCTGACCGGCGAGGATCGCCGCGCCATGGTCAGCATGGAAAGCTCGCATGAGCGCCAGGCCATGGCCAGAGAGCAGGTCACGCCCGAAACGCCTGAGGGCGTCGGCAGCGGGGTGCTGACCGGACGGGTGGTTTCCAGCGAGGACGGTCGCCCGGTCGCCGGGGCGAGAATCTTTGTCAGCGGCACGCCGATCGAAGGACGCACTGACGATCAGGGTCGCTACCGCCTGGACGTCGATGCGGGTGAGTACGCCATCTCGGTCCTGCACAGCGAATATGCAACGCGCACCGTTCGCGGCGTGCTGGTCTCGGCGGATCGCGAAACCGAGCGCGATTTCGAGATTCCGCCGGCCGGGCTGGAGCTGGCCGAGTTCGTGGTCATCGAGCCGTTCATCGAAGGCAGCCTGACGGCCGTGATTGATGAGCAGCGACGGACCGCCAGCGTGGCCAATATCCTTGGCGGTGAGCAGATCTCCCGAGCGGGCGACAGTGACGTCGGCAGTGCGCTATCCCGGGTCACTGGCCTGACCCTGGTGGACGGGCAGTTCATCTACATCCGGGGGCTGGGCGAGCGCTATTCGTCCACCCTGGTCAACGGCGCCAACGTGCCCAGCCCGGATCCTACGCGCAAGGTGGTGCCGCTGGACTTGTTTCCGACCGGTGTGATTCGTTCGATCCTGGTCCAGAAGGGCTACTCCCCGGACATGCCGGGTGACTTTGGCGGCGGGGTGGTTGAAATCCGCACGCGCGGCATTCCGGAGGAAGATTTCTTTTCAATCGGATTGTCGACCGGCTTTCGAGATGGCACCACGTTTGAAGACGGCCTGACCTACGAGGGCGGGGGGCGCGACTGGAGCGGTTTCGACGACGGCACTCGCTCGCTGCCCGGACCGGTTGCTGAGGTCGTTGGCGGTGGCACCAAGTTGCCGCCGCAAAGGTCGCCGTTCACGCCTGATGGGCTCACGCCTGAGCAGCTGGAGGCGTTGGGTGAGTCCTTTGCCAATATTTACGATATCAACGAAAAGGAACTGGGTCCCGATCAAGGCGTATCGATTGAGGGCGGCAAGCTGCTCGAGTTCGGCAGCGACTGGAATGCCGGCGTCACGGGGTCACTGCTCTGGGATGACTCGTGGCGAAGTCGTTCCGAGTTGCGCCGCACGTTCATCCCCCTGGGCGACGGGAGCCTGCGCAGCAACGATGACTACACCATTGAGCGCACGACCCGCACCATCGGGCTTAGCGGTTTTCTGACCGGCGGGATCAACTACAAGGATCTGCATGAGATCGATTTGACCTGGATGAGGCTGCGCCAGACCGAGGACGAAACCTCACGTCAGACCGGGTTCAATCTTGACGAGGACGGCGATATCCGGATCAATGAGCTGGAGTGGGAGGAGCGGGAGCTGATGACCTACCAGGTTCAGGGAAGTCATGTGTTTCCGTTTCTCAACGGCACACGACTTGAATGGGATTACTCTGATTCGGTCGCGTCCCTGGATACACCAGACCAGCGCCGCTATCGCTACGACCCCGATGACGTGGCCGGTTTGATCTTCTCCAGGCGTGCGGATTCCAACATAAGGCGGTACACGCAGCTCGATGACACCGCCGTCGATGTTGGTGCAGATGTTTTCGTTCCGTTTTCGTTTCGCGGGCTGATCGACGGCGAGGTTAGCGGCGGCTTCCGTGTGCTTGAAAAAGCGCGTGATTCGATCATTCGTCGATTCACCTGGGGGGGTATTTCCAATCTCACGCAGGAGGAGCGTCGTCGACAGCAACTCGAAGACATCCTGACGCCGGACAATATCGGTCCTGGCGGTGTTCTGCTGCAGGAAGTGACCCGTAACAGCGATACCTATGCGGCTTTTCTCGACGTCGACGCCTTCTACGGCAGTCTTGATGTCACGATTGCTGAACGGTTTCGTCTTTCTGGCGGCGCGCGCGTCGAGGACTGGCGACAGAATGTCCGAACCTTCAGTCTGTTCGAACCCGATACGCTGGAGTCTGAGTCCGATCTTGCCGATACTGACCTGTTTCCGGCCGTTGCGCTGACCTGGCTGATCAGCGATCGCCAGCAGCTGCGTCTGAGCTACGCCGAAACCATCATCCGTCCGGATTTCAAGGAGCTGTCCGACTCCCCGTTCACCGATCCCATCCTGAAACGCGAGGTGGTGGGGAATCCCGACCTGGTCTCCTCCGACGTCCAGCATGCTGATATCCGCTGGGAGTTTTATCCCGAGCCAGGTGAACTGGTTTCGATCGGCGCGTTTTACAAGCTCATCCAGCAACCGATCGAGCTGACGGTGCAGCCCGGCGTGAGTCAGCTGCTGACTTACGCCAACGCGAAAGAAGCGGAAAATTTCGGGGTCGAGTTTGAGGGTCGCAAGACACTGGGATTCATAGATCGCTGGCTTGGCTGGGATGCAGTGTTCGACCCGTTCTATGTAGCTGGTAACGTTTCGATCATCGAGTCCGAGATCACCATCAATCCGGACGACCGCGGAATACTGACCTCGACCTCGCGCGAGCTCCAGGGTCAGTCGCCCATGATCATCAATTTCCAGGTCGGCTACGACCGTCCGGATCTGGGCCTGGAAGCGACCCTGCTGTACAACTTCGTCGGCGAGCGCATCGCTGAAGTCGGGGTGCTAGGCGCGCCCGATAAGATCGAGCAGGCTCAGGGCGCCCTGGATTTCGTGTTTCGGTGGCGATGGAGCGATCACTGGTCATTCAGCGCCAAGTTCGGCAACTTGCTCGACGATGAGTTCGAAATCAAACAGGGACCGGAAACAACTCAGCGCTATGGCAATGGCCGGACGCTGGGGCTGGGTCTCAGCTACGACTTTTTCTGATCGAAACCTATTCGACGCGATGTAATGGTTCTGCAATGTATAGGTCATTGCCTTGCAATCTCCGACCTCTAGAGTCGTCGTGCGGCTGGCGCAGAAGCGCTCTCAGTCTTTATAAGGCAGTTCACGCTCATCCAAGAGGAATTTCAGCATGTTGAAAAATTTGACCCGTAACGCGCTCGCGCTTGCGGTCGGCACAGCATTGGCCGGCTCTGCGCATGCATTCGTAGTGAATGATACGTTCAGTGGAAACTGGGCAGAGACCCTTGAGACCAATGTCGCTCGCGGCATGATCATTGACATTTACGAGAATGCCAATGTTGCCGGTGATTTCGCACCTGCCGCACTTGTCCAGTGGTTTACCTACCGCGATGGTTCACCGGTTTGGCTGATCTCTGAACAAGCCAAGATCGATCCCGCGACGAACACAGCAGAACTGACGTTTTTTGAGTTCAGCGGTGGTGCATTCGACCCGGCTCCGGGCAACCCTCAGTCCGATCCTTGGGGTACCGCGACGCTAAAGTTCAACAGCTGCAACAATGCGGTGCTCGAGTACGACGGTGTGGACGGTTCCGGCACCATCGATACGCTGACCAACCTCAAGGGCGACAACTGCGTTGTCGATGAAGTCTTCGAAAGCTGCCCCGATTTTGCCACTGATGGCCCGCTGCCCGGGTCTTGCATCATTGGCGGAGGCGATCCGGTAACCGATGACATCACCCTGACCAACGAGACGACCTGGCTGGTTCAGGGCCAGTTCTTTGTTGGTGACGGTGGTACGGTCACGATCGAGCCGAACACCGAGATTGTGGGCGGTACCTTGGGAAATACCGATACTTTCATCGTGTCGCAGGGCGGCAAGATTTTCGCCGAAGGCACGCCGGAAAACCCGATCATCATGCGCGGTTTCCTGGCTGAGGACCGCAGTGAGTGGGGTGGCCTGGTGATCAATGGCCGTGCCCCGATCAACGGATGCCCGGAAGGTACCGAGGTTTGCACGGCGCAGGGTGAAGGTAATTCCGGTACCTACGGCGGCAACGATCCGCGCGACAACAGCGGCGTCATGCGCTACCTGATTGTGTCTAACGCGGGCATCGCCTTTAACGAGGAAGACGAACTCAACGGGATCGCCCTGCAGGGTGTGGGTGACGGCACGACCTTCGAATTCATTCAGGTTCACCTGAACGAAGACGACGGTATCGAGTTCTACGGCGGTACCGTCAACGCGCGTTACCTGGTTCTGACCGGTATCGGTGACGACAGCATCGACTGGACCCAGGGCTGGCAGGGCAACGTGCAGTACGCGGTAGTCAAGCAGTACCTCGACGACGGGGACCAGGGCATCGAGGCTGACAACAACGGTGATGCCAATGACTCCCTGCCGCGCGCCTTGCCCAGGATCGCCAACGGGACCTTTATTGGTTCGCCGAACGCTGACATCGGTTGGCTGATTCGTGAGGGGACCGGTGTCGCGATGGCCAATTCCATCGTGACCGGGTTCGGTGACGAATGCCTGGACATCGACCAGGAGTCCACCTTCAACAACGCCGACAACCTGACGTTTACCAACAACATTCTGTTTGGTTGCGACGGTGGTACGTTTGCCAACGAAGACGGCGACCCGTTCCTGGTGTCTGACTTCGTTCTCGGACAGACCAACAACCTGGAAGTTGATCCGATGCTTCAGAACTACGCGCCCATGCCTGGTTCTCCGGCCATCGGAATTGGTGCTGTGCCGTTCACTGATGCGTTCTTTGACAACGTCGATTACGCTGGAGCCATCCCGAGTGCAGAAGCCGACTGGACAGCTGGCTGGACCGTCGGTCTGGACCGTGACCTGCCGTAAGCTTGGCTGACAAGTTCGGGGGTTCCTTCCCCAACATGCCAATAAAAAACGCCGCGGTTCTTTGCCGCGGCGTTTTTTTCGCCAGTGATTTTTCTATCTGGGAACGTATTCTATTGATTCCCGCGCTCCCGCCCCGGAAAGCGATGCGAGCGGCCCATGAACGGCAGCTTGAGCTTGCCGATGGTGGCGATACGTTCCTCGGCCATGCGGTCGGCGGCTTTCCAGGTCGGGATACCGTCGCGCTGGGCGATCTGGAAGATCTTGGAGACGTTGTAGTAGATCGTGCGCATCATGCGCTTGGCGCGCTCGCGGTTGTAGCCTTCAAACTCGATCGAAACGTTCATCAGGCCGCCGGCGTTGACCGCGTAGTCGGGTGCATACAGAATGCCGCGCGCCTCCAATTCATTGCCGCACTCGTCGGTGGCCAGCTGATTGTTGGCCGCCCCGCACACGATCTTGAAGCGAAACCGCGGCAGGGTGCGCTCGTTGACCACGGCACCCAGCGCGGTCGGGCAGAACACGTCGGCGTCGACTTCGTAAATGTCGTCCAGCCCGACCGCTTCGCAGCCCAGTTCCACCGCCTGGGCGATGGCGTCTTCGTTGATATCGGTGACAAAGACCTTGGCGCCTTCGGCGCGCAGCAGCTTGACCAGTTCGAAGCCGACGTGGCCGACGCCTTGCACGGCGTAGCTGTAGTCGCCGAACTCCTCGTCATTGAAGCGGTGCGATAGCGAGGCGCGAATGCCTTGCAGGGTGCCGTAGGCGGTAAAGGGTGAGGGGTCGCCCGAGCCGCCGTGGACCTGATGGACGCCGACGCAGTTGTCGGTTTCCTGGAACACGTACTCCATGTCGTTGACGTCGATGCCGACGTCTTCAGCGGTGATGTAGCGCCCGTGCAGTGATTCGATAAAGCGCCCGAATGAACGAAACAGAGCCTCGGACTTGTCCTTGCGCGGATCACCAATCAGCACCGACTTGCCGCCACCCAGATTCAGGCCGGCCACTGCCGCTTTGTAGGTCATGCCGCGCGACAGGCGCAGCACGTCTTCCAGGGCCTCCTGCTCAGTGGCATAAGGCCACATTCGAAGCCCTCCCAGGGCGGGCCCCAGGGTCGTGTTGTGAATGGCGATGATGCCTTTGAGCCCGGCATCCTTGTTATGACAGAACACGACCTGTTCATGCTCGGTCGTGTCGATGACTTCAAACAGATTCATGCAAGACCTCCGAGGCCTGCGCTTCTGTGTCGCAGGCTCTAGATGAGGCCGGAACCCCGAAGAACCGGCCGGAAAAGGAAACACACCGCCCACAACCATCGGGTGTGCGGATGATGCAACCTTTCTAGTCTAGCGGAATCGGCAGCTCAGCAGGTTGCAGCCGTGTTGCCCGCGCGCGCCGCTTGCGACAGAACAGCCCGACGCGTCAACACCCAGCCTGCTACCCCGATGCCCAACAAACAGCCTGTCACCCCGGGCTTGCCCCGGGGTCTCACGCTGGGCAGGAGGTCTCGGCGTCTCCAGCCGACCCGACGCGAATCAGTTCGAGAAGATTCGCGTTCTCGGCCCCATCATGTACTCGGCCACGTCGTCCGGCGCGCCGATACCGATGCCGTCGGTCAGATCGGTTTCGTCATAGTCGGTGTTGGGCAGGAAGATGGCGCAGACTTCGACCACGGCGCCGTTGTTCAGCAGTCGTCCCAGAAGGTCTTTCGGGGTCACGCCGGGTGGGTCGAAGCTCTCGGCCTGATAGTCGGCCAGGGCCAGTTCGGCACCGGCACCGCACAACAGCACGCGCACTTCCAGGCCCTGATCCAGCGCCTTGTTGGCCAGCGTCAGCGGCATGGCGCGGTCCTGGGTCTCGCTGCCGGTCACGGTCACGAACAGGCGATGTTCGCGTCCGCCGCCCATGGCCCCGTGCGGGCCGCTTTGGCCCATCTGGCCGCGTTGGGCGTGATGTTCACCGCGTTCGCGATCCGGATTACCGGCGCCGCGATGATCATCGGCCACGGCCGGCGCGGCGAGGAACAGCGCGATCAAGGCGACCATCAGCACGCGATTCGACGAGTCAGCAAACAATTTCATGGCTTCTCCAGATTGCAAGGTGGGTGCTTACTCGAAAGCATGGCCCGGTTTTGAACCGGCGGCCTTGAGGATCTTGGCCAGCGGACAGAAACCGGTAAACGCGGCCTGGAGCATGTTGAGCCCGACGAACGCGGTCAGCAACAGCCAGTAGACGCTGTGGACCTGTGACAGGCCGACGCTGATCAGTATCAGGAGGCCGGCGAAGGCGAAAACAAAACGGTCGATGTTCATGGTTGGATTCTCCGTGGCAGTGCGGGCACAAGCTAGAGAATAAGATATTTCTAATATAATAGCAAGCGACCCGATGGGCTTGGATTCAGCTACTATCCTGTCATGACTCATTCCATCCTGCTTGGCAAAGGCGAGCATCAGGTTCACCTGGCCGGAAAATACGCCAACCGTCATGGTCTGATTGCCGGTGCGACCGGCACGGGCAAGACCGTGACCCTGCTGGTGCTGGCCGAAGGTTTTTCGCGCATGGGGGTGCCGGTCTTCATGGCTGACGCCAAGGGCGATGTCTCGGGCCTGGCTGCGGCCGTCAAACCGCATCCGAAGATCGATGAACGGATCGAACGTATTGGGATCACCGACTATCGCCAGGAGCCCAACCCGCTGGTTTTTTGGGATCTGTGGGGGCAGGCCGGTCACCCGGTTCGCGCGACCGTCACCCAGATCGGTCCGACCCTGCTGGCGCGCATGCTCGAGCTCAACGATACCCAGGAAGGCGTACTCAACGTCGTTTTCCGGGTCGCCGACGAGGCCGGCTTGCTGCTGCTGGACCTCAAGGATCTGCGCTCGCTGCTCAACCACGTGGCCGAAAATCGTCAGGAGGTCAGCGCCCGCTACGGTCTGGTCAACACCGCCTCGATCGGGGCGATTCAGCGCCGCCTCCTGAGCCTGGAGTCTGACGGCGCTGACCATTTCTTTGCCGAGCCCGCGCTGGAGCTGTCGGATCTGATGCGCACCGACCTGTCCGGTCGCGGCGTGATCAACCTGCTCTCGGCCGAGCGCCTGATCCTCAAGCCGCGACTGTACTCAACCTTTCTGCTATGGCTGCTCTCCGAACTTTTTGAGCAGCTGCCCGAAGTGGGCGATCAGGAAAAGCCGAAGCTGGTGTTCGTTTTCGATGAAGCCCATCTGTTGTTCGACGATGCCCCGCCGGCGTTGATGCGCCGGGTCGAGCAGGTGGTCCGGCTGATCCGCTCCAAGGGTGTGGGCGTCTATTTCTGTTCGCAGAATCCAGACGATGTGCCCGATGAAATCCTCGGTCAGCTGGGCAACCGGGTCCAGCACGCGCTGCGGGCCTTTACACCCAGGGACCAGAAGGCTATTCGTGCGGCCGCGGAGACTTTCGTGCCCAAGCCCGGGCTGGATGTCGTCAGCGCCATCACGACGCTGGGCGTGGGCGAGGCGTTGGTCTCTACGCTGGGCGAGAAGGGCATCCCGCAGCCGGTGGAGCAGACCCTGATTTCACCACCGCGCTGCCGGATGGGACCACTGAGCGACCAGGAGCGTACCGAGGTTCGGGCGCGCAGCCCGGTTGGGACCAAGTACGACGCCACGCTGGACCGCGAGTCGGCCTACGAGCTGTTGCAGAAGCAGGCCGAAGCTGCCGCCGAAGCGGCGCAGGAGGAGGCGGAGCGAGCCGCCGCCGACAAGGCTGCGCGTGCAGCAGAGTCGCCACCGCGTCGGCGTTCTTCGGGCCGCCAGTCAACGGGCGAGGCCTTTCTCAAGTCAACAATGCGAACCGTGGGCAGTACCATCGGCCGCGAGATTTCGCGCAACCTGATGGGAATTCTGTTCGGCAGAAAACGTTAGCGGCTTGAAACGCTAGCGCGGATCGGTGTGCTAACCGCAGTGAGGTCTGCAGAACTGTTGGTACAGTTCGGCCATAACCGCGCGGACCTGATCGCTGGACAGCGAGTAGAAGATCACCTGCTGATTACGGCGTGTCTTGACGATATCGCTGTTGCGTAGCACGGCCAGATGCTGGGACAGGGCGGATTGGCTCAAGGGCAAGTGCGAGTTGAGCTCACCGACCGACATCTCACCGTCGAGCAAATGGCACAGGATCATCAAGCGGTGCGGATTGGCCATCAGTTTCAAAAACTGCGCGGCCTCCTCGGCATGCTCCGCCATTTCCTCCGGCGGCGGCTTGGGGAACTGGTTCACTGCGTTCACTGGGTTTACGGGCTGGTCCATGGGCGCAATTATGCCCGGGTTCATGAACACTTGTATCTGATCTGCATCAATTTTTGGTCGGCACGATAGAATAAGCGCCATGTCTAACCTTGCTGAGCAACGAACCGAGTCCCCGACGCGCAGGCCCGAGGCGCCTTTGCGGGTGGTCACTGCAGCCAGCCTTTTCGATGGCCACGACGCGGCGATCCACCTGATGCGCCGTCTGATCCAGGCGCGCGGCTGCGAAGTCATCCACTTAGGTCACAATCGATCGGTGGCCGAAATCGTGCGCGCGGCGGTGTGCGAAGACGCCGATGCCGTGGCGATCAGCTCCTATCAAGGGGGTCACAACGAGTTTTTCAGCTACTTGGTTGATCAGCTGGCCGAGCACGGGGCAGGTCATGTCCAGGTCTTTGGCGGCGGCGGCGGCACAATCACGCCTGAAGAAATCCGCAAACTGCAGGGCTACGGCGTCAACCGCATTTATCACCCCGAAGACGGGATGAAGATGGGCCTGAACGACATGATCGACGATCTGGTGGCCCGGACATGGCAGGGCCGCTCGAAGCGAGCCGATGCGCAAAGTTCAGGCCCCGGCTCTGGGGCCGGGGCGACAGGTGGTGAGGGGCAGGCGTCCGATTTTGAAGAATCCGGCTCGAGCTCGGGCGACAGGCTGAGCGACTTGGACATTGCCCGGGCGCTGTCGGCCATAGAGAACGGCACGCGACCACCGGGCCAACCGGCCGGTCGCCCCGGCCCGCGAGCCGGCGTCCAGGTCCCACGAAGCCGAACACCCAGCCCCGTCCTCGGCCTGACCGGCACCGGCGGGGCCGGCAAATCCTCAGTCACCGATGAATTGCTGAACCGCTTTCTGCACTACTTCCCCAGGATGCGCATCGCGGTTCTGGCGGTCGACCCGACCCGACGTCGAACCGGCGGGGCGCTGCTGGGTGATCGCATCCGGATGAATTCGCTCAGATCGGAGCGCATCTTCATGCGCTCCATGGCCACTCGGCGGCAGCATCTGGCCGTCTCCGAAGTCGTTGCCGACAGCCTGGCGTTTCTCAAGACCTGCGACTTTGATCTGATTATCCTCGAGACCGCCGGCATCGGTCAGTCCGACTCAGAGGTGGTCGATCTGGTCGATTTTCCGGTCTATGTCATGACGTGCGACTACGGTGCGGCCAGTCAGCTTGAAAAGATTGACATGCTCGACTTCGCCGAGCTGGTGGTGCTGAACAAGTTTGATCGGCAGAGTGCAGCGGACGCGCTGCGTGATGTGCGCAAGCAGTGGCGGCGCAACCGCCTGGCGTTCGACCTGGCTGACGAAGACGTGCCGGTGTACCCGACGATCGCTTCCCAGTTCAATGATCCGGGGGTGACGTGGATGTTTGCCAACCTCTGCCGGTTATTGCGCGACAGGCTGCCAGAAGAGAGTTCGGGCCCCGGCTCGGGGGCCGGGGCGACAGCCACGGAGGTCGGGGTGCGGTGTGATTTTGTCCCGGCGGTGGAGCTGGCCGATAAGGAACCGAAGCCGTCAGTGCTGATTCCAGGCGCGCGGGCGCGCTACCTGGCCGAAATCGCCGAGCAGGGCCGGGCCATCAACGACCAGATCCAGCGCTGGGCCGAAGAAGCCCGGCGCGCGCAGCATTACTTCGAGGTCCTCTCTGAGCTCGCTCCGGGTCATGGCGTCGAGCCGCTGGTCCCGATGAATGGCGCCCCAGACTCAAGTCACGGGATGCCGACTGCTCCGGGCGCGGTCCGTTCCGATCAAAGCGCCGTCGCCCAGGGTGATATCGACCAAAAGCCGGCGGCTTCGGGCCACAGTGACCCCAATGTCGTCGCCCCAGACCCGACCCACCAGAATCCGGCTGTTTCGGGCCCCAACGACTCGCATCCTGTCGCCCCGGCCTCCGAGCCGGGGCCCCCATCGCCGGCTCAACAAGATGGCGCGCAACAAAGCCCCCGATCTGACGTGGCAATGGTGCTTGCGCAACGCTACGCCGAAGCGGTCAAGGCCATCCCCGAAGAGGCCCGCGACCTGCTTCGGCGCTGGCCCGAACGCAAGGCGGCGGTCGAGGCAAAGGAATACCGCTACCAGGTTCGCGGCAAGGACATCACGGGATCAAACTACCGAGAGTCACTCTCGCGTCTGCAAATTCCGAAGATCGCCGCCCCCCAGACTTCGGACTGGGGCGAGCTGCTGAGCTTTCTGATGCGCGAGAACCTGCCCGGCGACTATCCCTACACCGGCGGGGTGTACCCCTACCGTAGAGCCAACGAGGACCCGATCCGGATGTTTGCCGGTGAAGGCACGCCCGAGCGCACCAACCGGCGCTTTCACTATGTCTCTGAGGGTCAGCCCGCCAAGCGCCTGTCCACTGCGTTCGACTCGGTCACGCTGTACGGCGAAGACCCGGCCGAGCGGCCCGATATCTATGGAAAGGTCGGCAATTCCGGCGTGTCCATCGCCACCCTGGATGATCTGAAGAAGCTCTATTCCGGGTTCGACCTGGCCGCCCCGACCACCTCGGTTTCGATGACCATCAATGGTCCGGCGCCGATGTTGATGGCGATGTTCATGAACACCGCGATCGACCAGCAAGTCGAAAAGCACCTGAAGGCGTCCGGTCAGTGGGCGCAGGCCGAGAAGAAAAAGGCCGATCTGCTGGGCGACAAGGCCCCCAGCTACAGCGGCGACCTCCCCGGCTCCAGCGACGGCCTTGGCCTCGGTCTGCTCGGCGTGACCGGGGATCAGCTGCTCGATGCAGAGACGTACCACAAGATCAAGGCCGATACCCTGAAAGTCGTGCGCGGCACCGTCCAGGCCGACATTCTGAAAGAAGACCAGGCCCAGAACACCTGCATTTTTTCCACCGAGTTCGCCCTGCACATGATGGGCGACATCCAGCAGTACTTCATCGACCACGGGGTGCGTAACTTCTACTCGGTCTCGATCTCCGGTTATCACATCGCCGAGGCCGGGGCGAATCCGATCAGCCAGCTGGCTTTTACCCTGTCCAACGGGTTCACCATCGTCGAGTACTACCTGGCCCGCGGCATGGATATCAATGCCTTCGCGCCCAACCTGAGCTTTTTCTTCTCCAACGGCATGGACCCGGAATACGCCGTCATCGGCCGGGTTGCGCGGCGCATCTGGGCGCGCGCCATGCGCGAGCGCTACGGCGCCAACGAGCGCGCGCAGATGATGAAGTACCACATCCAGACCTCAGGCCGCTCGCTGCACGCCCAGGAGATTCAGTTCAACGACATCCGCACCACGCTGCAGGCGCTGTATGCCCTGTTCGACAACTGCAACAGCCTGCACACCAACGCCTTCGATGAGGCCATCACCACGCCCACCGAGGAATCCGTGCGCCGGGCGGTGGCCATCCAGATGATCATCAACAAGGAACTGGGGCTGAACTTCAACGAAAACCCATGGCAGGGCAGCTATATCGTCGATCAGCTGACCGACCTGGTCGAAGAGGCCGTCTATGCCGAATTCGAGCGCCTGTCCGAGCGCGGCGGGGTGCTGGGTGCCATGGACACCATGTACCAGCGCGGCAAGATTCAGGACGAGAGTCTGTACTACGAGCACAAGAAACACGACGGCTCGCTGCCGCTGGTCGGCGTCAACACTTTCCTGCCGCCCGAGGGCAGTGAACAGGAAGGCGGTGAGATTGAGCTGATGCGCTCCACCGAAGATGAGAAGCGCCAACAGGTGACCAACGTCCAGGCCTTCCAGGCTCGCAATGCCGAGCGCTCAGACGCTGCCCTGAAGCACCTGCAAAACGTCGCCCGAGCCCGCGGCAACACCTTCGAGGCGCTGATGGAGGCGGTGAAGACTTGTTCGCTGGGCCAGATCAGCCATGCGCTTTACGAGGTGGGCGGGGAGTACCGAAGGAATATGTAGGCTTGAGTGCATCAGCGTCGCGGTCTGGGGATCCCGGATCAGTCCCGGGACGACGTCCCCACAGCGAGGCCGGGGTGACTGGCTCCAAGCGCGGAATGACAAGCCCTGTTGCTTAAAAGCGGTTCATCCCAGGCTGGCAAAGTCGCACTTTGCGCCCCTTGTCATCCCGGAATCGCCAGAGGCGATCTCCGGGATCTCTAAACCTTTGAGCAGCTCGGCAGACGCACACCAACGGGCGGCAAACGATCGACCCTGCGCCTGAACGGCCGCAACTTGTGGTCGCTCACGCCCTCTATTGCGAACCGGGCTCGAAGCGATCCGCGAACACCCCATCGACCACGAAGCGCCAGATACCGCCATTGCGCACCACATACAGGTTTCCGGCTTCGTCCTCGCCGAAACTGCGCAGATCCGAGCCCAGTTGCGAGAACTCCAGCGTCTCGAATTGTTCGGTGCCGGTTTGCCAGGCAAACCAGATGCGCCCAGACCAATAGTCACCGTACACGTAGGCGCCCTGCAGGCTGAGGATCGGGCCCCGGTACCGGTAACCCCCGGTCACGGAACGATCGACTTGCGACCTCGGGTAGTGCAGCACCGGAAACTGGTGATCATGCGGACACGTCTGCGCCGGGGTCTGCGGCGGGAACGTGAAAGGCCCTTCGCACCGCTTCCAGCCGAAGTCGGCGCCGCCGGGCTGATCAAGCCGCCGGAAGCTGACTTCTTCCCAGCGATTCTGGCCGACGTCGCCGATCCACAGGTCACCCGTGGCCCGGTCGAAACTCCAGCGCCAGGGGTTGCGCAGGCCCAGCGCCCAGACCTCGGCGCAGGCGGCCTCGTCGACAAAGGGGTTGTCGGCCGGCACGGCGTATTCGGCCGACCCGTCCGGAGCGGCCGCGCACAGCGTGTTGCTGCCGGGCGGGGTGGTGCTGTCGACGTCGATGCGCAGCATCTTGCCGAGCAGGGCGGCCGTGGGATCGTCGCGGCAGCTGCCGCCGGTCTGAATGGCGTCCGGGTCCAGGGTCTGGGCCCGGTTGCACGGGTCGCCGCTGCCGCCGCCGTCGCCCATGCCGATATAGAGATAGCCGTCCGGTCCGAACTTGATCTGGCCGCCGTTGTGGTTGCTGAAATCCTGGGCAATGGTCATCAGCACCCGTTCGCTGTCCGGGTCGCCCAGTCCGGTGGCGCTATCGATCCGGAATTCAGAAATCACCGTATCGCCGGTGCTGGCGCCTGACGGGTGTCCGGACCCGGCGGTGTAGTTGACGAAGAACCGGTCGTTGTCGGCAAAGCCGGGATGAAAGGCGAGGCCGAGCAGGCCGCGCTCGCCGTCGCTCGACAGCGGGCCGGGCAGCTGCATGAACACAGACGCGCTCCCGCCGGGTTCGAAGGCCTCGATGGTGCCGATCTGGCGGACCACGAACACCCGGTTCGAGCCGTCGCCGGCGTTGACCAGGCCCAGCGCGCGGCTGAAGGTTCCGGCCGGAAACAGCTCTTGCAGCAGGACGTCTCCCGGGATGGCAGGCGCAAAAGGCTCGGGGTGAGCCCCCTGGGCGATCCAGTCCCGGATCAGGGCCTGATCGGCGAGGGTTAGCGGATTGCCCATAGGATCGTCCATGCGGAACGCCGGGCCGCCCGGGATGTCACAGTTGACCGAGTGCAGCAGGGTGCTGCGATCGGGCCGGAACGGCTCGACCCGCAGCCGGTCCGGGTTGGTGGTCGCAGGCTGACCGACCAGCGCGGCCCAGGACGCGCCGGGCAGCAGGTTCAGACCGGCCGCCCCCCACTCGCCGTGACAGCCTGTGCACCCGAGATCATTGAAGAGCGGCTGGATCTGGGTGTCGAAGTCAACGGCCGGCGTGGCGGGGACCGAGTCCAGCAGATCGCACCCCTGGGGCTCGGCGGGCAGCGCCGGCGTCACGGTGCCAACGATCGACAGGGCCCAGCAGGCACCTAGGGCAAAGGAACGCAGTGTCGAAACTTTGGCGGGCTCATTCATCTTTGCAGACTGGGGGAAGCTGATGGAGGATTCAATCAAGGATTGACTCGATCGCACGGCTTAGTTTAGCCGACTCGATTCGTGGAGTGAGCGCGCGCCGGCGGGCAGATCGAAACCGGGATGTCGCGGTCGCGCCGGCTACAGCGCGAACCGGCCCGGACCCGAATCAGCTAAGATATCGCTGGCCTGAAATCAAGAGCCTGGTATGGATCTGAGTCACCTGGACCGCCTCGAAGCCGAAGCCATTCACATCATTCGCGAGGTCGCCGCCGGCTTCAAGAATCCGATCATGCTTTACTCGGTGGGCAAGGACTCGTCGGTCCTGCTGCACCTGCTGGTCAAGGCGTTCTATCCTGCGCCGCCGCCGATCACTCTGATGCACATCGACACGGGCTGGAATTTCGGCGAGATGATCGGTTTTCGCGACCGACGCGCCGAGGAAACCGGCTGTCGACTGATCGCGCACATGAACGAAGACGGCTTGGCCCAAGGCATCAACCCGATCGACCATGGGGCCACGGTGCACACCGACGTGATGCTCACCCAGGCACTGCGCCAGGCCCTGACTCGGCATAAGGTCGATGCCGCGCTGGGCGGCGCACGCCGGGACGAGGAAAAGTCGCGCGCCAAGGAGCGGGTGTTCTCCTTCCGCACCGCCCAGCACCGCTGGGATCCGAAGAATCAGCGCCCGGAGCTGTGGAGTCAGTACAACGGCCGTCTGCACGCCGGTGAAAGCGTGCGCGTGTTCCCGCTCTCGAACTGGACTGAACTTGATATCTGGCTCTATATCTACCGCGAGAACGTCCAGGTGCCGGATTTGTACCTGGCCGCCGATCGCCCAACGGTGATCCGCGATGGTCTGATCATCATGGTCGACGACGATCGTCTACCGGTCGACCCTGGTGAGGTGCAGGTGCGTAAAGTCCGCTTCCGTACCTTGGGTTGCTACCCCTTCACCGGTGCGGTCGAATCCGATGCTGATACGATGGAAGCGGTGATCGGTGAGATGCTGGCTGTGACGTCGTCCGAGCGCGAGGGGCGGGCGATCGACCGCGATGAGTCGGCGTCGATGGAGAAAAAGAAGATGGAAGGTTATTTCTGAGTGGATGAAGTGGTCACCAGCGGCCGACAGATACCTGCCAGTGAGCAGCTGGCTTTTCTGCGCGCGGTTTACAACTCGGCTGAAATCGGCATCTGTGTGACCAACGAGGACGGCCGCTTCGTGCTGGTCAATGATGCTTACTGCCGCACCTATGGCTACGATCGCGATGAACTGATTGGGCAACCTTTCACCAAGGTTTTGCCCGAGGAGATGCGTGAAACGGCAGCGCGCATTCACGATCAATATATTGCTGGCGGAGAGGAGAGCGCAGGGGAGTGGCGGGTCCTGCGCAAGGACGGCGAAATCCGCACCGTGATGGTCACGGCCGGACGGGTGATCACCGAGGACGGGCGGCGCTTCAAGGTCACCACCGTTCAGGATATTTCTCTTCTCAGAGCCCAGGAGTCCAGACTGGCGCAACTCTCCGAGGTGGTTCGTCAGACCCAGCACGGGGTGATTTTCACCGATGCTGATGGGCGGGTGACCTGGGTTAACGAGGGCTGCGAACGCATGACCGGGTTCTCGCTGGACGAGATGCTGGGGCGCAAGCCCGGCGAGCTGCTGCAGGGGGAAAAGACCGATCCGGATACTGTTTCGCACATGCGCCGTCAGCTGGCAGCTGGCGAGGGTTTTCAGGTCGAAGTGATCAACTACACCCGCTCGGGCCGCGAGTACTGGCTGCACATCGCTTGCTCACCGGTCAGGGATCGCGATGGCCAGCTGGAGGGCTTCATGGCCCTGCAGACCGACATCACCGAGCACAAGCTTTTCCAGGAGCGCATTGAGCAGCTGTCGTTCAAGGACGGCTTGACCGGTCTGCCCAACCGGCGCTTGGTCGAGGAGCAGCTGAAGTTTCGCATGGCGGCTTCGCAGCGCAGCCGGATGTACAACGCCCTGCTGTTTCTCGATCTGGACAACTTCAAGCTCGTCAATGACACGCTCGGCCCCCGCCAAGGCGACGACCTGCTGATCCGAGTCGCCAGGACCCTGGCGGCCAACCTGTATGAGAGCGATCTGGTGGCTCGCCTCGGCGGCGATGAGTTCGTGGTCGTGCTGGCCGATCTTTCGATCGATCCGGTTGATGCTGCAGAGCGGGTCGAGCGGGTGGCCAAAAAGATCCTTAACGCGCTGGCTCAGCCTTTCGGTCAAAGCGAGCTCGAACACCGTGTGACGGCCAGCATGGGCGCGGTGCTGTTTGTTGGCCAGGAGCAGTCAATCGATGCATTGATGCAGCAGTCCGACATTGCCATGTACCAGGCCAAATCGGCCGGCAAGAACACCTTTGCCTTTTTTGATCCGGCCGTGCAGTCGGGGCTGATGCATCGTCATCGCGTGGAAGTCGAACTGCGCGAGGCGATTCAATCGGGTCAGCTGGTGCCGTTTTACCAGGGTCAGGTCGACACAGAAGGTCAGCTGGTTGGGGCGGAGTTGCTGATCCGCTGGCAGCATCCGGAACGCGGCCTGCTCTCGCCGGCTGAGTTCATCCCGGTCGCCGAGGCTAGCGGCCTGATCGTGGAGCTGGGGTATAAAGTGGTTCGTATGGCGGTCCGGCAGCTGGCGCTTTGGGCCGAGGATGAGCGCACACAGCACCTCACGATTGCCGTCAATATCAGCGCAAAGCACTTTGAACAGCCTGATTTTGAGGAGAAAGTGGCCGCCGTGCTGGCCGAGCAGCCGGTGCGTCTTTCGACCCTCAAACTTGAAATCACCGAAAGCGCACTGGCGCAGGATCTGGAGAAGATTTCGGCGCGGATGCACGCTTTGCGCAGGCTACACGTGGCGTTTTCGCTGGATGATTTCGGGACTGGATACTCTTCTCTGGCTTATCTCAAGCGTTTGCCAATCGCACAGGTCAAGATCGACCAGGGGTTTGTTCGCGACCTGCTGGTCGACGACAACGATCGCGGCATCACCGAAACCATCATTGCCCTGGCCAAAACGCTGAAGATGGACGTCGTCGCCGAGGGCGTTGAGACCGATGCCCACTTTGACGTGCTGCGAATGCTGGGTTGTCCCGTGTTCCAGGGCTACTTGTTCGACCGGCCGGCACCGCTGGCCGATTTTGCACGCCGCTATGACCTGCCGATTGAATGAAAAGTTTTTTGCCATGACAATGCTGTCTCCCGTCCAGGTGCGCCTGGAATCGCATGAAACCAAACCCTTGCTGCGCTTCATCACCTGCGGCAGCGTTGACGATGGCAAGAGCACCCTGATCGGGCGACTGCTGTACGACTCCAAGCGTCTGTTCGCCGATCAGCTGGCGACCCTTGAAGCCGACAGCAGGCGCCACGGCACGCAGAACGAGAAGCTGGACTTCGCCCTGCTGGTCGATGGTCTGGCGGCCGAGCGCGAACAAGGCATCACAATTGATGTGGCCTATCGCTTCTTCGATACCGAGCGGGCCAAGTTCATCGTCGCCGATTGCCCCGGGCATGAGCAGTACACCCGCAACATGGCGACCGGCGCGTCAACCGCGCGCCTGGCCGTGGTGCTGATCGATGCACGCAAGGGCGTCCTGACCCAGACACGGCGTCACAGCTATATTTGCTCTCTTTTGGGTATCGACCATGTCGTGCTCGCCGTGAACAAGATGGATCTGGTCGACTTCGACCGAGAGCGGTTTGAGCGGATCGTCGCCGACTATCGTTTCCTGGCCGACCAGCTGGGTATAGGTCGGGTCACCTCGATCCCCATTTCGGGACTCGACGGCGACAATGTGACCCAAGCCTCACTGAACACACCCTGGTACACCGGTCCAACCTTGCTGGATGCGCTGGAATCGGCCGCAGCCGAGCAGGGCAAGGCGCCGGACGGTGCGTTCCGCATCCCGGTGCAGTGGGTCTGCAGGCCTCACCAGAATTTTCGCGGTTTTGCCGGGCCACTTCTGGGCGGGCCGCTGGCCGTTGGTGACGCGGTCATTGCACTGCCTTCGGGGCGCCGTTCGCACGTTGCCGGACTGCACGCGGGCGGCGATGTGGTCCAGCGCGCGCTGGCCGGCCAGGCGGTGGTGGTCGAATTGACCGAAGAGATCGACGTCAGTCGAGGCGATGTGCTGGCTGCCGCAGCCGATCCGCCGGAGGTCTCCGACCAGTTCGGTGTTCATCTGCTGTGGATGGACGGCGAGCCGCTCAAGGCGGGCCGCAATTACTGGATTCAAACCGGGACCAGCCTGGTCGGCGGCCGGGTCAGCGAGATCAAGCACCAGATCGACGTCAACACCCAGGAGCAACTGGCCGTGCGCGAGTTGCCGCTCAACGCGGTAGCCCGGGTGGACCTCGAGCTGGATCGGGCGGTGCCGTTTGAGCCGTACGCGCTCAATCGGGACCTGGGCAGTTTCGTCATCATCGACCGCCAGACCAACGGCACGGTCGGGGCCGGGGTGATCGACTACGCCTTGCGAAGGGCCCAGAATGTGCACTGGCAGGCGGTTGACGTCGATCAGTTCGCCCGTGCGCGCCAGAAGGGCCAGGTCCCGAAGTGCGTTTGGCTGACCGGACTGTCGGGCTCGGGCAAGTCGACCATCGCCAATCTGGCCGAAAAGAAGCTCCTGGCTCTGGGGCACCACACCTACCTGCTTGATGGCGACAATGTTCGCCATGGCCTCAACCGCGATCTGGGCTTCACCGAGACCGACCGTATCGAGAACATCCGCCGCGTGGGCGAGGTCGCCCGCTTGATGACCGATGCCGGCCTGATTGTGCTGGTCAGCTTTATCGCGCCGTATCGGTCCGAGCGTCGGATGGTGCGTGAGCGCTTTCCCGATGGCGAATTTGTCGAGGTGTTTGTCGATACGCCACTTGAGGTTTGTGAGCAGCGTGATGTGAAGGGTCTCTATGCGAAGGCCCGCGCCGGTTTGATCCCCAACTTTACCGGGATTAGCGCGCCTTACGAGGTGCCTGAGCGGGCGGAGCTGGTGTTGAAGACGGTAGAGGCGAGTGCGGAGGAGTTGGCGGAGGAGTTGGTCGAGCGGATTCTGGCGCAGTAGACGGGTGCGATCATGGATGACGGGCGATCTGGCCTGATCATCCTGGCCGTCAGTGACGCCATGGCGATCAGCCCCTGTCACCCCGGCCAAGGAGCCGGAATCTCCACCCGGCTCGAGCCCCGCCCTTTGAAAACCGCGTGCCTCGGAGGCCGAACGTTTGACTGCGCCCCTTCCGGAGCTTGCCCTGCGGCTGTGGCTTCGCCTTCGGCATGCTTCGAACCTTAGGCTTTGAATCGATCCTCCCGCTTTGCCAGAAATGAAAAAAGCCCCCGTGCGGCGGGGGCTTCTCACTATCTGGCGGAGAGGGAGGGATTCGAACCCTCGATGAGGCTACAAACCCCATACTCCCTTAGCAGGGGAGCGCCTTCAGCCACTCGGCCACCTCTCCGTAAATCGCATTGTCGCATCCATTCGCTGGTGCTGGCGCGGTTCTTGAGTGAACCGACGAACCTTGCGGTTCGCGAACATTCGAAGCGCGAAAGGATACCTTTTGTGCGCTTTCAGGTAAACCCCTGTGCGGTGATAGACTGATGGTTTGCAGGATATCAGGCGACCCTGGATGCTCGAGCAGTCCCAACGTGATCGCCGACGGCACGGAAGCGGGGTGCTGGCGTTTTTTCGCGGCTTCCTGCGCAGTCCGGAGCAGGTCGGTTCAGTCGTACCGAGCTCGCGTTTCCTGGAACAGAGGCTGGTTCGACTGTCAGGTGCCTCGCAGGCCCGCTTGATCATCGAGCTGGGGCCGGGAACCGGCGGCACCACGCGCGCCCTGCTCGCCGCGATGCCGGCAGACGCGAAACTGCTGACGATCGAACTCGACCCCCGTTTTGCCGAGCTGCTGAAAGACATTGACGATCCGCGCCTGATCTCGCACGCCGGCAGCGCGGCTGAACTCGGCGAGATTCTCGATCTATACAAGCTGCCGGCGCCCGATGCGATCGTCTCAGGCATCCCCTTTTCGACCATGCCGCGGGACATCGGCAACGCGGTGCTCAGGGCCATACGTGACCGAACGGCGCAAGGCGGGGTATTCGTCGCCTACCAGTTCCGCGGCCATGTGGGCCGCATGGGTCGGGAGGTCCTGGGTGCGCCCGAGGTTGAGATCGAGGCGCTGAACGTTCCACCGATGCGGTTTTTTCGCTGGGTCAGACCCTGACGCACGTTCGTTTAAAGCCAGGCCCAGGGCGATGGCAAACTCCTTGGTCAGCCGCCAGCCGCCCCGTTTCCGGTCCATGAAGCGGACCGAGGCCTCCCGCAGGCGGCAGCACTCGTCGCTCACAAACACGAACTTGATCGGCTAGTCGCGATGGACATCGTGGCGGATATGATCCAGCGCGCGGCCACGCTTTAAACCCAGGGTATCAAGGCGGAAAAAGGGGGCGGACTGCTATAATGCGACATTGACCTGCCGGAGAGTAACGAGCCATGCGATTGATCGAAGAAGCCCTGACTTTTGACGATGTTTCGCTGGTGCCGGCCTACTCCGAGGTGCTGCCGCGAGACGTGGACCTGTCGACCCGCATCACCCGGGATCTGCGCCTGAACGTTCCGCTGGCCTCGGCGGCCATGGACACGGTCACCGAAGCGCGCCTGGCCATCGCCATGGCCCAGGCCGGCGGGGTCGGGGTGATCCACAAGAACATGACCATCGAGCGCCAGGCCGAGCAGGTTCGGATCGTCAAGAAGTACGAGGCCGGGGTGATCAAGAACCCGATCACGGTCAGCCCCTACACCACGATCCGCGAGGTTATCGACCTGACCCGCCTGCACAACATCTCTGGCGTGCCGGTGGTCGACAAGGACGAGCTGGTCGGCATTGTCACCAGCCGCGACATGCGGTTCGAGAAAAAACTCGACGATCCCGTGCGCAACATCATGACGCGCAAGGACAAGCTGGTGACCGTGCAGGAGGGTGCCGGCCAGGACGAGGTTCTGGAACTGCTCCACCGCTATCGCATCGAGAAGGTGCTGGTGGTCAACGACCGCTTCGAGCTCAGGGGGCTGATCACGGTCAAGGATATCCAGAAATCGAAGGATTTCCCGAACGCGGCCAAGGACAGCGCCGAGCAGCTGTTGGCAGCCGCCGCGGTCGGGACGGCAGGCGATACCGAAGACCGGATTTCGGCCCTGGTCGAGGCCGGCATCGATATCGTGGTCGTGGATACCGCCCATGGTCACTCCAGCGGTGTGTTGGAGCGGATCCGCTGGGTCAAGCGCCATTATCCGGATGTTCAGATCATTGGCGGCAATGTCTCTACCGGCGACGGCGCCCAGGCGCTGGCAGAGGCCGGCGCCGACGGGGTCAAGATCGGTCAGGGACCGGGCTCAATCTGCACCACCCGGGTGGTGGCCGGCGTCGGCGTACCTCAGGTTACCGCGGTCGCTGCGGCCGCCGAGGCGCTGCGGGAAATGTCGGTGCCGGTGATTGCCGATGGCGGGATTCGCTTTTCCGGCGATCTGGCCAAGTCGATTGCTGCCGGCGCGTCCGCCGTGATGATCGGGAGCCTGCTCGCCGGGACCGAGGAAGCCCCAGGGGAGGTTGAGCTGTTCCAGGGCCGCTCGTATAAAAGCTATCGCGGCATGGGCTCGCTGGGTGCGATGCAGCAGGGTTCCAAGGACCGCTACTTCCAGGCCGAGACCGAGACGGAAAAGCTGGTGCCCGAGGGGATCGAGGGCCGCGTGCCGTACAAGGGCTCGATGGAAGGCGTGGTCCACCAGCTGATGGGGGGCTTGCGCGCCAGCATGGGATATGTCGGCTGCACGACCATTGACGAAATGCGCACCCGCCCGCGCTTTGTAAGAATCACCGCCTCGGGTGTGCGCGAGTCGCATGCCCACGATGTCACGATCACCAAGGAAGCACCCAACTACAAGCTGGGATAAGTCATGGCCGATATTCACGCCGATCGAATCTTGATCCTGGACTTTGGTTCGCAATACACCCAGCTGATTGCGCGCCGGGTGCGCGAGATCGGGGTGTATTCCGAGATCATGCCTTTCGACGCCGGCGATCAGGCGATTGCCGATTTTGCGGCCTCGGGCATTATCCTGTCGGGCGGGCCGGAATCGGTGGCCTTCGACGACAGTCCGCGGATCCCGCCGGTGGTGTTCGAGCTGGGCGTGCCGCTGCTGGGGATCTGCTACGGCATGCAGGCCATGGCCAAGCACTTCGGTGGCACGGTCAGTCCTTCGGACGAAAAGGAGTTTGGCTACGCCGAGGTTGCCCTGTCAGACCCTGGTGAGCTGTTTCGCGGCATCGAAGATCGTGTCGACGTCGAAGGCCAGGCGTTGCTGGAAGTCTGGATGAGCCACGGCGACAAGGTCACCGAGTTGCCGATCGGCTTCAAGACCTTGTGCACCACCGCGTCGGCGCCGATTGCCGGCATGGGCGATGATGCTCGCCGCTACTACGGCCTGCAGTTCCACCCCGAGGTGACCCATACCGCCCAGGGCAAGCGCATTCTCGAGCGCTTTGTCCACGAGATCTGCGGCTGCGGGGCGACCTGGACCACCGAGGCGATCATCGATGACCAACTGGAGCGGGTGCGCGAGCAGGTTAGCTCGGATACCGTGCTGCTGGGCCTTTCGGGCGGGGTGGATTCCTCCGTGGTCGCGGCCCTGCTGCATGAGGCCATCGGCGATCAGCTGCTGTGCATCTTTGTCGATACCGGCTTGTTGCGCTACCAGGAGGGTGACCAGGTCATGGCGACTTTTGCCGAGCACCTGGGCGTTCGGGTTGAGCGGGTCAACGCGCGCAAGCAGTTCATGGACGCGCTGGCCGGGGTATCGGACCCGGAACAGAAGCGCAAGATCATCGGCCGCGAATTCATTCGTGTGTTCGAAGCCGCGGCCAAGACCCACCAGGAAGCCGCCTGGCTGGCACAGGGCACGATTTATCCCGACGTGATCGAGTCGGCCGGGGCGAAAACCGGTAAGGCCAAGGTGATCAAGTCGCACCACAACGTGGGCGGCCTGCCCGCCGAAATGAACCTGAAGCTGGTCGAGCCCTTGCGGGAGCTGTTCAAGGACGAGGTGCGGCGTATCGGCATCGAGCTGGGCCTGCCGCGCGAGCTGGTGATGCGCCATCCATTCCCAGGTCCGGGCCTGGGTGTGCGCATCCTCGGCGAGGTGCGGCCGGAGTTTGTCGAGCCTTTGCAAAAGGCCGATCACATTTTCATCAGCGAGTTGCGGCGGGCCGGCCTTTACGACCAGGTCAGCCAGGCGTTCGCGGTGTTCCTGCCCGTCAAGTCAGTGGGCGTGGTCGGAGACGCACGCCGTTACGAGTACGTTATTGCTTTGCGCGCGGTCGAGACCGTGGACTTCATGACCGCGCGCTGGGCCTATCTGGACCACGGCTTTTTGGACCACGTCTCGCGTCGCATCATCAACGAGTGTGAGGGCGTGTCCCGCGTGGTTTACGACATCTCCGGCAAGCCGCCGGCGACCATCGAATGGGAGTAAGCCCTCAGGCCTGATCGTCGATGGTCGCGTCTGGCGCGTGCTTGGCGACGCTCTGCATGCCGTTGCGGCAGCTTGACTCGGAGGCATACGTCTGACTGGTGCCGATGACCTGGCCGTTGGTCGCCTTGAGATTGAAGGTCCATTTCCCCGATGGCGTCTGCTTGCATTCAAAGCGCTCGGGGCTCTGGGAATTCTTCTTGACTGACTCGACTCCGTTCAGGCAGCTGGCTTTCTTGCTGTAGCCCTCGCTTCCGAAAATGTTCTGTCCGTTGGAGGCCTTGAGACGAAAACGGAACTCCCCAGCCTTGTCTTTGTAGATTTCAAATTTTCCAGCCATGACTTCTCCTTGGGTTGATGTTGTCTTTGACGGGCGATGCGGTACCGCCCGCCTGCATTATGCCGCGCCAGCGGAGCGATTCCCAGTCCGTCGAAACTGACGAACGCGGACCTGATGATTCGCAGATGACGACCTCGGGGGCGGCACGTACCGCCGCTTGAATCAGCGTCCGGCCGAACTGCGAACGGCTTGAGCAGGTCCCAGCTGACGGGCGTAAACCGGCGGGGTATCAAGCGCCAAGTCCTGTCGTACCATGACGGCGACCATGTGAGTTGGCTTAAGTGTGCCGTCGGCGAATCCAGCTTCGTCGAGAGCGTGAACGCGGTCGATAAAGGCTCGGTCGTCGGCCTCATCGACCGAGAAGTTGTGGCCGAAAGCGCGGTCGATAAACGGGTCGATGACATTGCCGAAAGCGATAAAGACCTGGAAGGAAAAGCGCTGCATAAGTAACGGCAGGATGTCTTGCGCCCTAATGCCTTCAAAGCCTTCGATGGAGCAATCGTAGTTGATGAAATCAAGCTCAAGACGTTGTGTTTGGTGGTTGTAGCGATATCGCTCCGGTAGTTCTTGCCACAGTCGCCGAACGTGGCCCAGGGCTTCGGGCCAGCGCTGATGGCCATTGCGACCGATCATGTCGGAACTGATGAAATAGCCTTTTGGAGTCAGAGATTCGGCGATGCTGTCGAACAGCCCTTCAAGATTGGTGACGTGGTGCAGGCACTGATTGGCCAGAACGCCGTGATAGCTGGACCGAGGAGTCCAGGCGTTGAAGTCGGCCTGTTCAAAGCGAAGGAGGTGCTCAACACCGGCTTCCCGGGCCAGGCTGCGTCCCCGTGCAAGCATGATCGGGTTGATCTCCAAACACTCGATCGTGAAATCTTCCAGTCCCCGACTAAGTAGGTCGCGTGCGACGGTCACTTCCACGTCGCCGTTTCCCGAGCCGATCGAGAGAAATCTTGGCTTGCCGGTTGCTGTCTTGGCGGCCAGCAACAGGTAACGCGCGAACAGGTCTTCGGGATGGGTCGCACCAACGGCTTCGAACCAGGGGCGGACGTAGCGATTCGACCAGTAATGGAAGATTTCCGGCAGCGCATGCACGTCGATATCGTCAGCGTATTGTGTGAGCTCCTTTTCAAGCTTCTCCTTATAGGCGTCTGAGGACTCGTTGACCTCACTGATCGGTGGCGGATCAGCTGTTCCGAATCCCAGCGTTTGACCGATTCTGCGGAGCAGGTAGTTCATGGCGTCTCTAATGAGGTGCCCGGCCGGGCACGGATTGCACATTCCGTGTCATTCTATATGAGCGGGCTTTTCAGCGCCTGCGGCCGCCAGCCAACAACCCAGGAGATCATGATGCCGGCTTCGGTTATCAGTACTGAGGTAGTCGCCGATGCCCCCGCCCTGGCAACAAGCTACCGAGCAGCCAGCCCATTTAGGCACCTGGTGATCGATGGATTTTTCCAGCCAGATTTCTGTTCCGAACTGGTCGAGCGATTTCCGTCCTTTGACGAGCGCCGGGCTATGGACGAGAACGGCAATCTGGGTGCCAAATGTTCGCACGAAGATCTGGTGGCACTGGGCGGACCTTGGTTGGCTATCGACCGGTTGATTCGTTCCACCCCTTTCTTGCGCTGGCTGGGTCAGGTGTCGGGCATCGAGAACCTGCTTTACGATCCACACTATTTCGGCGGCGGTACGCACGAAAATCGGCACGGTCAGGATCTGGATCCGCACGTGGACTTCAATCGGCATCCCATCACCGGCTGGCACCGCCGCCTGAATCTCATCGTTTATCTGAACGAGATCTGGGACGCAAACTGGGGTGGAGCAATAGAGTTTCATCGCGATCCGCGTTTACCCCCGGATCAGAACGAGGTGAAGCGGGTCCAGCCGCTCTTCAATCGAGCGGTGCTGTTCGAGACCACACATTGGTCATGGCATGGATTCGAGCGCATCGACCTTCCGGAGGGCGCGGCAGATGGCCGATCGCGAAAATCGCTCGCCTTGTATTTCTACAGCCATGATCGACCACATGAGGAACAGACCGCGCCCCACTCGACCATCTATGTTGACCGGCCGTTGCCGGCCCAGATACAGCCGGGCCAGGTGCTGAGCGAATCCGAGTATGCCGATATTTTGCGATTGCTGGCCCGGCGGGACCAGCATCTTCAGCGATTGTATGCTGAGATCTCGAAACTCAATCAGCAGCTGGAAAACACTGGCCCAAACGTCCTTGGACCGCGGGCAGCATCGGTCGTGGGGCGATTGCGTTCAGTCGCTGTCAGGATTTTGCGCCGGATCGGGCTCTGGTGAGACGATGACTCGTCTTGATCAACTGCTGCTGGCGCAGGCGGATAAAGGCACATGACCGTCCAAACTGGGCAGGGTTCTGACTGGCACATCTGGACCGCACTGGTTTTGCTTGCCGGTGGCGTCGGCGTATTTGTCGGTGGTGCTATTGAGTCGGCGCTGCCCGAGCAGTTGCCGTGGCGACATCTGGTGACACAGGCCGGCCTGGCGCTGGTATCCGGCCTGGCCGCGCTGCTGCTGGCCCGTTTGGCAGCCATCTCTCGCGCAGCGGCGCTGGCGCTGGTCTGGCTGGCGCTCTTGCTGGTTTTTGCTGGCCCGCTGCCTTTGCTGGCGGCAGGTTTTCTGGCGCTCTCCACCTGGAGCCTGGGGCAGTATCTGTTTGGATCGGCTGAACAGGTGAAGCGGGAAGCCATCCACCTGGTGCTGGGACTGGCCCTGCTTGGCGGCAGCCTGGGCTGGCTGCTAGCCTTCCCTATCCACCAGACGTTGGTGTATGTGGTCGGTTTGAGCGCTCTGGTTTTGCTATCAAGACGACGCTGGCGGGAATTGTGGCTCAGCGGACCCCGGATCAAGTCGATGCTGCGGCAACCGCGGCCCATCGCGGCTTTCGTGGCCATCATGAGTCTCGGCCTGGCTTCGGTCAGCCTCTGGTTGCCGACTTTGTTGTACGACGATCTTGCCTACCATCTGGGTCTTGCGTCTCAGCTTGATCGCTGGGGCTACTACCGGATGGACGCGAGTTCCCAGGTTTGGGCCCTGGCCCCCTGGGCCGGCAGCGTTCTGCATGGCGTGGTCTGGCTGCTGGCTGGAGATACGGCGAGGGCCGGTCTGAATGCGCTGTGGTTGCTGCTGACGGCGGCTTTGTTGTGGCGCATCGGCGGTCAGCTTCGTTTGCCCGAGTCGCTTCGCTGGTGGGCCGTTGCGCTCTACGCCAGCCTGCCACTGACACTGATGCTGGCGGCCGGATTGCACATGGAAGGTCCGGCCACCGCGGCCAGTCTTGGCCTGGTCAGCCTGATGCTGGAGACGCGTGAGCGACCTGGTAAAACCCTTCTGCTGGCCTGCGCCACGCTGATGGGCTTTCTTGTCGCCCTGAAGGCCAGCAACGTGCTGTTGGTGGGTCCGATCGGGCTTTGGCTGCTGGCGCGTTGGGGCCGGACACTGCCTTGGCGCTGGGTCGTGCCCTGTGCCGTGCTGGCTTTGTTTCTTGCCGGATCCAGCTACCTGCATTCTTGGCTGCTGACATCCAACCCCTTTCTGCCCCTGTACAACGATGTTTTCCAGTCCCCTTTCTATCATCTGGAGCGGTTCTCCGACCAGCGTTGGCAAACCGGCTTTGGTCTCGAGCTGCCTTGGTTGCTGACCTTCGCCACCGGGCGCTACTTTGAAGGCTGGTCGGGAGCCGCTGGCGTGGTCTGGATCGCCCTGATCGGTCTGGTGCCAATGGCGCTTTTGGATCGGCGCGCGCGACCTCTGCTGATGACAGGTCTGGTTGCGCTACTCCTGCCGCTGGCGCTGATCCAGTACGTTCGCTACGCGCAGCCGGCGCTGGTTCTGCTGCTGCCGGTGCTGTTGGTGACTTTGCGCCAGGTTCCGGTCATGGCGGTTAATCTATTGTTAGGTTTGATTGTGGTCGCCAACCTGGGCTTTCACGGCAATTCTCACTGGACTTTCCGAGACGGCGCCGTTCGAGAGCGGGTCGTAGAAGGGCGCGCAGCGCTGGAGCAGCGCCTGGCACCCGAGTTGTCTATCGCGCGATGGGTGGAGGATCAGGGGCTGGACCAAGCAAGGATTCTGTTGATTGATCCCGACCGTCCGTATCACGCCCGCTTTGCAGGCCAAGGCTTCTCTCGAGTCTGGTACGACCCTAAGCTGGTGGGCTTGGCCTGGGCTGCTGATCAGGATGCGACGGGTCGCCAGTGGCAGGCATTCTGGGCTGATCAGGGCATGACCCACGTCGTGACCGTAGGCGAGCCGTCGGCCGTTTGGGCCTTGGCGCTGGAGAGTGCACGGCTGGTTCACGAGGTGGACCGTGCTCAGGTCTGGGCGGTCGGCGGCTCTCCTGCAGTGGACCTTACGGGCCAGCGTGACCTTGCCAGAACGCTGTGGCCCGAGTGGCTGGAGAGCTGGTGAGCCTTCATCGCCAGGGGCTGCTTTTCCTGATCGTCGGTGGACTCCAGTTGCTGCTGGATTGGGCGGTTTTCGTCCTGCTCTCCTGGCTGGGATTGACGGTTGTCGCCGCCAATCTACTGGCCAGGCTCTCTGCGGCGGCTTGCGGTTTTTATCTAAATGGCCGAGTGACGTTCGCCGACCGGAACGGCGCGCGGCTTGGTAGGATGCGCTTGGTCAGATTCCTCGTGCTGTGGGCACTTCTTACTCTGATGAGTACAGTGTTGGTCCAGGCAGTGTCGGCGGGCTGGGGACTGTCGGCGGCCTGGCTGTTCAAGCCGGCGCTGGAAGCTGGGTTGGCGATTCTGAGCTTTCTGATACAGCGGCATTGGGTGTACGGAGCGATAAAGTGAGCGGATCAGATCAGAAGCTGGCGGTCGTCATTCCTTGCTTTCGCGCCGGCGAGCGCGTTCTGGAGGTGCTCTCTGGACTGGGCTCGGAGGTTGGCTGGATTTTCCTGGTTGACGATGCATGTCCGCTTGGAACCGGGCGACTGGTAGAGCGCAGCTGTCGAGATCCGCGCGTCAAGGTCTTGTATCACAAAGAGAACCAGGGCGTGGGTGGAGCCACGGTGACCGGGTACAAGCAAGCGCTGGCCATGGGCGCCGACATCGTGGTCAAGCTGGACGCCGATGGTCAGATGGATCCGGCACTGATCACCGCCCTGGTCACACCGATCCGTCGGGGACGAGCCGACTACGTCAAAGGCAACCGATTCCACCGGGTTCGCGATGTTGCGAGCATGCCGCGCCTGCGGCTGTTTGGGAATGCCGTTTTGTCTTTTCTGACCAAGCTTTCCAGTGGCTATTGGCAGGTGTTTGATCCAACCAACGGGTTGACGGCGGTGCACCGCGCCACCTTGGTCCAGATAGATCTGGACAAGGTCGCGAAGCGATATTTTTTCGAGTCGGACCTTCTTTTCCATCTGAACATGGCGCGCGCCGTGGTCGCGGAGATGCCGATGAAAGCCGTTTACGGCGACGAGCCGTCCAGCTTGCGACCCTCGGCCGTGGTGTGGCCATTTCTTTTTGGTCACCTGCGCAATATGGCGCGGCGGATTGCCTACAGCTACTTTCTCAGAGGTTTCTCGGTGGCCTCCCTGGAACTTCTGCTGGGTCCGCCCCTGCTGCTGGCTGGTGGCATCACTGGTGTTGTCAAATGGCACGCATCAATCGTTTCAGGCGTCCCTGCTACAGCGGGCTCGGTGATGCTCGCTGCTTTGCCGGTTTTGCTGGGTGTGCAGTTGCTTTTGTCGTGGCTGCATTTTGATATTGCGTCCGAACCCAAGGTGCCGGTGCAGGCGGCGTCAACCGGTTCAGGAAATGAGTGAGTCGCCCGGCGGTCGGGCCACCGTTCCGGTGCTGGACGGGGATTTCACTTGGATGCGCCATGCTCTGGCCTTGGCCGGCAGGGCCGAGACCATCGGTGAGGTGCCGGTGGGGGCAGTATTGGTGCGCGATGATGAAATCCTCGGCGAAGGTTTCAATACCCTGATCCGCGACCACGATCCCTCTGCTCATGCCGAAATGACCGCGATCCGGGCAGCCGCCTCGCGTGTCGGGAACTACCGCTTGCCGGGCACAACCCTGTATGTCACGCTCGAGCCTTGCGCGATGTGCGCCGGCGCGATTGTCCAGGCTCGCATTGGTCGGGTGGTCTTTGGAGCCGACGATCCCCGGACCGGGGCGGCCCGCTCCGTCTTTAACGTCCTCGACCACCCGGCGCTCAATCATCGCTGCGAGGTCGTGGCCGGCGTGCTGGCGGAAGAGTCGGGTGACTTGCTTCGCGCTTTCTTCCGGGCTCGGCGCTAATCGCGTTGTAATGCCGGTGGTATGATTTCGCGCTTGTTGATTCGCATGGATTGATGAAGCCGTGAACCGAACCCTTTTGTTGGCCCTGCCGGCACTGTTGCTGGCCGCATGCTCGGAGTCCGAGCCACCGCCCATGCCTGAAGCGCCGACCGCGCCCATGGGCACCGATGTAGAGCCGGAGGAAATCGTGGCCGAGCCGGAAGAAAACAATCCCCTGCTGGCCGAAAGCGACTTGCCCTATGGTCTGCCGCCTTTCGACCGCATTCGCAACGAACATTATTTGCCGGCTTTTGAGCAGGGCATGTCTGAGCAGATCGAGGAAATCGAATCGATCGCCGACAACCCTGAGCCACCGACCTTCGATAACACGCTTGTCGCGCTGGAGCGCGCCGGGCAAAAGCTGTCGAATGTGCAGCGCGTGTTTGGCAACCTTAGCGGCGCCCACACCAACCCTGATCTGCAGGCGATTCAGCGCGAGGTCTCCCCGCGTCTGGCGGCCCACCGCGATGCGATCCTGCTCAACGAGGCGCTGTACGCTCGCATTGCGTCCCTGTATGAGAACCGCGAGTCGCTGGGTCTGGATGCTGAATCGTTGCGTCTGGTTGAGCACGTTCACCGCCAGTTCGTTCGGGCCGGTGCTCGACTGGATGAGGACGGCAAGGCCCGCCTGCGCGAGATCAACTCTGAGTTGGCCGCACTGGGCACTGAGTTCAGCCAGAAGGTTCTGGCCGAGGTCAACGACTCGGCCGTGGTGTTTGACGACCCCGACATGCTGGCCGGCCTGAGCGATGCCCGCATCCAGTCGGCGGCGGCCGAGGCCGCCGACCGGGATCTGGACGAAGGCCAGTACGTGATCACCCTGCTGAATACCTCTGGCCAGCCGCCGCTGGCCTCCATGGACAATCGGGCGGCGCGCGAGCGACTGCACATGGCTTCGCTTGGGCGCGGCAGCCGCGGCAACGCGCATGACACGACCGCGACCGTGAGCCGGATCCTGGCTCTGCGGGCCGAACGTGCCCGGATGCTCGGTTACAACAGCCATGCCGATTACGTGCTTGAGGTGCAGACCGCCGGTAGCGTCGAGACCATCGACGACCTCCACAAGCGAGTCGGGCCGGTGGCCGTGGCCAACGCCCGGCGCGAGGGCGCGACCCTGCAGGCGATGATCAACGCGCGTGCCGCCGATAGCGGCGAGGCCCCCTTCGAACTGGCGTCCTGGGACTGGGCCTACTACACCGACAAAGTCCGTCAGCAGCGTTTCGACTTCGATGACGCGGAAGTCCGACCGTATTTCGAGATGCGTAACGTGCTGGTCAACGGCGTGTTCTACTCGGCCGAAAAACTGTTCGGCATCACCTTTGTCGAGCGCCCCGACCTGCCCAGCTATCACCCGGATACAACCGTCTGGGAAGTATTCGATGCCGATGGCGAGGGCATGGGGCTGTTCATCACCGACTTTTATGCCCGTTCGTCCAAGCGCGGTGGGGCCTGGATGAACTCCTACCGTGTCCACTCCGGCCTGCTTGGCGGTTACCCGGTGGTCGGCAACCATCTCAACGTCCCCAAACCGCCGGAGGGCGAGCCGACCCTGTTGACCTGGGACGAGGTCGTGACCATGTTTCACGAGTTCGGCCACGCCGTTCACGGCCTGTTTTCGGACGTGCGCTTCCCGACCTTTGCCGCCACCTCGGTGCCGCGCGATTTTGTCGAGTATCCGTCCCAGGTTTATGAAATGTGGGCCGACTGGCCAGAGGTGCTGGCCAACTACGCCATCCATTACGAGACCGGCGAGCCGATCCCGCAGGCACTGCTCGGTCGGGTGATGGAGGCAGCGCTGTTTAACGAAGGCTTCCGGACGACCGAATACCTGGCGGCGTCGATCATCGACATGGCCATGCATAAGCTCGGGCCAGACGAGGTTCCGGCGGCTGCGGACCTGATGGCCTTCGAGGCGCAGGTTCTGGCGGATGCCGGCATGGACTATGGGCCGGTGCCACCGCGCTATCGCGCACCGTATTTCTCGCACAGCATGGGTGGCTACGCGGCCGGCTACTACTCATACTTCTGGGCCGAAGTGCTGGACGCCGACAGCGTGCTTTGGATTCGCGAAAACGGCGGCCTGGATCGCGAGACCGGCCAGCGTCTGCGCGATACCGTGCTGTCCAAAGGCGGAAGCAAGGAGGCCATGGAGCTTTATCAGGACTTTGCCGGCCGTATTCCGGGTATCGAGCCGCTGCTCGAGCGACGTGGCCTGATCGAAGGCTGAAGCGGCTGCAAAAGATTGACAGGAAGACCACCGGACGCCCGCTGCGGCGCCCGGTTGGCTGATAGAATCTGTCGGGCATGTCCACCTGCCGAGGTGGCGGAATTGGTAGACGCGCCAGGTTTAGGTCCTGGTGTCTTTATGGCGTGGAGGTTCGAGTCCTCTCCTCGGCACCAACATCTTTTTTGAATGCTAGCGGCTGAATCGCTGCGAGTGCGCTCACCCAAGCTGGCGCTTGCACCCGCTCCGCGATAATACAGCTTGCTTCAAGAGCACTTGATCGATGGGTTTTGAGGGTTTGTGGTGCCCAGGGGGAGACTCGAACTCCCACATCCTTTCGAATACTAGCACCTGAAGCTAGCGCGTCTACCAATTCCGCCACCTGGGCACAGGTGCTGCCCTGACGGGCAGTGAAGCGAGCTGCTGGAGTCAATCCAGCAAGCCGGTCATTATAATCATTCGCCGCAGTGTTGTCATCCGCCGCTTGCGTGTTCGGCAAAGAAAAGGCGACCGTAAAACGACGGCCGCCTTTTCGAACAGGTGTGGCCGAGGCAAGGGGGGAACCTCGGCCACGGTTCCGGGTGGGGAAGGGGGGAACCCCGGTCCGGAGATCCCAGTTTACGCCTGTGCAGGACGATGTCAAGGTGGTTTGCCGCGGGTGGGGCGGGCATTGGAGCCCGAGCGGCGGCGAGGAAGCCTCGTCCCGGCATCAACGGAAGTTCGCCGGCTAACCGTTATAATTCAGCTCCTTCCTGAGTAATCAAACAGCATGGACTTTCAACTGACCGAAGAACAGCAGATGATTCAAGCGGCGGCGCGGGATTTCGCCGTCAACGAAATCGCGCCTGTGGCCGCAGCCTTTGACGCTTCGGCCGAGTTTCCGCTGGACAATATTCGCAAGATGGGGGAGCTGGGCCTGATGGGGATCGAGGTTCCCGACAGCTACGGTGGCGCCGGGCTGGATACGATCGGATACGTGCTGGCAATGATAGAAGTCAGCGCCGCTGATGCCTCGCACGGGACCATCATGTCGGTCAACAACTCACTGTTTTGCAATGGGATTCTAAAGCATGGCACGGAGGAGCAGAAGCAGCAGTTCGTGCGTGCGATCGCCTCGGGTGAGCAGATCGGCGCCTACGCGCTCACCGAGCCACAGTCGGGGTCGGATGCCTCGACGATGAAATCGCGTGCGGTATTGTCCGAAGATGGCAGCCACTACCTGATCAATGCACGCAAATCCTGGATCACGTCCGGGCCCTATGCCCGCTACCTGGTGCTGTTTGCTTCCACCAACCCGGAGGCTGGCGCCAAGGGCATCACCGCGTTCATCATCGATACCGAACAAGCCGGTTTCAGCCGCGGCAAGACCGAGCCCAAGCTCGGCATCCGCGCCTCGGCGACCTGCGAGATCGAGCTGGCCGACTATCGATGCCCGGTTGAACATCGCCTGGGTGAGGAGGGCCAAGGCTTCAAGATCGCCATGGGGGTGCTGGATGCCGGCCGCATCGGCATTGCCGCCCAGGCGGTGGGTATTGCCCAGGCCGCCTACGATGCCTCGCTGACTTATGCCCGCGAACGCAAGGCTTTTGGCGCCGAAATCGGTACCTTCCAGATGATTCAGCAGAAGCTGGCCGACATGAAGACCAAGCTTGAGGCCGCCCGCCTGCTGACGCTGCGCGCTGCCTGGGCCAAGCAGCAGGCCGCCACAACCGGCGCGCGCTTTACCGTCGACGGATCCATGGCCAAGCTGTTTGCCTCCGAAGCGGCCATGTGGATTGCCCATCAGGCGGTGCAGCTGCACGGCGGGATGGGCTACAGTAAGGAGATGCCGGTTGAGCGCTACTTCCGCGACGCCAAGATCACAGAAATCTACGAAGGTACCAGCGAAATTCAGCGCATGGTCATTGCCCGCAGCGAAACGGGCCTGCGCTAGCCGGAAATAAGGTGGAGGCGGTCGGAGGAGAGGTCGGCCGCCTCATACGACAACAAGCAGTATCCAGAGTCGGGGCTGGGCATGAGTGCATCTGAAGAAGCGGTCAAGCGCGAGCGTCTTGGCGCCGTGGATCGCGAAATTATCGAGCGCGGCGGCAACGAGGCCGAGACGCGATTCGCGCGGGCGTTCCTGCAGCGCGTGCCACCGTCAGAATTGGCCGAGGCGCGGCCTGAAGACCTGGCCGCCATGGTGCGCGCTATCCGTGAGTTCGCTCGTCAGCGCCTGCCGGGAGAGGCGCGGATTCGGGTCTACAATCCGGAGCTCGATCGCGACGGTTGGCAGAGTCCGCATACCGTCGTCGAAATCATCAACGATGACATGCCCTTCCTGGTTGACTCGGTTGTGTTGGCCCTGACCCGGCTTGGTCTGTCGGCTCGGCTGATCATTCACCCGGTGCTGAAAATCCAGCGCGATCAGGGCGGTCACTGGTTGGGGCTGTGTCCGCCCGAGACCGACATCAATGGCGAGTCGCTGATGCATGTGCAGATCGATCGGCAAGCCTATCCGGAGACGCTTTCGGAAATCGAGCAGGCGATCGCCGATGGCCTGGCCGACGTTCGCCGGGCGGTGACCGACTGGCCGGCCATGAGGGAGCGTGCGCGCGCCATCGCCGAGGATTTCGGCGGCGAGCAGCAGCGCCTGGGTGACGCCACCTGCAGCGAAGCCCGCGACTTCTTCATCTGGTTGGCGGACGATCATTTCACCTTCCTCGGCTATCGCGAGTACCGCATCGAAGAGCACGATGGCGAGCGCGTGCTTCGGGCGCTCCCTGAAACCGGGTTGGGCATCATGCATCCGGACCATCGCTCGGCCCCGATCCGGTCCTTGCGCGAGCTCGCCCGTGGTGCCGAACGTCAGAGTGCGGATAACCCCATCATCATTACCAAGACCAACGCCAAGTCGACCGTCCATCGCGGCGGCTACATGGACTACATTTCCGTGCTGGACTTCAATGACGTCGGCGAGGTCACCGGCGAGAAGCGCCTGATCGGGCTGTTTACTTCCGGCGCCTACATCCGTCGGTGCCACGACACCCCGCTGATTCGGCGCAAGGTCGAGGAAGTGATGCAGGCTTCGGGACTCAACGCCAGCAGTCATGCCGGCAAGGCCCTGGTCCACATTCTGGAAACCCTGCCGCGCGATGAGCTGTTCCAGGCCAGCGCCGATGAGTTGCTCGACCTCGGGATCGGCATTCTCGATCTGCAGGAGCGCAGCCAGACCCGCCTGTTCATCCGTCGGGAGCGCTTTGGGCGCTTTTTTTCGTGCCTGGCGTTCATCCCGCGCGACCGCTTCAATACCGAGAACCGGGAGAAGATCCAGGCCATCCTGAAGCGATCGCTCAAGGGCGAGCGCCTTGATTTTTCCGTCCAGGTCGGCGAGTCCAAGCTGGCTCGCGTCAACGTCATTGTTCGTCCGCGTGACGTCGGTCCGATCGAATTCGATCTGGCTGCGATCGAAGAGCGGATCAAGCAGGCGATTCGCTCCTGGTCCGACGAGCTCACCGAAATCCTTGTTCGTGAACACGGCGAAGACCAGGGGCTTGAGCTCTCCCGGCGCTTCGGCCAGGCGTTTCCAGCGTCCTACATGGAGGAAGTCTCGCCCCATGTGGCCAGCTATGATGTGGTCCACGCGGCCAGCCTGCGTGATCTCGATGATCTGCGCATGACCCTGTATCGGCCGCGCGGCCGCAGCGGTGATCAGGGCGCCAGCCACGGCGACAACGCGCTGCGCTTCAAACTGTTCAAGCACGGCCATCCGATTCCGCTGAGCGAAGTGCTGCCGATGCTGGAGAATCTTGGTCTGAGAATCGTTTCAGAGCGGCCCTACCAGCTCAAGCTGGGCACCGGTCACCGCCTGTGGATTCAGGATTTCGACATGCATCCTGCCGGCAGCCAGGCGATCAATCTGGCTGCGGTGCGCGATAATTTCCAGTCCGCCTTCGAGCAGATTTGGCGGGGCCGATCCGAGAACGACGGGTTCAATCGTCTGATTCTTCTGGCCCATCTGGACTGGCGTCAGGCGGGACTGCTGCGGGCCCTGGCCAAGTACCTGCTGCAAACCGGAATCCCGTTCTCGCAGGCTTACATGGAGCAGACCCTGGCCTCTTGGCCCCTGGTTGCGCGTTTGCTGGTGGAGTACTTCGAGCGCCGGATGGACCCGTCTCGACACCACGAGGGGCGGGCCCAGCGGGCCAGCGCGCGGCGTGCGCTGGAGACCGACTGCCGCAAGCTGGCTGAAGGCTTCGATGACGCGGTCCTGGGTGAATACCTCGAAGAGGTGGGTCGAACGCGCGATAGCGAGCCCGACAAGCCGGGCGCCAGAGCAGTGCGCAAGACCATTCTGCGCGTGCTCGACAGCGTCTCCTCGGCTGATCAAGACCGTATCCTGCGCGCGTTCTGCGATCTGGTCCGGGCCATTTTGCGCACCGGGTATTTCCAGCAGGATCGGCGCGGCGAGCCGCGCGATTACGTCAGCTTCAAGCTGGATTCGAATCGGGTGCCGGACCTGCCGCGCCCACGCCCGAGTCGCGAGGTCTGGGTCTATTCCCCACGCACCGAGGGCATTCACCTCCGCGGTGGCAGCATCGCGCGCGGCGGCTTGCGCTGGTCGGATCGCCTGGCCGATTTCCGCACCGAAGTGCTCGGCCTCATGCGCGCCCAGAGCGTCAAGAACACCATGATCGTGCCGGTCGGCGCCAAGGGGGGCTTTGTGGTCAAGCGGCCGCCGTCCGGTGATGACCGAGACGCGCTGATGGCCGAGGTGGTGTACTGCTACCGAAGCTTTATCAACGGCCTGCTCGACATCACCGACAATCTGGATGGCGAGACGGTCGAGCCGCCGCGCGACGTCGTCCGCCATGACGGCGACGATCCGTACCTGGTGGTGGCCGCCGACAAGGGCACGGCCACGTTTTCCGACATTGCCAACGCGATTTCGGCCGAGCATGGCTTTTGGTTGGGCGACGCTTTCGCTTCTGGCGGCTCCAACGGCTACGATCACAAGGCCATGGGGATTACCGCGCGCGGCGCCTGGGAATCGGTCAAGCGCCATTTTCGTGAGCTCGGCACCGACATCCAGAGCGAGCCGTTCACGGTGGTCGGCATCGGCGATATGGCCGGCGACGTGTTCGGCAACGGTATGCTGCTGTCGCGCCAGATTCGTCTCAAGGCGGCGTTCAATCACATGCACGTCTTTCTCGACCCCGATCCTGATCCTGAAGCCAGCTTCGGCGAGCGCGAGCGCTTGTTCAAGCTGCCCCGCTCGACCTGGGCTGATTACGATACGCAGCTGATCTCCGAAGGCGGAGGGGTTTACTCTCGCCAGGCCAAGTCGATCCCGTTGTCGGCTGCCGTGCGCGAGTGGCTGGGCGTGGAGGCCGAGGCCATGGCGCCACACGAACTGATTCGCCTGCTGCTGGCCAGCCAGGTCGACCTGTTGTGGAACGGCGGCATCGGGACCTACGTCAAGGCCGCCGGCGAGTCGCACGCCGACGTGGGCGATCTGGCCAACAATCTGGTGCGCGTGGACGGGCGCGATCTGCGCTGTCGCGTGGTGGGCGAGGGTGGCAACCTGGGCCTGACCCAGCGCGGTCGCATTGAGTATGCCCTGGCCGGCGGCCGTCTCAACACCGATTTCATCGACAACTCGGCTGGCGTTGATTGCTCCGACCATGAGGTCAACATCAAGATTCTGCTCAACCAGGCGGTGAAGGAAGACCGCTTGACGCCGACCGAGCGGAATGAACTGCTGGCCGCCATGACCGACGATGTCGCCGCGCTGGTGCTGCGCAGCAACTACCTGCAAACGCAGGCCATCAGCATGATGGAGAGTCTGACCAGTCATCGTCTGGGGGCCGAGGCGCATTTGATCGCGATGCTCGACCGCAAGGGCGTGCTCGACCGTGATCTGGAGGGTCTGCCTGACGAGGAACAGCTGCGCGAGCGGGTTGCGCGGGGCGTCGGCCTGACCCGGCCTGAGCTGGCCCTTTTGCTGTCCTACAGCAAGATCACGCTGTACCAGGACCTGCTGGAATCCGATGTACCGGAGGATCCGTATCTGTCACGCGAGTTGGAGGACTATTTCCCGAGCGCTTTGAAAGCGCGATTCGGCGACTTGATGCCCAACCATCGCTTGTGGCGCGAGATCATCGCCACCCGCGTGACCAACTCCATTGTCAACCGCATGGGCGCGCACTTTGCCACCCGCATTCGTGAAGACACCGGGGCCGATTCGGCCACCATGGCCAAGGCTTACACGGTTGCCCGCGAAGTCTTCCGAGCGCGTGATTTCTGGGCGAGGATCGAGGCGCTGGACAATCAGGTTCCGGCTCAGCAGCAGACCGACGCGGTGCTGGAAATGTGGAATCTGCTGCGCCAGGCCACGCGCCGGCTGATTGCGCTTCCTGGCGGTCGCGACATTGACATTTCCAGCAAGGTCAGGCGCTTCGCGCCGGGATTGGCCGAGTACGAAGCCCAGCTACCCGATCTGCTTGACGAGGAATATTCTGACCAGCTGGCCGAGCGACGCGCGGAGCTGATGTCTGATGGATTCCCCGAAGACCTGGCCAGCCGCATCGCCGCGGTTCGCTACCTGCAGCCGGCCCTGGACATCGTCGATGAGTCGGTGGGTCAGGATCTGCCGGTCGCCCAGGTGGCGGTTATTTACTTCGGTCTGATCGATCGGCTGTGCCTGAAGTGGCTGCGCGCCCAGATCGAGCAGTTGCCCGTCGAGCGACAGTGGCATTCCCATGCTCGCGGCAATCTTCGTGACACGCTCTACGGCTACCACCGTCAGTTGACTCGCAGGGTTTTGGCCGAGACGGGTGACCAGGCTGCTCCGGTTGACGCCTGGTTCGATCATTACCACGCTGAAACCGCGCGGCTTGCGGTCATGCTCGAGGAAATGCGCAACACCTCGGCTGGCGACTATCCCTCGCTCCAGGTCGCTCTCAACGGGATTGGCCAGTTGCTCAAGGCGACCGCGGAGTGAGCCCCCCGCTCGCCATCGCCCTGCTGGCCAGCGAGCATCCTGGTTCAATCAAGGCGTTGGCGGAGCTGGAGCAGCGCTACGGGCGGGTCGCGCCGGATCAGGCCGACGTGCTGGTGGTGCTCGGCGGCGACGGCTTCATGCTGCATACGCTGCATGAGCACGCGGCGCTCGATCTTCCGGTGTTTGGCATGCGCCTGGGCGAAGTCGGTTTCCTGATGAACCGGTACGCCCCCGAGGATCTGCCCGAGCGCATCGCGGCGGCTCGACCGGTCACGCTTAATCCGCTGCGCATGCGTTGCGAAACGGTGAGTGAAGAGCATTTCGAGGCGCTGGCGTTCAACGAGGTTTCTCTGCTGCGCCAGATCAATCAGGCCGCGCACGTGCGCATTGTTGTCAATGGCCACGAACGCCTGGAGCGGCTGGTGGCTGATGGCGTCCTGGTTGCGACTGCCGCCGGCTCTACGGCTTACAACCTGTCGGCCCACGGCCCGATTCTGCCGCTGGGCACGGAGGCCATCGTGCTGACCCCGATCAGCCCGTTCCGCCCACGCCGCTGGCAGGGCGCGATACTGCCGGCCAAGGCCGAGATTGAACTGGAGGTGCTGCAGCCCGAGCGGCGTCCTGTCAGCGCCACGGCTGACTACGATGAGGTCCGTGACGTTCGCCGGGTCTTCGTGTCGCTGGACCGCAGCATCGGCCCGCGCTTACTGTTCGATCCTGAACATTCGCTGGAAGAGCGGATTTTGAAGGAGCAGTTCCTCATTCCCGACGGATAATGGGGGTGAAAGTGGAACCGGTGCTGGAAGAGTCTTCTGGCCGGCGTAGCCGAGATTGAGAACCCGCCGTTGTGGCAGTTTGAGGGACAGCTTTTTGAAACGCTGGGCGCGGGTCGATCGGGTGCCGTTATAGTATCTGCCTGGAGATCCCGGCTCTGCGCTGCGCTTCGGCCGGGATGACATGTTTGACTGTTTCAGAGACCCTGGCACCAACGTCCCCCTTGCCGTCCCAAACTTGATCCGGGATCCGTACCCCACCCACTCTTCAACCAGCGAGGCGAGCGTCGGATCCTGGTCCGAGCCGAAGGGCGCGGAGCGCAGCATGATCCACCCGCACGCGTCAGCCCAACCAGAAGCTGGCTGCGGGCCATCGTACGGGCGGAATCCCGCGCTCAATGCCGGTGACCTGCCTACTGTGATATCTTGCCGCTGCCATGTCGGAACAAAGCTATACGCCCGAAAACCCGGGCCCGCTCAAAGTGGGGATTTCCTCGCGCGCCCTGTTCGACCTCGACAGCAGTCATCAGGTCTACGAAGAGGGTGGGCTGGAAGCCTACATGGCGTACCAGCTCGCCCGCGAGGACGAAATCCTGCGCCCTGGCGTGGCTTTCAACCTGGTTCGCAAGCTGCTTGCTCTCAACGAGGGCGGTATGGATCACCCGGGCGTCGAGGTGATTTTGCTGTCGCGCAACAATGCCGACATCGGCCTGCGGATCTTCAATTCCATCGAGCATCACGGCCTGGATATTCAGCGCGCCATGTTTACCAGCGGCGCCTCACCGTCGCTGTACATTGAACCCTCAGGAGCCCAGTTGTTTCTGTCGTCCAACGACGAAGATGTCCGCCGGGTGCTAATGGCCGGCTATGCTGCCGCAACCATCCTTCCGTCGGCCACCCGAGAGAATCGGTCCACCCAGCTTCGCCTGGCTTTTGACGGCGATGCGGTGATCTTTTCCGACGAGGCCGAGCGGGTCTACAAGGAGCAGGGCCTTGAGGCATTTTCCGATAGTGAACGTCGGGCCGCGTTAAAGCCGCTGGCCGCAGGCCCTTTCAAGCGCGTGCTTGAAGGCATCCATCGCATCCAGTCAGCCTATCCGATGGAGGAAAACCCGATCCGCACCGCACTGGTCACGGCGCGCTCGGCGCCGGCGCACAAGCGCGTGATTCTCACGCTTCGAGCTTGGGGAATACGGATCGACGAGGCCATGTTCCTCGGCGGTCGACCCAAGGCGCCGTTTCTCAGGGCCTTCGGGGCCGATATTTTCTTCGACGATCAGCAGACGCACTGTTCCATCGCAAGCCAGGAAGTCGCCACCGGGCACGTCCCGCATGGCGTGGCTAATGAAACGAAATGAGTCTGACGGACTGTCCTTAGCGACTGCGTCGTTCAGCCTGCAGCCGACGCGCATGGGCGATGATTTCTTCGCCAGTCATGTTGTCGAGACTCTCGTAGAGCCCGGGCAGGCCACCCCATGCCGCCGAGGAATACATCCGTAGGTAGCGCAGGGACGAATCGAGCTCGCGGTACTGATCCTGCGACGTTTCCGACGCAATGCGCTGCAGACTCTCGGCAAAGGCCTGCGGAGACGTACCATCAACAAGATTGGCCAGTCCCATGCCGGGTTCGCTGAACTGGCCCTGCAGGCGCGGCAACTCGCGTTCTGGATCACCTTGCGGTTGGGTCGGCGCTTCAGGGGCCTCGCCAGCCTCCGATCGCATGCGCGTGACGCGGTCGCTGACCAATTCAGTCGGCTCGTCCTGAGCGGTTTCAGTCACGGCCGGTTCTTCAGGTTCGGACTGGCAGGCGCTTAAAAATACGGCCGCAAACAACATGATCACTGCTTTTTTCACTGCTGGGACTCCGCGTTTTCAGACATGGGTTCGAGATAACACTGGCGTTAGAGGGGTGGGTGAGCCTACAGTTCCCGGGGTGATGCGATTCGGGCAAAAAGGTCGTAATTATCGGCCCCGTGAATGTCCACCTCGGCCCACTCGCCGGGGGTCAGGTGAGCGGCACCTTCGATAATGACCTGGCCGTCGATCTCGGGCGCGTCCGAGCGACTGCGGGCGATCGCGTGGTCGGCTTCGACCTGGTCAACCAGCACGGTTTCACGCGCCCCAATTCGATGTTGCAGGCGTTCGGCACTGATCTCGGCCTGGGTCTGCATGAAGCGGTGCCAGCGCGCCTGCTTGACCTCGTCAGGTACCGGGTTGTCCAGCGCATTGGCGCGGGCGCCGTCGACCGGCGAGTAGGGAAAACAGCCGACTCGATCCAGCCGGGCCTCGGCCAGCCAGTCGAGCAGTTCCTCGAACTCGGCTTCCGTTTCTCCGGGAAAGCCGACGATGAAGGTCGAGCGCAGGGTCAGTTCGGGACACTCGGTCCGCCACTGTTCAATGCGCTTTAGGGTGTTCTCGGCGGCGGCCGGTCGGCGCATGGCTTTGAGCACTCGACGGCTGGCGTGCTGGAACGGGATGTCGAGGTAGGGCAGGATTCTTCCCTCGGCCATGAGTGGAATGACGCGGTCAACGTGCGGGTAGGGGTAGACATAGTGCAGGCGGACCCAGACGCCCAGCTTCCCCAGCTCCGAGGCCAGATCGAACAGGCGCGTTTCGATCTGGCGGTTCTGCCAGTAGTCTGGTTGGTAGCCCAGGTCCACCCCATAGGCGCTGGTGTCCTGCGAGATGACCAGCAGTTCCTTGACGCCGCGCGCCGCCAGCTGCTCGGCTTCGCGGAGCACCATGCCGATCGGCCTGGAGCGCAGCTTGCCCCGCATATCGGGGATAATGCAGAAACTGCACTTGTGGTTGCAACCCTCTGAAATCTTTAGATACGCGTAGTGACTCGGGGTCAGCTTCAGGCCGCCGGGAGGCACCAGGTCGATACGGGGGTCGTGGGGTCGCGGCAGATGTTCATGGACCGAGGCCAGCACGGTATCGGCCTGATGCGGGCCGCTGACGCCCAGCACCTTGGGGTGGATGCGGGTGATCTCTTCCGGCGTGGCGCCCAGGCAACCGGTGACCAGCACCTTGCCGTTTTCGTTCAGCGCCTCGCCGATGGTTTCCAGCGATTCGGCCTTGGCTGAGTCGATAAAGCCGCAGGTATTGACCACCACCAGATCCGCTTGCTCGTAGCTCGGGACCAGTCGGTAACCCTCTGCGCGCAGGCGCGAGACGATGTCTTCGGAATCGACCAGGGCCTTGGGGCAGCCCAGGGAGACCAGGCCGACGGCGGGTGCTTCGGGCGGTGCAGTACTCGTCTCTGGCATGATCGGGATCGTCGTCGGGGAGGCGGTAGTTTACGGGTTTCGGGGCTGCGGGTTCCGAGATTCGGGGCGGTGCCAGTGGTCGGCGGTGCGGCTGCCGCGCAGCTCGTCGACCGGGAGCACCGCCACAATGGCCAGCGCAAACAGCAGCAGGCAGAACACGATGGCCGTGGCCAGGCCGAACAGGGCCTGGAGCAGGCCCAAGCCGAGAATGCCGAACACCGCGGCGAGCTTGGAGGCTGTGCCCCAGAATCCGAAGAATTCAGCAGCCTTGCCGTTGGGTGTGAGAATGCCGACCAGGGCCCGCCCGGCCGACTGCGAAGAGCCCAGGCTCAGGCCCGACAGCACCCCGGCCAACAAAAACACGTACTGGGCTTCCCACTCCACACCCAACACGGTCGCGGCCAGACGCGTCAGAAGCGGGGTTTGCCAGATGGCGAGAATGGCGCCCAGCCACAGCCATAGTGTGATCAGGTAGGTGCGGCGCGCGCCGATCCGACTCTGGATAAATCCGAAGGCCAGCGCGCCAATCGCCGCGGTGATCTGGACGGTGACGAACATCAGGACCCGAACCTCCTCGTCCCAGCCGATGACCTGGCTGCCGTAGATGAACGAAAAGCTGATGATGATGTAAATGCCCGCCATCATAAAGAATATGGAGACAAGAAGGTGCCGCAAGTCTCTGAAATACGTGAGTTTTGAAAGAGTTCCCAGAATTCGCCTGAAGCCCGTTTTTAACAGCCCTTGACCATCTTCCAGCGTCCTGCGTCGTCCCCGCTCGCGCATGAAGACAAACGTCGGAATGGCCGCGAGCAGGAAAAAACCGGCCGCAAACGGACCGACCAGGCGGATTCGCTCGTAGTTTTCGGCGCTGACTTCACCAAGAAAGGCCAGCGCAAACACGGTCGAGACCAGTCCGCCGATGTAGCCCAGGCCCCAGCCCAGGCCGGAGATCCAGCCGAGGTCGCGCCTCGGCCCAAGGCCGGGCAGAAAGCTGGCGATGAACGCCTCGCCAATGGCGTAGGAAAAATTGGAAAGCACAATCAGGATCATGGCTGGAACGATCCAGCCGGGTTCGATGAACCAAAGCAGCGCCGTTGTAATCACGGTGGCCAGGTAGCTGGCAAACAGGAATCGTTTGCGCAGGCGCGAGTGATCCATGATCGCACCGCACACGGGATTGGCCAGCACGACCATCAGGTAGCTGATCGAAAGGGCCAGGCTCCAGAGCAGGTTGCCGAGACGGTAATCGGGCGCGTCACCGACGATGACCCGGGTGAAAAGGTCGCCGAAGACAACAGTGATGATGAGCAGCGTGTAGGCCTGGTTCGCGAAATCGAACATCGCCCAGCCGAAGATCTCGCGCGTCGGCGCGCGCTTTCTGCTGACCATCAGCGAGCCCGCTCCCGGACTTCGGCACACTGCAGGCACAGCGTGGTGGCCGGATCGGCCCGCAGCCGGGCCTCGGCAATGGGCTCGCCGCATTCCAGACATTCACCGAATTCGCCGCGCCGGTGGCGGGCCAGCGCGGCCTTGAGCCGCTGCACCGAAAAGCTGCGACGCTGCTCGGCGGCCTTGGCCATTTCCTGACCCTGCAAAGCGTCCATCCGACTCAGTCGACCCTGGCGGGTCTGGTCGAGCTCGACCGTGGCCGTGGCCGCCTGGCTGGATTCGGCCAGGTCCTCGAGCTCGTGCAGGCGCTGCTCGATCAGGGTCTTGAAGTCGGTCATTGAGCGGGTTTCGGGATTGCTGAAGCGTCATGATACGGGTTGATGGATTGAGGAGGAAAGGGATCGGGTGGGGGCGGACGCGGATAGCGCTGTGGCTTTTTGGGCGCCTGGCACCCAGGCGCCACTAACCCAAGCCCGGCCACCAACCGCGTTTGCCCGGAGCGCCGGGACAGGATCCTGTGCTCGGTGCCTGGCACCCCCGCAAGCCCAATCACCAACCGCCCCAGCCCGACGCGCTACAATCGCGGGCTTCGCCCAGCATCCCGCCGCCATGAACTTCCGCGTCCCCAATACCCTGGCCCTGCTGTTTTTCCTGATGGTGGCCGCGCTGGTTGCGACCTGGGTGATTCCGCAAGGCGCCTTCGATACCGAACTCAACGCGCAGGGTCGGGAAATGGTTGTGCCGGGCTCGTTCGAAGTCGCCGAGGAACGCGAGTTGATCAGCCCGCTGGAGTTGTTCACGGCCGTGCCGCGGGCGTTCGCCTCGGCCAGCGACATCATTTTCTTTCTGTTCATCATTGGCGGCGTGCTGGCCGTGATTCGAGCGACCGGCACCATCGACGCCCTGCTCGGCCAGCTCCTGGCGCGGTTCGGCACCCGACCGGCGCTGCTGATCACCGCGGTGATTTTCGTCTTTGCGCTGGCCTCCAGCGCGATCGGCTCGTCGGGTGAGTACATCCCCTTCGTGCTGATTCTGGTTGCGCTGTGCCGGGCCATGCGCATGGACCCGATGACCGCCGTGGCGATGATCGTGTCTGGCTACGGGGTCGGTTATGGGGTGGCAGCGTTCAATCCGTACACGGTCGTGGTGGCCCAGGGCGTGGCCGAGCTGCCGACCTACTCGGGCTGGCCGGTCCGCCTGGGACTGCTTGTCCCGTTCGTGCTGATTGCTGTTCATCACGTCTGGTCCTATGCCGAGCGCGTTCGCCGAGATCCCGCCGCCAGCCTGGTCATCGACGACGGCCCAGTCGAACCAATCGTGTCGGCCGGAGACTATCCGGCCATGCACGGGGGGCATGTGGCCATCATCCTCGGGTTCTTTCTCGCCCTGGGCACGGCTGTGTGGGGTATCGCCACCCGAGGCTGGTATCTCAACGAGCTGGGCGCTGCGTTTCTGATCCTGGGGCTGGTGGCGGCGGCGATTGGCGGACTCAGTCCCAGCCTGACTGCCGAGAAGTTCGTCCAGGGCGCCAAAGAGCTGACCGAGACCGCCTTGCTGGTCGGTGTGGCGCGCGGCATCGCCCTGATCATGGAAGATGGCCAGATTCTGCACACCATCGTTCATTACCTGTCGCTGCCGCTATCTCTCGTGGGCGCTGAGCTCTCGGCGGTCGGCATGCTGGCTATCCAGTCGCTGCTTAACTTTTTCGTCCCGTCCGGATCCGGCCAGGCTTTCGTGACCATGCCGCTGATGGCGCCGCTGGGTGACCTTGTCGGGGTCTCGCGCCAGGTGTCGGTGCTCGCCTATCAGCTCGGTGACGGCTTGACCAACATGATCATTCCGACCAATGCCATCCTGATGGGGATTCTGGGCATGGCGGGCATTTCCTACGCCAAGTGGCTGAAGTTCGCCTGGCCGCTGATGTTTAAGCTGTTTGCCTTTGCAGCGCTCGTGCTGATTGGCGCAGTGTGGTTAGATTTTCAATGAGTTAGAACGCCAAAGTGACAGCAAAGATGAGTGAGACTGAATCTGAACACTGGCCGGTGCTGATCACCGGCGGTGGCGCCGGCCTGGGTGCGGCGATGGCGCGATCTTTTGCCGCGGCAGGCTGGACACCGATCATTGCCGACCTTGATGGAGCGCGCGCGCAGGCGGTGGCCGAGGAGATCGGCGGCGACGCCCTGGCGCTGGTCATGGATGTGACCTCCGAGAGCGACTGGCAGCGCGTGGCCGAGACCATTGAAAAGCGTTTCGGGGCGCTGGATGTGCTGATCAACAACGCCGGAGTGGCCGTCGGCGGGACGCTGGAGGAAACCTCGATCGAGGACTGGCGCTGGGTGCTGGAGATCGATCTGATGGGGGTGGTGATCGGCTGCAAGACCTTCGCTCCGCTGATGCGTCAGCGCGGCTCGGGCCACATCATCAACGTGGCCTCATTCGCCGGTTTTGCCGCAGCCCCAGGGATCAATGCCTACGGCACGGCCAAGGCCGGTGTGATCGCGATGTCGGAAATGCTCAGGGCCGAGTTGGCCGACAGCGGCGTCGAGGTCTCGGTGTTGTGCCCGGCGTTCGTCAGGACGCGTCTGACCGAGACCATGCGCGCGCCCGATGAGGGTTATCACCGGAGGGTGGAGCGATGGATGGACAAGTCCGGGGTTTCGCCCGAGGACGTGGCCGAAGTGGTCCTGCGTGCGGTTCAGAAGCCTCAGTTCATGCTGCTGACCCACGGCAACACCCGCTGGATGCATCGAATGCGGCGCTGGCTTCCTGAGACCTATTTCGGGCTGGTGGTGCGCGGAGCGCGCAAGGTGGCTGGCCGGGCGGGCAAGTAGCTCACGATGAATAGGCGATCAAAATAGTCTTTGACAAGGGCGGGTCAAAAAAAGCTCGGGGCCGGCGTCCCCTGGACGCTTACCACCACAGCGAGATCGAGATCGACCCATAGTCCTGGCTACTTTCCTGCCCCTTGAACTCGCGGCTGCGCCAGACGTGGGTATAGGCCACCCGAAACCGGTCGTGGCTGTACTGGAACCCGGCAAACAACTCGTCGACCAGACGCTCGACTTCGACCCCGTCGCGCCCGCCGAAAGTGTTGCCCTCGATAAACAGATCGCGTCCGACCGCCCGCGCCTCGGTCCCGGCGAAGAAGTACCAGGTGCGATCCCGGCCCGGCTGGAAGTAGCCGGTACCGGAGACCGCCGGCGTGATCCGCGGTGGTCCATAGTCATTGGCCAAATTGAATCCGATGCGCGCGAACAGACCGGCGGCGACGTTGGTGTAGGCATTGCCGAGGGTCAGGCCGCCGAAACCGGTCAGGTCGAACCCCAGGTCGTGATCACGGCGTCCATCGACCAGGCGCCGAAAGCGGTCGTAGCCCAGCAGCAGGGTGGGTTCATTGCGCAGCTGGCTGTCCCAGCCGACCGGCTCCGGCGCGTCGACCACCTTGTGGACGCCTTTCTGGACGTATTCGCCGAGCGCGGCCGGTCCGACCACGCCCAGACCGACGCGCACCCGGTCGGCGCCGCGCGGGTGCAGAGTGCCGGTGGCGAAGCTGAAATTGAGCCAGGCCGCGTAGGGTCGATCGTCGGGAGGGAAAGCCGGGTTTTCGATGTCGGCCGGGGTAAAGATGTTGTGGTTGATCGAGAACGCATAGGGCAGCGCGTTGGCTTCGGAGAATCCCGGGAAGCGCCGCGCGACCGAGGCCAGCCAGTCGGGTGCCGAGCGCGCCTCGGCGATACGCTGGAAGCGGAATCCGCTGGTGTAATAGCGGTCCTGACCGGCCACCAGGTCATTTTCGTGTTCGATCAGCCACAGCGTGCGCTGCGGTTCTTCATCGGCGGCAACGGCGGCGCTGATCAGCAGCGCCAGCCCAGCCAGAGTGATTTTTGCGGCCCGGACGCTCACCAGATCTGCACTCGCTGGTTGGCCGGGAGGTAGAGCTCATGGTCCGGTCCAACTTCGAAGGCCTGGTACCAGGCACTGATGTTGCGCACCACGCCGTTGACGCGGAACGTGGCCGGGCTGTGAGGTCCCTGGATCAGGCGGGCGCGCAGCGACTCCTCGGTCTCGATCGTGCGCCAGACCTGAGCCCAGGCCATGAAAAAGCGCTGGTCGCCGGTCAGGCCGTCAAGCATGGGCGCGTCGCCGTCATGATGGTCGTCCAGATAGAGGCGGTAGGCGTGATGGGCAATCGAAAGGCCACCCAGGTCGCCGATATTCTCGCCCAGCGACAGCCGACCGTTGACGTGCATGCCGGGCAGGGGGGCGAAACCGTTGTACTGATCGACCAGGCGCGACGTGCGCTGCTCGAATTGTTCGCGCGAGCGCTCGGTCCACCAGTTGCGCAGCACCCCGCGGCTGTCTGAGCGCGAGCCCTGATCGTCAAAGCCATGGCCCATCTCATGGCCGATCACGCCGCCGATGGCGCCGAAGTTGACGGCGGCATCGGCAGACGGGTCAAAGAACGGCGGCTGCAGGATGGCGGCCGGAAACACGATTTCGTTGCGCGTCGAGGAATAGTAGGCGTTGACCGTCTGCGGGCTCATGAACCACTCCCACTGGCGCACCGGCTCGTCCAGCCGGGCCAGCGAATCGGCCCACAACCATTCGCCCAGCCTGCGAAAGTTACCGACCAGGTCGTCGGGCTCAATCTGGACAGCGGAGTAATCGCGCCAGCGACCCGGATAGCCGATCTTGGGCAGGAAGGCTTCTAGCTTGGCGTGGGCTTCGAGGCGAGTTTCCTCGTCCATCCACGCCAGCGTGTCCAGACGCTCTCGAAAAGCCCGGCGCAGGTACTCGACCAGCTCAAGCATCTGCTCGCGGTGGGCCGGTGGGAAGTGGCGCTGGACGTAAATCTGGCCAACCAGCTCGCCAAGCCGTCCGGAGACGGCATTGATCGCACGTCGATCCCGCGGGCGCTGCTCCGCCACGCCCCTGAGGCCGCGCTGGAACAGTTCGAAATGCGCGTCGGCGAAGGCCGCCGGCAATTGGGTCGCGTGATTGTTGATCCAGTGGAACGCGTGATAGCTGGCCCAGGTGTCGACCGGCGTCTCGGCGAACAGCGCTGCGCTGGCCTGGATAGCGGAGTTGTTGTTGACCACCAGTTCCGAGATCCCGTCCAGTCCGCGCTCTTTCAAGAACACCGACCAGGGAAAGCCTGGCGCGAACTGGTCGAGCTCGACGCGGGTTTTCAGATCGTAGTTGGCCTGGCGATCACGCTGCCGAACCCGATCCCAGTGGATCATGGCCAGCTGGGTCTCCAGTGCCATGATGGCCTCGGCTCGTTGATTGCCGCGATCGATCCCGGCGCGCTCGAAGGTCGCCTCGATATAGGCCAGGTAGGCTTCGCGGTGTTCCGGAAACGGCGCATCATCGCGAGCGTAGTAATCACGGTTGGGCAAGCCCAGGCCGCCCTGGCCGATGCTGGTCACATATCGGGTCGGGTCACCGGCGTCCTGGCCGATCCCGAAGCGAACGATGCTGTTGGTGCCGGCGCGCGCCATCCAGCGTGCGACCTCCTCGTGGCTTCTCAGGGCCAGCAGGGCGTCGAGTCCGGCGCGAATGGGCGTCAGGCCAAGTGCCTCGATCCGTGCGGTGTCCATGTAGCTGGCATACAGTGCACCGATCTGCTGCATCGGTGAGCCTGAGGCACCGTCCTGGCGTTGCTCCAGGGCCTCAGCGATGATCAACTCGACGTTGTTTTCGGCCTCAAGGGCCAACTCGCTGAAGGCGCCGAAGCGCGAGAACCCGGCCGGCATCTCCGCTTGCTCGAGCCAGCCTTCGTTGACGAAGAGGAAAAAATCGTCGCCGGGATGAACGGTTCGGCTGACGTGTTCGGATTCCAGTCCCCACGCGCCCAGGCGGGGGCCGCTGGCCAGCGCCGCGCCGCACAGGAGCACCCCAAGCAGGGCCATCCAGAACGTCGGGGTCGGTGTTGAAACTCGTTTCATGTCAACTCGGTATCTTGATGCGGTGAAAATAGCTGAAAACCTCCGGGGGCGCCGATGCGGATGCAAAATGTCGGCGACAACAGCATAATGCTCCGAGGGTGCGTCATTATAGTTGTCGAGGGGCCAATGCATGCAGACGATTTCTTGGGACAAGGTTCAGCATGCGCTGTCTGGCTCAATTTTTCGCGTTGCCCCGTCCGAACTGAAGCTTGGGCACACCATCGTCCGACTGGATCGCGACTGGGCGGAAACCCCCTGGGCCGGCCCCACGCTGGTTCTTGAGGATCTGGCCCAGAAAGCCTTTCTCAAGGAACACTGCGAGTGGGTGGTTATCGACCTCGATCTGGCCACCAATCGCTATCGTCCGCCGGCCTGGCGCCTGGAACCGCTGAACGAGGCCTTGCCGCCGATCCCTTCGCGAGTCGACGCGCTACAGCGCAGCTCACTGGATGCAAAGGCGCTCAAGAAAGGCGCTGCTGTCTACGCCGACCTGCACGCGCGGGCCAGAGAATTCGCAATGGGTTTTCAGCAGACCGGCGAGGTTGATGCGGCAGCCGCGCGCGACATCGCGAGGCGACTTTGTGAAGCGATCAACGAGTCGTTGGCAGCGCTGCTATGGCTGAGCAGAATCAAGGACCCGCGTCTCTACATCACCCAGCACATCATTAACACCACCATTCTGGCCGGAGGGTTTGTTCACGCCCTTCAGTGGGACGCAGAGCGGGTCGAGACCGCGGCCATGGTGGGTCTTTTCCACGACATCGGCAAGGTGCGGCTGCAGCGGGATCTGCTGTTCAAGGCCCAGGCCTTGTCCGAGCATGAGCGGGAAGAAGCTCGCACCCATCCGCAGATCGCCAGCGAGTTGCTGCGCAGAAATCCGGAAATCGCCTGGGAGGTGATCGCTGCGGTTCAGGCCAGTCACGAGCGTCCGGATGGCACCGGTTATCCGCGAGGTCTGAGGGGCGATGCGATTCCCGTCATGGCGCGCCTGATTGCGATCGTCGACGCCTACGACGCCATGACCTCCCGGCGCGCTCATGGACGACTTTTGAGCCATCAGCAAGCCATGGGCGTTCTCTGGAAGGAGCGCGACCGCCAGTTCGATGGTGTCCTGATCGAGGCTTTCATCAAGTTCCTGGGCTGGGTGACCCCCGGCACGCTGGTCAAGCTGGACGATCAGCGACTGGCCGTGGTCATGGAAATGAGGCATCACCAAGGCAACCAGCCGGTCGTTCGCCCACTGGCGAGCTCTGCGACTGGCGTGAGGATCGGCGGGGAACTGGTTCTCAGACCGCGTTTCGGCGGCGGTCAGTCCGAAGGCCCGACGATCGCTGACATCCTGCCCGACAACCATCACGAAATCACCATGCGGGAGCTGACCAAGCAGCTCTTCGGTGTGCTGGGCGAGCGCGGAGACGCCGCAATTGCCGGCGTGGACGCGCGCGATCTCCTGCCCGAGGAGAAGCTGGCCGAAGCGGGTGCTGATGTCCCCCAGAGCGAGGCGATACAGTATTCGCAAGAGAGCGCGGGGGCGCATTCGTCGTCGCCGACGCGTCAGCTCGCCCTTGCCGACGGTCTTCGGGTCTTGATCATCGACGATTCCTTGACCGTACGCCGGTCGCTGCAGCACATGCTGGAAGCTGAGCGGATGGAAGTGATCGCGGTGGACTCCGGCGAGGCCGGGATTCGTGAGGTCAGGCATTCGTCGCCGGATCTGTTGTTTCTGGATATTCTGCTGCCCGGTATCAGCGGGTTCTCAACCCTTCGAAGGATTCGCCAGTTGACCAACGGCAAAGACCTGCCGGTGGTGATGATCAGCGGCAACCCACAGGCCACCGAGCAGTTTTTTCTTGACCGGATAGGGGCTGATGACTTTTTGCCCAAGCCGTTCGACCAAGCCGATGTGGCGGCCTGCCTGTCGCGCCTGCTGTGGCGAAGTCGGCTTCCTCAGGCCGACGCCCTGAAGTCCTCCCACTGATGGCCGTGCGCTGACCCCAATCGGTAAACTCTGAGCATGAACGCAGATTTGTGGGTGTCGCTGGCCATTCTTGCCGGGATGCTGGGCCTGTTTGTCAGCAATCGCTGGCGGCTGGATCTGGTTGCGCTCATGGGTCTGCTGGGGCTGGTGCTGACCGGCGTGATCACCACGACAGAGGCGGTGGCCGGTTTCTCCGACCCGGTCGTGCTGATGATCGCCGGGCTGTTCGTGGTCGGTGCCGGCCTGTTTCGAACCGGGGTGGCCGATGCGCTGGGGCGCCGGGTGGAATCGCTGGCCGGCGCCAGCCCCACTCGTTTGGTCGCCGTGATCATGCTGGTCACCGCGCTGTTGTCCGGGCTGTTGAGCTCCACCGGCACGGTTGCCGTGATGCTCCCGGTGGTGCTGGCCATCGCCCGACGCCGCAGGCTCAATCCGTCGCGGCTGCTCATGCCGGTGGCTTATGCCGCACTGCTCGGCGGCATGCTGACCCTGATCGGCACCCCGCCGAACCTGATCGTGAGCGGCCAGCTGGTGCAGTCGGGTCTGGCCGGCTTCGGCTTCTTCTCGTTTACGGCACCTGGATTGGTGATGCTGCTCATCGGCATGGCCTACATGCTGCTGGTCGGCCGCTTCCTTCTGCCCGATCGGCAGGATGAATTCCAGGCTGATGGGCGAAAAGATCCGGGCTGGATTGAGCTGTTTGCCCAGTACGGACTCAACGAGCAGCTCCAGCAGTTAAGGGTGCCGCAGGGTTCGCTTCTCGCCTCGGCAGACGTCAGCAGCAGCGAGTTGCGCTCGCGTTTCGGCGTGACCGTGCTGGCGATCGCCAGCACCACCGCCAAGGGTCGCTTCGTGCGCAAGGCCGAGCCCGGCACCATGATCCGCGATGAGGATGACCTGTACGTGGTCGGCCGACCCGAATCCATCACCGGCGTGGTTCATCGTTTCGGTCTGCGGATGATTGCCGAGCGAGCCGAGCTGCCGGCCTCACTGCTGCTGGTCGATGCCGTCGTCCCGCCGCGCTCGGCCTTCATCGGCCGGACTCTGCGCCAGCTGCGCCTGCACAGCGGGGCTGGAGTGACCGTGCTGGCCCAGCGAACGGCAGGATCGCAGGAGCTGCTGCTGGATCTGGATCGTCCGCTGGCCAGCGGTGACGCTCTGCTGATGACCGGCAGCCCCCGTGCGCTGCGCCAGACCGCCCGATCGCGCCACGACCTGGTGCTGCTCGAAGACCTTCAGGACGACGGCAGCGAGCGCGCCCATCTCGCGCCTTTGGCGATTGCGATCATGCTCGGCATGATGTTGCTCATGACCACCGGCCTGGTCGGCAATGTGATCGCCGTTCTGCTGGCCGCCGTGGCGCTGGTGCTCAGCGGCTGCGTGCGCATCGAAGAGGCCTATCGCAGCATCAATTTCGAGGCCGTGGTGCTGATTGCGGCCATCCTGCCCATGGCCACGGCGCTGGACAAGACCGGTGGCCTGGCCCTGGCTTCGGACGCGCTGATGGCCTCCAGTGGCCAGTTCGGCGCGCTGGCGGTGATGGCGGTGCTGTTCGTGTTCACCGCAGGCTTGAGCCAGGTGGTGTCCAATACCGCAACCACCGTGCTGGTCGCACCGGTGGCGCTGCAGGCGGCCTTGGCCCTGGAGGTCAGCCCCTACGCGATGCTCATGACCATCGCCATTGGCGCGTCCAGCGCCTTCGCCACCCCGGTCGCTTCGCCGGTCAACACGCTGGTGTTGAGCGCCGGCGGCTACCGTTTCATGGATTTCGTCCGCGTCGGCCTGCCGCTGCAGCTGGTGATGCTGCTTGCCACGCTGGTGGTCGTACCACTGTTTTTTCCGCTGTAAGGTATTGGTCAATCTTCGAACAGTACGGCGTGAAGAATGCGGTAGATCCCGGTATTGTCCAGGTCGACCGGAAGCCGTTCGCTGCGGTAGCCATGCGCCTTGGCCACAGCACTGCCGGGATGGTCGTCTTGGGTGGCCCAGGCGATACCAAACATGTGTCGGTGACCGAACTGGTCGGGCGCGCTGATGAATGGCCGACCGCCGGTGCCGTCGGGGCCGTCGAGTTCAGCGCCACTCGGTGTGCTTGCGGGCAGCTGGAAATCCTCGTCTGGCTCGCGCGGGGCCCACACGCTCGGGCTGCCGGCATCGCTGTCGGCACCGACCACAAGCAGGGTGGGGCGGTCTGGGTTGGCTTCGATGAAATCCAGGGTGATGCCGATCGCCTTGTCGGCCCGGCCAATGGCATCGAGCATGCCCCTGGCATTGGTCTTGTTGGAGAAGTTGTCAGTGCCTTCTTCCTCGGCGACGAGGAAAAAGTCGCGGTCCGGGTCGTGGCCGAGCACCGCCAGCGCTGTGGCGACCATTTCATCAAAGCTGGGCTGATCCGGGTTGTAGGTTTCCAGACCGCTTGCGGCCAGGCGGTCTTCGCGCACATCGTTGTAGGTGTCGACAGCGGCGAAGATGCCGATGACCTTTTCGGTAGCCGGATCAAGCGCATTCAGCTCTTCGCGGGTAAAGATCACGGTATAGCCGCGCTCGCGAGCCTCGTTGATCAGATTGCGGCCGTCGCCGCGCACGCCGGGCTGGCCATGGGCACCGATCACCTCGGTGGGTAGCAGGAAGATTTCACCGCCGACGAAGATCAGATCGGCACCGCTTTCCATCACCCCGGCAGCAATCTGCTCGACGTCGCGCCGGCTTTCGCTACTGGTCAGGTAAACGCCCGTGCCGGGCTCGCCGATGTGGCCGGAATTGATCACACCCACCCGGTGTCCGGCGGCCATCGCTTCGTGCATCAGGCTCATGGGCTGGCCAGATGCCGCGACCAGTGGCTGATCGCGGTCCAGGCCGTAGGAATTGTGGTGGACTTTCTTGCCGTAGGCGTGGACAGTCGCGCCGGCGTGTGAGGTGGTCGACAGCCAGTTTTTCTGATGCACGCGATAGGCGGCCAGGCGCTCCATGCGATCCCAGTTGAGCTGGCCGTCGGGCCCGGCGTAGAGCAGACGCGCGGCGTGCCAGTGGCCCAGGCCGGTGCCATCAGGATGGATGAAGACCGCACTGGCCGCCCCGGCTGAATGCGGCAGGAGGGCAGAGAGGGAGAACAGGGCAGCCAGCAGGGTATTTCGAGTCATAAACCAGATCCTTGACGGACAAAATGAAGGTGCAGAAGAAGCGTAAAGGTTACACCCGCAAGGTGTCAGCCATGTTGCTTCATGCTCGTCTTGGAATCACGCCCCGTAAGGCGCGGGTGCCGTCAAAGCTTGTCGCGGCGTTCGCGGCGCGGCGCCACTGCCGGCACGTCGACATCCAATTCAATTTCGCTGAGCTGCCCGCCGAGGCTGAACTGGAGCACCGCCTTCTGGCCGCGCGGGGTGGCGTTGACCAGTTCCAGGAACGCCAGTGGGCTGGCCACCTCCTTGCCGTTGATTCGGGTGATGAAGGCGCCGGGCTGAACGCCGGCCAGTGAGGCCAGACCGCTGGCCGAGCTGACCAGCACGCCCGGGCCTTCGGGCAGGTTCAGGGCATCGCGCAACGCGGTGTCAGGCTGCATCACGGTTATGCCCAGGGCAGTGACCACGTCGTCGCCCAGTCCTTCGAACGGGATGTCGGCACCGGCTTCGAGCACGCTCGGAGCGACGAATATCGACGCGCCTGTGCGCACTGCCAGCGCCAGGCCATCGCTGGGACGGGTGTCGATCAACACCGTGTCGCCATCGTTCAGAGAGATCTCCAGGGCGCCAAAATAGGTCCCATCGCGCAGCTCGTCGACGATCACGCGCTCCAGGGTGCCACCGAGCCCGGCGATCAGGCTGGCCGCCAGATCGTGGGTCATGGGGCGCGGCATGTCGATGGCGCGCTGGGCGGTGATGATGGCGCGCGCCTCGTTCGGACCGATGAAAATCGGCACGACCGAACCGCGCTCGGGTTCGCGCAGCAAGACCACCGGCGCACCCGTCATGGGCACGATGCCGACCGAGGCCAGTTCAACAGCAATCAGTTCTTCGGCCGGAACCGCGAGGCTGCGGCCGTTGTCGCGGCCCAGACCGGGCAACAGCCATGCAGCCAGCGCGATCACGGGTATGAGCATCAGCAGGCGAACGGTCATGGCGAGCCTCCAGGAATTGCATCGGTGAGCGGCAGACTAGCGCGTTGGCGCTGTCTTCGTTGTCAACGGTCTCTGTTCTTTCTGGGTGGCCGGGCGTTACCATGCGGCCAGGCCTGCACGGGATTTTTCATGGTTGCCGCGACCCTGATCCTCTACCTCCTCGTCTTGCTGGGCATCGGTATCTGGGCCCGGACCCGGGTTGGAGACAGCGAGGATTTTCACCTGGCCGGGCGCCGAATGGGGCCGGTGGTGGCGGCGCTGAGCGCGTCAGCCAGCTCGGCTTCGGCGTGGACGCTGCTCGGGGTCAGCGGCGCGGCCTATGCCTGGGGGCTGCAGGCGATCTGGCTGGCCCCGGCCGTGGTGTCCGGGTTTTTCATCAACTGGGTGTTCATCGCCCCACGGCTGCAGCCGGCCAGCCGCGCCAACGGGGCGCTGACCCTGGTCGAGTTTCTGGCCCGCGGCACGCCGTCGCGCGACGAGGGCCGATTGCGGGCAATCGGCGCGCTCATCGTGCTGTTTTGCTTCACCCTGTACATCGCCTCGCAGTTTCAGGCCGCCGGCACGGCGATCAGCACGGCCACCCCGGTCGGCCCGAGCGCGGCGATGCTGATCGGTGCGGCCATTGTCATCGCTTATGTGTTTCTCGGCGGTTTCTGGGCGGCCAGCGTCACCGATGCGGTCCAGGGACTGATGATGCTGAGCGTGGCCCTCGTCCTACCTGTCGTGGCGCTGGCGGCCGTCGGCGGCCCGGGCGCGCTGTGGAGCGGTCTGCAGGCGCTGGAAGACCCCAGCCTGCTGCACCTGGTCGATCAGCCGTCGCTGCTGATGGCGATGGTGTTCGTGGCCGGCTTGTTCGGCATCGGGTTGGGCTATCCGGGTCAGCCGCACGTGGTCAACCGCTTCATGGCGCTGCGCTCGGCCGACGACATTCGCAGCGCCCGCCGGATTGCCTTGACCTGGGCGACGTTGATCTACCTGGGTATGGTGGTGCTGGGCTGGTCGGGGCGGGTGCTGCTGCCCAGCCTGGCTGACGGGGAGTCGGTGCTGCTGGTGCTGACGGTGGATTTGCTGCCGGCCGTGCTCGGCGGGCTGATCACCGGTGGGGTGCTGGCAGCGATCATGTCGACGTCCGACTCACAACTCCTGGTCGCCGGCAGCGCGGTCAGTCACGATCTGCGCCGTGGCCGCATTTCGCTGGCGCTGGACCGCACGGTAATCGTGATCCTGGGGCTGGCCGCGGTGGCTCTGGCGCTGTTTTTCCCGGCCAGCATTTTCGACCGGGTGCTGTTTGCCTGGCAGGTGATGGGCAATGGCTTTGGGCCACTGCTGATCGTGCTGCTGTTTTTCGGCCCGGTCGCGGCCCGCTACCGTCTCGCGGCAATGCTGACCGGGGCCTTGCTGACCATTTTCATCAGCTTCTTTCCTCAGGCCCCGGGCAACGCGGTCGAGCGACTGGTGCCGTTTTTCCTCGCGCTGGGGATTGCGTGGATGGGGAGGACGCGGGCGCCGAGAACGTGAAGGCGGGGAGGCTGGTGGCCAGCACCGAGCACTTTCGCGTCAGAGTCCTCGATCAAACTCAATAGCCTGGCGACTGATTACGCAAAAACCTCAGACCGAACATCACCATCAGAAGGCTCAGAATCGTCAACCAGCCAAGAGAACCAATCGGTACCGGCAGTGCATCCGAATCAACACCAGGGGGCGGCCGAGTACCAACACTCAGGTTATCGATCGCCAAATTGAAGAACCCCTGGTTATCGACCTGAACAAATCGAAGGGTTACGGTTTGGCCCTCAAAGGGAGCGAGTTCGGCAGATACGTCAATATCGTAGCGGGTCCAGTCCTGAATCAATGGCGCACCTGGCATGGTCTGGAAGCCGGTGACGATGATGTCTGCTGGATCCACGGTATCCAGGGCAGCGCCTGGCACCAGGATATCGAATCGTGCCTGTTGATTGGGGGCGGCGTTGAAGTCAAAGCTCAAAGGATCGGGTACAAAGTAGTCGCTTACGCTGTTGTTGATGGCGATGTCGAAAAAGATCCTGTTAACTCCAGGCTGAACCTCAAAGTCCTGGGCAAGAAAGCTGGAGCCCGGGCCCGACTGACTGGTAAACGCGTAAAAGTCATCCGAAAGGGAGGGATTGATCGTCCCCGCAGAGGTCACTGTCGTCCCGCTCACAACCTCGATCGGAAAAGCCAAGCCATTGGTTTGAACGGTCCAGCCGCTCACGTCACCAGACTCGAAGCCAGGATTGGATACCTGCGCCAATGCTGCCAGCGGCAAGCATAATGCGGTGCACAAAAGCGCTGATTTCAATGAAGCATTCACTGCATTTCCCTCCGGAAGTAGACCAATATTGAAATAGAGTCTGACTGTCTCCCTCTCTATCTTCATCAACTCTAATCTGAGCGGCCCGACAAAGCAACGCCTCCCTCAAACTTTCCGAGATCTCAGAACCAAAGCGGTCGCTGGATTCAGTGAGGATGCGGGCGGGCGCCGAGCGCGTGATCCTGTCTCGCCGCTCCAGGCGAACGCTGATGGTGGTTTGGTATGAAGATGGTGGCGCCTGGGTGCCGGCGAATGTCGTTGGCGAGGGTTTGGATGCATTGCTCGCTGATGGGGTAGGTGGCTTGCTGACTGTGCGGATGGGACGTGCCGGGTTCCGCGCCTTTCGGTTCGGGACAGGATCCCGCGCTCGGCGCTTGTGACGGTGGTGGGTGATTCCGGAAACGACGGCCGTGCTCCTGGATTTTCCTCCAGCCTGTCAGATCGGGTGGTGGGGCATCCGCCACCATAATATCCGTCGCTTACCCCTGTACGGCGTGGCCATCCAGAGCCACGGATTTAGCGGAATTCCAAGCGAGGCAGCAACTGCGGCGTTAGATTCAAGGAAGACCAGAAGCACTCTGGAGACCAATGAACGACGCTCAACAGACCAATCAGCACGGTCACGACAGCCCATCGCGATTCAAGACCACCACCCACGCCACGGCGCACTGTCTGCTCGGCTGCTCGATCGGCGAGGTGCTGGGGCTGGCGATCGGGGTCACGCTGGGAATTGGCCTGTGGTTCACGCTGTCGCTGGCTGTCGCCCTGGCGTTCGTGTTTGGCATGGGGCTGGCCGTGCTGCCGCTGATGCGCGGTCACGGCATGTCATTCAAGCGCGCACTGGCTACCATCTGGCTGGGTGAGGCGGTTTCGATTGCGGTCATGGAAATCGCCATGAATGGAATCGACTACGCGCTCGGCGGGATGACCGCGATGTCGGTTGCCGAGCCGGTGTTCTGGTACTCGCTGCTGGCGGCGATTCCGGCCGGCTTCCTTGCCGCCTGGCCGGTGAACTGGTGGCTGATCGGCAAGAATCTCAGGCCCGGCCACTAAAACGGGCTCGGCGATTCGCCGGCTCGATCGTCGCGCGCTTGGCCGGCTTGGTTAAACTGCAGACCCTTTTGCCCAAGGCCACTGCTGCACTTGACTTCCGGATTGCATGACGTCATCAACCTGCTCGAACTCGAGCGGCTGGACGATAACCTCTTTCGCGGCGACAGCCATGACATTGGCGCGCCGCAGGTGTTTGGCGGACAGATCGTCGGCCAGGCGCTGTCGGCAGCACACCAGACCGTCGACGATCGACGGCCGCATTCGCTGCACGCCTATTTTTTGCGCCCGGGTGATTTCAATCATCCGGTCATCTATCAGGTCGAGCGCTCGCGCGACGGCAGCAGCTATTCCAATCGCCGGGTGGTGGCGATCCAGCACGGCCGTCCGATCCTCAATCTGGCTGCATCCTTCCACACTGACGAGGACGGCTATGCGCACCAGGCCAAGATGCCCGAGGTGCCCGGACCGGAGGGCTTGACCAGTAGCACCGAGCTGGGCCGGGCCGCGGCCGAGCACGCGCCGGAGAAGATGCGCCGGCTACTGATGCATTCACCGCCGTTCGAGTTCCGCCCCGTTGAGCCGCCAAAATTCCTTGACCCACGCGCGCGCGAGCCGCGCAAGCACATCTGGATGAAGGCCTGGGAACGACTGCCCGATGACGAGGCCCTGCATCGCCACCTGCTGACCTACGTGTCGGACTACGAGCTGCTGGGCACGTCGATCTTTCCGCACGAGCTCGATTTCCAGAGCCGTCGGGTGCAAATGGCGAGCCTTGATCACGCGCTTTGGTTCCATCGGCGGTTCCGCGTCGATGAATGGCTCTTGTATGCCTGCGATTCACCGTCAAGCGCCGGCGGACGCGGCTTTTCGCGTGGCCAGATCTTTACCCGCGACGGCGTGCTGATCGCCTCGGTGGCCCAGGAGGGCGTGATCCGCCCGCGCCGAAGCGTCAGCGCGACTTGAGCTTCGCCAGCAGATCCAGGTAAGCGCCCTCGACCAGCTGATCAGTGGCGATGCCGAGCTGCTCCATGAGTTCGTCGGCTTCTTTCTGCCCGGTGGCCTCGTCTTCGCCGTCGGCAAGCACCACCTCCAGCTCCATGAACTCGCCCAGGCCCTCGACCCGGTCGAGATGGATGCGGGTGCGGCCGGCCAGGTAGAGGGTGCGGTGCTTGATCACCCGGCCGCGCTCGCCCAGGGCCAGGCCCAGGGTCTCGCGCAGCGCGGCCGGCTCGGCGGTCGGGGCGATGCGGTAGAACGAGGTTTTGGGGCCGGTCGCGTCGGCGCGGCGGTAGAAGATCAACTCGCCGCGGCCATCGCCGAAATCGCGCAGCTTCAGTCGGCCTTCGGGGCAGACGAAGAAGGTGTCGTCCTGGAAGATCTGCACGGGGCCTTCGTCGGCCAGGGTGGCGGCGCGTTGCTCCAGGGCGGCCCGGTCGGCCACCCGGGCCTTGATTTCGATGTTTCGTGGCATCCGGCTTCGTTTATTGTCGGAAAGGATTGGTGATTCTTACGCCATCGATGACCTGACCGTGCTGCAGGCCCTCGGTCAGCAGGACGCCGCACTCGGCCTTGCGGGCGGCTTGAACGATCAGGGCGTCCCAGTACGAGAGTCGGTGCAGCTGGACCAGATCGATGGCCGCCATGACATCGCTCGTTGCGATCTGGATGACGCTCATGCGGGCAAACAGGCGGGCGCGCTGTTTCGCGGTTTCGACCGCCACGCCCAGCTTGCGCGTGCTGGTCACGAAGTATTCCTGGAGCACCTGGGTGGAAATCACCCCTTTTTTGCTCCGAATCGCTTGCTCCACCAACTCGATGGCCCGCTCTGACTTGTCGGGTGCATCCGCATCGTCGGTGTAGACGAGGATGTTGGTGTCGAGAAAGCTACGCTCTTTCATGGATTTCGTCGCGGTCGAAGGTCCAGCCCTGGCTGTGGCCGGTTTTGGCGGTGGCACGAAGTTCGATCAGATCGGCCTCGATTTCGCGCGCCATGGTCAATTCCTCCAGGTACTCGCGAACCAGCTGGTTGACGCTCTTGCCCTGAGCCTGGGCCGCTTGGCGTGCCCGCTCAAGCAATTCCTGATCGATGGAAAGGGTGAGGTTCATGATCGACACGTATTATGTGGGCACGAGATAAGTGTAAAACTTTTTTGGAAATAAAGCTTGACTTCTTGTGCGCAGCTTCATTACTGTTCGGACCCATGAGCACTGTCAAACGCAATCAGACCAAGGCCATCGCCGCTGCCGCGCAGCGCGAGCGTTCTGATTCGGTTGTGCTCCAGACCTCGGCGCTGGTTCTCGGTCTCGTACTCGTACTTATTATTTCGCTCACAGGTAGCGGGTACGTCTAGCGCACGATCAAAAAACACCAGACGAAACAAAACCCCGCTACCTCGAAGAGGAGCGGGGTTTTTTTTGGCCTGGTGTTGCTGGCCCGAAAAGGGCAAAACGAAAAAGGGCAATACGACAGGGCATGGAAAGCGACAAGATCAAGAAGGGGACAAGCCGGGCACCGGCCCGGGCGATGCTCAAGGCCACGGGCCTAAGCGATGCCGACATCGATCGGCCGCTGGTGGCGGTCGTCAATACCTGGAGCGAAGTCACCCCCTGCAATTACCACCTGCGTGAGCTGGCCAAGCCGGTCAAGCAGGGCATTTTCGATGCCGGCGGCACGCCGATCGAATTCAATACCGTGATGGTCACCGACGGCATCGCCATGGGCTCGGAGGGCATGAGTGCTTCGCTGATGTCGCGCGAGACCATTGCCGATTCCATCGAGCTGGCGGTCCGGGGTCACTGTCTGGACGCCGTTGTGGTCATCGTCGGCTGCGACAAGACCCTGCCGGCCGCCGCCATGGCGCTGGCTCGGCTGGACCGGCCGGGTGTGGTCCTGTACGGCGGCTCGATCATGCCGGGCAAGCACAACGAGCTGGCCATCACCATCCAGGACGTGTTCGAAGCGGTCGGTGCCTGCGCTGCCGGGAAGATCGATGAGCAGGAACTGACCGCGATCGAAAACGCAGCCTGTCCAGGGGCTGGTGCCTGCGGCGGCCAGTTCACCGCCAACACCATGGCCCAGGTGATGACCCTGCTGGGCCTGTCGCCGATGGGCGTCAACGATGTCCCGGCGGTGCATGCCGACAAGCCCGCATCCGCTCGCCGCTGCGGTGAAGTCGTCATGGAGATGCTGGCCCGGGGCGCCAGTGCCCGCGATCTGATCACCGTCGACAGCCTGCGCAATGCCGCCACCGTGGTCACCGCCACGGCCGGCTCGACCAATGCGATCCTGCACCTGCTGGCCATCGCCCGCGAGGCCGGTCGTGACTTCCACATCGACGAGTTCGACCGCATCGCCCGCGCCACCCCGGTCATCACCGACTTGAAACCCGGCGGCCGCTTCATGGCCCCCGACCTGTTCGCCGCCGGCGGCACCGCCCTGGTGATTGCCGAGCTGGCCCAAGCCGGCAAGCTGGTCGATGTGCCCACCTGCACCGGAAAGAACCTGCTGGCCGAGGTCGAGGGCGTGACCGCCACGGACGGCCAGGAAGTCGTGCGAAGCGTCGCCGACCCGATCAAGCCGCGCGGCGGTTTCGGGATTCTGTACGGCAAGCTGGCCCCGGAAGGGTGCGTGATCAAGCTGGCCGGCCACGGCCGCCTGCAGCATTCAGGCCCGGCGCGCGTGTTCGACGGCGAGGAGGCCGCGTTTGAGGCCGTCCAGGCCGGGCAGATCCAGGCTGGTGACGTGGTCGTGATCCGCTACGAAGGCCCGCGCGGCGGGCCCGGCATGCGGGAGATGCTGGCCGTGACCGCCGCCCTGGTCGGCCAGGGCTTGAGCGAGTCGGTCGCGCTGATCACCGACGGGCGCTTCAGCGGGGCCACCTACGGTTTCATGGTCGGCCACGTCAGCCCGGAAGCCGCCGATGGCGGCCCGCTGGCGCTGCTGGCCGACGGCGATACCGTCACCATCGACGTCGACGCCCAGACCCTCAACACCGATGCCGACCTGGACTCTCGCCGCGCCGGCTGGCAGGCGCCGCCACCGGCGGCCACCCAGGGCGTATATGCCCGCTATATCGCCCAGGTTTCCAGCGCCTCCAAGGGTGCGGTGACCGGATTTCCTTTCGACCGCTGATTTCACTCATTAAAAAAACAACGGAGCCAAGCCACATCATGAAAATCTGGACCGAAGCCGATCACCAACGCAACGCCTTGTCGGGGCAGACCATCGCCGTCATCGGCTATGGCAGCCAGGGCAGGGCGCACGCCCGCAACCTGAAAGACTCCGGCCACGACGTGGTCATCGGCGCGCGCCGCAGCGGCGCGAGCTGGAACAAGG
>JAZBOC010000117.1:0-3734 GCA_036353315.1 Wenzhouxiangella sp. | reverse complement strand
GCCACGGCATTTATCTTCATGCTTGATCTCTCTTTGTTTTAAGTCCATCACCCTACCCGAACGATCGTTGAGAGCATGTACTCGACGACGGGCATCCACCTTTTTAAACCGTCCGTGGTAGCGGGATAGAACCCATCCAAAGATGAGCCCATGATCGGACGGAACCGGGCGCCTCACCGACCAAACCCCTTGAGAAGGCTTCACCGCTCAATGACCTAACTTGTAGTAGAGACGAGGGGAGGATCAATCGCCTTTAAGAGGGAATCCGATGCGCCAATTCATCTTCAGCCTGCTCACCTGCCTGATCCTTGTTCTGACTGCGAACCCGAGCTTCGCACAGGACTCGACCATCACCTACCAGGGCCAGTTGCGCGATAGCGGGACGAACGTCACGGGGGCTGTTGACCTTCGCTTCCAGCTATACGATGCGCTGACCGGCGGCAATCCGATTGGCAATCCCGAGCAGCGAACGGCCGTACCGGTCGAAGACGGCCTGTTTCAGGTCGAACTCAACTTTGGCGCTGCCGCCTTCGACGGCAACGACCGCTTCCTTGAGATTCAAGTCAACGGCGCGCCGCTGACCCCGCGTCAGCGGGTCACGGCAACGCCTTATGCCTTGCTGGCGGCCGGCACCATGGCCGGTTCGATCGGCAGCTCATCCATAGATCCGACCGAGGTGCAGCGACGGGTCGCCGGGACCTGCCCGGAGGGTCAGTCCATCCGCGTCATCAATGAAGACGGTACCGTCACCTGCGAGGTCGACGACATCGGCGCGCCAGCCTGGAACCTGACCGGGAATGCCGGCACCGACTCGGTCATCGACTTCATCGGCACGACCGACGCGACGGCACTGGAATTGCGCACCGCCAACGTCCGCAGCCTGCGGATCGAGCCCAGCGCGGAGTTATTCGACAACGTACCGATCACCACCAACACGATCGCGGGATCCAGCGCCAATGAAGTCTTGTCCGGTGTCCGCGGAGCCACAATCAGCGGTGGCGGCGTGCCTGCCGGCGACAGTGAACCAGCTTCGAACTTGGAGAATCCGAACCGCGTGACTGACCATTACGGGACGGTAGGTGGCGGTTACGGTAACGTTGCTGGCGATGGCGTCGGGTCGGTTTCTTCGGCAATGTTTGCGACGGTCAGCGGAGGGCAGGACAATAGTGCGAGTGGCTCCGGCGGAACGGTCGGTGGTGGTGTCGGTAATTCAGCGAGCGGTGTTCAGAGTACTGTGGGCGGGGGTGCATTCAACAGGGCGAGCGACGTGCTCAGCACCGTCAGCGGTGGCTTCGCCAATGACTCAAGCGCCTTCAGGAGCACCATCGGTGGAGGCGAAGCTAACAGGGCGAGTAGCCGCGACAGCACTGTGGGGGGAGGTTTCAGAAACGTCGCGAGCGGCGACGAGGCCACCATCGGCGGGGGCCGAGACAATGACGCCATCGGCCGTGCTAGTGCGATAGCCGGCGGCGTGACAAATACAGCGAGTGGTAGCTTTAGCACCGTTGGTGGAGGGTTCGGCAATACGGCAAGCGGCGGAAACAGCGTTGTCGCCGGAGGCGAGGGAAACGTTGCCGCGGGCAGTTTCAGCTTTGTCGCCGGTCGGCGTGCTCGGAACGAAGACCCGAATCATGAGGGTGTGTTCATGTTTGCTGATAGCCAGTTGGCCGACTTCGAATCCACCGGCCCGGACCAGTTCCTGGTTCGCGCATCGGGAGGCGTCGGCATCGGTACGAACGAACCCGCCAACCCGATGCACGTTGTCGGATCGATCAACGACACCGCGACCCCAGCCAACCACATCGTACAGATTGAGAACACTTCAACCGGCAGTAGCGCGGACGTTCTGGCGCTGAAGGTGGGGTCGACGACGAATCCGAGCTCCTCTACCAATTTCATTACTTTTTTCAACGATGCTGGATCTTTGGGTGCCATTCAAGGTAATGGCTCAGACAGTGTGATGCTGGCAGGCGGCGGCAGCGACTTCGCCGAGTGGCTGCCGTTGCGCGACTCGGCCCGTCCGGTCCAGCCGGGCGATATCGTCGGCTGGAGCCCGGATGGCATCTCGCACACCACGAAAGATGCGCTGCGAGTGATGATCATCAGCACCGCGCCCATCGTGGCCGGCAATGCACCGCCGGCCGATCAGCGCGACGGATGGGGGTTGGCGGCGTTCGTTGGACAGGTTCCGGTGCGGATTCGGGGCCCGGTCAGCGCTGGCGATTACATTGTTGCTTCCGGTCTTGAGGACGGCACAGGGATCGCGGTTGCGCCGTCGGCACTGGATGCTGCGCAAATCGGCCAGATCGCCGGCCGGGCGCTGGAATCCGCCGATGAAGTCGGAGTACACCAGGTCAACGCCATGGTCGGTTTGCCGAGCAAAGCGTTGCTACAGGATCGTCTGTCGCAAATGGAGCGAGAGAACCAAACAATGCGTGCCCAGCTGGCGCTGCTGCGGACGCGGCAGGACGAGGCCCTTGCGGGACTGAAACAGCAAAATGCCGACCTCCGCATCCAACTGACCGGCCTTCAGCAGCGCCAGAATTCAGAACTAGACGACCTCCGCGCCGAACTCGCGATGCTGCGGGAGCTGGTCGCACCGCGCGTGGCCGGGGCGCGCAATCGATGACTCGGCGGTTCATCGTCCTTCATCGGGCGTTAGCCCGCCGGTTCGCCCCACCCGGCCGCGCCGCGCTGCTGTCGCTCGCCCTGCTGCCCGCAACGGCCATCCCGCAGGACTACTCGCTGGACTTCTACACCATCGACGGCGGCGGCGAGATCCTGGCCGAGTCGGCCGATGAGCGCTGGCAACTGTCCGGCACGCTCGGCCAGTGGGACAGCACCGATTCAAGTGCGCTATCCGGAGGCGGCTACACGCTCACCGGTGGATTCTGGCCTGTCAATACCGAGCTGATTGACCTGATTTTCCAGGATCGTTTCGAGGTCCGGGAAAGCAAGCGCGCAAGCATTGCCGAATCCATGGATCAGGAACGCAATCAGCGATAGACGGGCACTTGGTGAGCGAGGTAGATGGCGCTTTTGAAGCGTGAAGGACACCAGAGCAAGCGTCTGGTGACCGCAGCAAAGCTGCCGAAAGAAATTGTAGTCCGGGAAGGGTCTGACCTACCTGGGCTCTGGGCTTCCCTTGCCGGCTGGAGAAATCACGACCCGGGAATGTCTACGAATCAATGATGCCAGGTGACGTTTGGACCGGGCAGCAACACTACCGGTGTCCAGAAAATTGCTTCGGCCGAGACTAAGGGGTTATCCATACCACTATCCTGCCGTAATTCGTTGCCTACACTGAAGGTCTTGGCACTATCACTCGGCCCTGCGCCAACGAGCCACTGTCGCGGATTGGGTTTGACCGGTGCACCCCTAGCCAACTGAAGCGGTCGATTTGCACCGCTCGTATTCATTCACACGATGAACCAAATCAAACGTCCGACCCTTGATCGATTGTGAAGCGAAGGCCAGCAGTCGCCCGTATCGCAGCTCATCATCCAAAGTTCGGCCGCGACCACCTGTTCGGTAACGACAGGAGCATGCTCAACCGGCAATGACAAAAGTCATACCGATCTGGCGGCAAACGACACTGTCGCGAGCCAAACCGAATTCCGATACTGGCGCTGAACTCATCGTCAGGATGTCGATCAATGAACGACTCAGTGATTGAAGCTGTTGGGCTTGGATATCGCTACGGACGCCAGCCCGCGCTTGAAGACGTCAGCCTG
>JAZBOC010000116.1:0-5587 GCA_036353315.1 Wenzhouxiangella sp. | reverse complement strand
TCGGTATCCGGATTGACCGTGTATTGAATCGATGGCTGCACGCTCAAGCCCGGCAAGAGCTTGTAGTGGTAGGTCAATTCGACCACGGTCTCGCGACGCTGGGCGCGTTCGCCATCCCGGCTCAACAGATTGATGAAGTCATCGCCGTTGACCACGGATGATACGCCCAGGCCGAGCAGATCTTCATCGCGACCGGGGATCAGACCGACATAGACCAGGCCGGCCGCCTGGTGACGGCCGAAACGATTGACCCGCTGATCAGCGCGCCCGATACGGACGAAACCGCTCAGCCCCTGATCCCGGGTGCCGGCTTCGTTGAACAGCACGCCTTCGACAAAGGCGTAGGCACCCCGCGTCGAGCCGGTCGTCCCGCTGCCGTCGAGTCGCTCGAATCGGCCGGAATACTGCCAGGTGCCCAGACCGAGGCGCAGAAACTCAAAGCCTTGAGGCTGCCAGTCCGCCTCGCCGATCCAGAATCGGCCATCGCCCTCGTCCAGCTCCCCCGAAACGCCTTCGATCACCGCGCCAGTCAAGCCAAACTGCGGCGCGACCTGCAATCGCGCGCGTAGCCCCAGGCCGGACAGGGAGGACATGGATGGACCGTCGATCTCAATGTCGGGCAGTTCGAGTCCGAAACCGAAACCGCTGTTAAGAAAGACATCGGCGGTCTCTCTGACATCAAACTCCGAGTCCGCCTCGAACAAGCCGGCCAGAATGCTCAAACGCTGCTGGAACAGGGATTGCTCGATCCAGAACTCGAGCACCTTGAGGGCATCGTCATCGACGAGGTCGCTCGGCTCGTGAATGGACCCGGAAAGCTCGACCGGCTCCCGTCCGCCACTACCGGCAGTGTGCAGATACAGGGTGGCACCGGGCCAAGCAAACAAGGCCGCCAGGTCGGCCGTGGTGATCAGCTCGAACTCATTGGAGAAGGCAGTGCCATCGCTGAGTCCGCCCTGAATGCTCCAAAACCCATCGCTGGTATTGAACGCCTCGAGATTGATGCCCTGCTCCAGCCACGCCGTCCTCTTCCCGCGCCAATCACCGGTCAGATGGTCGTCAAACACCTCCCGTCCATGAGCGATGCCTGTCATCAGCAGCGCGCCTGCCAGCAGGGCGGACACGGCTGCAAGTCGGCTTGTATTCAGCATAGATTCCCCATCTGGCTGACCGGGCATCGGGGCCAGGCTGATCTCCCGGGCACATCATCCGGCCGACAGATTAGCTTGAGAACGCTGAACTCAATTTGATCTGGCGCAGTTGTCGGAAACTCATGAGCAAGCACCAAGGCCCGGTCCATCGCTTGTGCTGCGACCCGATTTGCACCATCCTTTGGCAATGAATCCAAGCTTGACCGACACCAGTCTGGCCGCACGTGCGGCGCGCATTGCCCTGCTGGCCCAGACGCTGGTGCGCCGAGTTCGTTTTTTGGGCTGGGCAGGCTTGTTGTCGGCGGCCTGGCTGTGGCTGGTGGTGTTCGTGATTCTGGGTTCCATTCCGCACTTCCTGCTGGCCATCCCGGCCGCGCTGATGGGCGTGATCCTGCTGCTGCCGGGTGCGGTGGTACTGCTGACCACGCTGGGGCTGGATAGCCTGGGCCGGCTGCCGCAGCGACTGGGTGCAGGCAGCCCGGCACCGTCCAACGCTCCCGCTCCCCCACGTCGTGGTCCCATCGCGCTGCTGCGCAAGCTGTGGTCGATTCGTCGCGAAATCCTCGGCCACCGGCTTGCGCTGATCCGCTACGCCGGCGCCGTGCGACTGTTCACGCTGCCGGTGCTGCTGGTGATCAGCCTGGCCATCCTGGCTTGCCTGTTTCAGATCGTCGTGGCGCTGGTCAGTCTGCCGATGGTGCTGCTCAGCCTGCTGTTGTGACGTGGACAATCGTGGCTGGGTTTCGGTCTGGGCGCCTGGATCATTCCCTGCTGCTTTATTCTTCAAAATGCCTCACACGTGATCACGGCAACGCTGCTCAGACATCTGCTGGGGTTCGTGATCAGCAAAAAGCTTGCAAAGCGCTGAACCCGTCGCTAGTGCGCAGATTGACGATGGAGTACTTGGATGAATACAATGACTACACTGAACCAGTCTGCCAGAAAAAGCCTACCGTGCCGACAACAATCCGCCTAAGTCCAGAAACGGAAGCTCGCTTGAGCCATCTGACCCAGGAAACCGGTCGCAGCAAGGCGTTCTACCTTCGCCAGCTCATCGAAGAGAATCTCGACGACCTCGAGGACGTGTACTTGTCCGAAAAGCGACTTGAAAACCTGCGCGCAGGAAAGTCCACAACGTTGAGCGCCGACGAGGTCTGGGGTGACCTGGAAGATTGAGTTCGAGCGAGCAGCGGCGAGAGAATTCCGCAAGCTCGATCAACAGGCACAGCGCCGCATCAGAGACTTCTTTCACCAGAGCCTTCTTCCCTGCGAAGACCCGAGAGCACTCGGCAAAGCACTGAGCGGCATGAACAGCGAGTTCTGGCGCTATCGGATCGGGCCCTACCGAGTCATTGCCACGATTCAAGATGAGCGAATGGTCATTCTTCTGGTTCGCATCGGCCACCGGCGCGAGGTTTATCGCTAGCAGATAGCCATCAGACACCGGCGAACATTACCCAACTCCACCCGCACTCTTTTCTTGCCCATCGCCCTTGCTGGCTGCCTTGCAGGCCCGAAGAGAATCGGTATCAGCCGGCCAGACCCTGCTGAACCAGCTCGGGAATCTTGCGCTTGAATGGGAAAAAGCCCTTGACCGCGTTCGGCCAGGCCCGTGCGTCCCAGACGTTGCGGACCCGGTACAGCGTGATAGCGCGCTGATCCAGCTCGCGCGCCAGCCGCTCGAGCCCGTCGGCCAGCGGTCCGACCGGTGCTTCGGAAGTGACGACAGTCGCGACGCCGGCGGCCTGTGCCTGGCGACAGATCGCCTCGGCGTCGAGAGTGTCCCGGATGACCACTTCGAAGTCCTGTTCTTTGCGCAGCGATTCGGCGGCGTCGGTAGCCGCAGCTTGGACGAAAGCTTCGGCCTTGTCGCCGAACGGCCAGGGGTCTTGTTCATGACCGGCGCTGGCTACAACCGCCCCGCGCAGGTCGAACTCACCGCCAAGACAAGCCGACGCGCTCAGATCATCCCCATGCACCAGAAGCAGTGACGGCTTGTCGCTGGCCACGGTCGGCAGTTCTTCCAAGTCCACGCGCGAATACGGGGCTTCGTCGCGAATCGGATCGGCGGTTTCGGCCAGGTCGGTCGGGCGGTATCGGCCCTGGGTGTATTTTTCGATATTGTCCGGCCGGGCCAGATAGGTCTTGCCCGCGGTCTGGATGCCGGCCACCCAGCGCCAGCTAAGCGTGTTCGAGGCTGGATCGGCATCGAGCAGATGACGCAAAAAAAATTCCGCGCCCAGCGTCCAGGGCAGCTTCAGGGTAAAGATCCAGATCGAGGCAAACCACATGCGCACGTGGTTGTGCAGGTAGCCGCTGGCAACCAACTCATGCACCCAGTCGTCGAAGCACTCAATGCCGGTGCGGCCGGACTCGGCCTCGGCCAGGGCGCGCGCCAGACCGCTGTTGGCTCCGACCCGCTCGCGCTCAGCATCTCGCTCGGCCAGAAAATCCCGCCAGACCTGCGGCCGCATCTGCAGCCAGCCCTTCCAATAGGTTCGCCAGAAAACCTCCTGGATGAACTTCTCGGCCTGGCTGGGGCTGTGCTGTTCGACAACCGCGGCAATGACTTCGCGCTCGGTCAGGATACGATGGCGCAAGTATGGCGAGAGCATGGAGACGTTGGGCTTGAACCCGGGACCGGGATCGGCGTTGCGCTCGGCAGCATAAGCGCGCCCGGCACGCGGGACAAAATCAGCCAGGCGGGCCAGGGCGGCTGACCGGGTCGGCGGGAACAGATCCAGCGGCGCACAGAGTTTTTGCATTGCAGGTGCTTATAAGGACTGGAAGGCCGACATTGTCAGATGCGCCGGCCAAGCGGCCGTGAGCATGCGCGCTTCACTCGGTGAGCACTGCTGGTTCTATCCGCCGCACTCGGCTTGCGGATCGCCTGCCAAAAGTATCCCGATCGGGTTAATTGCTCCAGGGTCAGGGTAGATCGGCTTAAGAATTTACCGATCGGGATATAACGTGGTAAAATTTCGCTTCCTGATGCCAAATTATCCCGAACAGTAAAGAATGAATGAACGCGCTCGCCAGACTCAACCGGTCCGTACCGCCGCCGATCTCGGCGCCGCCATTCGCCGCGCGCGTAGGTCACAGCACCTGACGCTGGCGCAGCTTTCCGGCCTGAGTGGGTTGGGCGTGCGCTTTCTTTCTGAGTTGGAGCGCGGCAAGCCGACCGCGCAACTCGGCAAGGCACTGGAGATCGCCAGCCTACTCGGTCTTGGTCTGGCCGTTGACATCGGCGAGGTCTCCGACTGATGACGCCCACCGCAGCCACCGACCGTCTCGTCGTGTGGTTCGAGAATCGGCGCGTCGGTGAGTTGTGGCGCGACCGTCAGGACCGCATGGGTTTTCAATACGATGACGACTGGCTGGAGGCGGGCTTCGCGATCGGCCACGTTCTCCCGCTCCAAAGCCAGCGTTTCGATCCGGACGAGGGCAGCGCCCACGCATGGTTCGCTAACCTGCTGCCCGAAGGCGGTGCGCGCGAGCGCCTCGTCCGGAACCTGGGAGTCAGCGATGACGACTTCGCCCTGCTGCGCGAGATCGGCGGCGACTGCGCGGGCGCACTCAGCCTGATGGTCGGGGAACAGGCGCCGGACGAGCATCAGCATGCACAACCTCTGGCCGACGGCGCGCTTGACCGGATGCTTGCCCAGCGTGGCCAAGGCATCTTGCCCCTTTTTGATCCCAGCAGTGCCGCGCGGCCGCGACTCTCGCTGGCCGGCGCGCAATCCAAGTGCCCCGTGCTGATCGAGAATGGTCGATTCCTGTTGCCGCTGGGCGCAACAGCGTCAACCCACATTCTGAAGTTTGAGCTGCCCCAGTGGCGCCACGCGCCGGTCTACGAATTGTTTCTGGCCCGCCTCGCCGCAGCAGTGGGGCTGCCCGTGCCAGGTGTCGAAATGTACCAGCGCGCCAATCATCGGTTCCTGGTCGTCACGCGCTACGATCGGGCTTGGACCCGGGGTCGATGGCGTCGACTGCATCAGGAGGATTTCTGTCAGGTCGCGGGTCTGCGGCCCACTCGCAAATACGAGGCCGAAGGCGGGCCCGGCCTGGCGGCTATCGCTGCATGGATCCGCGAGCTCAGCGCGAGGCCCGCCGAAGACCTTCTGGCCCTGATCCGCTGGCAGGCTTTCAACTACTTGGCCGGCAACTCCGATGGCCACGCAAAGAACCTGTCGCTGGTCCGTGACCCAGACCTCGGCTGGCGACTGGCACCGTTCTACGACCTGGTCTGCACCCGCGCATGGCCCGACCTGGACCGCAGACTGGCCATGGCCGTTGGTGGTGAAGCCGACCCCGGCCGGATCAACCGTCGCCATTGGGAGCAGACCGCGAGAGACCTCGGCATGCGTCCGCGCTTTGTCGTCGAGGAAGTTCGCCGGCTCACAGATTCAATCGAGCAGTCGCTGCCGGAGATTCGC
>JAZBOC010000115.1:0-2231 GCA_036353315.1 Wenzhouxiangella sp. | reverse complement strand
GTGGGACAGCATGTACGGTGACAGGGATATACAGCGCACCTTCCATGGCATGTCCCTTCGCTGATCGCGAGAACGCTTAATTCGAGGTTGTACATGAATACACTGCTGAAAAAGCTCTGCATGGCTTCGGCCCTATCGGCCGCCTCGGCTGGTGTAGTCGCTGCGCAGGGGGCACTGGATCGCACGATTCTGCCAATTCCAGAACCGCAACCACCGACCTATACAGAACTCGATGCGCGCAATGCCACGCCCCCGCCCCGTTTCGAAGTCAAGGCGCCCAGGGGGGCTCCCAATGTCGTCATCGTGCTGATTGACGATATCGGCTTTGGTGGCCCCAGCACCTTCGGCGGCCCCATTCAGACGCCGACGCTGGACGCTTTGGCGGGTGAAGGACTGCGCTTCAACAATTTTCATACGACGGCGCTTTGCTCGCCGACGCGCAACGCGCTGAAGACCGGGCGCAACCATCACACTGCCAACACGGGCTCCATCATGGAGACCGCGACGGCCTTTCCCGGCAACACGGGGCAGGTTCCGAACAGTGTCGCTCCCCTGGCCGAAATGCTGCGCCTCAACGGCTACAGCACCGGCGCCTTTGGCAAATGGCACGAGACCGCCGCCTGGGAGACCAGTGTGTCCGGCCCCTTTGACCGCTGGCCGACGCACCAGGGTTTCGACAAGTTCTACGGGTTCATCGGGGGCGAGACCGACCAGTGGTATCCGCTCGTTTACGACGGGGTGACCAAGGTCAATCCACCGAAGACCGAGGGCTACCACTTCACGGTCGACATGACCAACCAGGCGATCAACTGGGTGAAGGCCCAGCAATCGATGACGCCGGAGAAGCCGTTCTTCGTCTACTACGCCACCGGCGCTGTGCATGCGCCGCACCACGTTCCGAAGGAATGGGCGGACAGGTACAAGGGCCAGTTCGATAAAGGCTGGGACCGGGTCCGGGCCGAGACCATCGAGCGCCAGAAGAAACTGGGCGTGATTCCCGGCAATACACAGCTGGCCCCCAAGCCGGAGGATATCAAGGACTGGGACACGCTACCTGCGCAGGAGCGACGCCTCTTCGCGCGCCAGGCCGAGGTGTTTGCCGGATTCATGGCGCAGACTGATCACGAGGTCGGGCGACTCGTCGAGGCGCTGAAAGACCTCAACGAGATGGAGAACACGCTATTCATCTACATCGCCGGCGACAACGGAACCAGTGCCGAGGGTGGCTTTGTCGGCATGTACAACGAAATGACCTACTTCAACGGCGTGACCGAGAAAGTCGAGGACCTCGTCCCGCTCATAGACAAATGGGGCGGGCCGGAAACCTTCCCCCACATGGCAGCGGGCTGGGCCGTGGCCTTCGACTCGCCCTTCTCCTGGACGAAGCAGGTCGCTTCAGATTTCGGCGGCACGCGCAACGGCGCAGTGATTCACTGGCCGGATGGCATCAGGGCCCGGGGCGAAATCCGCAGCCAGTTCTCGCACGTGATCGATGTTGCCCCCACCATCCTGGAAGCAGCCGGCCTCCCGGAGCCCACGAGTGTAAACGGCACGCGGCAGACACCGATCGAGGGCACCAGCATGCTCTACACCTTCGATGACGCCGACGCGCCAGAGCGACACACGACGCAATACTTCGAGATGTTTGGCAACCGTGCCATTTATCACGATGGCTGGCTCGCCCGCACCATCCACCGTGCGCCCTGGCAGACGGCCAACCTGCCGCCGCTGACGACCGACGTATGGGACCTCTATGACGTCAAGAGTGATTTCAGCCTCACCAGGAACCTGGCCGCTGAACATCCCGACAAGCTGGAAGAACTGCAGGCCATGTTCATGGAAGAGGCCGAGCAGTACCACGTGCTGCCGATTGATGATCGCACCATCGTACGCGCGAACGCGGAGCTCGCGGGCCGCCCCGATGTACTCGGTGACCGGACATCGCTCACCCTCTACGAAGGCATGCAGGGCATGCTGGAAAACACCTTCATGAACATCAAGAACAAGTCCAGCAGGATCACTGCCGAACTTGAAATTCCAGAAGGCGGAGCCAAGGGTGCGATTCTGTCCCAGGGAGGACGCTTCGGCGGATGGTCGCTCTACATGAAGGATGGCAGGCCCGCTTACGTCTACAATTTCCTGGGGCTGGAGCGCTATACGATCGAAGCATCCGACAGACTGCCAGCAGGTCCGGCAACGGTCACGCTCGATTTCGCCTACGACGGTGGCGG
>JAZBOC010000114.1:0-4912 GCA_036353315.1 Wenzhouxiangella sp. | reverse complement strand
GCTCAAGCGGATCTTGCTGTCGTCGGGCGTTTTTGTCGGCATCCTGGCGGTTGTGGTCTTCCTCGCCATGGGGACCCCGACCGGCTTTGTGCCCGAGGAAGACCAGGGCTACCTGTTCGTCGACGTGCAGCTGCCCGACGCCAACGCGCTCGACGTCGCCGAGCGCGTCCAGGAAGAAATGGCGCGCCTGGCCGTCACCTTCCCCGACGGCCTGGAATACGACATCCTGTTCGATAGCACGCGCTTTATTGATGAGTCCATCAACGAGGTGGTGCATACGCTCTACGAGGCCATTGCTCTGGTGGTGCTGGTGGTGTTTTTGTTTCTGCAAAGCCTGCGCGCCACGCTGATTCCGACCATTGCCATCCCGGTTTCGCTGATCGGCACTTTTGCCTTCATGGCGGTCATGGGCTATTCGGTCAACCTGATCACCCTGTTCGGCTTGGTGCTGGCCATTGGCATCGTGGTTGATGACGCCATCGTGGTGATCGAAAACGTCGATCGCCTGATCCACGAAAAAGGCCTGGAGGTCAAGCAGGCCGTTGCCCAGGCCATGCGCGAGATCACCGCACCAATCGTGTCGACCACGCTGGTGCTGCTGGCCGTGTTCGTGCCGGTGGCCTTTTTACCCGGGATCACCGGCGAGTTGTTCCGCCAGTTTGCCGTGACGATCTGTTTCGCCGTGCTGATCTCCATGGTCAACGCCCTGACCCTGTCTCCGGCCCTGAGCTCACTGATTCTGCGCGGCGGGGCCCAACCCATCGCCCTGCTGAAACCGGTCGAGTTCGTCATTGAGCGCTTGAGCCGCGGCTACAACTGGCTGATCGATCTGATGCTCAAACGAATCGTGGTGTCGTCGGGCATTTTTGTCGGCATCCTGGCGGTTGTGGTCTTCCTCGCCATGGGGACCCCAACAGGTTTCGTACCCGAGGAAGACCAGGGCTTCCTGTTCGTCGACGTGCAGCTGCCAGACGCCGCCTCGGGCAATCGGACCGCAGCGGTGATGGAGCAGCTGACCCGGATGGCGCAGGAAGATCCGGCGGTCAGTGACATCATCACCATCAGCGGTTTTTCGGTGATCAGTGGCACCGGCCCGAACATGGGTTTCGGCGTCGTCGTCCTGAAGGACTGGTCCGAGCGCGAGGATCCTTCCCTGCAGCCAGCGGCCGTAGTCCAGCGCCTCAACGGTCGCTTCTGGTCAATTCCGGAAGCCCGGGCCATGGTCTTCAACGTGCCGTCCATTCCAGGCCTTGGGGTGGTATCGGGCTTTGACCTGCGCCTGCTCGATACCGCGCGGGTCTCGCCGACCGAGCTCGCCCAGGCGGCCGACGCCATCGTCGCCCAAGCCAACCAGCACGAGGCTTTAACGCGCGTGCGCCACAACTTCCGCGCCAACGTACCCATGTACGAACTCGACGTCGACCGCGACAAGACCAAGCTACTGGGCCTGAACTTCGGCGAAGTCTTCCAGACCCTGCAGGCCCAGCTGGGCGGTATCTACGTCAATGACTTCAGCCAGTTTGGCCGAACCTATCGCGTCATGCTGGAGTCCGAGCAGCGCTTCCGGCTGCGCCCGGAAGACCTGCGCAATTTTCAGACTCGCAACCGCTCGGGCGACATGGTGCCGATCTCCAGCGTGGCCAGGCTTGATCCCAGCCAGGGCCCTACCCGGTTGGGAGGCTTCAACCTGTATCGCAGCGTGACCATCAACGGCGAGCCTGCGCCAGGAGTTTCCAGCATGGAAGCCATCCTGGCGATGGAAGAAATCGTCCAGACATCTTCCGACGGCTTTACCTTCGCCTGGGCCGGACAGACGCTTCAGGAGCTTGAGGCCGGCAACATGATCGTCCTGCTGTTCGCCCTGGCGGTGCTGGCGGCCTACCTGTTCCTTGTCGCGCTCTATGAAAGCTGGACGCTGCCGATCGCGGTTCTTTTGTCCGTGCCACTGGCATTCCTGGGCTCCTTCCTGGCCCTGCGACTGACCGGACTGCCGATGGACATCTACGCCCAGATTGGCCTGGTGCTGCTGGTTGCCATGGCCACCAAAACCGCCATCCTCATCGTCGAGTTCGCCATGCAGTTACGCAAGGAAGGCCGCGGCATCATGGAGGCAGCGCGGGAGGCGGCTGCGCTGCGCTTCCGCGCGGTGGTCATGACCAGCCTGGCTTTCATTCTCGGCGTGGTGCCGCTGGTGACCGCCACCGGCGCCGGCGCTGCCAGCCGGGTCAGCCTCGGCGTGACCGTGATGTCGGGAATGATCGCGGCGATGGTACTGGTGACCCTGATGACACCCATGCTGTATGTCATCGTGCAAAGCATGCGCGAGAGATTCGGCCACCGTCCAACGAGCACCGATCCAGCAGGCGCTGGCACCCCACCCGAGGAGCAAGCGGTCACAAGCTAAGCCGAACGGCGTGCACTCGGAGATCAAAAAGCAACATCAATTCAGGCGCGCTTCAATCCGTTGCAGGTACGTTCGAATCCGTGCCGCGTTGGCACCGACGTCGCTCAACCCCACCCGTGACTTGGAGCGCACGTCGACCCGAGTGCCATCGTCCTCGGCGGATACACGCACGACCACGTCATCCTTGAAACCGAACCAGAAGGTGGTGTCGGTGGCTTCGATCCGACCGCGTTCTGGCTCGGCGGCGACGATCTCCCAGCCCATGCCGCGCGCGGTCTCCAGGGCATGCTCGAAAACGATGGCCGGGTAGACCTCCACGCGCAATGGCTGGATGTCGGGGTAAGCCTGGCGTTGCTGGCTGGCGATTTCCTCGCCCGGGTACTCAGGCGGGTTGGGCGCATCTGCACGCAGCGGGATCATGGCGCGGAAAATCGGCGGATTGGCGAAATCCGTGGTGATATCGTGAATTCTAGGCAGACTACGGGCCTGCTTGAGGTGCCAGGCGGGCACCGCAGCCGCAGCGGCACCCACAACGAGGCTGACCAGCAGGAGCCCCGCGTGTCCGGCGCGCAGCTTCGGGATGATCGTCACCACCAGCGCTACCGCGGCGCTGCCGACACCCAGATAGACCGCCCAGCGCATGAGACTGAAGCCGAATCGAAAGTCCCATAATTCCAGACGCGTCCCAGGCCCTGCAATCAGCAGCAACGTCAGCGCAATCAGCGCCGTGATCAGAACAAGCCGGGCAAAAATTTTCATCGTGTCGCTTCAGTCCGCTTAGAGCCGAGGAATCTGGCCGGTTGGCCACCGGTCCATCTCCCGCCAGACCACCCTTTCCCCAATCATGACACGAGCCCGCGCTGAGCGGATCGACCAAAGCGACGAATGCGGCGGACGAGGGCGGCATGTTCATCATGGCGAATGGGGTCTGGATCGTGTTTGGCGGTCACCGCGGCCAGGACACGGCGGTAGAAATCGGGCAGCCCCAGGTATAGGGCGCCTTCCATGACAAGATCGCGATACCAGGAGAACGGCGCCAGCCCGGGGACGATATGCGTGGCTGCCGCCCGATAGGTGAACGGTCGCAGGTTCTGGCCACGAAACTGCAGCGGCAAGTGGACTCGATCATAGCCCGAGCCCATGCCTTCAACCGCATCCAGCGCGGGCAGATCGGACGAATTGATCCGGTAAAGGGCGCCGAAGGCCAGCGCTCGCCCTCCAGCGTCAACCAGGTCGCATTTGCTTGATCCGTCGGGACTGACCTTATGAAAAACCACCTGCTGTCCGCCCAGGTTGACTACGCCGAGCAGAGTGGCCGAGGGCACTCTTTTGAGCAGGCGCAGGGGATGCAGATTGGAACCGTAAGCGAGGTAGGTGAGCTGTCGAGTCACGGAGAAATGATTCAACCGAGGGTGAGCCGGCGACTCTGGTCCGGCAAGTCCTCAATCAGAATGCGAAGGGCCGCCGGCGGAAGATGACCCAGACCTTTCTCCGGCCATTCGACCAGCAACAGGCTGTGTTCGTCGAGCAGATCGGTGATGCCCAGAAACTCGATTTCCCCGGGATCGCCGAGTCGGTAAAGGTCGAGGTGGTGGACGGTCAAGCGCTCGAGCTCATAGCTCTCGACCAGGCCGTAGCTGGGGCTCTTGACCCGCCCGGCGTAACCCATGGCGCGCAGCAGGCCGCGCACCAGGGTCGTCTTGCCTACGCCCAGGTCACCCGACAGATAAACCACGCCGCCATCAACGAGCCGGGCGGACAGCGGCAGACCGAAGTCAAGCATGTCCTGCTCAGTCGGGAGAATGAAGGTTTCGCTCATGCCGGCAGGATGTCGGCCAGATGATTGATCAGGTCGCCGGCCAGGATCTGGCGTCGGCCGGCGGCAGCCGCATCACCCGCCAGGGCGTGCAGCAATACGCCGCAGCACGCGCCGTCGAAGGGTGAAAGGCCCTGCCCGATCAGACTGGCGATGATGCCGGTCAGGGCATCACCCATCCCTGCCGAGGCCATGGCCGGGTTGCCATACGGGCACACCACCAGGTCGCCTTCGGGCCGGGTGACGAGCGTGCCGTGCCCTTTGAGGACCACAACTGCGCCGTAGCGCTCGGCCAGCGAACGTGCGGCAGCGAACCGATCCGACTGCACCTCGGCCATGTCGCAGCCGAGCAGTCGAGCTGCTTCGCCCGGGTGGGGGGTCAAAACGGCGTCCCGCATGCAGACCGGATGATCGAAATCGGCCAGCAGATTGAGCGCGTCGGCGTCGAGCACGCGCGCTTGCCCGGCAGCACAGGCCCGCTGCCAGATCGCCCTGGCCCAGTCGCCCTGCCCCAGGCCGGGACCGAGCGCGAGCACATCAGCCCGATCGATCAGAACATCAAGGGCGTCCAGGGTTTCCACACCATGAGCCATCAGCTCCGGCTGCACGCTGGTCGCCAGGCCGGCGTGTTCGGCGCGCGTTGCCAGCGAGACCAGACCCGAGCCGGTGCGCAGCGCGGCCTGCCCGGCCAG
>JAZBOC010000113.1:0-8296 GCA_036353315.1 Wenzhouxiangella sp. | reverse complement strand
GCGGAGTCTTTCGTGTGGGTTTTTATCGGGTCGTTTGGTCTTTTCTCGATCACGCTGGCCGGGCTTCTACCCGACCGCCTGCCGCAGTTATCAACCTGGGTGTACTGGTTGCTGATCGTGATCGGTCCCATCCTGGACCAGGTTCAAAACGAATTAGTCAGCCGGCGCTTGCCGGCTGACTAGAACCTCGAACCGCGAGAGTCCCTGACTGAGTGCGCTTCATTCGGAATGGAAAGTCCGCATGTAGCCGATCACCTGCCAGGTTTCCTCTTCCGACAGGAAATAGCGGTGCGGTCGCATGGCGCTGGCGCGGTCGCGGCGGCCCGGACGACGGACGTCGGTGTGCCCCGGCTCGTTGGTCATAAAGTTCGAGCCTTCGCGAGTCACCCAGAAAAGCTGTCCGTCGGGTACGTCACGGTAAAAATCGCAGGTCAGATTTGGCGGGGCCGGATCAAGATGGCGCGCCAGTGGCCCTTGACCGTCACCACCGACGCCGTGACACTGGGCACAGGCCACCGGTCGGGCTGTTTCTTCATACAGTTCGCGCCCGGCAGCCAGGTTCTCGGCCGTCATTGCCAGGGGATTGGACAACGACCGCACATCGGGCGGGGCCTGCGGGACCGCCGGGTCCGGAATGCAGTCGGCCTTGGTGAACTGGGCGTTCGTCGTTTCCGGCGTGCGCGCACAACCGACAAGGGCCATGGCGAGGCCGAGCAAGGCCATGGTGCTGATCAATCCAGAAAGATGTTTGTTCATGTTCGTCTCCCCAGTGCTGGTCAGAACGTGATGCCAAGGCGAATCGCCACGGCCAGATGATTATCGATGTCCGGGTCGGTATCCGGATTGACCGTGTACTGAACCGAGGGTTGCACGCTCAGCCAGGGCAGGACCTCGGCCCAGTAGGTCAGTTCGAAAACCGTCTCGCGGCGATCGACCCGGTCGCCGGCGCCTCGGACGCTGTCGACAAAGTCATCGCCATTGACGACCGAGGATACGCCCAAGCCGATCACGTCGCTATCGCGGCCCGGCAAAAGGCCGGTGTAGACCAGCCCGGCGCCCTGGTAGCCGGCGAACTGGTTAACCGTCTCATCGGCTCGCCCGACACGAATGAAACCACTCAAACCTTGATCTTCACTGCCCGGCTCGGTATACAGGACCCCTTCGGCAAAGCCATAGAATCCAGCCGTTCCGTCTTCGCTTCCGCCACCGTCTTGACGATCGAACTGCGTGGTGTAGCGCCAGGCACCGAGGCCCAGGCGCAAGAATTCAAAGCCAGCCGGTTGCCAGTCGGCTTCACCGATCAGGAAGCTGCCGCCGCCGTCATCCAGATCGATCTCGAATGCGGTCGGATCGTCCGGATCTCCCGGAATACCTTCGGCCAGAGCCGCGCGCAGTCCGAATTCCGGCGTGACCTGGAAGCGCGCGCGCAGCGCCAGTCCAGTTACCGGATAAACCGAGGGACCATTGATACCGGTCTCGGACAAGTCCAGTCCGGTACCAAATCCCCCGTTCAGGAATACGCCAGCGGTTTCCTTGGCATCAAATTCCGAATCGACTGCATAGATTCCGGCCAGCAGGCCAATGCGATCCTGCAGCATGGATTGCTCGTACCACAGCTCCAACACCCGCCAGGCATCATCGGCGGCCAGGTTGCTGGGCGCATGAATTGAGCCGGACAATTCCCCCGGATCATCCCCATGCGTTCCCGCACCGAGGAAAAACAACGTGCCGCCGCGCAAACCAGCCAGCGCTTCAAAGTCGATTGTGGTGGCCAGTTCAAAGAGATTGGCCACGGCGGTGTCATCGCTGGCGCCGCCATCGACGCCCACGAACAGATCCGTGGTGTTGGCGGCCTCGATGGTGATGCCCTGGGTCACCAGGTTGCCGCGCGCTCCGTCCCAGCTGCCGGTGAGCGTGTCGGCAAACGGCTGCTCTGCCTGAGCAGAGCCGGCTGCCAGCAGGCCGCCAGCCATCAACATGGAGAGTCGGGAAATTCTTTTGTTTGGCTCCATTGGATGTTCCTTACGGTCAATAGCATTGCCAGGCAAGCCTACCCGGATCCAATCAGCCAGCATTTGACCTAGCGCAAATCAGAACGATTCCTGTTCGTGTTACTTTTGTTTCTGAGCGCGACAGGAACAGGACGACCGATGACCCCGGCGGCACAAACCGGAGAGAAGACGTTTCCACTGGCAATGGCCAGGGAAGGGATGCGCGTGCGCATTGACCACTTGCGCGGCGGTAAGGGTCTTGAGATGCGTCTGACTTCGCTGGGCCTGAACGTCGGCAGTGAACTCGCCGTCTCCCTGCACCAGGGCGGAAAGCTGGTCGTGCTGCGCGGCGAAACCCGGCTGGCACTCGGGGCCGGCATGGCCCACAAGATCATGGTTATCGAGCGCTAGATCCGGCCACTTCCAAGGAGACAACGGCAATGACATCGACACTGAAGCAACTGGCTGCCGGGGATTGTGCCCGCGTAACGGGTTTTGGAGAAGGCTCTCAAGCCTATCGCCGCAAGCTGCTGTCGCTGGGGCTTACACCGGGCACCGAGCTGACGGTAACCCGATATGCCCCCATGGGCGATCCGGTCGAAATTCGGGTGCGCGGCTTCTCTCTGAGTTTGCGCAAGGACGAGGCTGCAAGCCTTCTCGTCGAGAAAAAACAGTAATACGGAGTTGGTTATGAGCGAGCAATTGATCGTCGGCGTCGTCGGAAATCCGAACTGTGGCAAAACCACCCTGTTCAACGCCCTGACCGGCTCCAAGCAGCGCGTCGGCAACTGGCCCGGCGTGACCGTGGAGCGCAAGATCGGTCGCTACGCCTTCGACGCGGTTGCGTTTGAGCTGGTCGACCTGCCGGGCACTTACTCGCTGGAAGTCTCTGATGACGAGGTTTCGGTCGACGAGGCCATTGCCAGAGACTACGTGGCTGCGCGCGAGGCCGACCTGATCCTCAATATCGTTGATGCCTCCAACCTGGAGCGCAATCTCTACCTGACCACCCAGCTCCTTGAGATGAAGGTGCCCATGGTCGTGGCGATGAACATGATGGACGTGGCCGGCGAGCGTGGCATCGCGGTTGATGCTGACGCGCTGGCTGAGCGCCTGGGGTGCCCGGTCGTTCCGGTCGTCGGCACCACCGGCCAGGGCGTGCAAGAACTCAAGCAGCAGATCCTGGAATCAGCACGCTCTCAGCACCAACCCGATGTCAATCTCACTTATCCGACGGCCGTAGAGAAAGCCGTGGGTCATCTCGTGCCGCGCATTGAGACTCAGGCCCGTGCCGCTCGGGTCGAACCGCGCTGGCTGGCCGTGCGACTGCTGGAAGGCGACTCGCTGGCCCGCCAGATCGCCGGTGAGGAATTGGAAAAAGACCTCGCTGGCCTTCAGGCCGAGACCGAAGCTGCGTTGGGCGACGATATCGACATCAGCCTGGCCGATGCCCGCTATGGCTTTGTCAACCAAGTCACTCAGGGCGTCGTCACGCGCCAGGGCGAAGTGACCCGGAGCGTCTCTGATCGCATCGACCGCGTTGTCCTGAACCGGGCCTTGGGTATTCCTATTTTCCTGCTGGCGATGCACCTGATGTTCATGTTCACAATCAACATCGGGGGGGCATTCATCGATGTATTCGATATCGTCAGCGGAGCCATTTTTGTCGATGGCTTCGGCCAGTTGCTGGGCAGCATAGGCTCTCCGGACTGGCTCACGGTACTCCTGGCCAATGGCGCCGGCGGAGGCGTGCAGGTCGTAGCCACGTTTGTCCCTATCGTTGCCTTCCTGTTTCTGTTTCTTTCCATCCTCGAAGACTCCGGCTACATGGCCCGCGCGGCCTTTGTGATGGATCGCTTCCTGCGCAGCATCGGTCTGCCTGGAAAATCCTTCGTACCCATGATCGTCGGCTTCGGCTGCACGGTACCGGCAGTCATGGCGACCCGGACCCTGGAAAACGAGCGCGACCGGCTGATGACAATGGCCATGGCCCACTTCATGTCCTGCGGTGCCCGCCTGCCCGTCTATGCGTTGTTCGCGGCCGCGTTCTTTGCCGCCTGGGCGCAGCACGTCGTCTTCCTGCTGTATCTGATCGGCCTGGGAGCGGCCATCCTGACCGGACTGGTCCTCAAGAACACCCTGCTGCGCGGACCGGTCACGCCGTTCGTGATGGAGTTGCCGCCCTACCACCTGCCGACCATCAAGGGTATTGCACTGCGAACCTGGGATCGGACCAAGGGCTTCATGTTCCGCGCCGGCCGGGTCATCGTGCCCATGGTGCTTATTCTCAACGTCCTCAATAGCGTCGGGACCGACGGCAGTTTCAACAACGAAGACAGCGATCGGTCGGTGCTTTCTGAAGTGGGCCGAACCATCTCGCCGCTGTTTAGCCCCTTCGGGCTGGACGAAGAAAACTGGCCGGCATCGGTCGGCATCTTCACCGGGCTTCTGGCCAAGGAAGCGGTGGTCGGGACATTGGATTCGCTCTACAGCGAGCTCGGCGAACGGGACACCGCCGAGCTACGCAGCCAGGCTAACCCCAAGCCCTTGAGCTGGCGCGCCGATATGACCGAAGAAGTACTGCCGTCGGAAGGGGCTGGAGAGGCATCCTTCGATCTGTTCGGCGCCATTGGCGAGGGCCTGGCCACGGTACCGGCCAACCTGGCCGACGCCATGGGCACCTGGCTTGATCCCCTGGGGCTGAACATCGGCGAGACCGAGGACCCCGCAGTCGCGGCCGAAAACCAGGAGGTCTCGGTCGACACCTTCGGCGCCATGGCCCAACGTTTTGACGGCCAGGCTGGAGCCTTTGCCTATCTGCTGTTTGTGCTGCTCTATTTCCCCTGTATCGCGGCCATCGCGGCCGTGTACCGCGAAGCGGGTCGGCGCTGGGCGCTGTTTGTCGCCGGCTGGACCACGGGCCTGGCCTACGTCATGGCCACGGTGTTCTACCAGGCCGCCACTTTTGCCCAGAACCCGGCCAGCTCGGCCGCGTGGATCGCCAGCATGCTCGGCGTGTCGGGTCTCGCGGTTGCGGCGATGCGCTATACCGGTCAAAGAAAGCGCCGAACCACCATCCCGCTAAAGGTGCTTCCCGAAGCATGACCTAGCCCAAACGAGGCGTCAGGACCGATGATTCTTTCAGACATCAGGGATTACTTGCAAACCCACCGGCGGGCCGCGCTGGCTGATATGTCCATGCACTTCCGGGTTGAACCTGATGCCCTGCGGGGGATGCTGCAAAAGTGGATGACCAAGGGTCGTGTAGAGAAGCTTCCGGCCGGGACACCCTGCAGCGGCGGGTGTTGCCGCTGCAATCCGCAGTCGATCGAAATCTACGAATGGCGAGGGTAAAAACCGCTCCTTCAGCCGAAACGGTGCTGGTCACTGGCGTTCACCGCGAGGAGCTCAGCTTCGGCGATGGCGTGACCCGACGCTGCGCCTCGAATCAGATCGACGTGCTGCGGATCCCCGAAGGAGTGCCCCAGCGCTGCCGCAACGTCGACCAGCAGTTCTATCATGAAACACGCCAGCGCGAGCTGTACCTGCAGCTCCACCAACAGGTCAAGGGACGCTATCGCCTGCTGATCGATCTGCACAGCGGTATCGACGAGGACGGGCCCTGGGCTGATATCTATTGCCGCGATGCCAAGCTGCTTGAACGCATCGGCTCCCGCGTGGACGCGCGCAAACTGACCGATCGCGTGCGCCTGGTTCGTATTGTTGATGCTCACCAGCCTGCCATCCTCAAGCGCGGCCAGAGCGCCGTCGATACCCAGGCGCGAACCAGCATTCCGGCCGCCATCTGGGCGGGTGGCCGGCCCGTCTATGTCGGCCTCGAGGTTTATCTGCCCGACCAAGCCGCCACCGGTGATGCCGAAGCGCTGGCGTGCGAACTGATCCATTGCATCCAGGCCTGCGCAATGCAAGCCTGAGCTCAGCGCCTGCCGTCCTAAAGGGCAGAAACAGCTCGGGCTTGCAGGCCTTGAACCGACATAGATCACATTAATGGTTGTCAGTGGTGAAGACGTTGGTCATCGGGCTGACCGGCTCGACGGTGCCAATACCTGATTTGAGCCCGGCGGGCTCTTAGTCGTCGACCCGGCTGCCGCGCCTGCGGTCTTCGGACTCGGCGCGGCGCAGATACGTGTCCAGCAGGACCCGGCGCACGGCCTGGCTATAGCCGGCGGCCACGCCGAGCAACAGCGTGGTCAAGGCCGCCTTGTCCGGATGGTCGCGCACCCACTGGGTCAGCACCGGGTCGGCATGCTTGCGCAAAAAGGTCTCGAATTCTTCACCGGCATCCAGAGACTCTTTCCTGGGGTTCTTGCTGGAATGAGGCGCCGAAAGCCTGGCGATCAACAGCACGAAGGCGATCAGAACGATTCCTGCAGCAGCGGTCACAATCGCCGCCAAGGCCGGCGACAGGATCGAAAGCAGGCTGAAGTAACAGGCCAGCGCCAGAAAGGCGATCACACACACCACCAGCGGGATCACGATCAAGGCCGTGATCGCGCCGGTCTCGGCTTTCTTTTTCAGTCGCTGCAACATGCGCTTAGGGCAGCACGCCGATCAGGCGGGGCCAGCAGGCTCAGCGGTCTAGCAATCTGCCGAGGATGAAGCCCAGCCCCAGGGCGACGGCCAGGCTGGTCATCGGGCGATCCTCGATTTCGCTCTCGAAAGAGTCCCAGCCACGGCGAACCTGCTGGCCGGAGCGGCGGGCCGCACTACTCAAGCGCTCGCGACCTTCTTCGGCGGCATCGCGAAGCTTGTGGCCGCTTTCACTTGCCGCATCCCGCGCCATTTTGGAAATCGACTGACCAATCTCGGAAACATCCGATTTCAGGCTGGCGAATTCTTCTCTGAGTTCCTTGAGTTCCTTGTCGGTTGCGGTTGTCATGACAGTTCCTTAAACGGTTGCTACAACTTGAACGTACCATGACCGTATGCCCGCTTTCTGTTTTCGGCCGAAAATCGCGCGATCCCGTCAGAGCAATGGCTACCTCGACCATGGAACCTGACATTCGAAGCCTGCGACAATTGCTCGATACGCTGCGAGCTATTGATAAAGATCACAGTCCGGTCGACCTGGATCACATACTCCAGGTCACTGGACGACGGTCTTTCGGGCCGATTCTGCTAGTTGCCGGGCTGATCACACTCGCCCCGTTGGTCGGCGACATCCCAGGGGTACCAACACTGATGGCCCTGCTGGTTATCCTGACGTCCGGCCAGTTGCTGGCCGGGCGCCGCCGAATCTGGCTGCCGCGCTTTCTGCGCGAACGTTCGGTTACCCGGCACAACCTGGAGCGTGTTCTTGATCGACTGGAACGCCCAGCCCGCTTCATGGATCGATTTTTCCGGCCGCGCCTGAGTGTTCTTGTCATGGGAGCCGGCAGCTATCTGATCGGAAGCTCGGCAATGCTGGTTGCCCTGATCATGCCCATTCTGGAATTCATCCCATTCAGCGCGACCCTCGCCGGTGCTGCACTGACAGCCTTCGGACTTTCCCTGATCGCCCGGGATGGCTATCTCGCTATTTTTTCTCTCGCAAGCACAGTAGCCGTGGTCATACTGGTGATCTACCACGCTCTGACTTGGTAGACCAACCCTCGGTCTGCCGCGGACTTGCCCTCTCCCGCCGATTCGGCCAAGCTTGCGGTTATGGAAACCGGCCGCTTTCGTGACCTGAGCGCTTTGTTTGAGCATGCCATTACGCTGGATGCGGGTGGCCGTCGGCGGCTGCTGGAGCGCCTGAAAAATCAGGATGCCGAGTTGGCCATCCGCCTGGCGGCGATGCTCGCTGCCGACGACGCAGGTGCCGACGCGGTCGCCGCCGCGATCGATTCAATCGATAATTCGATAAGCCCGGCGCTGCCGGCGACCATCGGTCCGTTTCGCGTTCTGAAGAAACTGGGCGAGGGCGGCATGGGGGTGGTCTATTTGGGCCTGCGCCAGACCGCCGACTTCGAGCAACTGCTGGCGATCAAGCGATTGAATGCGGCGGTCGACTCCGAGCTGGCGCGCCAGCGCCTGCGGATCGAACAGCGCGTACTGGCCTCGCTGCGCCACCCCAATATCGCCCAGTTCGTCGACGGCGGCGAGGACGCCGACGGCACGCCCTTTGTGGCCATGGAGTACGTTGAAGGCACTGCCCTGCTCGATCATGCGCGAGCCCAAGCACTGCCGACCCGGGAGCGGGTCAAACTGTTTCTCGATCTGTGCCAGGCGGTCCATTTCGCCCACCAGCACCTGGTCGTGCATCGCGACATCAAGGCCAGCAATGTGCTGATCGACACCCACGG
>JAZBOC010000196.1:0-3225 GCA_036353315.1 Wenzhouxiangella sp. | reverse complement strand
GGAACTCGACGAGCATCACCGTGCACTTGAGGCGCATGTCGTGATCGGGGAAGCCCGCAGTATGGAGGAACTGGAATCACTCAAGGCGGCAATCAAGAACCACTTGGATGAGCGCTTCGCGATTAGCCATAGCACTCTGGAATTCGAATCAGCGGGAAAAAGCTGTCACAGTAGAGCAAACGAGAAGCACTGTAATTCCTAGCCTGTCCGCTTACGCCGGTCTCACAGTTATCCCTAGGCACTCACTCAAAGAACCATCGGTAAAGAGGAAAGTAAGCATACAAAGCCTTGACTTAAATTATATTTCGGGAACTAAGTGTTGATTGTGAAACGCAAGATAATAGCAGCGGCTCTGTTGAGCTTTTTTGCCTGGAACGCCGTCTTTGGCGGTGCCGAGGGACTACTGCTGTGTCTCAACAAAAGCTCAATGCTTAACCATGAGTTGATGTCAGACAAGGGCTCTGACTGCCCCCTGCTGTGCGTTAGCGAACCCGCACAGGGATCAGTAGAAGTGAGCAGTCTTTCTAATGATGAATCCTGTGTGGATTTTGAACTAAAAGCAGTCGAACTACCACAGATGCGTATCGACACAGGAGAATCCGCTCCGGTTTTAACTGCACTTCAATGTAATGTATCCGAAGTCTCCATACCGAATTTTACGCTAAAAGAAATCGCTCACATCGTTCAGGCTCAGGCACCGCCGGAGTTGATGGATACGAGTGTGCTCGTCGCGCAGACTGTAAACCTGCGTCTCTGATATCCTGATAAAGTTAGTTGGTTATGCTCTCTCGCTGAGAGCACTCCCATCGTGTGAACCACATTCTGTGGATTCGCATTCTTTAACTTCTATCAGGATTTTTCATGCACTTATTTTCAAAACGTAAACAAAGCATGCCGACTCGCGCATGTATCTTCTATAAACCATTCACTATTACCTTTGCGGTTTGCGCCTTCGCCACGGGCACAATCTCAGCCGAACTGGCGGACGCAATTGATCGACCACACACTGGCGAACCGCAGGGAGAGCTCACGATACGGGAAGCTTACGCCTACGCGCTGGTTAACAGCCCTAGACTGGAGGGATACGCTATCGACATCCGGATTTCTGAAGCGGAGACCCTTCAATCTGGACTTCTGCCGAATCCGGAACTGGAAGTCGAAGCGGAGGAGTTCGGTGGCTCCGACGAGACCTCAGGTTTCGATAATGCGGAATCGACCGTGCTGCTGAGCCAGTTGCTTGAACTGGGAGGGAAGCGCAATCATCGGGTCAAGACTGCAAAGTTGGGCGAAGACGTCAGTCGATTCGCTTACGAACAAGCCCGTATCTATTTACTTACGGAAGTCTCCAAGGCCTTTATCTCGGTATTGGCGGCTCAAGAGCAGTTGGAGCTGCTTCAGCAAAACGTAAAGCTCGCATCGCAAGCGCTCGATGGTGCGGAAACACGTGTAGAAAGTGGTGAAGCCTCGCCACTCGAACAGCTTAAGGCGCAATCCGTCTTAGCATCTGAAGAAATCAGTGCACGGCAAGCCGAGCGCAAGTTGGATGCAGCACGGCGTCAACTGGCCGAACTCTACGGCAGCGACGATCCGAAGTTTTCCCGTGCGTCAGGAAAGCTACGACAATCCATACTGCTGCCGACGCAGGAGTCTTTGAAGCAGGCCTTCGAGCGACATCCCGAAATGCTTCGCTGGGCGGCACTCCTCGAACAACACCGCCAAGTAGTTGCCCTCGAAGAATCGAAGTCGATTCCAGATCTGACTTTAGGCGTAGGACTCAAACACTTCAACGGGAACGACAACCTATCCGGCGTCGTTCAATTCAGCGTGCCGATTCCTCTCTTCGACCGGAATCAGGGCAATATTCGAAAGGCGCGAGAAGAACTGGGAAAAGCGTATCAAGACTCACGGGCAAGCCGCATTAACGTCTTGGTCGCGTTGACCAGCACCTATCGAAAACTGGAGTTTCTGCGTAGCGAAGTAGAGAACATCGAGCAGAACCTTTTAAGCTCATCTCAAAGCGTGCAGGAAAAAACCTACCGCGCTTACGAGGAAGGCAAAGCCAGCTATCTGGAAGTCATCGACGCACAGCGGATGTTTGCCGAAGCACGCATCCGGCACAACGAGACGCTAGTCGAATACAACAAAGCCTTCTTCGAACTGGAAGCCTTAGCCGGACGTCCGCTTTCGGAGATCACTTCAAGTGAGAACAACGAACACGAAAACCTTTAAATCAAACAGAGATCAATCATCATGAAAAAATTCATCAAACTACTAGGTTGCACCGCGCTACTCGCGATTGCGATCGTCTACGCCTCAGCCCCCTTACTCGCTGATACGGATGCAGGAAAACCTGCCGCCACCGAGAAAGCCGAGGATTGTTCAAGCTGCGAAACGGACGTGGCTCCGAAATCTACAGCACTGTGCGAAGCCCATGGAGTATCTGTTGACCTCTGTTATATCTGCGACCCATCAAAAAGAGAAGCAGGACGGCTGTGGTGCAATGGGCACGACCGCTACGAAGATCGCTGCTGGATTTGCCAGCCTCAGCTTGAAGACAAGGATCGACTCTGGTGCAAGGAACACAGCCTCTACGAAGATGAGTGCTTTTACTGTCATCCAGAAATAATCGAGAAACAAAATGCTTCAGCGGCAGCTTCTTCGACGTCTCCACAAGCAAGTGCTTCAATCTCTTCCGAAGTCTGCGAAGCCCACGAAGTATCTGTTGACCTATGCTATATCTGCGACACATCAAAAAGAGAAGCAGGACGTCTATGGTGTAATGGACACGACCGCTATGAAGATCGTTGCTGGATTTGCCAGCCACAGTTGGAAGACAAGGAACGGCTTTGGTGCGAAGAGCACAGCCTATATGAGGACGAATGTTTCTACTGCGACCCGGCTCGGGCAGCTAATGGCACACAACAAGGTTCTTCCAAAGAGTCGGACGCCCCAGTGCTCTGGTGCAAGGAGCACGATGTTGCCGAATTAGAATGTGGTATTTGTCAGCCTCAACTCGCCGGCCAGCTTGCACCAGGCAAAAGTGTGAAAGTCCGCTTTGCTTCGGCTGAATCCTCTTCCAAAGCTGGAATTGCTACCGCATATCCCACCGAAGGCCTTGCGCAGCCATCAGTATCGGCTTTTTTCGAAGTGAGCTACAACCGCAACAAGTTGGCGCTCGTGACACCACTCGCCGATGGAATTGTTCGCGTCGTTCACGCGGACGTG
>JAZBOC010000202.1:0-1328 GCA_036353315.1 Wenzhouxiangella sp. | reverse complement strand
TAGATGGATACACCTTTACAAGTTCTGAAGAATCCTTGGCAGAGGTAAGTAGTGAATCGGACTTTGTCTTAGACCAAGTAGACGACTGGGTATGGTTGGTCTTAGAAAATGAAGTTCCAAAATTTGCGATCGTTGAAGTCGATGGTATAATCTACATTATTAGTGCACCAGAAAATACCGCAGATTATTTAAGTTCGGAAGACTAGAAGTACTGAAAAAAAGACTGACAAGTTTTGTCAGTCTTTCTTTTTCACAATACCTTCATCGATTCGGCGAGTTAAGGTATAGGTATAGGGTGTAAAATGTTTGTGCCAAAAATTGGCACCCTTTGTATTAAAGGATTCAAAATCTACACCAAGTAGTTTGTATCCTTTCTCTTGCATCTTTTTACACACCAGATTTAAAAAGCTAGAAGCTATTCCTTTTGATTGAAAAGAAGGATCTACATAAAGTCCACATACATGAATAAAGTTCTCATCATAGGAGAGTACATTTTCTCCTATGGGTCTTAATTTTATATAGGATATGGGCTTTTTATCGTAGTAAAGACCGTAAAGATAGTGTTCTTCTTTTTGAAGAAAATCCTTTAGTTCTTTTTCTTCATCTTGAGTTTCTTGCGGCATAAACAAGGGAGCTTCTTCAAAGTAAAAGTGAAAATCTTCTGCTAGATGGAGAAAGTCTTTTATGGTTTCTTTTGTCAATTCGCTTAGTTCTAAGTTTGGATCAAGTATTGGTGAAGGGAAATCCTTTAATTTTTTTAAGGAATCGATGAGCCTAAGACCAAAGCCTAAATGAAACCAAGTATTCATCGATTTTTCGTCATGGTAGTATAGGGTGATGGCGTGGGATAAAATTTCCTCCTTTACCAGTCTTTGGGAGGCGAAAGTGTACAACATTTGGTCACCTTTTTTACGGTGATTTTTGTCAACGGCATGGGCATGAAGTGGAACGTAAAACCCTTTGGATCTTCCCCACAAAGAGGGGAACACATGGCCCATCATAAAACCAACCATTTCTTCCTTGTAATAAAGGGCATAATGGTGGTGGTTTGCTTGATGGATTTTTTGTAGATTCTTTACGATACGAGATTCTTGTTTGTCAAAAGAAGGGAGATCTTCTTGTTGGTCTTTTTCTTCTTTATAGGCACTTCTTAATAAAGCAATGCATGAGTCTAGTTCTTCTAGTAGTAATGTCTTAACGGTATACATAATTTCCTCCTTTGTCCTTAGTTTCTTTATAGCATATCTTAGGTGTTTCTACAATGTTTTTTCTCTTTGTGTGGTATTCTATTGGTAAGTATAGTGAGAAAGAAAGTGGTTGTTTTATGG
>JAZBOC010000009.1:0-9673 GCA_036353315.1 Wenzhouxiangella sp. | reverse complement strand
TGGCCGTGGGTCTTCTGCTGACCGGCTGCGCGACAACGGCCAGCCCACCTGCAGAGCGCTCCGCCGCCGACCCCTGGGAGCCGATGAACAGGCAGATTTTTGCGTTCAATCGCGCCGCCGACCGCGCCGTGGTGCGCCCCGTCGCACGGGGTTATCAGGCTGTGACACCGGCGCCTGTGAGAACCGGCGTTACCAATTTCTTCGACAACTTGCGCTCGCCAGTGGTGATCCTCAATCTCCTACTGCAGGGTCGAGGCAGCGAGAGTCTCGCGCATTTCGAACGCTTTTTCGTCAACAGCGTTTATGGCGTCGGCGGCATTTTCGATCTGGCAGACCACGCCGACATGCCCGACCACGATGCGGATCTGGGCATGACCTTCGCCCACTGGGGCTGGGAGGACTCACGCTACCTGATGCTGCCGTTTGCCGGGCCCTCCACGCTAAGAGACGGTCTGGGCTTCTGGGGCGACAGCTTCGTCAACCCGGTGCTTGATGGCGTGCGCAAGGAAGGATCCTATGGTGTGCTTGCACTGGACGTCGTCCAGATCAGGGCCGGTCTGCTGCCGCTCGACGAGCAACTCAATGAGGCCTTCGACCCCTACCTGTTTCTTCGAGATGGCTATCTGCAGCGCCGCAATTTTGAAATCTTCGGCGAGGACACCGCGCTGCCGGACTACGACGCCTTCCTCGACGAATAATCGCTAGTAATTGCTGAGTAATCGCTGAAAACGGCATGGTGAATTGGCTGTTTCACCCATTTGCCCAACTGACGGGCCGGCGGGCACTTTTGCCCGGACTGGTGATCATGCTGGCTGTAGCGGTGCTGGCAAGGGCGGCCGGGCTCGAGACCGATGCGGTTTTGAGCCTGCACTTCATGGATGGCCTGGCCCTGGGCACGATCATCGGGCAAGGCCTGATCAACTGGTTGCTCATGGTCGCTTGCCTGGTCGTCGCCGCTCGGCTGCTAGAGGTTAAAGTGCTGGATATTCCCGCGCTGATGGGCACCCAGGCATTTGCTCGCTGGCCGCTGCTAGTCGCCGTGCTCTACCTCTCGCTGCCGCCGATTGCACAACGCATGCGAGAACTTACAGACAGTCTGATGCAGGTCATGCCCACCCAGCCGGGTCAGGTCATTTCCGATGCAGCCCATATGGCGGACGCATTCATCCTGACTGCCTATGGCCTGCCCGTGCTCGCCTGTCTGATCTGGATGGCCTGGCTGATGTTGCAGGGCTTTGCCGCAGCGACCCATCTCTCAGGCCCGAGGGCCGTGTTCCCTTTCGCCGCCTGTCTGCTGGTGGCACACCTGACTAGTCTCGGGCTGAACTCGCTGATCAGTTGACCGAGCCCGCAAGCTGTCACCATCGCTGCCAACGTGCTATTGTGCGCCGCATAACCCCTGCGCCAGCTTCTTCATCATGCTCTACCAGTTCTACGAATTCCAGCGCTCGCTGATCAGCCCGTTCAGCATCTGGGCCGAAGCAGCGGCACGCTCGCTGACCGTCCCGGGCAGTGCCTTTTCCCGCTTGCCCGGCGCTGATCGAATGGCCGCCGGCTATGAGCTGTTTCACCGGCTGGCCAAGGACTACACGAAACCTGAATTTGGTATCCACGGCGTAACTGCGCATGGCCACGACGTGCCCGTCGTGGAACTGCAGGCATTGAACCTGCCCTTCTGCAATCTGCTGCGAATGAAGCGCTACACCGATGATCCGCAAACCATTGCCGATCTGAAGGAAGACCCGGTCGTCCTGATCGTCGCGCCGCTGTCCGGGCATCACTCGACCCTGCTGCGCGACACCGTGCGCACCATGCTGCCCGAGCACAAGGTCTACATCACCGACTGGATTGACGCGCGCATGATTCCGGCGAGCGAGGGACCCTTCGGCCTGGAGGACTATGTCGACTATATCCAGACCTTTATTCGTCACATAGGCGCCAGAAACCTGCACGTGATGGCCGTGTGCCAGCCCGTGGTGCCGGTGCTGGCCGCGATCTCGCTGATGGCCGCGCGCGGCGAAGAGACACCGGCCAGCATGACGCTCATGGGCGGTCCCGTCGATGCCAGGGTGAGTGCGACCGGAGTCAACGATCTGGCCAGCACGCGCTCGCTTCGCTGGTTCAGCGCCAATCTGGTCCATCCAGTTCCAATCAATTACCCCGGCGCCGGTCGCCGGGTCTACCCGGGCTTCATGCAGCACGCCGGGTTCATGGCCATGAACCCGCGCCGGCACGTCAGCTCGCATTGGGATTTCTACAAGCAGCTGCTGGCCGGCGATCTGGAAGACGCCGAAGCGCACCGTCGCTTCTACGACGAGTACAACGCCGTTCTCGATATGCCCGGCGAGTACTACCTCGACACCGTCAGGATCGTGTTCAAGGACTATCTGCTGCCGCGCGGAGAATGGTCGATCAAGGGCGAGCGGGTGGATCCTTCAGCCATTGCATCCACCCGGCTGCTGACCATTGAAGGGGAATACGATGACATTTCCGGTCTGGGTCAGACCCGGGCAGCCCATGACCTGTGCACCTCCCTACCCGACTCGGCCCGCGCGCACTTCGAGGTGCCAGAAGCCGGGCACTACGGCATCTTCAGCGGCCGGCGCTGGCGCTCTCAGGTCTATCCTGAAGTCAAGGCGTTTATCCGTGGCGCTACCCGGACAAAATCCGGACGACGACGCAAAGCAGCCTGACCGTTCTTATCCATCCGCAGTCTTCGTACTGACCAGATGCTGAATATTGAGTTGAGGACTGACCTGCCCTCGCCAGTGGTTCAACTCCAGCCGGTAGGTCACATGAACCTGTTCAGACCGGTCATCATCCATCTGGCGGGCTGCTCGAAATGCGATCGCATCAACCGACTCGCGGCCACCCTCTGGCAGTAACCGCAGCTTGAGATGCGCCTGCCCAACAATGCGACGCTCCAGAACCCGAAACTTTCCATCGAACAGCGGCTCCGGCCAGCTCTGACCCCAGGGCCCGCCCTGCTCCAGCGCTTCAGCGGTCAGCGTATTCAACTCGTCAGGTTCGAGTTCGCCGTCGGTTTCTACGATCTCGGTCCCGAATTCATGCCTGGCCAGGCAGTCGTCAAACGTGCTCCGGAAACGCGCCAGATGCTGTTCCTGAAGGCTCAACCCGGCTGCTCGCGCATGGCCCCCGAAACGGTTCATCAGACCCGGCTGAGCGGTGTCGATTTCGACGAGCAGATCGCGCATATGCAAACCCGCGGGCGACCGACCCGAGCCCTTCAGTTCATCACTACCTGACTCAGACGGTGCAAAGGCCAGTACCGGGCGCTGCAGGCGCTCCATCAGACGACCGGCGACCAGACCAACGACACCCTGGTGCCAGTCAGGGTCAAAGACGCATAAGCCCTTGACCTGACCATCCACCTGCTCGGCCAACGCATCAGCCTGCGCATCAGCTTGCTTGAGCATATCGGCCTGAATAGCCTGACGCTGGCTATTGAGTTCATGGAGTTGATCAGCCAGCATGCGCGCTTCGCGCTCGGAATCGGTCAGCAGGCAGCGGATGCCAATGCCCATGTCCTCCAGTCGACCGGCCGCATTCAGCCGAGGGCCGGCTGCAAAGCCCATATCGGATGACTTGACGCGGCGCAGATTTCGCCCGGCAACCTCCAGCAAGGCCCGAACACCGGGGCTGCATTGGCCGGCGCGTATCCGCGCCAGACCTTGATACACGAGCCTGCGATTGTTTTCATCAAGAGGCACCAGATCAGCCACGGTGCCCAAGGCGACAAGATCGAGAAGGCCATCGAGGCGGGGCACAGGACCGCGGTCGAACCAGCCGCTTTCGCGCAGACGCGCCCTGACCGCCATGGCGGTGTAAAAAATCACGCCGACCCCAGCCAGAGCCGTGGACCCGAAGTCCTCACCCGGCAGATTTGGGTTCACGATGGCCTCTGCTGTTGGAAGCTGCGGACCAGGCAGGTGGTGATCGGTCACCACAACCTTCATGCCTTTGGCCTGCGCCAAAGCCACGCCCTCAATGGAACTCACGCCCTGATCCACGGTGACAAGCACATCGGGAAACGGCTGGCTGATCTCGTCTACCAGGGCCGGTGACAAGCCGTAACCATGTCGGAACCGGTCTGGCACGCGCCAGTCGACCTGCCGCGCGCCCAAGGCTTTCAGGGCACGAACGGCAAGCGTGGTTCCGGTCGCCCCATCCGCATCGAAATCGCCAACAACCAGAATCCGCTGCCCGGAACGAATCGCCTCAGCCAGGATCTCGGCAGCGGCGTCCAGACCTTTCATGGTGGGTCTTAGCAAACCCTTTAGTGAATAGTCAGGCGCCTGCTGCTGGCCGCGGGCGGCCAGAACCCGGGCCAGCACGGGATGCAAACCTTTGATGGAGGCCGGCATCACCGCCCGGCGTCGAATCCTGACAGTCCGAATCATCGCCAGGTCTCCGGCGAGCGGCGCCAGACCTGCCAGGCCGCGACAGCATTCAGGCGCCACACATGGCTTCGGCTGGCGATTGCAAGCGCGTCGAGCCCGCCTGTTCTCAGCCTGCGCCACAGCGGCCTGAGCCAATCGTCCAGCGCCTCCATCGCCGACCGGGCATCTGGGCCCGAGGCAGGATGCCATTCCACCAGACTGGAGTCAGGCAGACCGTTCAATGAAATTGGAGTGGAGTCATCATGGCTTAGATTCAACCAGCGGGCCAGCGCAGACCAGAGCGGATCGACGCCATACAGGTGTTGGACCCTGGCTGCGATTTGATCGCTAGGCGGCAGCGTACCGCCGCCCCAGAACCACAAGCCACCCGGACCACCTGCATCACCGGTAAACGCATGTTGATGCGCGATCATCTGACAGTCATTCAGCAAGCGTTGCCAGAGCGCCCCATCTGGGCCAGAAGGGAGAACAAAATCAAGACTTTGCCCAATAATCTTATCAGGTGGCACAAACTCGCAGTCGGGCAAGCTGTCGAGCCGGACATACCCTCGCTCGGGGTGGGGTAGATCGAACGCTAGCCCGGATTCACTTAAGCCCGAACTGAACTCGGCGACCAGCGGATGATCCTGCTGCAGCCGGGCCCCGGGACTCACCCACACCGCGTTAAGGTCAGGCTGCAGCCGAATCGGATCAGCACGCAGCCAGCACCCCTCGCTATCGTCCGGTGCATCCAGCAGGCGAGTCAGCGGAGCAACGGGTAGAGGTCGACCTGTGACCAGCTCCGAAGCCCATCCGTCGGACTGCAGTTCCCTGCGCTCGGCACGCGCCATCAGCTTACGCAATAAGGGCGGCAAGCCCTCGGGCGCGTCTCCGAACCGATCCAGATCGGGGATCGCGACAACAATCATCGCGACTCAATCGTGATAGGCGACCTCGACGATCTCGTAGACGCGCTGACCGTTGGGTGCCTCGAACTCGACCACATCACCCTCTTCCTTGCCGATCAGCGCCCGCGCCAGGGGCGCACTGATGGCCAGACGCTGCTCCTTGATATCGGCTTCCAGATCGCCAACGATCTGCCAGGTCACCTCCTCGGCGCCTTCAGCCTCCTCCAGCAGAGTCACGGTCGCGCCGAACACCACCTTGGTACCGGCATTGATGGTGGTAACGTCGATGATGCGGGCATTGCCGAGCGCGCCTTCCAGCTCCTGAATCCGGCCCTCGATGAAGCCCTGCTGCTCGCGCGCCGCGTGATATTCAGCGTTCTCCTTCAGGTCACCGTGGGCACGGGCCTCGGCGATGGCGGCAATCACAGCCGGCCGCTCGGTTTTCTTCAGACGATCAAGCTCTGCCCGCAGGCGCGCGGCGCCCGCGTGTGTGATGGGAATCTGGCTCATGATTTTTCCTTGCTTTCGTAAAGCTCGGCGAGTGAATGCACGCCGCGCTCGTTCCAGTGATCGAGGGCGCGCAGCGTTGCCCGCGCACCGGCAATGGTTGTCGAATAGTTCACCTTGTGCTGCAGCGCCGTTCGGCGAATCGAGAACGAGTCCGCGATCGCCTGTCGACCTTCCGTGGTGTTGACGATGTAGTCAATCTCCCGGTTTTTGATCAGGTCAACGATATGCGGACGACCCTGCGTGACCTTATTGACATAGTCACATTCAACGTCGTTTTCAACCAGGAACTTCCAGGTTCCTTCGGTGGCGATCAGCGAAAACCCGCGCTCGGCCAGTTCACGGGCCACCGGCAACAGACGGTCTTTGTCCGCATCACGGACGCTCAAAAAAGCCCGTCCCGACGCCGCTGCGTGGATCTCCACGGCTTGCTGCGCACGGGACACGGCGGCGCCGAAGGTATGGCCAACGCCCATGGCTTCGCCGGTAGAGCGCATCTCCGGACCCAGAATAGGATCCACGCCCTGGAACTTGATGAAAGGGTATTTGGGCTCTTTAATGGAGTAGAAGTTACTTTTAAGATCTTCAGTAATCTTCTGTTTTTCCAGTGATTCTCCGACCATGCAATTGGCCGCCACCCGTGCCAGCGGGACACCCGTGGCCTTGGCCACGAAAGGCACGGTGCGCGACGCCCGTGGATTGACCTCAAGCACAAACAGCTGATCTTTCTGCAGTGCAAACTGCACGTTCATCAAGCCCACCACGTTCAACGCTTTTGCCATTTGCCGGGTCTGATCGGCAATTTCGGCGATCACGGATTCAGACAGCGAAAACGGCGGCAAACTGCAAGAGGAGTCGCCCGAGTGGACGCCAGCTTCCTCGATATGCTCCATGATTCCGCCGATGATGACCCGCTCGCCGTCACAAACGGCATCCACGTCGACTTCGATCGCATGATCCAGAAACCGGTCGAGCAACACCGGAGAGTCGTTGGAGACCTTGACCGCTTCGCGCATGTAGCGCGCCAGCTCGTCCTCGCCCTGGACAATATCCATCGCCCGGCCACCGAGCACATAAGACGGCCGCACCACCAGCGGATAGCCAATTTCACGTGCCAGCACAATGGCTTCTTCCGGATTGCGGGCCGTGCGGTTGGGCGGCTGCCTGAGCCCCAGCTCATCGAGGAGCTGCTGGAACCGCTCGCGATCTTCGGCCAGGTCAATACAGTCGGGGGTCGTCCCCACGATCGGCGCGCCTGCCGCCTCCAGATCGCGGGCGAGCTTCAGCGGCGTCTGGCCGCCGAACTGGATGATGATGCCTTCGGGCTTTTCGATCTCGACAATCGCAAGCACGTCTTCCAGCGTCAGCGGCTCGAAGTACAGCCGGTCGGAGGTGTCGTAGTCGGTCGACACGGTCTCCGGATTGCAGTTGACCATGATGGTCTCGAAACCCAGATCGCGCATGGCCAGAGAGGCATGCACGCAGCAGTAGTCGAACTCAATGCCCTGCCCGATCCGGTTTGGCCCACCGCCGAGCACCATGATCTTGCGCTTAGTCGTCGGCGCGGCCTCACAGGCCTCGCCCCAAGTTGAGTAGAGGTAGGCGGTGGTCGTGGCAAACTCAGCCGCGCAGGTATCCACCCGCCGGTAGCTGGGACGGATTTCAAACCGCTGACGGAGTTGCCGGATGTCGCGCTCAGCCACCTGGACAAGACGCGCGATCCGGGCATCAGAGAATCCATAGCGCTTCAGATCAAGCAGCCGCTCGGCGTCCAGCCCGGCGATTCCGGAAGCCGCCGTGGCCGCTTCGACCTGGACCAACTCCAGAATCTGGTCCAGAAACCACGGATCGATTCGCGAGAGCATGTGCACTTCTTCAAGGCTCAAGCCCCGGCGAAACGCCTCGGCCACGTAGCGCAAACGGTCAGCGCCTGCCTCCTGAAGCTCGCGGCGGATCAGCATCAGCTCATCCAAGCGCTCGTCGGCCTCGAACTCGACCGGATCCAGACCATCCAGACCAGTTTCCAGCGACCGCAAGGCCTTTTGCAGCGACTCTTGGAAGGTCCGGCCGATGGCCATGGCCTCGCCGACTGATTTCATCTGAGTCGTCAACCGGTCATTGGCTGCCGGAAACTTCTCGAAAGCAAAACGCGGAATCTTGGTGACCACATAGTCGATGGTCGGCTCGAACGATGCCGGCGTCGCGCCACCCGTGATCTCGTTTTTCAGCTCATCGAGGGTATAGCCGACCGCCAGCTTGGCCGCGACCTTGGCAATCGGGAATCCGGTCGCTTTCGAGGCCAGCGCTGATGAACGCGACACGCGAGGATTCATTTCAATGACCACCACCCGACCGGTGTCCGGACAGACCGCAAACTGGACGTTCGAACCCCCGGTATCAACACCGATCTTGCGCAGCACGGCGATCGAGGCATCCCGCAGGATCTGGTATTCCTTGTCGGTCAACGTCATCGCCGGGGCCACGGTGACCGAATCGCCGGTGTGAACGCCCATGGGGTCGATATTTTCAATCGAGCAGATGATGATGCAGTTGTCGGCCGAGTCGCGGACCACCTCGAGTTCGAATTCTTTCCAGCCCAGCAGAGACTCATCCAACAGGACTTCGTTGGTTGGCGACAGGTGCAGACCATGCCGCACGATCTCGACGAACTCCTCACGGTTGTAGGCGATCCCGCCCCCCGAGCCGCCTAGGGTGAAAGAAGGCCGCACGATGACCGGAAAACCCAGATCCTTCTGGATTTCATAGGCCTCTTCCAAACTATGGGCGACCGCGGCATTGGGCGATTCCAGACCGATCTCGGCCATGGCCTTGCGGAACAGGTCGCGGTCCTCGGCCATGTCGATGGCTTCTTTGGAAGCACCGATCATCTGGACGCCGAATTCCTTGAGGACGCCGTGCCGATCAAGGTCCAATGCACAATTCAGCGCTGTCTGACCGCCCATGGTGGGCAGTAGCGCGTCGGGACGCTCCTTGGCGATGACCTCGCGTACGAAATCCCAGCGAATTGGCTCGATATAGACCGCGTCAGCGACCTCGGGGTCGGTCATGATGGTCGCCGGGTTGGAGTTGACCAGGATGACCCGGTAACCCTCTTCCTTGAGCGCCTTGACCGCCTGAACGCCCGAGTAGTCGAATTCGCAGGCCTGGCCAATCACAATGGGCCCGGCACCAATGATCAGAATCGACTGGATATCTGTGCGCTTAGGCATGAGCCCGCCCCTCCTCGATCATGGTCACGAATCGTTCGAACAATCCGCGCAGGTCGTGCGGGCCGGGACTGGCCTCCGGATGCCCCTGAAACCCCATGGCGGGTTTGCCCTGAATCCGGATCCCCTGCAGGCTGCCGTCAAACAGCGAGCGATGGCTCGGGATCACGCTCTTTGGCAACGAGGCTTCATCGACGGCAAAACCGTGATTCTGACTAGTGATCAAGACCTGGCCTGTCGCCAGATCCTTGACCGGATGGTTGGCACCATGGTGGCCGAACTTCATTTTGACCGTCTTCGCGCCGGCGGCCAAGGCCAGTAACTGGTGGCCAAGACAGATGCCGAAGGTCGGCACCCCCTTGTCCAGCAGCTGCCGAATGGCGTCAATGGCATAGGTGCAGGGCTCAGGGTCGCCGGGACCGTTGGAGAGCAAAACGCCGTCGGGGTTCATCGCCAGCAAGCCGTCGATGGGATGATGCGCCGGCACCACCGTGACCCGACAGCCGGCATCCACCAGCATGCGTAGAATGTTTCGCTTGACCCCGAAGTCATAGCAAACCACGTGCAGCTGGCCCTGGCTGGATCCAAACTGGCCGCTGGCCAAATCCAGCGTGCCCTCGGTCCAAGCGTG
>JAZBOC010000112.1:0-118821 GCA_036353315.1 Wenzhouxiangella sp. | reverse complement strand
GTGCCTTTAACAATGCATCCGTGCGTATCCGCCGGGTGGTTTAACCAAGGTCTTCTAAAGGAGAAATATCATGCGTTTACGTAGAGGACAAAAACCGACCCGCCGGCTGGCCCACGTTTGGAACGAAGCCAACTGCACGGCCTGCGGAGCCTGCATCATCGCCTGTACGGCGACCAACCAGCCCGAAATGATGTATCGGAAGGAAAAAGGCTGGAACTCCGTCGCCTCCAACATCCGGCGCATCGAGAGCGAAAATGCTCAAGGTCGTCCAACGATGCTGCTCAACCAGTGCCAGCACTGTGAGGACGCGCCTTGCGTGCACACCTGCCCGTTCGGTGCGGTTTACTACAACGACGATGGCCTGGTCGCGATCGATGAGCGCCTGTGTATCGGTTGCAGCTACTGTGTCGCGGCCTGCCCGTACAACGTCCGCTGGATGCACCCGGACAACGGTCTGCCCAAGAAGTGCATGGGTGAGGCCTGTCTGGAACTGGTGGCAGCCAAGCAGCAGCCGGCCTGTGTCCAGGCCTGCCCGGCCAACGCCCGCGACTTCGGTGACCTGAACGATCCGAGCAGCAGCGTCAGCCAGACCCTCAAGCGCTTGCCCAATCGCGTTCTGCTTGAGACCGCCGGCACCAAACCCAAGTACTTCATCGTGGAGAGCTCATCATGAATGTCGCTGACCTTACCCTGCAAGCCGACGTCGCTCACTGGAGTTGGACGATCGCGCTGTTCCTCTGGTTTGTCGGGATCGCCGGCATGGGTTCCGTGGCCTATTATTTCAGCCGCAAGGCGCCGCTGGCCCTGACCATCATCATCTCGCTGATCGTGGGATTGCTGTTTGTGGTCAGCCACCTGACGCGCTGGTGGAATCTGCCCGGAACGATTTTCTACGCCATCATGGAGTTCTCGTTCAACTTCGGCTCTTGGATGTTCTGGGGCTTTGCGATCCTGTCGGTGCACCTCGTCCTGGCAGCGGTCGTGGCAGCAGCCAATCTGCCATTCCTGAAGAACATTCCTGTGCTGAAAATCTTCGTTCCTTTGCTGAAAGCCTGCAACGAAAGCAACCTGTTCCTGGGGTTGTTCGCCGTGGCGGGTTTCGCCTCAACGGTCTACAGTGGCTTCCTGCTCTCGACCGCTGCCGGCGTCCCGCTATGGAACACCGCTCTGATCCCGGTGCTTTGGGTGATCAGCGCCAGTGTGGCCACGGTTGCCCTGATCGAGCTGTTCTACGTGCTGGGCTGGACCGACGAGCGGGAAGCGGCGTTCGGTCTGCGCCTCGGACTGGGTCTTGACGTCATGAAACTGCTGGCCGTGCTCGCATTCATCCACATCAGTCTGACGGTCGGCACCATGGGCGCCCAGATTGGGGCGGCACGGATGTTCTCGGGTGACCTGGCCCTGATGACCTGGGTCGGCGTGATCGGCATCGGCATTCTCGTGCCGCTGGCCATCGGGGGCTTAAGCCTGCTGATCGGCAAGAAGAAGCCGCTGCTGATCATCTCGTCGGTCGCGGCTCTGGCCGGCGTTCTGATCCTGCGCGCGGTCGTGCTGCTGGCCGGCGTGTGGGAGCCGCTGGTGATCTAGCCTGACTTTACGACAGGTCTGCCGCCCCGGGGCTTGAAGGTCCCGGGGCGTTTTTTTTATTCGGAATGACGGGATGCGGCGACGATCTGGTCTCCAATCTGCCGAATGTCGATGCCCTGGTAGCCGTCAGGCAGGACATCCTTGATGTGCACGGGTTCGGTCGCCTGCCGGGCCTCCTCGCTGTCCAGATCCAGCTTCTTCCCCAGCCGCCACCGGTCCCCCTCTCTTGACAGCAGCGCCACCAACGGCTTGAGGCCCTGCTCATACGGAGATTCAAGCACGACCGCCAGCATGCCGGTGTTCAGACAAACCAGCGTCCCCGGCGTAATCCAACCCATAAACCGAATGAGGGATTCGACCGTGGGCTGGTCGAACTGCGTTCCCCGCTGCTTCCAAAGGATTCCGAGCGCCAAGTGATGCGACCGCGCCGGATCGTAGCTGCGATGCGAAGTAATCGCATCATAGGCATCGACAACAGCGATCAATCTGGCCAGCGGAGGAATCTCGGTGCCGACCAGCCCCTGCGGGTAGCCCTGGCCGTCGGGTTGTTCGTGGTGGCAAAGCACGGCTTCAGCGACATTTCTTGACACCAGTCCATCTTCTAGCAGCATCTCGAATCCATATCGAGAGTGCTTCTTGACTTCGTCAAACTCGGCTGTTGACAGACGACCCGATTTCTTCAGGATCTTGGCGTCCACCTTGACTTTGCCCAGATCGTGCAGCAAACCGGCCAGCCCCACGTCACGGATGTCGTCGCGACTCCACTGCAGTCCAACAGCAAGTCCCATGCAGACGATGGCGACATTGATACAGTGCTGCGCGGTGTAGCGGTCTTTCTGCTTGATGCGGGTCAGCCAGACCAGCGCCGCGAGATTGTCTTCCAGCGCATCGGCCACGTTGTCGACCGTTTTGATCGCACCGGGGACGTCCATCTGACCGGTGCGCTCGATTTGCTCAATCAGCCGGTCGGCCTGCCGATCAAGGCGCTGATACTGATCAATCGCCCGGTTCAGGGTGGTCTGGTTGATCGGCGACCGTCGAAGAACCTGAATCGCGTAGGAGTTGATGCCGGACGCATCGGTCGCTGGCAGGGTGCGAAGGCGGGCGGGACGAAACTTGTTCGGGCTTCGGTCCAGGTCAACGATGACCCAGCTGCAGTTCTGCTGGAACCATCGCTTCAGGTCCAGCGAATCAACCAGCACGCCCTGCAACGGAAAGTCCGTTTCCTGCCAGGGAATGTTCATTCTGCGAACAAAATGCCCAAGTTTGAGCTCGGACGGCCTCAGCTCGAGCTCATACTCCCAGACAGGCCGATTGAAAAATTCGTCCCAGTCCATCAGCCAGCCGATCGTCTCGCGGAGCCTTTCACGCTTCTCCGTTCGCTTCGCACATCTTCCCCAAAGCTCCGTGGAGGAACTCCAGTATAGGCAGGAAGGCCTTGCGTGTCCAAAGCCGCGGAGCCCGCGCGGCTAGAATACGCACTGAGTTCAACATGCGGAAATCAGAGCCATGCCCAGTTTTGACATCGTTTCGGAAGTAGACCATCACGAATTGGCGAACGCCGTGGATCAGGCCAATCGAGAAGTCGCCACCCGGTTCGACTTCAAGGGAACCGACTCCTCGTTCGATCTGAGCGAACAGGTCATTACCCTGAAGACCGAATCGGAGTTTCAGCTTGAACAGATGCTGGACATTCTCTATTCAAAGCTCGCCAAGCGCGGCATCGAGCTCGAAGCGGCTGACCCGCAGGAACCAGAGATCATGGCCAAGACGGCAACCCGGCGCGTTCTAATCCGCGAAGGAATCGACAAAGACTATGCCCGCGAGATCGTCAAGCACGTCAAAACCGCCAAGCTCAAGGTTCAGGCCAGCGTTCAAGGCGACCAAGTTCGGGTCACCGGGAAAAAGCGAGATGACTTGCAGGCAGCCATTGCGCTGCTCAAGCAGGCCGAGCTGGACCTGCCGTTGCAGTTTAAAAACTTCCGGGACTAGCGGGCGGCCGTTTCGGTACCCTGCCCGCGCCGACTCGTTTGCGCTCTGATCACCCGCACTTGGAATAGCCGCAGGCCAGACAAGTCTGGCAGCCATCCAATACGACCATGGCCTTGGTATTGCACTTGTAGCAGACACTGGCCGAGGCCGGATATGAGGCTTCGGTTGCCAGCGAGGAAGGCGTTTCAGTCAGCGTTTTTTTTTCCGTCGTTGGCTGATCTGCATCCTTTTGTTCGCGGGCCTCGTACTCTGCCCGCTTCTGTTCCAGGATCAGCTGCTGCTGCTCGCTGAGCTCATCGGGCTCAATCAGGCCGATGCGCTTGAGGTGGTGCTCCACCACGGCACCGATGTCGGCCACGATGGAAGGTACGAAACGCCCTCCGGGCTTGAAATACCCACCTTTGGGGTCGAACACAGCCTGCAGTTCCTCGCACAGGAAGGTGACGTCGCCGCCTTTGCGGAAGACCGCCGACATCACTCGAGTTAGCGCGACGATCCACTGGAAGTGATCCATGTTCTTTGAGTTGATAAAGATCTCGAACGGTCGCCGCTGTTCGTGTTCGGTGCCGGCATTGAGCACGATATCGTTGATGGTCACGTACAGGGCATGATCGTCGAGCGGAGTGCGGATCTTGTAGGTCGCGCCCTCCAGGCACTCCATACCTTCCGGGCGCTCAAGCTTTTCGTGCATCCGGATGATCTCAGCCTTTCGCGGGAGGCCAGCGCCTTCGTTGAGCTGGTCCTTGGTCGGGCTTTTGTTTTCACCCACTTGATAGCCAACGATTTTCTTATCGATTCTTACCGTCATGATGGTCTTCTCGCCTGAAGCTAGAATTTGCCGTAATACCCTTCTTTTAGGGCATCGAACAGGTTGGCCGCGGTGTGCAGTTCACCGTCATATTCGACCTCTTCGTGACCCTTCAACTCCACGGTCGAGCCGTCTTCCAGCTCAAACGTATAGGTGGTTGACTCCAGGTCCTTGTCAGTCACCAGAACACCCTGGAAGGCTTCGGGGTTGAACCGGAAGGTGGTGCACCCTTTCAACCCCTGCTCCCAAGCAAACAGGTAGATGTCCTTGAAGTCCTCGTAAGGGTAGTCGGTCGGGACGTTGGCCGTTTTGGATATGGACGAGTCAATCCATTTCTGAGCGGCCGCCTGGATCGCGACGTGCTCGCGCGGTGTGATTGTCTCTGCGGTCAGGAAGTAGTCCGGAAGCTGCTCTTCCGGCACTTCTGAGTACGGCATGGCAGCCGGGTTGACCAAGGTGCGATAAGCCAGAAGCTCATAGGAGTAAACGCTGACTTTCTCCTTGCTTTTACGGCCTTCGCGGATCACGTTTCTGTTGTAGTGATGGGCGAAGCTCGGCTCGATGCCATTGGAGGCGTTGTTGGCCAGGGAGAGCGAAATGGTGCCGGTCGGGGCGATTGAAGTGTGGTGACTGAAGCGCGCGCCGGTCGCCGCCAGGCGATCGACCAGCTCGGGTGCAACCTCTGCTACTTTCTGCATGTAGCGGCTGTAGCGAGCATGCAGCACGCGCCCCGGTACCCGGTCGCCTGGCTTGTAACCGTCGCGTTTCATTTCCGGACGCTGGCGAAGCATCTGCGCGGTGACTTCGAACTCGTCGTTCATGATCGGCGCCGGGCCCTTTTCTTCGGCCAGTTCCAGTCCGGTCTCCCAGCCGGCCACCGCCATTTCGCGCGCGACGCGGTCGGTAAACTCAAGCGAGTCCGGCTGACCATAGCGCATGCGCAGCATGGTCAGGGTCGAGCCGAGGCCGAGAAAGCCCATGCCGTGACGGCGTTTGTACTGGATTTCGCGCTGTTGCTCTGGCAGCGGCAAACCGTTGACCTCGACCACGTTGTCCAGCATGCGGGTGAAGATCTTGACCGTGCGGCGGTACTCATCCCAGTTGAATTGCGCGTGTTCGGTGAAGGGGTCTTCGACGAACCGGGTCAGGTTGACCGAACCCAGAAGGCAGGCGCCGTAGGGCGGCAGCGGCTGCTCGCCGCAGGGGTTGGTTGCGCGAATGTTTTCGCACCACCAGTTGTTGTTCTGCTCGTTGATTCGGTCAACCAGAACGAAGCCGGGCTCGGCAAAATCATAGGTCGAGGTCATGATCATGTTCCACAGCCGCCGGGCCGGCACTGTACGGTAGACCCGACAGGCGACCAGTCCCTCATCGTCGGTCACGTAGCCCTCGCTGGCCGGCCAGTCGCGCCAGATCACCTCGTCCGGGTTCTCGACGTCCAGCTCGCCAATCTCGGTTTCCAGCACCGGAAACACCAGCTTCCAGTCTGCGTCCGCCTGAACCGCCCGAATGAAATCGTCGGTAATGAGCAGGGAGCAGTTGAACTGGCGAAGCACCCCGTTTTCGCGTTTGGCACGGATAAAATCCATCACGTCCGGGTGAGAGATGTCGAAGGTCGCCATCTGTGCACCGCGACGTCCACCCGCAGAAGAGACGGTGAAACACATCTTGTCGTAGATATCCATGAATGACAGTGGCCCGGAGGTATGCGCTCCGGCGCCGGATACGTACGCGCCCTTGGGCCTGAGCGTCGAGAATTCGTAGCCGATACCGCAGCCGGCCTTAAGCGTCAGGCCCGCCTCATGCACCTTGCCGAGGATGTCGTGCATCGAGTCGCCGATCGTGCCTGACACCGTGCAATTGATGGTCGAGGTGGCCGGCTTGTGCGCCTGCGCGCCGGCGTTGGACGTGATTCGTCCGGCCGGAATGGCGCCTCGCCGCAGCGCCCACAGGAATTCACGAAACCAAAGCTCACGCAGCTCCGGCGTTTTCTCAACGCTCGACAATGCCCGCGCCACTCGGCGGTAGGTATCGTCGATCTCGGTATCTAGAATTTCCCCCGTTTTGGCCTTCAGGCGATACTTCTTGTCCCAGATATCCAGTGATGCTTCCTGGAACGGGATTTCCGGAAGCGCCGCCGTCAAGGCTTCTGCCGAAACACTCATGCCACAACCTCTTGATTTGTCCGGATAGTTTTTACTTATACACAGGTTGCCAACTAACTTCTTCACAACCTGTTGTGTCGAATTGCGCCGCAAGCCACAACATCTTGTGTCGCGGTGCAGTACCTTACGCTGCATCGAAGTCAGAATCAAGTGTCGTTTGCATCGAGTTCGCCCATGTTCGATATCGTCCTGTTCCAGCCGGAGATTCCGCCAAACACCGGCAACATCATGCGCCTGTGTGCGAACGCACCGGCGCGGCTGCACCTGATCGAGCCGCTGGGTTTTCGCCTCGACGAGCGCAGCCTCAGACGGGCGGGAATGGATTATCTGAGCGGGGTTGAGTATCACCGTCACCTCAGCCTTGAAGCCTGTCGAAAGGCTCTGAGCGAGCGGCGCTGGGTGGCGCTGACCACGCGCGGGCGAACGCGCTTTGACCGGTGGAGGTTTCAGCCGAACGATGTGCTGTTGTTCGGCAGTGAAAGTCGGGGCCTGCCCGAGGACGAAATCCGCGCGCTGGCGCCGGAGCGCCGGCTGGTCATCCCGCAGCTGCCGGAAGCGCGCAGTCTCAACCTGGCCAATTCGGTCGCGGTGGTTCTCTACGAGGCCTGGCGGCAACAGGCGTACGCGGGCGCCGGAGACATAATGCCGGGGCTGGGTGTTCCTGAGGCTGAGGGCCCTTAGTCCGTTTCGGGCTTGAGATCGCGTTCCATCAGGACCTGGACGCCCTTGCGCGCGCTCCAGCCCTCGAACAAGATTCCGTAGACCTGCTCAGTGATCGGCATTTCAACCTGATGGCGCCGTGCCAGCCGCATCGCTTCCTCGGCGGTGCGCACGGCCTCCACGACCTGACCGATTTCTTCCAGCGCGACATCCAGGCTCTTGCCTTCTGCCAGAGCCAGGCCCAGTCGACGATTGCGGGAGAGGTCACCGGTGCAGGTCAGGACCAGGTCGCCGACGCCGGCAAGCCCGGTCAGGGTCAGCGGGCTTGCCCCCAGCGCCCGGCCCAGACGCATCATCTCGGCCAGTCCCCGGGTAATCAGGGCCGCGCGGGTGTTTCCGCCCAGGCCCAGCCCGTCTGCGATGCCGCAGGCCACGGCAAGCACGTTCTTCAGCGCTCCGCCCAGTTCGGCACCCGGCAGATCAGCGGTGTAGTAGGCGCGAAAATTCCCACCGTGCAGCCATTCGGCCCAAGCGGCCCCGAAAGCCGGGGTAGAGGCAGCGACCGTCACCGCGGTCGGGAGGCCGAGGGCGACCTCGCGAGCAAAGGACGGACCCGTAATCAAGGCCAGCGGAATCTCGTCCCCCAGCGCTTCCCGAGCCACCTCATGCAGCAATCGCGCGCTGCCGGGCTCAAAGCCCTTGGTCGCCCAGGTCAAGCCTGACGCAGAGGACAGGAACGGTCGGACTCGGTCCAGGGTCTCTGCGAAGGCGTGCGAGGGTGTCACGATGAGCAGGTGCTCGCTGCTCTGGCCAACCTGTTCGAGGTCAGCGCAGATTTCCAGCCGCTCGGGAAATTCGATGCCGGGCAGAAAGCGCTCGTTGCGACCCTCGGACTGGACCTGGGCGACGTGTGCCTCATTGATGTCCCAAAGCACCACAGAATGGCCGCGCCGGGCCAAGTGCATGCCCAGCGCCGTACCCCAGGAGCCGGCGCCGAGTATCCCGATCTTGCGGCTTTGCATGCCTGCGTTCAGTTGACGCTGCCGTCGCCGGCCGCACCCTCGGCCTGCTGCTTCTGGGCTTCTGTCAGCCGCTGGCGGAACACGGCCTCGAAGTTGATCGGCTGCAGCGGCGGCAGGTAGAAACCACCGGCGGTGATCATAGAGCCGATCTGGGCGCGATTGTACGGAAACAGAACGTTCGGGCAGAGCACGTTGATGACATAGGGCATCTGCTCTTCGGTGACGTTGGCGAACTGGAAGATCCCACCGTACTGTACTTCGCAGACGAACGCTGTGCTCTCGCCCTGCTTGGCGGTCACGGTCACGGTCAGGATGACCTCAACCCGATCCTCGCCGACCTTTGCGGTGCGCTGGGCCAGGTTGAGATTGATGTCGGGCTGGCCACCCGATTGATCCAGCTCCTGCGGAGACTTGGCCTCGAACGAGGCGTCCTTGAGGTAGATGTGCTGCATGACCATTTGCATGCCGCTGTTTTCGGTGGCACCCGCCTGGGTTCCGTCAGAGTTTCCCGCTGCTTCTTCAGCCATGTGATTCCTTTTTCCAATTGAAGGTCATAGTGTGAATAACGATCCAGAGCATAGCGCAATGCAGGCTTAGCCCTGCCCGTCTTCGCTCGTATCCTGTTTCTTGCGCGCTTTGTCTTTCTTGCCGGCTTTATCCTTGGCCCGACTGATCGGCTGGTTGTCGCTGACCCACTGGGTCAGGCCACCGGTCAGCATGTAGACGCGCTCAAAGCCAAGCTTGACCAGGCGGCCGGCCATTTGCGGTGATATCTGCCCGCGCTGGCAGTAGACCAGCACCGGCCGATCTTTCTGCCGGAGCAGCTGCTGGTTCCCGGCCTCGATCCGAGAGGGCGGCATGTGCAGCGCACCGTTGATATGGCCCTTGGCAAAGTCGGTGCTGTTGGACACATCGATGACCAGCGGATCTTCCCGGTTGATCAGTCGAACGGCCTCCAGGGTGCCGAGTTCTTTCCATTTCCGGCCCAGACGCGCGACCTCCCAGGCGAGCCAGGCGACGAGAATCGCCATAAAAAGCCCGCTTAACAGCAGGTTGTTGCCAATGAATTCGATGAGCTGGTCCATGCCGTGTATGGGCTCTAGGTCAAACTCCCCATTATCATTGATTCTGTCAGGCCGTGCCAGCACTTGAAGCTTGGCTGTGAAATAATTGGCCCTGTTCGCAGATTTCAGGACTCCCATGGACCGACCCGTGCCGCTGTTGCTGCTGATTCTCGACGGCTGGGGGCATCGCGCCCCGGCCGCCGACAACGCCATATCCGAGGCCTACACGCCGAACTGGGATCGCCTCTGGGCCGACTCTCGCCATGGATTTCTGAAGACCTCGGGTGAAGAAGTCGGCTTGCCGGCCGGACAAATGGGCAACTCCGAGGTCGGGCACATGAACATCGGCGCCGGTCGTGTCGTCTATCAGGAATTAAGTCGCATCAACAAGGCGATTGCAGACGGTGAGTTCGGTGACAATCCGGCGTTTCGACAGGCGCTGTCGGCCGCCCGATCCAGCGGCGGCACCGTGCATCTGATGGGCCTGGTTTCTCCCGGGGGCGTCCATAGTCACGAGGACCACCTCTACGCGCTGCTGGAGCTGTGCCGGCAGGCCGGGCTGCCGTCGATCGCGGTCCATGCTTTTCTCGATGGTCGCGATACCCCTCCGCGCAGCGCCGAAGACTCGCTGCAGCGGCTTGAGCAGGCCGTCTCGGCCATTGATGGTGCGAAGGTGGCCAGCGTGTCCGGTCGCTATTTCGCCATGGATCGGGATCAACGCTGGGAGCGGACCCGAAAAGCCTGGCAGGTGATGGTTGAAGCGAGCAGTGACTTGCGGGCCGGCAGTGCGCTGGAAGCCGTGCAGACCGGCTATGCCAGAGGCGAGGACGACGAGTTCGTCCAGCCCACCCTGATCAACAATGGCGCCCCCATCCGCGATGGCGATGTGGTGATCTTTTTCAATTTCCGGGCAGATCGCGCCCGCCAGCTCACCCGCGCATTCTGCGCGCCGGATTTCGATCAGTTCCCGGCGGCTCGACCGGCGCTGGCCGCCATGGTCACCATGACCCATTACCAGGACGGCCTGCCCTGCCAGGTTGCCTTCCCGGCGGAAACGCTGCCGGATCTCCTCGGCGAGGTGGTCGGGCGGGCCGGCATGAAACAGCTGCGCATTGCAGAGACTGAGAAGTATGCGCACGTGACGTATTTTTTCAACGGCGGTCAAGAGCGGGTGTTTGCCAACGAAGAACGCGTGCTGATCCCGTCGCCCAAGGTGGCCACCTATGATCTGCAGCCGGAAATGAGCGCCCCGGAACTTGAGGAGAAGCTAGTCGAGCGTATCGCCGAGCGCCGCCACGATCTGATTGTGTGCAACGTGGCCAATCCCGACATGGTTGGCCACACCGGCCGGATGGACGCGGCCATCGCTGCAGTGGAGGCGGTTGATCAGCTGCTGGGCGGCGTTCGCGCGGCGATTGATTCAGCGGGCGGGGAAATGCTGGTTACCGCCGATCACGGCAACGTCGAGCAGATGAGCGATCCCGCAACCGGCCAGCCGCATACTGCCCATACCCTCAATCCGGTGCCCCTGGTCTACCACGGGCCGCGCCCGCCGGAGCGGGTCCGTGACGGCAGCCTGCGCGACCTCGCGCCGACCATTCTCGCTCTGTTGGCCCTTGAAAAGCCTGCGGCGATGACTGGACGCTCGCTGATTGATGTTTCGGCCTGAACGTCTGATTGGCGTTGTTGTTGCGGGATTTCTGGCGGTTTTCTGCGCTCCGGCAGGCGCCCAGGATGCTGCCGAACTCGAACGTGAACTCGACGACATTCGTCGCCAGATCGAGCTGATCCAGAGCCGGCTTGATGCCGATCTGGCGCGACGGGACAGCAGTCAACAGGCCCTCGCCGAGGCAGAGCGAGCGCTCGCAGAGGCAGGCCGCGCCCGCCAACTGACCCGGGAACGCCTGAGCCGGGCCAACGCGAGCATCACAGCGCTGAAGCAAAGGATCGACGCGACCGGCGCAAGCATCGCTGTGAGCTCAGAGCGCCTGGCCGCGCAGCTGCAGCTGGTGTATCAGCAAGGTCTGCCGTCGCGCCTTCAGTTGCTGCTCAACCAGGAGGATCCGCGCCGTCTGCGCCGCCACCTGGCCTACCACGGCCACCTTTCGCGCCAGCGCTTGGCGCTGATTGAGGACCTGCAGCGCTCGCGCCAGTCTCTGCTCGAGGATCAGAGCGATCTGGAGCGTGAGCAGATTCGCCTGATCGAGCTCGAAGGCATTCAGGCCGCGACCGCGGCCCGAATCGAGCAGGAACGCGCCAATCGCGAGCGCGCACTGGACGAAATTGATGCGCGGATCACGACCGACAGCGAGCGCGTGGCTCAGCTGCAGCGTAACGCCGAAGAGCTCGAAGCGCTGCTCGAGCAACTAGCTCAGGCGCTCAAGGAAGTGCCTATGGACGTCGAGGTCCCATCTATCCTGGAACTGGTGGGCGAACTGACCCCGCCGCTGGAAGGGCGCCTGCTCCAGCGGTTTGGCGATCCGCGCGGTGGTGAAGTGCGCTGGACCGGCTGGTTGCTGGGAGCACCGGCCGGGGCACAAGTGCGCGCCATCGCGCACGGGCGGATTGCTTACGCCGACTGGCTGCGCGGCTACGGTATGCTCGCCATCATCGATCATGGTGACGGCGTGATGAGCCTTTATGGCCACAATGAGACCCTGTTCAAGGGCGTCGGCAGCTGGGTCAATCCCGGTGATGTCATCGCCTCAGTTGGACGCTCGGGTGGCGCCGAGGTGGAGGGTCTGTATTTCGAGATTCGCCGGGACGGCCAACCGGTTGATCCTTCGGCCTGGCTGGCTGCTCCGTGAACTGCTGCGTCCGGACAGCCCTGTTCACTCTGCTTGCCCTCGGGCTTGTGGCGCCCGCGCCCGCAGACAATCTGCAGCCGCAACGGCTTGCAATCATCATTGACGACCTGGGGTACCAGCCGGCCCTTGACCGAGCCGTGCTGGAGCTTGATCCGCGCGTGGCCGTTGCTGTGATTCCCGACGGACCGGGGGCGGGCCAGATTGCCGTTCGCGCGGCTCGACAGGGCCGCGAGATCCTGATTCACCTGCCGCTGGCCCATGTGGGCTCCGATGATTGCGAGACCGCGGCGTGCCCGCATCGCCAATGGTCGGCCGAGCGAATGCGGGAGCACCTCGAGTGGGCCGCCTCGCGCGTACCGGGCGCTGTCGGGCTGAGCAATCATCAGGGCAGTCGGTTCACCGCTGACGCGGCCGCGACTAGGCGCCTGGTCGAGGGCCTGGTGTTGCTCAACCGTCATCGCCAGCCGCCGCTGTTTGTCATCGACAGTCGGACCACGCCCGCCAGCCTACTGGCCCACGAGGCAGCCCAGGCCGGCCTGGCGTCGGCCCAGCGTCGGGTTTTCCTCGATCATGAACGTTCAGCCGAAGCGATCGCCGCGGCATGGGCGCTGCTGATGGAGCATGCCTTGGCCGACGGTCGAGCGATTGCGATCGGACACCCCTACCCCGAAACACTGGCGTTTCTTGCTCGGGCCATTCCGGCCCTGGATCAAAGCCGCGTGCGACTGGTTCCGCTAAGTTCGCTGCTCGAGCGGCCTGGCCCGGCATCGCTGATGCCGGGCCAGGCCGACGCTTTGTCTGGGTATCCGCCTGCGTCCGAGTAGCCGTCCGGGCGCCGCGGCACCTCGGCTCAGGGGTAGACGTAGCTGGCCTGCAGACCCAGCGGAATCCCCAAGGTCCAATACAGCAACAGAAAGCCGGTCCAGATGATGGCCAGCGCCACCGAGTAAGGCAGCATCATCGAAATCAGCGTCCCGATTCCGGCGCCCTTGAAGTATTTCTTGCAGAACACGACCACCAGCGGGAAGTACGGCAGTAACGGAGTCAGTATGTTGGAGGTCGAATCACCCACCCTGTAGGCGGCCTGGGTCAATTCAGGGGAGATCCCCAGCTGCATCAGCATGGGCACGAAAATCGGGGCGATGATCAGCCACTTGGCCGAGGCCGAGCCGACGAACAGGTTGACGAACATGGTCAGGCCGATGATGCCGACGATGGTCAGCTGGGCCGGCAGATTGAGCGCCTTCAGGAATTCCGCGCCGTTGACCGCCAGCAGAATGCCCAGGTTGGAGGCGCTGAACGCGGCGATGAACTGGGCGGCGAAAAAGGCCATGACGATGTAATAGCCCATGGACTCCATGGCCTTGGTCATGCCCTTGATGATGTCCTTGTGGCTGTCGACGGTGCCGGCCACGTAGCCATAGATGATGCCGGGGATCAGGAACAGGATGAAAATCAGCGGCACGATGGAGCGCATCAGCGGTGCGCCGAAAGAGGTAATGGACTCGTGAAACGCGAGGTTGGGGTTGGGGTCTCGTAACGGCGAATCCGGCATCAGAACCGCAGCGGTCAGCAGCAGCAGGGAGATCACGATGCCGGTCACGGCCCAGAACAAACCCTTGGATTCGCTTGCGCTCAGGGGTTCCATCGTTGGCATGTCTGTCATGTCGCCGTCGACCGGAGTGTCTTTTACGAGCCTGGGTTCAACGACCTTGTCGGTTAGCCACCAACCGACTGCAATGACGACCACGCTGGAGGCACCCATGAAGAACCAGTTGGCCAGCGGATTGACGTACAGGTCGGGATCGAGCACCTGGCCGGCCACCTCGGTGATGCCGGCCAGCATGGGATCAATCGCCGAGGGAATGAAATTGGCTGAAAATCCGCCCGAAACGCCGGCAAAAGCGGCCGCGATGCCGGCCAACGGATGGCGTCCGGCCGCGTAGAAGATCACCGCCCCTAGCGGAATCACAACCACGTAGCCGGCATCGGCGGCGGTATGCGAAATGATCGCGACCAGGATGAGCATGGGAGTCAGCAAGCGCACCGAAGTCCAGCCCAGCAGGCGCCGCAGCCCGGCATTGATAAAGCCGGTATGTTCGGCCACGCCCACGCCCAGCAGCGCCACCAGCACGATCCCCAGCGGGGCGAAGTTGACGAACACCTGGACCATGTTGACCAGGAAGTTCGCCATCTGGCCGCCCGAGAGCTGGTTGACCACCTGAATGGCTTCGCCGGTCGAGGGGTGGACCGCATTGAACTGGATCGGCGCCAGCACTGCCGAGAGTACCCAGACCATGATCATCAGCAGGAAAAACAGCACGGCCGGGTCGGGCAGCTTGTTGCCGACGGTTTCGATCGCGCCCAGCGAGCGCTCTAGCCAGGTGCGCTTGCCGGGCAGGACCTTGTGCAGGTCAGGATTGGGTGAGGAGGCGGTATTGTTGTCTTTTTCGCTCATGCTAGGTCCCCGATAAAGGCTGATTCAGTGCAAGGATCAATCGTGTCCCCACGGTGGCGGCGGAGGCTCGACCGTGCGGGAGAGGTCAAACTCGGCGCGAAAGTGACGCCCGGGCCTGACCAGTTCGTAGGCAAAATGCTGCTGCTCGGGCTGAATCTCCATCGACCAGAAGTTATCGACCGACACCCCCAGTCCCTGGGCCAGAAACAGCGCTTTCGAAAAATCATCGGCCGGAAAGGTCTGCCGCCAGCTCCGACCGGCATCGCTGGTGTGGCCGCCATACCAGGTCACGTCGTCTTCGGTCCCGTCTTCGTGGCGATGGTCGTGCTTCAGGCGCAATCCGCCCGGGTGCCGGCTCAGCACCCAGGTTCGCGAACGATCATCACCCACGTGTAGAGGAATGCGGATTTCGTCATCGCTGCATTCGCGCACGTGCATGACGACATCCTTGCTCAGCCAGCTGTCGTCGGCGGGCCGGGCAAAGCCGGTCAGTGCACCGGCGAAGGCTTTCCCGCAGAGCGCGGTGAGATTCTCCCAGAAAGTCTGCTGGCTGCTATCGGCATGACTCGTCGCACTCAAACCGAGCGAACAGAGAGCGACAGCAAGCAAGAGGAACGTCCGGATCATGACGCCAATCTCGTGGCAGGACAACAGCGGCGAACCTTAGCACAGACAATCTCACTCAGCCAGCGCGTGAACGCGGGGTGCTCCAACGCGTTTAGCGGCCTCGACGAGGGCCGTCCAATGGCAATGGCGTGACTTTTTCTCCCGACTTTGAATCACGGATTGCGCACACACCGCGCTTGCGGACCTGTTCGACTCGAATCACCGAATGCATCGGCAGATGAATCCGCTCCACGTCGGCAAATTCCTCGCGCAGGCGTTCTTCGGTCGGGTCAATCACCAAAGAGTCATCCGCTTCAAAAACCAGATCGCAGAGCTCGACAAAACCGTAGGCCATGTCGCTGCCGACGACTTTACGGCAAAACAGTTCATAGACCTTGTTCTGATTGTGAAATATGACTTTGAACATTATTCGTCTCGGTAGGCCAGGTTAAGGGTTCCCGGCATCATGCGAAGCAGCAGGGCTGCCGCGACCCCGAGCGCGAAACCAGCCAGGTGGGCCGACCAGGCCACACCGTGGGATGTGGGGCCAAACACGCTGTAGAGCAACTGAAGCGTGAACCAGGACCCGATCACGAGCACGGCGGGCAATCGGGCAAATTGAAGGTACAAGCCCAGCGGCAGCCAAAGCCCCATGCGCCGACGCGGGAAAAGCCCGAGGTAGACCCCGATAATAGCCGACACGCCGCCGCTGGCGCCGATAACCGGAAGGTTCTGGATTTCATAGAGCTGCCAAGCCGCGTAAAGGTTGGCAAGCCCCCCGAGCAGGAAGAACAGCAGGGCGAAACGCCAGTGGCCCACAGCCTTTTCCACGCTAACGCCAAACGCCCAAAAGTACGCCAGGTTGCCAAACAAGTGCACCCAGTCGGCGTGCAGCATCAGCGCCGAAAACAGGCCGCCCAGAGTCATCAGAGACGAGCGCGCTTGCAGGTCGGCTAGCGCTGCAATGATGTCGACCGGCCGAAAACTCCAGAACGAGAGCCAGCCCTTTGGCGTCTGCAACTCGCCCAGCAGGTAGGCGGCGCTGATTGAGACCATGGACAGAGAAATCAAGGTCAGCAGCCAGGGCCAGATCAAGGCTGGCGCGCCGACATGTTCTGCCGGCTCGATCATTCTCATGGTTGCAGCAGAAAACGATAATCGCGGAAATCGACAACGGCACCACGACGGCTGATTTCGGTCAGCCGAGCGCCCTCACCCAGGCTGTCCCCTTCGCGGCGCCGCTCGCCGTTAATCAGGACAAAGCGCTCGGCGGGTTCGGCGCTAAAGACATGAATACTGAGGTGCAGTTCAGGCAATTCGCGGCGGATGGCCAGCGGCAGTTCCCAGACCTCGACGTATTCTGCCCGGTCGGGCTCCCAACCCGGTTCGGTCTCCAGCGCCGGATTGGACTCGCTTTCGCCGGCCCTGTCCGACGTCCGGCTCGGCGCGGTTGTTTGCCTTGCAGCGGTCGCCGATCGTTCTTCGATCAGACGCCTCGCAGTCTCGGCGTCGGCCACCAGGCGCTCGCGCTCTCCTTCGGGGACCACCGGGGGCGGCGTTGCAACTGCGCCGGGGCGCGCGGGCGCAGGCCGGGACACTGAGGTGACGGGTCGCTGGTGTGATGGTGAGCGTCGATCAGCCACGCTCCGGGTGCGGCGTTGCCCAGCTTCTTCGGTGTCCTGCGCCTGATCGGCGCCGGCGTCGGCTCCCGCGGCCTCTGCCGTCGGTTCATCCGGCGGAGCGGGTGGCGACTGCGCGGGAGGAGGCACAACCTGTTCGCCCACGAGCGGCTGATCAAAAGCGACGGGGGCGCGCTGTTCGATATACCAGTAGATTCCGCCGACAGTGGCCAGAAGCACCAGCAACGCCGCGCCCGCCGCCCACTTCAGGCGTCCCGACCTCTGCGGTCTGTCAGACTCGTCGGTGCTGGGTGCGGCATCAAGATCGGGTGGCTGGCCGAGTCTGCGCTGACGTTCGGATTTCCGCAGGGCGTCAAGAATGTAGGACACGTGTTCAGCTGGCTCCGTTCAGTTCAAGCACCAGTGACGGGCCGTCCAGGTGCGGGGCTTTCAGAAACAAACGCGTGACCGGTCCGATCATGCCATCGTCGCGCAGCCCGTTGCGGCGCTGGAAAGACTGAACCCATCGGGTAAAGTCGTCATCATAAGTTTCATCCACCGGCCCGGTCCAGCCGCCTGCGTCCAGTCGGCTGGCGAGCTCTTTCATCCGGGCCACCGCCGGTCCCGATTGCCCAGGCCTCAGGAGCGCGCCGTCGTCCGGCCAGACCACGTAGAAGTCGCCCAGCCACCAGCGATCAAGCTGGCGGGCCGGTACCCGAAGCTCCTGACCCTGGTGTCGAAGCAGAAGCTGCTCGTCCAGCATCCCGACCAGCAAAACCTGGCGCTCTTCAGCTGTCACATCGCCCGGCAGCCTCAAAATGGCCGGCAAGCCGATCTGCCGGATATAGGCCCAGTTGCCCCTGAGCGCGACGCAGCCGACCTCCCCGACCACCGGCTCGGAAGATGCGCAGGCTTCGACGACCTCGGCTGGGTCGAGGTTTGGCCACGCCGCCGCGGCTTCCATGGCCGCCGAAGCCGGCGCGGCGTCGGACAGGACCGCCTGCCAGGCCGGCTGCGCAATCGCAGCGCTTTCCGGTACGGGCGCCAGCGTCAACGTCCAGCCGACCCAGGCTCCACCGCTTAACACGGCAATGACAGCCAGGGATGCCACGGCGCCGCGCAGCCAGCCGCGATCGGACTCCGGATCTTCGTCCCCGGATATCTCGCGAGCGGCCGAGCGGACCAGCGAGGGGTCGATCCGTTCGTGTTCACCTGCGTATCCCGCGAGCAGCGCACGATCGGAAATGATGTTGATCAGTCTTGGCACGCCGCCGGAGACCTCGTAGAGTGCCCGCAGTGCCTTGTCGGTGAACGGGCAACGCGGCGCTCCGGCCACGCTCAGGCGGTGGCGAACGTAGGCGGCTGTCTCTTCCCGGTTCAGGGGGTCAAGATGATATCGGGCGGTGATTCGCTGTGCGAGCTGACGCAGTTCGGGGCGAGCCAGCAGCTCACGCAGCTCCGGCTGGCCCAGCAACAGAATCTGGAGCAGTTTGTCGGTGGCCGTTTCAAGGTTGGTCAGCAGGCGGATCTGTTCGAGACCCTCCCGGCTCATATTCTGGGCTTCGTCGACGATCAGAACCACGCGCTCGCCTGCCGCGTGGCGTTCCAGCAGGTACCGATACAGTTTGTCGAGCAGCAGCTGCATGCTTTGCCCCGCATCGCCGACATCGATATCCAACTCGCTGCACATCGCGCGCAGCAGTTCGGGCGGGCTGAGCATCGGGTTGAGAATCAGCGCCACTCGAGTATTCGCCGGGACTTTTTCCAGCACCAGACGACACAGCGTGGTCTTGCCGGTCCCGACTTCGCCGGTCAACTGCACGAAGCCGCCGCTGCCGCCGGTCCCGACGCCATAGAGCAGATGCGCCAGGGCATCCTGGTGTCGACGGCTCAAAAAAACGAAGCGCGGGTTTGGGGTAATGGCGAACGGTCGCTCGCCCAGCCCGTAAAAGTGCTCGTACATCGTCAGTCTGACAACGCCAGCAGGGAAGCGTTGCCACCGACCGCGGCGGTGTTGACGGTTCGCGTCCGCTCGGTCGTGAATCTGAACAGGTACTGCGGTCCCCCGGCCTTGGGGCCTGTGCCCGACAGACCCTCACCGCCGAACGGCTGGACCCCGACCACGGCACCGGTCATGTTGCGGTTGATGTAGGCATTGCCAACCTTGACCCGACTGGCGATGTGCTTCTGAACGCGATCGATGCGGCTATGAACCCCAAGCGTGAGGCCGTAGCCGGTGGCATTGATCTGATCAATGACCTGATCCAGATCGCGCGCCCGATAGCGCACCACGTGAAGGACCGGGCCGAAAACCTCGCCATCGAGTTGGTCGATGCCCGAAATTTCGTAAGCGCTGGGCGCAAACCAGTAGCCTTCGGGAAGGCCCTCGGGCAGGGGTACGCGTGCGATCAGCCGGGCCTGCTCGTCCATCCGTTGAGCGTGCGCCTGAAGCATCTCGAGCTGGCCGGCGTCGATCACGGGCCCGATGTCGGTACTGAGCAGCCCAGGTGGCCCAATCCGGATCTCGCCCATGGCGCCGGCGAGCATGGTCAGCACGCGCTCGGCAATATCGGTCTGCAGGAACAACACCCGCAGCGCCGAACATCGCTGGCCGGCGCTGTGAAAAGCTGACGCGATTGCGTCGCGAACCACCTGCTCCGGCAGCGCCGAGGAGTCGACGATCATCGCGTTCTGGCCACCGGTCTCTGCGATCAAGGTGGCCAGCGGCCCGTCACGTTCGGCCAGCGTGCGGTTGATCAGCCGCGCGGTGCTGGTGGATCCGGTAAAGGCCACGCCGTGGATACGGGGGTCGCGGGTCAGCGCCGCGCCGACTGCACCGTCTCCCGGTACGGCAATGAGGACATCCTCCGGAACCCCGGCCGCGCGCATGAGCTGCACCGTTCGCAGCGCGATCAGGGGTGCCTGCTCGGCCGGTTTCGCGATCACGCTGTTGCCGGCCACCAGCGCGGCCACGACCTGGCCGGTAAAGATCGCCAGCGGGAAATTCCACGGGCTGATGCACACAAATACGCCGCGACCATGATGCGTGAGCTGGTTCGACTCGCCTGTCGGCCCCGGCAGCTCAAGGGGTTCGGCCAAATGGTCGCGGGCCTGGCGGGCGTAATAACGACAAAAATCCGCAGCCTCGCGGACTTCGGCAATGCCGTCGCGGAGGGTTTTGCCGGCCTCACGCGCACACAGCGCCATCAGTTCAGCACGGTTGGCCTCAAGCGCCGCGGCGATGTCGTCGAGAATTGCAGCCCGTTCATGCGCGCCGCGGCGGTCCCAGTTCGGCTGCGCGGCAAGAGCGCGATCGACCGCTCGGCTTGCCGAGTCGGCAGACGCCCACATCACGCGACCGGTCGTGTCGCTGAGGTCGGCCGGAGAAACCAGTCGAGCCTCGTCGCAGCCGGGCTGATCGGAGAAATCCCATTGTCCCTTGCCGTACTCGTCCATCTGCTCGCTCAGAGCGTCAGCGGCGCCGTCCCACGCGAAGTTGATGCCGCGAGAATTACGCCGATGGCTGCCGTAAAGGTCGACCGGCAGGGGGATGCGCGGATGGGGGATCTGTTCGAGGCGCTCAACCTCTGAGATGGGATCACTGACCACCTCGTCGGCCGGAAGCTTCTCGTCAACGATCCGGTTGACAAAAGAAGTATTGGCGCCATTCTCAAGCAAGCGTCGCACCAGATAGGGCAGCAGGTCCTTGTGGTTGCCAACCGGCGCATAGACCCGACAGGCGCTGTTGAAACCCTCACTGTCGAGCACTTCGTCGTAGAGCTCCTGCCCCATCCCGTGCAAACGCTGATACTCGAAGTCCTGCCTGTCGCCCGCCATCTGGGCGATGGCCGCAATGGTGTGGGCGTTGTGCGTGGCGAACTGACCGTAAAAACAGTCTGGATGGTCCAGGATTTTGCGTGCGCACGCCAGATAGGACAAATCGGTGTTGCACTTGCGGGTAAAGACGGGATAGTCATCCAGACCTTCGATCTGGGCAAACTTGATCTCGGTATCCCAATAGGCGCCCTTGACCAGGCGCACTGGAATGCGATGGCCGCTGCTGCGGGCACGGTCAACCAGCCAGTCAATTGCCGCCCAGGCCCTTTTCTGATAGGCCTGCAAGGCGAGGCCAAGACCGTCCCATTCGACCATTGCAGGATCCGTCAGCACCCGCTCAAAGACCTTTAACGACAGCTGCAGGCGTTCGGCTTCCTCGGCGTCCACCGTCAGGGCTATTCCCTGCTCGCGCGCCAGGATCGCCAGTTCCAGAAGAATCGGAACCAGTTCGTCCAGAACGCGTTCCTCTTGGGCATGCTCATAGCGCGGATGCAGCGCGGAGAGCTTGACCGAGATGCTCGGCAAGCCGAAGATCTCGTCGTTATCGGTCGTGGTGCCAATGGCGCGAATCGCAGCTTCGTAAGAATGCCGGTAGCGCTCTGCATCGGACGCGGTCAGGGCGGCCTCGCCGAGCATGTCGAAAGAATACCGAAAGCGTCGATTCTCGCGATGGGCTGCGCGCTCCAACGCGTCGTCGATAGTGCGCCCCATGACGTACTGGTGCCCCATGATTCGCATCGCCTGACGGATCGCCAGCCGGATAACCGGTTCCCCGGAGCGATTGACGAGACGGCCAAGCGCCGATCCCAGATCACGCGCGGTCGAGCTGCCGACGCGCACCAGCCGGCCGGTCAGCATCAACCCCCAGGTCGAGGCATTGACGAACAGCGACTCGCTGCGTCCAATGTGGGACTCCCAATCGGCCTCCGAGAGCTTGTCGGCAATGAGTTTCTCGGCGGTCTCGCCATCAGGGATCCTTAGCAAGGCCTCGGCGAGACACATCAGGACCACGCCCTCTTCGGACGATAGATCGTATTCACGCATGAAGGCTTCCATCGCCCCGGTATCGCGGCTGCGCTCGCGTACGCGACAGACCAGATCCACGGCGCGCGCCGCGATCTGCTCTCGGGCCGCGGCGTCGAGGTCGACCTCGGCCAGCAGCCGCCGAACGCGCTCCGTTTCATCGGCCGCCCATGCCACATCCAGAGCGCTTGCCGCTGGGTCGACAGAGGCACGGTTGGGTTTGACAAAAACGTTGCTGCCCGCGGACATGCTGCACCATCCTTTGGAGGGGTGTGGACGAGTCGTCCGGAAAGTGTAACGCAGGCGAGCTGCGCTGGCCGCAGGCGGTGTTGTCAGCCGGCTTCAGGTGGGCCTTATTTGACCTGGGTCATTGACAGACATGAACAAAAACGCATGCCTGTGACGGTAGGGGTCGGCTACAATAGCGCGCACTGACCAGAAACTCACCGTCCAACCGCGGATGATTGCGCTCCAAGAAGCTGAAAAGTCAACAGATTCCTTCGTGATCGAGGCCTTGTCCAATGTCTCGATGACGCTGGATCGGCTGATGGCGGTTTTTGCCGGATTATGCTTGGTGACCTTGCTGGTCGTCGCATGGCCGGTCGTTCTCGGTCTTTGGCCCATCTTGGTTGTGGCGTTGCTCCATCTGGTCGCCGTCGGCTGGTGTTTCCGCAGTGCGTGGCGGCGCAACTGGGCCCGCGAACGGATCTGGATCGAGGGCGATCAACTGATTGTCGAACATTTCCGGGCCGGACTGATCACGCGCAATGAGTGGCCCGCGGCGTGGACGCGAGTCAAGATGCAGCCGGGCCGCTTTGCAGAGCTGCACGTCTTTGTCACCAACCAGGGAAAATCCCAAGAGATCGGGGCGTTTCTTCCGGTAAAGGAACGAGCCCAGTTGGCCAGAATGCTCGGCCGGGCGCTGCAGTCGCAGTCGGCCTGGCGCAGCGAAAAATCCATATAGGTAAGCTGAGACATGAAGAGAACCAATGAATTGATTGTGGGCCTGTCCGTCCTGGCTGTCATCAGCGTGATCACCTGGGGGGTGTTCGCCGTGGGCGATAACATGACCCCGGGGGTGAGCGCCTACAGTCGGGACGTGTTCCAGCTCCACAATACGATCCTCGGGATCGTGACCCTCATCGGGGTGCTGGTGTTTTCTGCCATGTTTACCTCCATCGTTCTACACCGGCGCTCGAAGGGCTACAAAGCGGCTGGCTTCTCCCACTCGACCAAGGCTGAAATCATCTGGACCGCCATTCCGGTCCTGATCCTTGTCGTCATGTCTGTGCCTGCGACCCGCGTGTTGATCGACATGGAACGAACGGGCGGAGCCGACATGAATATCAAGATTACCGGCTATCAGTGGTTATGGCAGTACGAATATGTCGAAGAGGACATCAGGTTTTACTCGGCGCTGGATCGCGAAAGCAATCGTGCGCGGCAACTCGATTCCGGTGTCGACCCTCGCGATGTCGACAATTATCTGCTCGAGGTCGACAATCCGCTCGTGGTACCCGTCGGCACACGCATTCGTTTTCTGCTGACCTCCGACGACGTCATCCACTCGTGGTGGGTTCCCGATCTGGGCTGGAAGCGTGACGCCATCCCGGGCATGATCAATGAAGCCTGGACGCTGATCGAGGAAGAAGGGATTTACCGCGGACAATGCGCTGAACTGTGCGGGGCCGACCATGGTTTCATGCCGATCGTGGTCAAGGCGGTATCCCAGGATGAATTCAATGACTGGGTTGCCGGCCAACGCGAGGAGATTGCCCAGACCGCGCACGACGCTGCCCGCCTGTGGACGCGCGATGAGCTCATGAACCATGGTTCAAGGATTTATCAGGCCCAGTGCGCCTCCTGCCATCAGGCAGATGGCAGCGGGCTGGAGCCGGCTTTTCCCGCGCTGGTCAGCAACGGCGTCCCAAATGGGGATCTCGAATCGCACCTGGAGACCGTGCTCAACGGCCGAGAGGGCACCGCCATGGCGGGATTCCGGGATCGACTGCAGCCGCAGGACATTGCAGCCGCCCTAACCTTCGCCCGCAATGCCTGGAATGACGACGGCATCGAGGGGGAGGTGGTCCAGCCGGCCACCATCGCCGATCTGGATCAGGGCTGATTACTTAGCACGCATCGCAAGAGACTCAACAGGAATTCAATATGTCTACTGCCTCTACCGCGCATCATGACGATCATCATGGCCACCACCCGACTGGGCTGGCACGCTGGCTTTTTTCGACCAACCACAAAGAAATCGGGACGCTTTACCTGGTTTTTTCGTTGATCATGTTTTTTGTTGGCGGCGCCATGGCGCTGGTGATTCGAGCCGAACTCTTTGTCCCGGGCCTGCAGCTGGTTCATCCTGAGTTCTTCAACCAGATGACGACCATGCATGCGCTGGTCATGATTTTTGGGGCGGTGATGCCGGCATTTGTCGGCCTGGCCAACTGGATGGTACCGCTGATGATCGGTGCGCCTGACATGGCGCTGCCGCGCATGAACAATTGGTCGTTCTGGATCATGCCGTTTGCTTTCACCATGCTGCTGGCCACGCTGTTCATGCCGACCGGAGCTCCGGCCGCCGGCTGGACTCTGTATCCGCCACTGTCACTCCAGGGCGGCAACAGCCTGGCCTTCGTGATCCTGGCGATTCATCTGATGGGCATCTCCTCGATCATGGGCGCGATCAACATTATCGCGACCATCCTCAATATGCGCGCGCCCGGTATGACGCTGCTGCGAATGCCCTTGTTTGTATGGACCTGGCTGATCACCGCGTTTTTGCTGATTGCCGTGATGCCGGTGCTGGCCGGTGCAGTGACCATGCTGTTGACCGACCGATTCTTCGGCACCAGCTTTTTCAATGCGGCTGGCGGCGGTGACCCGGTGCTGTATCAGCATATCTTCTGGTTTTTCGGGCATCCCGAGGTCTACATCATGATCCTGCCGGCCTTCGGAATCGTGTCGGAAATCATCCCGACCTTTTCCCGCAAGCCGCTATTCGGATATACCTCGATGGTCTATGCCACGGCATCGATCGCGTTCCTGTCGTTCATTGTCTGGGCGCATCACATGTTCACGGTTGGCATGCCGCTGGGCGCAATGCTCTTTTTCATGTACGCCACCATGGTCATTGCGGTGCCGACGGGCATCAAGATTTTTAACTGGATCGCGACAATGTGGCGCGGATCGATGAGTTTCGAAACGCCGATGCTGTTCGCGCTGGGTTTCGTTGTGCTGTTCACCATCGGCGGGCTTTCAGGGGTGATGCTGGCGATCGTCCCGGCCAACTTCCAGTACCACGACACCTACTTCGTGGTTGCCCATTTCCACTACGTGCTGGTGACCGGCGCGGTGTTTGCCATCATGGCCGCCGTCTACTACTGGCTGCCCAAGTGGACCGGACACATGTACAACGAGAAGCTGGGCAAATTTCACTTCTGGTGGTCGACGATCTGGGTCAACGTGCTGTTTTTCCCGCAGCATTACTTGGGCCTGGCCGGTATGCCGCGGCGAATCCCCGACTATGCGGTTCAGTTCGCGGAATTCAATTTCATTTCCTCGGTCGGTGGCTTCATGTTTGGCTTCGGCCAGCTGCTGTTTGCCTACATCGTGTGGCAGTGCGCGCGCGGCGGCGAGAAGGCCAGCGCCCAGGTCTGGGAAGGCGCTCGCGGCCTGGAGTGGACGGTCCCGTCGCCGGCACCGCTGCACACCTTCGACACGCCGCCGCTGGTCAACGACAACGTGGCCGTACATCAGGACAAGCTGACCTGATGGGCAGCGTACGTCCATCGTGAGCGACCCAAGGAGCCAGATGCACAAGGACCGGCGGCGCGGCATCGTGCGCACCGCCCTGGTTCTTGCCGGCATCGTGCTGTTGATTTATCTGTTTTTCGTCGGCCGAGCCGTATTCAGCTATTTCTCATGACAAGCGAAACCCGCAATCCGATTCGTACAGCCGGCATGCTCACGGTGCTGGCCGTGGCCATGTTCGGCTTTGGCTATCTGCTGGTGCCGCTGTACGACAAGTTCTGCGAAATCACCGGGATCGGCGGTCGGACGGGGGAAGCCGTGACCGCCAGCGTCGAGCAGGCATTGAGTGCAGAGCCGGATTTGTCGCGCCTGGTCACGGTACATTTTGACTCGACGGTCAATTCTGCGCTGCCGTGGCGCTTTGAACCGACCGAGCGGATGATGCAAGTCCACCCAGGAAAGCTCTACGAGACGATGTATGTGGCCTACAATCGGTCTGATCAGCCGGTGGTCGCCCAAGCGGTTCCCAGCGTATCGCCAGGTCAGGCGGCGCTGTATTTCAACAAAACCGAATGCTTCTGTTTCACCGAACAACTGCTGGGCCCTGGGGAGTCGCGCGATATGCCGGTGCGTTTCATCGTCGATCCAAACCTTCCGCGTGACACCAGCCTGGTGACTCTTTCCTATATCATTTACAAGAACGATGAGGCGACGGCGGTTCTTGCTGCCGCGCCCTGACCATGTAAGGGAGTCTTTTTAACAATGGCACACAGCAGCTACTTCGTCCCGCCGACGGCAAAATGGCCGATCGTGGGTTCGGTGGGTATGTTCGTGATGATGGTTGGGGCGGCGAACTGGTTGAATACTTCTTCAGTCGGGCCTTGGCTATTCACCATTGGCGCGGCTATCGTTGTCGCGATGATTTTCGGCTGGTTCGCAGAAGTCATCCACGAGTCGCGCGCCAAGCTTTATAACGAAGCTGTTGATGCCTCTTTCCGGCAAGGCATGATCTGGTTCATATTTTCAGAGATCATGTTTTTCGGCGCGTTTTTCGGCGCCCTGTTCTACGCTCGGATGTTTGCCGTACCCTGGCTTGGAGGCGAAGGGACTGGTGCCATGACGCATCAGTTTCTCTGGCCCCAGTTTGAGGCGACCTGGCCGACCCATGGCCCGGCAGAACTCGGCGGTGACTTTCAGACCATCCCGGGCTTCGGCCTGCCATTGATCAATACGCTGATTCTGTTGACGTCCGGCGTGACGCTGACTGTCGCCCACTGGGCGCTTAAAAAGGGCCAACGTAGCGCGTTGCTGATCTGGATGGTCGCGACCGTCTTGCTGGCCTGCCTGTTTCTATTCATCCAGTCCTATGAGTACGTGCATGCCTATCGCGATCTGGGTCTGACTTTGGGGTCAGGCATTTACGGTTCTACATTTTTCATGTTGACCGGCTTTCATGGTCTGCACGTGGTGATCGGCACACTGATCCTGATCGTCATTACGCTTCGCTGCGCATTCGGCCACTTCAGCAAGAACGATCATTTCGGCTGGGAAGCGGCGGCGTGGTACTGGCACTTCGTCGACGTCGTCTGGCTAGGACTTTTCATTTTCGTTTACGTGGTCTGAACGGCGCGCTTTCGGTTAGGTACGACCCGGACTGATCGCTCGCTCCAGGAGCCCTCCTGTCCATCGAGCTCCTGGCGGACCAAGCCCTCGTTTTGCAGCCTCGCCAGCGCGGCCTGAATCGCCCCGGGCGTCTGTGCAGTTTCTGCTGCAATCCTGGCATCGAGCATGGCTGGCTTGCGTCGCAATGCGCCCAGGCTGATTCGGCATAGCGCCTCCTCGGGCTCAATCGGGCTGGGCCGCAAACCGACAGGCAAGTGCGGCCGGATTCGCGCGGTGGGATGCAGGGCCAGCCATGCGTCCAAATGATCAATGTGAACCCATGCCCCGGTTTCTTCCGTGCTGCTCGACACGGCGAATACGACCCGTTGCCTGGACAGATGGCGAAAAGCCCGCGTTGCCCCGGCCCGCTCTGCCTCTGCGATTGGGAGATACACAAAGCGCTGCAGTGCCTCTTCCAGTGCCTCGGCGGTCGACCACATCGGGGGCTGGTCGCCACGGATCGATTGCAGCGCTCGGGCCGTCACTCGAGGTCGATCTTCAAAGGTCCGAGTGCGGCGCTCCTCGGCATCTGCCGGATCAAGAAATCCGTGGGCCGGGGCGTGGATGGCCGCCATCGCCAAAGGCGACGGGCTCAGCGTCTCAACGCAGTGCACCGTAATCCGCCCCGATTCAATGCGCTGGTACAGACGGATCAGGCCCGGGAGGTCCATATGCTGGCACAGGCACTCTTGCAGGGCTTGATGGGTCAGCGGATGGTCGGGAATCTGGCGCGGACCGGACAGGTTTTCCAGGCAGGCCAACTGGTCAGGAAAAACGCGTGCGATCAGATTTTCGGCTTGGTTACGCTGAAGCTGAGCCGGCACACGACCACGATCATCGCGTCGATCAATGGCCAGCGCATTGGTTGCGCACCAGCGAAAACGGGTGGCGAATTGCGGCGTATCCAGCACCGCCTGGGTCAGGACGTCTGCCAGCGTGTTGGAACGCAGATAACCGACGACCTCCATGAGCGGAAAACTGTGGGTCGAACCCAGCGAAATCAGCACCGCGTTGTCTGTGGCTACCGCCTGCAGTTCGAAATTGAAACGCCGACAAAAGCGCTTGCGCAGCGCAAGCCCCCATGCACGGTTGATCCTCAAGCCAAACGGCGAATGGATAACGATGTGCTCATCACCCCCCGGATCGGGGAATCGCTCCAGCACCAGCTGATGTCGACCTGGAAGGCTCAACAGAACGCGCAAATTCTCTTTTAGGAAGGCGTCGAGCTGCCCGTCAGCGACGATGTCACCGCTTGCTGCCAGCGCGAGCAGACGACAGACCTGCAGCGAGACGATGTCTGAACGCCCCGGTCCCTCGCCGAACCAGAATGGCAAGGCGGCTTCCTCGGCTTCGCTGGCGCACACTTCGACCCGACCGTTCCCGACGCGCTCGATTCGGAAGCGGCCGCCGCCGAGCTGAAAGACCTGGCCGGGTGCGGATTCAAAGGCAAACTCCTCGTCGAGCCGACCGATCACCTGGCCGCTGGCGGCATCCACCACCTCGTAATCGAACCACTCCGGAAGGGTACCGACGTTCAGGCGACTGCGATGCCCGGCATCAGGCGCCGGATACAATGCCCTCCCTACGCCTCTGCGCAAGAGGCCGCGCGCGGTTTCGCGACCGCTGACGTAGCCTTCGTGCAGCATTTCGACCACGCCCTCAAAGTCGACCCGCGTCATCTTTTCAAACGGCGCGGCGCGGCGCACCAGCGACCATAACTCTTCGACGGGTCGCCGGCCTTGGGCAACCATGGCGACCAGCTGCTGAGCCAGAACGTCGGACGGCGGCTCCCGCCATTGCTCTGCTGGCTCTATTCGACCGCTGCTTAATGCATTGATCAGAGCATGGGCGTCGAGAAGATCGCTCAGGGTCAGCGGGAAAAGGTGCAAAACCGGCGCTTCTCCGGGGCGATGCCGCGACCGTCCGGCCCGCTGGCGCAGCGCGTTGACCGAACCGACGCTGCCGACCTGAACAACTCGCTCCAGTTGGCCAACGTCGATCCCTAACTCCAGTGAAGAGGAACACACCACCACCGACAGATCGCCGGCGCGCAGCGCCTCCTCGACGGCTGTGCGACGCTTGAAGCCCAGGCTGCCGTGATGGGCGCTGACCCGCGCTTCTCCGAGCCGCGCCGCCAGGGCTGCCGCCAGACGCTCGACCAGCGCACGGGTATTACAGAAGGCCAGAACGCGCCCACCGGCGCACGCCAGCTGAGCAATACGCTCCTCCACAAAGTTCCAGCGCGCCTGACCGGCCAGGCTCTGCAGCGGGATCGAGCCGGTTTCCAGCTGCACGCTAACCAAGGCCGAGGCACCGGCGCTGACAATCTCGCAGTGGCGTCCGCCGCCAACCAGAAAACGGGCCATCCTGGCCAGCGGGCGAGCCGTTGCGCTCAGACCAATACGCTGCAGGCGGCGCTTGGTCGTCTCCTGGCATCGCTCCAGCGACAATGCGAGGTGGGCCCCGCGTTTGGTGCCGGCCAAAGCATGGACCTCGTCGACGACGACGGCAGTGACATCGGACAGCACTCGGCGTCCATCACGACTGCCGAGCAAAACGAATAGCGATTCCGGCGTCGTCAGCAGAATGTCGGGCGGGCAGCGAAGTTGGCGCCGGCGCTCCGCGATTGGCGTGTCGCCGGTTCGCACCGCCAGGGTCAACGGTGGTCGGCCCCCAACGTTCAGATTCTCGATCTGTCCAAGCAGTCCCTGGGCCATATTGTTCGACAGAGCTCGCAACGGCGCGATGTACAGAATCCGTTCAGTCGGGGGCGTTTTGAGAAGACGATCAATCAGGGGCAGCAGCGCCGCCAGAGACTTGCCCTGCCCGGTTCCAGCAGCGATCAGGCAGCTGTGGCCATCCAGCACCTGCGGCCAGGCGGATCGCTGGATCGGCGTTGGCCAGCTGAAGTTGGCTTCAAACCAGTCCGAGATCGGCGTGGAAAAAGGCAGTGAGTCCATGACCGGAGCATGGACCCGGGCTTTCTCAAAAGCTGAGAATCAGCGGCCGACGACGCGATCCCAGGAGGCGTTGATCAGGGCCCAGTCGGCTCCGTCCCGCCGCCAGCCCGTTGTAACTCGGTACCAGCCACCCTCGTCGGGAACCAGCCCCGAGCCGCCGGTCAGCACGGCGTGGAAGCGGGCGTGGGCGCGATCCGCAGACACCGGCTCTATCTCGATGTCAATCAAACGAACCTGAATGCGCTCCCGAGCCCGCGTTTCCCGAATCAACAGAAGGCGGGCCCCTCGCCGATCCAGTTGCCAGGTGTCGGCGGTAAAATCGTCGGCCAGCGGCGCCATGAAGACGCCAACATCGCCGTCGGCCACGGCCTGTGCCATGTCCTGCAAGGTTTGGCGAATCTGCACGTCGGTCGGCGGGCGAGCGCAACCGGCCAGGGCCAAAAGCGTCAGCAGGCCCAGTAAAGGGCGCAGGCTCAAGGGGTGTCGCCCAGGTAGCTTTCCAGCAGGCGGCCAGCCACCGCAACCAGATCGTGCTCGGTCACCAGTCCAACCAGCTTGCCTTCGGGATCGACCACAGGAAGGCAACTGAGACGCCTCTCACGCATCATGCGAATCGCCTGCACGGTGGTGGTTTCCGGGCTGATCGAGACCGGTTCGGCGTGCATGATGTCGCGCACGGTCACCGGTTCCGGCCCGCGCGAACCGCGAGCGACCAGGCGCAGCAGCTGGCGCTGCGAGACCAGGCCCAGCAGCTGACCGGAATCATCCTCGACCGGCACGTGACGGACGTAGCGCCACTCCATCAAGCTCGCGGCAAAGTCGACAATATCGTCGGGTCGGACGGTGAACAGATCGGTCGCCATGAACTGTCCGACCGTGCGATAGCTATCGCGCCAGTCCTGATTGGGACAGAACTCGGCCAGCGTCCATTCAGCGATAGGTTTTCCGGACTCTTGCTGCTTGATCATGCTGCCGGTCAGGGCCCGCAAACATTCGTGTGGACTGGCCGAGCCGCGCATCTGCTCTAGGGATTCAAGCTGCCAGCGCGACCCCGTCCGTCGCCGTTCCACCCGATCCTGAATCACGCCCAGGTAGCGATCAATGTCGTCAGAGTCGATTCCGGCTTCTGATAGTCCTTCGCGCGCTGCCGGCAGCAGAATATCAAGAATCAGTTCCTGGGCCGTCATCTGGGACTCGTCGAACCAGATCTGCTGAGCCCTAAGGCCTTCGCGGGCCGCAGCCATGAAGTTGGCTTTGACGTCACCGAAATTGAAATGATCCCGGATGTCGTCCACAGACCGCGACAGATGGGCCATCATGCCGAAGAAGAAGGCTGAATTCGCCACCTCGTCGAGCACGGTAGGCCCTGACGGAATGACCCGATTTTCGATCCGCAGGTGCGGCTTGCCGTTGCTGGAAATCCCGTAGCAGGCACGATTCCAGCGATACACGGTGCCGTTGTGCAGTCGCAGAGCGTTCAGCTTGGGCACCTCGCCTCGAGCGACCATGCCGATCGGATCTTTTTCGAACTCCGTGGTCAGGATGACCCGGAATCGAGCGATATCTTCTTTGAAGATCTCGATGACCGATTCTTCCACCCACTGGTCTCCAAAATGGACGCGGGGCTTGTGGCCCCGAGCCGCGTGCGCCTGGGAGCGCGCGTCAATGGAGTGCTCGAAAACGGCAATTCGACTTTCATGCCAGAGGCGCTTGCCCAGCAGAATGGGCGAATTGACGCAAGCGGCCAACAGAGGCCCCGTCACGACCTGAGCGATGTTGTAAAGGCGGGCGAACTCATGGGCATCGACCTGGAAATGAATCTGGAAGCTGGTGTTGCAGGCTTCCAGCATCAGGTTGTCATGGTTCAGGTTGAGTTGGTCGATGCCCTTGATGGAAATCTGGAAGTTGCTGCCGCGCAGCCTCAGCAAAGCCTCGTTGAGGGCAAAATAGCGCGCCATGGGCACCATCGCGTCAAGGCTGAGATGGTCCTTGGTCAGCGTGGGCAAGATACCGACCAGCGCGACGCGGCTGCCGACCTTGGCTGCGGCTTCACGAGCCAGACGAACCACTTCGTGCGCTTCTTCTTCAAGTTTGCGAAGGCAGTCTCCGCCCAAGTCAAGGGGCGACAGATTGGCCTCGAGATTGAAGAGTCCGAGTTCATGCGTAAAGCGTGGATCATCGGTCTGGTCAAGCACCTGCATCGCCGACAGAGCCGGCCGATTCGCCTGATCCACCAGGAACATTTCCTGCTCGGCCCCAATCCGGCGGATACCGGATTCGAACATGCCGCGCGCGTGCATATCCTCTAGCGCCCGGACCTCATCGAGCAGCGCCTTCATGAAGGCTCGCCGCAGACTTTCGTCGCCGGAGCGCTGTACGTTCTGTTCGCCCATTTCACAGCCCGGATCGCAACCCCTGCGATGATATACCCGGTGCGGTCTGGGGGCAAACCGGTCTGGACCCTCGGCTGCACCGCTTGGAGCGACTTGTCTAAGGCCGCCGGGTATGCCAAGCTTGACTTTTTTGACCACCATAATAATCAGGGGTAGAAGCAATGACTGACAAACCATGGCTCTCGGCGTATCCCGACGGTGTACCGGCAGAGATTGATCTGGATGAGTTTGGATCAATCGTCGACGTGATCGACGCCAGCTGCGCGAACTTTCGCGACAAGGTCGCCTACGTCAATTTCGGCAAGGAATTGACCTACGGCCAGATCGATGAATACAGTCGCGCATTCGGTGCCCGCATGCAGGCGCTGGGTCTTAAGCCGGGCGACCGCATCGCCATCATGATGCCCAACGTCCTGCAGTACCCGATCGCCGTCTTTGGCGCCCTGCGTGCCGGTTTGGTGGTGGTCAACACCAATCCGCTCTACACCGCTCGCGAGCTCAAGCACCAGCTCAAGGATTCCGGGGCCAAGGCCATCGTGATCATGGAGAACTTTGCCAACGTGCTGGAGGCCGTGATCGATGACACGGAGATCGAGCACGTGATCACGACGTCGATCGGCGAGATGATCGGATTCCCAAAAGGAACGATCATGGATTTCGTCCTCCGGCGGGTCAAGAAGATGATTCCGGCCTACAGCCTGCCCAACGCGGTCAAGCTTGGCAAAGTGCTCGCGCAGGGTGCCGGCGACACCCTGACGCCCGTAAAGCTCACCCACGATGACCTGGCGTTTTTGCAGTACACAGGTGGGACAACCGGAGTTTCCAAGGGGGCGATGCTGACGCACGGCAACATGGTGGCCAACATGCAGCAGTCATCGGCGTGGTTGGGCAACAACATCGAGATCGGCAAAGAGGTCATCATCACCGCCCTGCCGCTCTATCACATCTTTGCGCTGACCGCGAACTGCTTTGTATTCCTGAAGTTCGGTGGCCGGAACGTCTTCATTACCAATCCGCGCGACATGGCGGGCTTTGTCAAGGAGCTCGGCAAGGAGAAATTCACAGCCATCACCGGGGTCAATACCCTGTTCAACGGGCTCTTGCACACGCCCGGCTTTGCCGAGCTGGATTTTTCCAACCTGCGTTTGACGCTGGGCGGCGGCATGGCCGTGCAGCGTGCGGTCGCTGAAAAATGGAAGCAAACCACCGGTGTGACCCTGGTCGAGGCCTATGGTCTGACCGAGACCTCACCGGCTGCATGCATCAACCCCATGGATCTGGTCGACTACAACGGCGCTATTGGGCTACCCATCTGCTCGACGGAATGCCGGGTTATCGACAGCGAAGGAACCCCGGTCGGAGTCAACGAAACCGGTGAATTGTGCGTCAAAGGTCCGCAGGTCATGAGGGGCTACTGGAACCGCCCGGAGGAAACCGCCAAGGTGCTCGACGACGAGGGTTGGCTGAAGACCGGCGATATGGCCCGCATGGATGAGAGAGGTTACTTCTTCATCGTCGACCGAAAGAAGGACATGATTCTCGTTTCCGGTTTCAACGTCTATCCAAACGAGGTTGAAGACATTGTGGCCACTCATCCGAAGGTTTTGGAGGTCGGTGCCATTGGAGCGCCGGACGAGAAATCGGGAGAGGTTGTCAAAGTTGTGGTCGTGCGGAAAGACGACAGCCTGACGGTCAAGGAGCTGCGCGACTACTGCCGAAACGAACTGACCGGTTACAAGGTTCCTAAGTACGTGGAATTCGTCGATGAGCTGCCTAAAACCAATGTCGGCAAGATTCTAAGACGGGAGTTGCGTGACCAGTACGGGAGTCCGAAAAGCTCCGACTAGTCTTCGCCGGCCTTAGACGTCCCGGGGCTGCTTTCCAGCCCCGAGACCCCCACACCTATCAGGCGGACCGAAAAGGCCTTGCGCCAGTCGCTCCAATCACGCAGCATTTGCCAGGCGGTTGCGGCGATCAGATCAGCCGAATCTGTATGGTCTGAAAATGATCGGCTACGGGTGATGGTCGAGAAACCACCGGAGCGCAGTTTCAGGGTCACCGTTCGCGCCTTCAGGCTGCGTGCCGTCAAGCGCTCGGCCACCCTGGTTGATTGTTCTTCGATCAGATTCCGCAAGGCCTTGAGGTCGTGAACATCTTCTCGGAAAGTGCTCTCCTGGCTGATCGATCGACGCGTGCGATCGGCCTTGACCGGTCGCTCATCGCGGCCGCGAGCACGTTCTGCCAGGACCAGTCCCTGGGCACCGAAAAGCTGAAGCAGCAGATCCGGCGCGGTTGACCGAAGCTGCCCCACGGTCAGCACCCCGGCCGCATTGAGCCGCTCTTCGCCGCGCTGCCCGATACCGGGCAGGCGGCGCACCGGCAGAGGATCAAGGAAAGCCTGCACTCGCTCAGGCTCCACCAACACGAATCCGTCCGGCTTGTCATCATCGGACGCCAGCTTGGCCAGCAGCTTGTTCGACGCCATACCGACCGAAGCAGTCAGGCCGGTCTCTTGCGCGATTTCTTGCTTGAGCCGGCGACCGATGAGCATCATTTCGGCACTGTCAGCGGCAACGTCGCTGACATCGAGAAACGCCTCGTCGAGGCTCAGGCCCTCAACCCTGTCGGTCACGCTGTGGAAAATGGCAAAAATGCGGCTCGAGACTTCGCGGTAGCGCTCGAAGCGGGCCGCAAGAAATACGCCGTGAGGACAAAGCCTTCGGGCTCGAGCCGCCGGCATGGCTGAGCGTACGCCGAACTGGCGAGCCTCGTAACTGGCCGCTGCAACAACGCCGCGAGCTGTGCGCCCGCCCACCATCACCGGCCGGCCGCGCAGCGAAGGATCATCACGCTGCTCAACACTGGCGTAAAAGGCGTCCATGTCGACATGGATCACCCGGCGCATGCTGCAGGCTTTCAGATCGTGCGCGTAGGCTTGTCGCTGTCGAGCATCCCGGCGAGCTGGGAAACGATCGCAGTCTGAGCCTTCTTCGCCTCCTGACCATCGCCGAAGTGGACGCCAACACCGCTGTTGATGCCTCGCTGGCTGCCGGGTGGGGTGATCCAGGCAACCTTTCCGGGGATTGCCATGCGCTCCTCACCCATGAGGCTGAGGAGAATCAGAACATCATCGCCCAGCCGGAAACTCTTGCGCGTAGGCACGAACAGGCCGCCGTTGATCAGGAAAGGCATGTAGGCCGCGTAAAGCTCCTGCTTGTTCTCGATGTTGTACGACAAGATTCCTTTCTGCGCCATGACTTCAACTCTGCCGATCGAACAGTGCCGACCATTCTAGCAGCCATTTTCCCAGCAGCAGGTCGGTCCGGATCGAGGTCCGTGCCATCGCCCTGCCCTGCAGCGCCTGCTGCCACAACTCGGAAAGCGCGACCGGATTGATAAAGTCCAATTCAGCGTCGCCCGGCATCAGGGCCGAGCCCATGAACTGCCTGATCCAGTGCGACAACCATTGCCAGGTCTCCAAGGGGCGTATGGACCAGGCCTCAAGCATGGCCGGGGTGGGCAGCTGTCCCCGGGCGGATTCCAGTAATACCCGCCGAACTTCGCGTCCAAATTCCAGTCCGTTTTCGGTTAGGAGCGCCTGGGCGCGCAGCGGCGCGCCGCCCGCGGCGTCCAGGGCGAGGGCAATATCGGCCTCCGTTACATTCGTTGCCTGGCCTTGCAGCCAGGTACGCGTGTCTTCCGGTTGCGGAGGATGAACGGGGATCTTCTGGCAACGACTCAGCACCGTTGGCGGCAGCGAATCGGGGTCATCGCTGACCAGCACCAGCCAGGCCTGGGACGAAGGCTCTTCTAGAGTCTTGAGCAGGGCATTGGCCGCATTTTCGTTCATCTGGTCAGCTTCCTCGACCAGTCCAACCCGAGTCGGACCCATCGAGGGGGTCAGCTGCAACCCCTGGGTGAGCGCGCGGATCACGTCGACGGTCAGCTGGGTCTTGTCTTCCGGGATTGCAGCGATGAACAGGTCGGGATGCGTCCCGCTCGCGAGCAGCGTGCACGATCGACAGTTTCCGCAGGGCTGGCCGGCGCTCGGTGACAGGCATAGAATTCGCGCCGTCAGCCAGCGGGCCAGTTTTCGCTTGCCGAGTCCTGCGGGTCCAAGAATCAACGGTGCATGGCCCAATCTGTCGTGGGTCAGGCTTTCGTTCAATTGCTGTTCATGGGGTTGCAGCCAGGGCACGTTCATTTGAGTCGCAGCTCCAGTGCATGATCAATGGCTTCGCGGACCGCCGGCAAGGGCTGTGAGGCATCAATCAACACGATCCGCTCCGGCTCCATGCGCGCCCGGGCGAGGTAGGTCGCGCGCATGCGTTCCATGAAATCGACGCGCGAACGCTCGAAACGATCGGCCTGTCCGCCGCGCTGCTGGATGCGTGCCAGCCCGACGGCAACGGGGACGTCCAGCAGCAGGGTCAGGTCAGGCTGCAGATCTGGATGGACGATCCCGGCTACGCGGTCAACCACTTGCATCCCTAGACCTCGCCCTCCACCCTGATAGGCTCGGCTTGCGTCGGTGAAACGATCGCAAAGCACATCGTGGCCCGCAGCCAGCGCGGGCCGGATGATACGGGCCAGGTTTTCAGCGCGCGCTGCGAACATCAATAGCAGCTCGGTCATCGGTTCCAACTCGCCGGTGGCCGGATCCAGTAGCAGGTCCCTGACCTTTTCGGCCGCCGCCGTGCCGCCGGGTTCGCGGGTTCTGACAACCTTGCGGCCGCGGCTTTCCAGCCACTGGGTGACGTGCTCGGCGGCTGTGGTCTTGCCCGCCCCCTCGCCGCCTTCAAGGGTGATGAAGCGCGCGTTCGTCACTGACGTCCCCGGATGTAGCGGTTGACGGCCGCATTGTGCTGCTCAAGGGTATCGGAAAACTGGTGCGTGCCGTCACCGCGCGAGACGAAGTACAGCGCAGTGCCGGCGGCCGGCCGGGCAGCCGCGCTCAGGCTCTCTCGTCCCGGCAGCGCAATCGGCGTCGGCGGCAAGCCATGCCGGGTATAGGTATTCCATGGATGGTCGCTGCGCAGATGGACCCGGCGCAGGCGACCATCGAACTCCGGGCCGAGTCCATAAATGACCGTAGGATCGGTTTGCAAGCGCATACCCAGATTGAGGCGTCGGATGAACACGCCGGCCACGCGGGCGCGCTCGGGCGCGGCACCGGTTTCACGCTCGATCAGGGACGCCAGAATCAGCAACTCCTCTGGAGAGGACAAGGGAAGGTCAGGCTCGCGCTCGGCCCAGCTGTCGGCCAGCGCGTCCTTCATGGCCTGGTGGGCCCGAGTCAGCAGGGCGAAATCGCTGCTGCCACGGGTAAAAAAATAGGTTTCGGGCAGGAACCAGCCTTCGGCAAAGCAGTCTGGGCAACCCAGTCGATCCATCAACTCGGCGTCGCTAAGCCCTGCGATCTCGGATCGTAATCGGGGATCACCCGACAGCTCGCTTCGCAGGCGCCCCAGCGTCCAGCCTTCAACCACGGTCAGCCGGTGCTGACGGATTTCACCCCGCTCTAGCTGGTCCAGCAGTTTTATAACCGTCGTGCCAGCTTCTATCTGGTACTCCCCGGCCTTGAGGGCTGGATCGTTCAGGCGTCCCAGCAAACGCCACTCCCAGCGCGAACTGGCCAGGCCCAGATGCTGCAGGTCTCGAACAAGTCCGACAAAACTGCTGCCTGGCGCCAGCCAGAGATTGAGTTCCCCGTCTGGGTTAATCGCCACAGTCTGGAAGTGCTGCCAGTCCCGCCACGCCTGTCCGCCGATCAGCCCGGCGGAAATCAGAGCCAGCAGCACCAGGGTCAGGATCACGCGCATGGGAACAGCTCTTCGTGCCAGATGGACTGCAATCGCCGCCCGACCGGGCCGCGGGGAAAGGGCTGACCTTCCACCGCAACAACGGGGCGGATGCCGGCCACGGAGTTTATCACCAGCACCTCGCTCAGCGTTGCCAGTCGATCCATCCCGACGCTGCCGATTTCGAGCGCGTCGCCGAGCCGATCGCTGAGCCAGGCCAGACCCACGCCCGCGACATCCGGACGTGCCGGTGTCATGATTCTAGAGCCCGAAACCAAAAGCAGATTGCTGCTGATGGCTTCACCCAGCTGACCTTGTTGATCGAGCAACAGCGCTTCCTCTGCCCCTCGCTGCAGGCACTCGCGCGCGGCCAGGGTCTGGAGCAGACGGTTGCCATGCTTAAGCCCGGTCAGCGGGCCGGCCCCGCCCAGGGCGTGCGTGCTGATGATGACCGACACACCGTCCAGACGCTGTTGCTCCAGGTGCATGGGCCAGTCCCGACGCTGCAGGATTCGGCGGGAAGTCGGCCTCTCGGCGGGCCAGTAGCCGTGGCCACCGCTACCCGCGGTCAGTGTGATCCGGATGACTGCCTGCCCGACCAATTCAGACAGCAGGCATCGGCACTCTTGCTCCAGAAGATCGGCCTCAGGCGGAGCCAACCCCAGGGTCGCGGCCCCCTTGCCCAGGCGTTCGATGTGGCGCACCCACAGTGGGGCTCGACCGTCATGGAAGGCAATGGTCTCAAAGACGCTTTCGCCAAACAGCAGACCCCGATCGTTGGCCGGCAGATGATCGCTTGCCTGGCCATCGATCAAGGTACTCATCGTCCCCCCAGTGCGCGCAGCAAGCCGCGCGCTTTCGACTCCGTCTCTGCCAGCTCTGCGGCCGGGTCGGAGTCGGCGACGATGCCGGCGCCGGTTCGAAACGACAGCTCTCGCCCGGACACGAACATGGAGCGGATCAGGATATTCAAATCCATGCTGCCGTCGAGGCCCAAATAGCCCATAGAGCCGGTATAGAAACCGCGTCCGTGCGGCTCCAGCTCGGAAATGATCTCCATGCATCGTATCTTGGGGCAGCCGGTAATCGTGCCCCCCGGGAACACCGCGGCGATCACGTCAATCGGGTGCTTTTCTGGGTTCAGTCGGCCACGAACGTTGGAGACAATGTGGTGGACGTGGGTATAGCTTTCGACCACCATCAGTTCGTTGACCTCCACCGAGCCGCTGGCGCAGACGCGTCCCAAATCATTGCGTTCCAGATCAATGAGCATGATGTGTTCGGCCCGCTCCTTCGGGTGCGCGAGCAACTCGGCCGACAGGTCGCGATCGTGCAGATCATTGCGTCCGCGCGGTCGGGTGCCGGCGATTGGACGAGTCTGGGCCACGCCGTCGCGCAGTTCAACCAGGCGCTCGGGCGAGGAACTGATCACGGTCCCGCCGGGCAAGCGCGCCAGGCCGGCAAACGGCGCTGGATTCGCCTGCGCCAGCGCAAGATAGAGGGAAATCTCGTCTATGGGCGTCTCGCAGGTTACGCGCCAGCCGCGCGATAGATTGACCTGGAACACATCGCCGGCCAGGATCCATTCGCGAATCCGCTCGACGCCGCGGATGAAGGATTCGGGGGGATCCGGCTCGATATGCATTGCCGGCACGGGCGACAATTCCGGCGGCGCGGCGACGGCCTCTCCGAGTTCGGCCAGGGCCCGCTCCAGCCAGTCGGCGGTTTCGGCCACCAGCCAACTTGAGCGAGTCAGGTGATCGAACAGCAGCGCCGCGGGGCAGCGGGCTGCGAAAGCGATCGGTAACCGGTCACGAGACGCCCTCAGATTAAGACTGGGCTCAATCTGGGCGGCCAGCTCGTACCCCAGGTAAATGAACCAGCCGCCGCAGAACGGCAGATCGCTGATGCCCAAGGCGGGATCGAGTTTGGTCTGTTTCCTCAGCGCTCCAAGAAAATCAGCGGCGGCAGGCTGGTTCGGGCTTGGCCCGCCGACCGTCTCCCCGTTTTGGCGCAGCAGCATGGACCACCGCGCCAGTGACGGTGCGCCGGCTTCGCTGGCCAGCAAGAAGGACCAGTCCGCGGGATAGCGGGCATGGACGGCCAGCAGCTCGGGGCCGGGGTCCAGCTGTCGAACGCAGGGCCCGGTCATGGGCGTCGGCCGGCGCGAGGTGCGCGGCTCAATCGGCCACGGGGAACCGCCGCAGCAGCAGCGAGCCGTTGGTGCCGCCAAAACCGAACGAGTTGCTCAGAGCAAACTCGAGCCTGGCCTCGCGAGCGCTGCCCGGAACCAGGTCGATGCCGCTGCAGTCGGGGTCCGGCTCGTCGAGATTGATGGTTGGGGGGACCACCTGCTCAGCCAAAGCCAGCAGGGTGAAAATAGCCTCCACGCCCCCGGCTGCCCCGAGCAGGTGACCGGTCATGGACTTGGTGGAACTCATCATCAGGTGCCGGGCGTGGTGCCCGAACAGGTGCTTGACCGCCTCGCACTCGGCCCGGTCGCCGACTTGGGTGGAAGTGCCGTGGGCATTGATGTAGTCGACCTGGTCCGGATTGATCCCCGCGTCGGCCAAGGCGTTGGCCATGCATCGGGCGGCACCTTCTCCGCCTTCGGGTGGCGAGGTGATGTGGTGGGCGTCGCCACTCATGCCAAAGCCGAGGACTTCGCCGTAAATGCGCGCTCCGCGCCTCTGCGCCCGACTGAGTTCCTCCAGCACAAGCACCCCTGCCCCATTGCTGAGCACAAATCCGTCGCGATCTCGGTCCCAAGGTCGACTGGCCCGCTCGGGCTCATCGTTGCGAGTCGACAGCGCTCGGGCGGCGGTGAAGCCCCCGTAAGCCGTCGGCGTGGTTCCGTACTCGGCCCCGCCCGCCAGCATGACGTCGGCATCTCCGTAGGCAATCATCCGGGCCGCCTCGCCGATATTGTGGGTCGCCGTGGTGCAGGCCGTCACGATGCTGATATTGGGGCCCTGGAACCCATAGCGAATGGAGATATTGCCGGCGATCATATTGATGATGCAACCAGGCACGAAGAACGGCGAGATCTTGCGCGGGCCGCCGTCGACGAAGGTCTGGTAGGTCTGCTCGATGGTGGCGATACCGCCGATTCCGGACCCAATGGCCAGACCGTAGCGATCGGGGTCATCGGGATGGGCGTCCAGGCCAGCGTCCTCGATCGCCTGAATGGCCGCCGCCATGCCGTAGTGAATGAATCGATCGGATTTGCGGGCTTCCTTGGGGCTGAGATAGCGATCAATGTCGAAGTTGCGCACTTCGCCGGCGATGCGGGCCGAAAAGCGCTCCGCATCGAACGCCGTCAGCGCTCCGATGCCACTGCGGCCGGCCTTGATGGCCGACCAGGCCGACGCGATGTCATTACCAACCGGGGTTACGCAACCCAGGCCGGTGACGACGATGCGACGATCACCGCGCATGCTGGACACGCACCGTGGCGCTGCGGCTGAACGATCTCATGGCAAGGTCCGACAGCAAACGGGCTACTTGTCGACGTTGTTAGCGATGTAGTCAATCGCCTGCTGCACGCTGGTGATCTTCTCGGCTTCTTCGTCCGGGATTTCACACTCGAACTCTTCTTCCAGCGCCATTACCAGTTCCACGGTGTCGAGCGAGTCCGCTCCGAGGTCGTCTACGAACGAGGCGCTGGGTGTGACTTCCTCTTCCTTGACGCCGAGTTGTTCGATGACGATTTTCTTGACCCGATCTTCAATGCTGCTCATCTTGATAGTCCTCTAAAATCACTCAACCACAACACCGGCCGGCACCACTGTGTCGGTCAGTGTCACTATCGCAGGATCCCGCTACCCCAAGAGGCAACGCTTTGACCCGGTATTGCTTGCTTTTTTGATCGACCTGCCCCTCTGTTCTGCAGAGTCAGGTCATATACATGCCGCCGTTGACGTGAACGGTCTGGCCAGTAATGTATCCGCTGTCCGGGCCGGCCAGGAATGACACGCAGGCAGCGATGTCTTCAGGACGCCCCAGATAACCGAGGGGAATTGTACCCTGTAGCCGGTCACGCTGCTCCGGAGTCAGCGCACGCGTCATGTCGGTATCAATGAATCCTGGCGCGACCGTATTGACAGTGATTCCGCGACTACCGACCTCGTGCGCCAGCGCACGGGAAAATCCTGCCAGTCCAGCCTTGGCCGCGGCGTAGTTTGTCTGCCCGGGATTGCCGGCGTAACCGACCACCGAAGAAATGCTGATAATGCGTCCGCGCCGAGCCTTGAGCATGCCGCGCAGACAGGCCCGACTCAGCCGCATGGCGCCGCTCAGGTTGGCATCAATCACGGCCTCCCAGTCCTCGTCCTTGAGCCGCATCAGCAGCTGGTCACGGGTAATGGCGGCATTGTTGATCAGGACCGTGATCGCGCCTGCACGGTCGGTGATGCTCGTCAAGGCCCGCTCGATCGAGGCCGGATCGGTGACGTTCAGGACCAGGCCGCAGTCCTCGCCGAGATCTGCTGAGATCGCATCCGCACCAGCTTGGGTGGTCGCCGTGCCGAACACGGTCGCGCCATCCCGACGCAATCTGCGCGCCACCGCCTGTCCGATACCGCGGCTGGCACCCGTGACCAGCACCACGTCTTGGAGCTTGTCAGTCATCGTTCCGTCTCTCCTCCGGTCGCGTTCAATTCGGAAACGAGTGCTTCCAGCGCTTCCGGGTTCTCAAGGGCTACCCAATCGATGGAGCGCTCGATCCGCTTGCCGAGTCCGCACAGCACCCGTCCGGGCCCAGCCTCAGCAATCACCGATAACCCGTTCTTCGCCAAAGCATGTACGGTTGCCGTCCAGCGGACCGGCGAAGACAGCTGCTCGAGCAGCGCAACCCGAATTTCTTCAGGGGTGGTGCGAACGCGCGCGTCGACATTGTGCAGCACGGGAAAGCGCGGTTGACGAATTTCGATATCCATCAGCACCTCAGCCAGCTTTTCGGCCGCCGGCCGCATCAAGGCACAATGCGACGGCACACTGACCGGCAGCTTAAGCGCTCGGCGCGCCCCGGCCGCAAGGCAGGCATGCGTCGCCCGTTCGACAGCAGCACTGTCTCCGGCTATGACCAGCTGGCCGGGCGAGTTGTAGTTGGCCGGCGAAACCACCTGATCTTCAGCCACCTCGCGACAGATTGCCTCAACCGTTTCGTCTTCGAGGCCAAGGACGGCAGCCATGGCGCCCTGACCCGCCGGAACGGCCGCCTGCATGAACCGAGCGCGCTCGGCAACCAGCCGAACGGCGTCGGCAAACCCCAAGGCATCTGCGGCCACCAGCGCGCTGAACTCGCCGAGACTGTGTCCCGCAGCCATGGACGGGGCCGCCCCGCCTGCCCGACACCAGCATCGCCAAACAGCCACTCCACCGGCCAGCATCAATGGCTGAGTCAGCTCGGTTTGGTTCAGCGCTTCGGTCGGACCCTGGCAAACCATTGTCCATAGATCGGCCCCCAGAACCGACCCAGCCTCGGCAAAAGTTTCCGCCACCACGCTGTCAGCCCCGTTCAGATCGGCGAGCATTCCAACCGACTGTGAGCCTTGGCCGGGGTAGACAACAGCTAGTTTATTCATTATAGACAATACTTTGCGTAATTTACTTAATAAACAACTAGAGCAGAACCCCAGGTAAATCCTCCACCAAATGCCTCTAGCAAGAGGCGATCACCGCGCCGGATTCGGCCACTGCGCACGGCTTCGTCGAGCGCCAGCGGGACCGAGGCCGCGGAGGTATTTCCGTGTCGGTCGACCGTCACGATGACTTGATCCATCGACATCTGGAGCTTCTTCGCGGTCGCTTTGATGATGCGCAGGTTGGCCTGATGCGGGATCAGCCAGTCCAGATCGCTTTTGTCCAACTGGTTGGCTTCAAGCGTTTCGTCGACGATGCGACCCAGCGTATTGACCGCGACCTTGAAAACTTCGTTGCCGCTCATGTGCACGCTGATGCCGCCGCGCGGCTGCGGCAGGAACCCCCGCGAGACACCGACGTCAACCTTGAGCAAATCGCGATAGGTCCCGTTGGAATGAATATGCGTTGACAAGATGCCCGGCGCTGAATCTGCCTGGAGAACAGCTGCACCGGCGCCGTCGCCGAACAGCACGCAGGTCGAGCGATCGCTCCAGTCCAGCATCCGGGTCAGCGTTTCGGCGCCAACCACAAGGACCCGCCTGGCCGTTCCGGCGCGGATGTACTGGTCAGCCACGGAAAGCCCGTACAAAAACCCGGAGCAGGCGGCGTTAAGATCAAAGGCCGGACAGTCCCCCATCCCAAGCCGGTATTGCAGCAGGCAGGCGGTCGATGGAAACACGACATCCGGGGTGGTCGTGCCGACCAGCAGCAGATCGATATCGGTCGCCAAGACGCCAGCGGCATCAAGCGCGGCGCGTGCGGCCTCTTCAGCCAGATCACAGGTGGTTTGCCCGTCAGCAGCAATGCGGCGCTCGGAGATTCCCGTGCGATCGCGAATCCACTGATCCGTGGTGTCGACGAAGGCTTCCAGATCCTTGTTGGTCAGGACTTTTTCCGGCAAATAGCTGCCGGTTCCAATGATCCGCGAGTACATTGTTCTACTCCCTCTTACCGGCGCTAATCAACCGCCTGGAACTGGCTTTCCATCGCCTGGCTCAGACCGCCACGGGCTTCCCGAGCCGCCAGACCGATGGCGTGGGCCACCCCGGCTGGGCTGGCACCCCCGTGGCTTTTGATGACGACGCCGCGAACGCCCAGCAGAGCCGCTCCATTATGCCGCGCCGGTTCAAGACTGTCACGGAGACGCCGCAGTCGTGGTTTCGCCAGCCAGCCGCACAGGCCGCCGCCGAGGATCAAGCGAGTCTTTTCGAACATCAGACGTACGGCTCCTTCCGCGCTCTTGAGCAGGATATTGCCCGAAAATCCATCGCACACGACGAGGTCTACGCGCCCGGCGAAGACTTGGTCGGCCTCCACGAAGCCGCGGTAGTTGAGTTCGCGATCAGACTCGATCAGGCGTCCGGCCTCGCGCACGAGGTCCGGACCCTTACCGGGTTCGATGCCGATGTTGAGCAGGCCGATGGCGGGCTCGCGGCCGTTGAGCAGTCGAACCGCGATGCGTCCGAGGCGAGCAAACTCGTGCAGTCGCCGGGCATCCACCTGAATATTGGCGCCCAGATCCAGCATCCAGCAGCTGCCGCTGACGGTCGGAAGCTCACCCATCAGCGCCGGGCGATCGACGCCTGGCCAGGTCCCGAGCACATGCCGGGCAAGGACCATCAGGCCACCGGTGCTTCCCCCGCTGACCATCGCGCCTGCGCGATCTTCGACGAGACAGCGCAGGGCCTGGCCCATGCTGCTGCTGCCCCCGCGGCGCAGGGCTTCTGCCGGACCGGCGTCCGCAGCCAGCCCGTATTCCGCGTTGGCAAAACTGAGACGCTGCGCCAGCGACGATGGCCATTGCGATCGCGCCGACTCCATCTCCACCTCCGGGCCGCAGACCAGGATGCACAACTGGGGGTCGGCTTCCAAGGCGAGGCGCGCGCCCTCTAGATTCAGCGCGATTCCGCCGTCGCCCCCAAGTCCGTCGAGGGCGACAGTGAGATTCCCGGTTCCGCTCATGACCCTGTCGGGTCGCCGCAGAAAATCAGGACTCTTCTTCGTCCTCGACCTCAGGCGCCACGTCGATGACCTGGCGACCGCGGTAGAAGCCTTCGGCCGATACGTGGTGACGCCGATGGGTTTCGCCGGTGCTGACTTCTTCCGACAGCGTCGGCCCTTTCAGGCCGTCGTGCGAACGACGCATGCCGCGTCGGGACGGCGATTTTCGATTCTGTTGAACGGCCATGCTATTTCAGTCTCCTGTAAAGTCAATTTCTAGTCCCGCTTGCGGGTCAAGTCTGCGAGCACCGCAAACGGCCGCTGAACGTCGGCGGCCTCGGGACCGCTTGCTTCCTGTGTCCCGACGGGCTCCGAGCCCGGTGCCCTCGGAACCAGCGGCAAAGCCAGCAGCAGTTCTTCGGCGACCAGGTCAACCAGTCGCAACCGTGGCTCCTCGAGAACCAGCGGCTCGTAATCTTCCGGCAGCCGTTCGATCGCCGACTCGGCATCCACGATCGCGACCACCGAGTTGCTGTCGATCTGCTGCCAGAACGGCTGGAGCGTTCTCTGGCAGAGCATCGGTACTCGACCGCTGACCCGGACACTGACCCGAACTTCTCGCTGATCATCCAAATCGAAATCCAGTCCGAAGGCAACCTCAGCCTCGCCGGGTTCTTCGATCAGATCTTGGACTGACTCAAGCTCCGACAGTCGAATTGTGCCGACGAACCGCCGCCTTGCCTGGGCGGCCTTGAACGGATCAAGCCAGTCCGGATAGTCTCGCGACATAAGCCGGCCATTGTACCATTGCAATCGTCTGAGCCACAATATCGATTGACTCCTTGCTCACCATCATCCATGGATCCCTTCCCTCGTCTGGTTCTTGCGTCTTCCTCCCCTTATCGTCAGGCCTTGCTGGAGCGATTGCGGGTCCGCTTTTCTGTTGTGGCGCCCGAGGTCGATGAATCGCCGCTGGAAGGGGAAGCGCCGGCTGCGCTGGCCCTTCGCCTCGCGCGGATCAAGGCCGAAACCGGGGCGGGCTTGGCGCCGGGTGCGGTGGTTATCGGCTCCGACCAGGTGGCCGAATGCGAAGGCCGCGCTTTGGGCAAACCCGGCAGCAGCGAGCGTGCCCGCAGCCAGTTACAACAGCTGCAGGGCCGGACGGTGCATTTTCACACTGCCGTCTGCGTGACTGATGGCAGTGTGGCTCATGTAGAAAACGTGCCCACCCTCGTACGTATGCGACCCCTGACCGTGGAGCAAATCCGCCGCTACGTCGCCCAGGAGCAGCCCCTCGACTGTGCCGGTGCGTTCAAGAGCGAAGCGTTGGGCATCAGCCTGATCCAGTCACTTGAGAGCGAAGATCCAACCGCTCTCATCGGGCTGCCGCTGATCGCCACGATCCGGTTAATGGAAAGGTTCGGCATCGAGCTACCCTAGGGGGCCATGCGGTTGATTCGATAATGTTCAGCCGCGTGGCCCCCGAGTCCGTGAAAGGACGACAGGGCCAAGGCGCCAGCATCGAAAATGCTACACTCGGGACCATACGCAGCTGAATGGGATGCACCCCAGTATGTCCTCGAATACCCACGACAGCCGGCCTTTCAGGCACTGGCGCATCGATCATGATCTCGACGGCATCGTCTGGCTGACGGTCGACCACGGTGACGAGAAAGTCAATAGCCTGGGCACCGAGGTTCTCGCGGAGCTCGACAGCCTGATCACCGACCTTGAGCAGACCCCTCCGACCGGGCTGGTGCTGATGTCGGGCAAGCCTGGCAGCTTCATCGTTGGGGCCGATGTGCGCGAGTTCGACGCCACCTCCGACGTCGGCGTGCTCGCGGAAAACGTTCGCAAGGTTCATGACCTGTTTGCGCGAATCGAGCGCCTGGCATTTCCAACAGTGGTCGCGTTTGAGGGATATTGTCTGGGCGGCGGCCTCGAGCTCGCGCTTTGCTTCGACTACCGTATCGCTCTCGATGCCGGGCACACCCGAGTGGGGTTTCCGGAAGTCAACCTGGGCATTTATCCGGGCTTCGGCGGCTCGGGTCGGTCAATTTCTGCCATGGGCGGGCTCAAGGCCATGCAGATCATGCTCACCGGCCGCATGCTGAGAGCCCGCGCCGCACGCGGCCTGGGTCTGGTCGACCAGCTTGTCGATATTCATGGGTCGCTGCGCTGGGCGGCACGCAATGCGGTCCTGAACAAAAAGCGCCACAAGCGGCCTGGTCTGTTCGATCGCCTGGCGACGCTCACGCCTGTGCGCAAGGTGCTGGCCGGGCAGATGCGCAAGCAGACCGCCGCCAAGGCCAAACGCGAGCACTATCCAGCGCCGTATGAGCTGATCGATGCGTTTGAAGCTGCCGGCAATGATCAGGCCGAGATGATTCGCCTGGAAGCTGAAAACGTGCCGCGCCTGCTGGCCGGAGAGACTTCGCGCAACCTGCGCCGCGTGTTCCGGCTCATGGAGCGCCTCAAGGCCCAGGGAAAACGCTCGAACTTCAAGGCACGACGCGTGCACGTCATCGGCGCCGGTGTGATGGGCGGCGACATTGCTGCCTGGTGCGCGACCCGAGGTTTGGAGGTGACCCTGCAGGACCGCGAGATGAAATACATCGAGCCGGCCTTGAAGCGCGCCGCGCGGCTTTTCAAGCGCAAGCTCAAGAAGCCCGAAGCCGTCGCCGCGGCGCGCCAACGGCTGATCGCTGACGTAGACGGCCAGGGTGTATCCCGGGCCGATGTCATCATCGAGGCCATCTTCGAGAATCGCGAGGCCAAACGGGACCTGTTCGCCGCTTTGAAGGGGCGAGTTGCTGATCACGCCATCATTGCTTCCAACACCTCCGCCATCCCTCTGGCCGAACTGGCCGACGTGCTGGACGATCCCAGCCGTCTGATTGGTCTGCACTTTTTCAACCCGGTCGCAAAAATGCCGCTGGTCGAAGTCGTTCACGATACGCAAAGCGCGCCTGAGCGCGTCGACGATGGCTGCAGTTTTGCCACTCAGATCGGCAAGTACGCCCTGCCGGCGACCTCCACGCCGGGTTTTCTGGTCAATCGCGTCCTCGCACCCTACATGCGGAACGCCATGAAAATGCACCGCGAGGGTATCCCGCGCGAAGCGCTGGATCGAGCGGCCGAACAGTTCGGCATGCCGATGGGGCCGGTCGAGCTGGCCGATACGGTAGGTCTGGACGTCGGTCTGGGTGTGATCGACACGCTGATGGGAGAAGAAGCCGCTGAAGACCGCAAGGTGCTTGAAGAGATGGTCAACGACGGCAAACTGGGCAAGAAATCCGGCGAGGGCTTCTATGTCTGGAAAAAGGACAAGCCGCAACGTGATGAGAAGGCGCACGAAGGCTATGATCTTGAGCATCTGGCCGTCCAGCTGATGCGTCCCTATTTCGAGGAGTGCAGCGCCTGCCTGAACGACCAGGTGGTTGAAGACGCCGACCTGCTGGATGCCGGGATGATTTTCGGTACGGGTTTCGCACCGTTCAGGGGCGGACCGATGCACTACCTTTCAAGCCGCGACGAAGCAGAGTCCCGCCCGGATGCCTCCCGGACAGCCAACGAGGAGTCCGCCTAATGTCTGACAACAGCTTGAGAAAAATCGTCATCGCCGGCGGCGTGCGCATTCCTTTCTGCCGGTCGAACACGCTGTATGCAGACCAGAGCAACCAGGACATGCTTGCTGCCGCCATCCAGGGCCTCGTGGAACGCCACGGCCTGCACGGCAAGCAGCTGGATCAGGTGCTGGCCGGTGCAGTGACGACGCATTCGAAAGACTGGAACCTTGCGCGCGAGGCAGTGCTATCGACGTCACTTTCGCCGCTGACGCCGGCCGTCACGCTGCAGCAGGCTTGCGGAACCAGCCTGCAGGCGGCGCTGCTCGCCGGCAGCCAGATTGCGGCGGGTCAGATCGAGTGTGCCATCGTTGCCGGAACGGATACCACCAGCGACGCGCCAGTGGTCTTCCAGCGCCGTTTTGCTCAGCGCCTGATTCGCCTGTCCAAGGCACGAACACTTGGCCAGAAGCTGAAGGTATTCAAGGGGTTCAGTTTCTCCGAGATGGCTCCGCAGCCACCGCGCAACGCTGAACCGCGGACCGGACTGTCCATGGGCCAGCACTGTGAGCGTATGGCGCGCGAATGGCAGATCGAGCGCACCGAGCAGGATGCCTTGACCGTCGAGAGTCATCGCAAGGCTGCGGCCGCCTGGGACGCCGGCTTTTTCGACGATCTGGTGATCCCGCACAACGGCGTGATTCGTGACAACATCATCCGCCCCGACACCAGCTTGGAAAAGCTGGCCAGTCTCAAGCCCGCTTTCGACCGCAAGCAAGGCAGCCTGACCGCCGGCAACAGCACCACATTATCCGATGGGGCGGCGGCCGTGTTGATCTGTTCCGAGGAGTGGGCGCGGGCCAATGACCTGCCCATCCGCGCCTACCTGAGCGCAGGTCGTGCCGCCGCGGTGGATTTCGCCGACCGTGACGAAGGTCTGCTGATGGCACCCACGGTGGCCGTCTCGGAGATGCTGACCCGCACCGGGCTGGGGCTCAAGGACTTCGACTTCTACGAGATTCATGAAGCGTTCGCCGCCCAGGTCTTGTGCACACTCAAGGCCTGGGAGTCTGACCGCTACTGTCGTGAGCGGCTCGGCCTAGACGGCGCGCTGGGCAGCATCGATCGCTCGCGGATGAATGTCCGCGGTGGTTCAGTAGCGATCGGCCACCCCTTCGCAGCAACCGGAGCCCGCATCTTGTCGACCCTGACCGCCATCCTTGAACAGGCCGGTTCGGGGCGCGGTCTAATCTCGGTTTGCACAGCCGGCGGCATGGGGGTTGCGGCGATCGTTGAGCGCCCGGGTGCATCTCCGGCGCGCCCGACTCGCAAGACCAAAACAGAGACTCAGGTAGAGCCTGAGAAAAAGCGCTCAACAACAAGAAAGAAAAAGAAAAAGGCGGCTGGCGGCGCTGCGAAAGGAGATGGATCGCCCAAGCGACCGAATCGCAAGAAAGTGCGCGCGACCGCCGCGTCGGAGACATCGGAGAACGCGGAGCTGAAGCAGCAAGAAGGCGATTCCAGCGGACCGGCAGGCGCCAAAAGCTGACTCAATGCCGCTTTGCTTTCGGGGCGAGCGTCCGGCCGATACTAACGCGCCTGCTCGCTCAGGCACGGCGCGTTTTGGCCGGCTCGCTGCACTCCGGTTCGCGTACCCAGGGCGATGGCAACGGCGAGCCCGAGACCCTGAAGCAGCAGGCTGAGATTGATCGTCTGTGCGAGCACGATCGCTGGCGGGGCGATCAGCGCCATGGCAGCCAAGCTGTGGCGAATCATGGTCGCGGTGAGCGCGGCGGCCGCGGCACTAAGCAAACACACGATGCCCTGGCCGATGGCTAAAGTCAGAAAGTCATCGAAAACGACGCCGGGCCAGTTCACTCGATGCTGCCAGGTCGCCGACACGGCTAAACTCAGCCCGAGAACCAGAAGGCTCGGCATGGTTCTAACGGCGGCTTCCGCGAAAACCTTGGGGATATGGTCCCATGCCACGCGTCTGCGGCGTGCCTTAAGGCTCCAGGTGAACAACAGCGCCGCAACGGTAATTGCATTCAGCCATTCCAGGTAGAGCAATAAAAGCAGCGCGAATGCCGGCCAGAAAAACCGCAGCGCGCTTCGCCCCTGATCCTGTATCGTTCTGAAATCAAGCCTACCGTTAAGCAGTTCTATCGCCAAGGCGATACTCAGGGCACCGAGGGCCGCAGGCAAGCCGGCCCTTAGCAGATCAGCATGCTCCGGCGCGGTGGCTGGAGCGAGAATCGCGGCTGCAGCGGCAAAAACGAGCAGCGTCAAGCCGGGTGCAGCCAAGCCGATAGCGACCGATGCAAGAGCGCCCTGGGTGTCGGCGCAACGATTAAGCTCGGCGGGCACGGACGCCCGATCTATCATCAGAGCGGCCGCGGCAAACACGGGGAGTGCTGCCAGTTCGGGATATTCACCCAGCCGGCGAAATTCCAGCATCAGGACGGCACCGTCAAGGCCCGCCTGACGGAAAGCCCAAAACGCCGCAAGAGCGGCAAATACGAACAGGGGCAACCCGAGCAGAGCAAGGGCCAGCCGAAATAGCGCCATGAGCATTACTCCCCGGAGGCCAGGCGCATCGTTTCTGCCAGCCCGTACAAGGCGCGCAGCAGAAAACGCCCGGCCATCAGCCCGAATCCGATCGGAAGAGCCGCTAGAGATGGCCAATCCGGCACACCGCCCTGGCTGCTCGAGCCCAGCGAAACGTCCAGTGCCAGCAGCTTCCATCCGGCCCAAACGAGGGCAAGACAGATCAGGCAGGACACCAGCGGAACCGCAACGACGGCGACTGCCGCGCTGCCCTCAAAGCCACGCAAGCGGGTCAAAAGAATCGATGGATGAACGGAGCGACCGGCCGCGCGCGCGGCCCCGATCAGCAGCAGCCAGGTCAAGGCCAGCCGGGTCAAGGCAAGTAAGGTGGCCTCGCCTTCAGTTCCAAAGACGATGATCGGCAGCATAGCCAACCCCAACAGGACCAAAAGGCTCAAGAACAAGGCGATCAGCGTTCGTTCGAGCCAAGAAAATGCAAGATCGAGCTCGCTGAGCATCCTGGATAGGCTGACCCAAGCAGCCGTCATCGGTTCAACAGGACTCCTCCCCTACGCTGCCAAAACCACGAGCCCGGCGGCCTCGACGGTGTTCTGCAGCAGCGTGGCCACGGTCATTGGACCTACCCCACCAGGCACGGGCGTAAGCCAGGACGCCCGGACGGCGCAGGCCGAGTGATCCAGATCACCGTGAATTCGGCCGCTCTCATCCCGACTGATGCCGATATCAATGACCACCGCTCCCGGCCGAATCCATTCGGCGTGAACGACGCCGGGTTTGCCGACCGCCACGCAGAGGATTTCCGCGCTCTGGACATGGTGCTCAAGGTCTCGGGTGAACCGGTGAGCGACTGTGACCGTTGCCCCGGCGAGCAGCATTTCCAGGGCCAGCGGGCGTCCAACAATATTGGAAGCGCCGACAATCACGACGTGCCGGCCTTTGGGGTCAATCTCATAGGCCGCGAGCAGGCTCATAACGCCTCGTGGCGTGCACGGCCTCAGGCCGGGATTGCGCTGGGCCAGTCGACCCATGTTGTAGGGATGGAATCCATCGACATCTTTCTCAGGAAGAATGCGCGCAGTCACCGCCTTTTCATCGAGATGCGCGGGCAGCGGCAGCTGAACCAGGATACCGTCGATCTCTGGGTCTTGATTCAGCGAGTCGATCAAGGCCAGCACCTCCCCTCGCCCGATTCCGTGCTGCAAGCGATGGCTTCGAGACAAGATTCCAGCGCGCTCGCAGGCTTTGATCTTGTGGCCGACATAGACTTGCGAGGCTGCATCGTCGCCAACCAGGACCACTGCCAGACCGGGCCGCCGACCACCGCGTTCCAGATGGGTTTCGACGGCTTTCTGGATATGCCCGATCAGACGGTCGGCGACAGCACGCCCGTCGAGCAGCCTGGCCTGGACTTCATTCATGATGCTGCACATTGTAGCGACAAGGCGGTAGCATACAGGCAGTCCATCGGGAGATTGAGTCCGTGAATGTCTATGAGTATTCGTTTGCTGCGCTGGAAGGCGGGGCTCTGTCGCTGGAGCGATTCCGCAATCAGCCCATCATGATCGTCAACACCGCCTCGGAGTGCGGCTATACGCCGCAATACACCGGACTGCAAAGGCTGTACATGGACTACCAGCAGTCCGGGCTGGTTGTGGTGGGCATACCTTGCAACGATTTTGGTGAGCAGGAGCCCGGTACTGAGGAAGAAATATCAAAGCTGGTGCGCGAGGAATACAAGGTGACTTTTCCGATGGCGGCAAAGTACTCGGTCATTGGCACCGGCATGCACCCCCTGTTTCGCGCCATAGCGGAGCAAATCGGTCCGGACGTTCTGCCGCGCTGGAATTTCCACAAATACCTTTTCAACCGAAAAGGTCAACTTGTTGAACACTGGCCTTCCGCAACGAGCCCGGATGATCCCGGTCTGTTGCATCAAGTCTCACGTCACCTTCAGTCCTGGTCGCTGTAGCGAGCGCTTGGAAGACTAGCGCCGGCGCTTGCCCTTTTGCGCGAAGGCCCGGAGACGCTTGCGCTTTTGCAGCTGCCGGGGGGTAAGCGTGTTGCGACGTCCCGCGAAAGGGTTTTCCGAGTCCTTGAACACCAGCTGGACCGAGACACCGGTAAGATCGAAAGCGCGGCGAAAGGCGTTGACGAGGTAGCGGCGATACTGGGTTGAAATCTGTGCTGTTCTGTTGCCGTGGATGACAACACGGGTCGGAAAGAGGCCGCCGGCATGGGCATATCGCAGTTTCGCCGCTCCGCCCTTGCCGCCGGGCGGAGGATGAGATTCTGCGGCTGCTCGCAGGGTCCGGGTCAGCTGCGGTGTAGGCAAATCCAGACTGGCGCAGCGATGGACGTGAACCACGGCGCTGATCAACTCGCCCAGCCCGCTGCCGTGCAGCGCCGATAAGGTCACTACGGGCGCGTGGCGGGCGAACTGAAGGCGCTCTCCAACGTCAATCAGAAGGGCCTTGCGCTGACTGTCTCCCAGGCCATCCCATTTGTTGAGCGCGAGCACCAGTCCACGTCCGGCCTCGACGACGTGTCCTGCCAGACGTGCATCCTGATCGGTAATGCCCTCAGTGGAATCCATCATCAAGACGACCACTCGAGCCTGCTCCATGGCCTGCATGGCCTTGAGGGTGCTGAAGCGCTCAAGGCCCTCATGGCTACCCCGGCGCCTGCGTATCCCGGCGGTGTCTACCAGATGAAAAACATGCCCATCCCGCTCTACCCGGGCATGAATCGGATCGCGCGTCGTGCCGGCCACTGGCGTGGCCAGCGCGCGCTCCTCGCCCAGAAAGCGGTTGAGGAGCGTGGATTTGCCGGTGTTTGGTCGACCGATCAAGGCTAGATGAATGCCGTCGGGCGCCTGGGAACGGGTCGCCTCTGGTAGCGTGGGCAGCCGTTCAGAAATCGCTCCGGCCAGCTGGTCAAGCCCCCGCCGGTGGCTGGCCGAAATCAGTCGATAAGGCTGAACGCCGAGGGTCAGGCTTTCGGCCAGAACGACATCTTCATCGAGACCGTCAGTCTTGTTGATCGCGTGGACGACCGGCTTGTCCAGCGTACGCAGCCACGCCGCGATTTCTGTATCCGCCGGTATGATGCCGGCGCGAGCGTCAGTCAGCAGCACGATGAGATCCGCTTCGGCCACGGCCAGCCGGGTCTGGCGTTCGCGCCCGCTTCCGACTTCATCGGCGGCGGCTTCCAGGCCCCCGGTATCGATCAAAAGCACGGGACGGTCCTGCAGGACGGCGCGACCGTAGATTCGATCGCGCGTGACCCCAGGCAGATCGGCGACCAAGGCATTCCGGGTCCGGGTCAAGCCGTTGAACAGCGTCGATTTGCCGACGTTGGGGCGGCCCACGATCGCGACCACGGGCAAGCCTTGAGTGCTCACGGCCGTTCGGCTTCAGCCGTCGACGCGCCAGGCGGTCAGACCACCATCGACATCAAGAACGTAGAGGGTGTTGCCAACCACCAGCGGGGCGGTGGCAGGCGGGTTTCGCCCGATTCGGCTGCGGGCGGCGAACTCTCCGCGCTCAGCGTCATACCAGTGCAGGTAACCTTCGCGGTCCACGGTGACTACGAAACGTCCGAAAAACACCGGACGGGTGATTTGGCGGCGGGCCAGTCGATCGTCACGCCACAGCGTCGCACCGTTGCGTCGATCCACCAGCCAAACCGCATCGTCCCGGTCTGCCACCGCGAGCTGCGTCCGCTGAAGGCTGACGCCGCGATGGGATGCCAGGTCCTTGCTCCACAAGATACGGCCTGAATCCAGCGCCAAACCGGCCAGCTGACCCTTGTAAGTCACGACGTACAGTTCTGATCCCACGATTGCCATCGGCCCGTCGATATCAGAAAGCTGATCGAGTTCGGTCCGACCTTCAGGGACGCTCACACGCTGATCCCAAAGAAGGCTGCCGTCGGCCGCGCGCAGGGCGCTGACGGCGCCGTCTTCATAGCCGACGAACACCTGCCCTGCCCGTCCTAAAGGATCACTGGTTCCGCGCAAGGTCAGCAGCGGAACGCTGCGGTCGTGCACCCAGATCCGGGTGCCAGTACGGCGATCGAGCCCGAAAACACGACCATCAATGCAGCGGACCACGAGGACGCCGTCCTGCACGATCGGCATGGACAATACTTCGGAAGACAGCTGTGCGCGCCAAACGATGGAACCGTCGGCTCGATTCATGGCGATCAGTTCACCGTCAAAAGTGCCCCAATAGGCGCGCTCCTGTTCGAGTCGGGGACCGGCCGAAAGTGCCAGATCGGTCTCAAAGCGCCGGATTGTTCGACCCGAGTCGGCGTCCAGAACGCTGATTCTGCCGCGATGGTCGGCGACCCAGAGCTCTTGGTTGTCGTAGACCGGTCGCAGACTTGGGCGGCTTTTGCCCAGGCCTCGACCAACATCAGCCGACCATATCCGCTGCGGTGAGGCGGTCGCGGTGAATTCCAGCAGTTCTGCAGGGCCTTCTTCTTCCTCGCTCCCGCTGAACCATCCTCCAACGGTCTGGCAACCCGTCAGGCCAGCGGCGAGCGCCAAGCCGAGCACGAGGCGAGTCAGGTGACTCACGAACCCTCCCTGTCAGTGCCCGGCCCGGTGGAATCCAGCTTGATCTGAAGCATGCGCTGGCTCCCCGGCTGCCCGGCCAGTTCGTCGAGAGCGACCTGGTAGGCCAATCTCGCCTGTTCGGCCTGACCGAGCTCTAGCAGCAGGTCGCCACGCAGCTCGCTCCAGGATGCCTCGAACCCGGTCGCAGGATTCTCGGAAAGCACCTCGAGCGCGGCCTGTGCGTCCCCCTGAGCTTCAAGCACGCGCGCAAGACGCAGTCGGGTAATCGGCCAGAGCATCTCAAGTCGACTTTGTTGCAGGACATCGCGGTAAAGGCGAGCAGCCGGCTCGAGCCGACCCTCCTCTACGTGCGCCGCGGCCAGGGCAATGGCGGCCAACCCCACGTAGGCGCTTGACCCGGCCTCCTGACGCAGCGTCTCGAAATGCGCCTGTGCCAGGTCCGGGTTGCCGGCTTCGATTTCGTTCTGGACACGGTTGAAATAGTCGGCGGCCAACGCGCGCTGCGCCACCTGATGTTCCTGCCAGTACCGGAACCCGAAGATGCCGCCGAAAGCCAGCACCAGCCCCATGACAATGGCGGCGCCGTATTCCTTGATCCATTTGCGGACGCGTTCGCCCTGCTCGTGTTCGTCGTAAAGTTCAACAGCCATTGTTCATCTTCCGCTTTCGGGATCGGGAGTCATGATGACGGGGCGCCTATGATAATTCAGTCTGGTCTTAACTCGGGCACCAGTTGCCTGATGCGCTGCGCCAGTTGTTCGCGCGGCACGGTTTCCTGTGGCGTCTCGCCGCGCAGGTCCTTGATCTGGCAGACACCGGCTTCCAGCTCGCTTTCACCCAGTACCAGCGCATAGCGGGCACCGCTGCGATCGGCCCGCTTGAATTGCGCCTTGAAGCTGCCACCACCCAGATTACATCCCAGGGAAAGGCCCGGCAGCCGATTTCGAAGCTCTTCTGCCAGGCGCAGACCATCGACTGGAGATGCCTGACAGACCAGATAGACCTGTGGCGCCTGGCTTCGTTCCCCGTGAGAATGCGTTAGCAGTTCAACCAGGCGCTCGACGCCCAAGGCAAATCCGATTCCCGGCGTGGGCTTCCCGCCCTGCACCGCGACCAGGTCATCGTAGCGCCCGCCGGCACATACCGTGCCCTGCGCGCCCAGCGCATCGGTCATCCATTCAAAGACCGTTCGACAGTAGTAGTCCAGGCCGCGCACCAGACCGGGATTAACCCGATATTCAATGCCTAGGCCGTCAAGCATTCGGCAGACCTCTTCGAAATGCGCCCGAGCGCTGCTGCCCAGAGATTCGGCCAGGCGGGGGGCGTCCGCCATGATCACCCGGGTCTGAGGATGCTTGCTGTCGAAGATTCGCAGAGGATTGGTTTCCAGTCTGCGCTGGCTGTCCTCATCAAGATCAGCCAGGTGAGGACGGAGATAGTCGATCAGCGTTGCCCGGTAACGCTGCCGATCTTCACGATCGCCAAGACTGTTGATTTCCAGCCGAATCCCTTCCTCCAGACCAAGGCGCCTCCAGATCCGCTCGCCCAGGGCGATCAGCTCCGCATCGACGTCAGGACCCGGCAGGCCGAAGACTTCAGCGCCAAACTGATGAAACTGGCGCTGTCGGCCTCGCTGAGGACGTTCATGCCGAAACATTGGACCGTGATACCAAACTTTCAGCCCCGGCGACGCCAGCAGTCCATGCTGGATCGCTGAGCGAACAACCCCGGCGGTACCTTCCGGCCTCAAGCTGAGCATGTCGCCATTGCGATCGGCGAAAGCGTACATTTCCTTTTCGACCACGTCGGTGGCCTGTCCGATCCCACGGGTGAATAACTCGGCTTTTTCAACCAATGGCACCCGAATTTCGCGAAAATCATAAGCATCGAAGAGCCCAGCCAACTGCGCTTCAAGCCAGCGCCAGGTTGGCGTGGCGGAGGGCAGAACGTCGTGCATGCCGCGAATCGACTGAATGTTCTTCATTGTCTTCCAGGAAAATTCAATGGGACAACCACGTCAGCTACCAGCCAGTGCGGACTGACAAACAACACCAAGAGGCATTGATCAGCGGCGAATAACGCCGTCTGCAAGAAGATCGAAGCTGGCCACGTCGGCCCGATCCTGGCCCTCGAACTCCACCGGTTTACCGTCAAGTTCCAGAGCGACCGCGCTGGCGCGACCCAGCAGCAGTCGGAACGGCGGCTCGGCCTCAAAGCGACGCCGATCACCGCCGCGCAGGAGATCGTACTCCAGGCGCTCCCCGTCTCCAGAATAGACTTCCAACCAGCTGTCCTCAAGGACCTCAATGGACAAGACGGATCCAGTCGATTCGGGAGGCATCTCAGCAGTGACTGTCTGGGCGGTCGATTCGGTGAACGCAGTGGCCGGGTCCCGCAGCGGCCGAATCGAGCTCAGCGGAAGCGCTGATGCGGCAACCGGCGCGTTATCGCCGGACGCAACAGAATCGGCGGCTGGGGCCGTGTCATCCAAGGACAACGCGCGGGCGACGCGATCGGCAACTCGTTGATCGGAAGCGCTGGGTACCGCAACGGAGGACAAGGGCTCGGAGACCACCGATTCGCGCTCGATAAATCGCGAGCCTCCCTGGATGTAAATCAGCACCAGGGGCGGAACAATAACAGTAGTAACAATTAGATATGTAGAAAACTTAAGAATCTTATCGAATCGTGGGGGCCGCTTCCGGCTGGCCATAACCGAGCGCAAGGCGGGTGGTTCAGCTGCCTCGAGCAAGGACAGCAGCGGGTCAGGATCCAGACCCAGATAGAGGGCGTAGTTGCGCACGTAGCCCCTACGATAGATCGGTGCCAGATGCTCCAGGTCGCCTCGCTCGATGCGCTCCAGCGTGGCCGGCGAAAGCTTTAGATCACGCGCCGCGTTCTCGAGCTTGATCTTGCGCTTAACCCTTTGCTGTTTGACCAGGACGCCGATTTCCTCTTCGGCGCCCCCGACCGGCAGCCGAAGCTGATTCGGCTCTGCAGGCTCGGCGGAGCTTGGCGTTACATTCTCAGTCATCTTCCTGTCTCAGAGTCCGCAGCTCCCGGGCCTGCGCGGATTCGGGGAATTGCCGCTCCAGGCGCGCGGCATACTGGTCGGCCTGGTCAGGGTTGCTTAGACCCTGTTCGATTCGGTAGCCGAGGATGAGCATCGATGCGTCCGGCGCAACCACACTCTCCAGACGCTGCAGAAAGGCTCGGGCGCGGAACGACTCCCCGCGCTGCAAGTACAGTTCGGCCAGCTGAAAAAGGGCGTCGGGATAATCCGGGTCAATATCCAATGCCTGGCGCAAATACGCTTCCGCCTGCGTCGCCTGACTGGCCCGCCGGGCGCACGCGCCAGCATTGCCGTATGCCAGTTCCGGTGTGGCATAAAAGGGATCGGCCATCGCCCGTTCGAAGTGACGGTTGGCCTGTTCGAAATCTCCGCGTCGGCACAGGTAAACGGCATAAGCGTTCTGGGTCGCGCCATCTTCGGGTGCCAGCCGGGACGCCTGAGCGTAATACTGGCCGGCCCGTTCAGCATCACCCAGCTGCTCGTAAATCATGGCCAGGGTCAGATGGGCTGGAGTATGCGAAGGATCGTGGGTCAGCGCCGTTTCCAGTTTTTCTATCGCCAGCCGGATCTGGTCGCGCTCGAGGTAGCCGATCCCAAGACGAGTGTTGACCTCAGCCGCTCGCACAGGGCTGACCCTGTCCATGCCGTCGCGGCTGCTGCTGGGCGATGGAGTGGTCGTCGTGGCGCAGCCTGCCCCGAAAATCAGAAGACAAGCTGCAAGGGGCAAGCCCAGAACCAGGTGCCTCATGCCGGAAGCGCCTGTCGGGCGAGCTGTTCCTGGACCAAGCGTCGCCGCTCGCTGGGCTCCAGCAGTTTTCCAACCAACTGGCCGCAGGCGGCATCAATATCATCGCCGCGGGTCTTCCGGACGGTCGTTACGATGCCGGCAGCGCGGGTAACCTTCTGGAACTCGTAGATCGCGTCAGGCGAAGACGGCCGAAATGGCGTGCCCGGAAACGGATTGAACGGAATCAGATTGAGCTTGCACGGAAGGCCGTTGAGCAGCCGGACCAGCCCGCGCGCCTCGCGCCGGCTGTCGTTGACGCCGTCCATCATGGTGTATTCGAAAGTGATTGAGCGCCGGTGATGCACCCGTACGAAGCGCTGGCAAGCCTCCATCAGTTCCACCAGCGGATACTTCCGGTTCAGCGGGACAAGACGCGTCCTCAGTTCGTCCTCAGGCGCGTGCAGCGACACAGCCAGGGCGAACTCGTCTCCATGAGCGAGTTCGTCGATTCCGGGGACGACGCCGGCAGTCGAAATCGTCACCCTGCGAGACGCCAGGCCGTAGGCCAGATCATCGCGCAGCAGCGACAGCGCCGGGCGCACCGCACCCAGGTTAAGTAGCGGCTCGCCCATGCCCATAAAGACCACATTGGTCACCTGACGCCCGCCTAGCCGCGCCTCGGCCAGGGCATTGACGGCAAACCACACCTGGCCAGTGATTTCGGCGGCCGACAAGTTGCGCTTGAAGCCCTGAGTTGCAGTGGAGCAGAAAGTGCAGTTGAGCATGCATCCCACCTGAGACGAGATGCACAGGGTTCCGCGATCGGCTTCGGGTATGAAGACCGTTTCGACCGCACTGCCGCCGCTTTCGCTGAGGAGCCACTTGACGGTCCCATCGAACGACACCTGCTCCCGAATGACTCGTGGAGGCACGATTTCGGCGATCACAGAAAGGCGATCGCGGAGTGCACGCGAAAGATCTGTCATTTGACCAAAATCGGTCACGCCCCGCTGGTGAATCCACTGCAGCAGCTGACGCGCCCGAAACGGCTTTTCACCAATACTGGCAAAAAACCGTTCCAGACCCACTCGGTCAAGCCCAATGAGATTGGTTTTCAAATCCGCCGCTGTCGGCATCTGTCCAGAAAACCCTTGAAAACCCTCAGGAGTATATCTCATCAGCTCCGAAAAAGAAGGCTATTTCCGCCTTGGCGGTCTCGGCTGCATCCGAGCCGTGCACGGCGTTGGCGTCGATGCTGGAAGCAAACTCGGCCCGGATCGTGCCTGGGGCCGCCTGGCGTGGATCGGTCGCGCCCATGAGTTCGCGGTTTCTCGTGATGGCATCCGGACCCTCAAGCACCTGGATCATCACCGGACCGGAGGTCATGAACTGCACCAGATCAGCGAAAAAAGGCCTTTCCTTGTGCACAGCATAGAAGCCTTCGGCCTCTTCGCGAGTTAAATGCTTCATGCGGGCGGCAATGATTTTCAGGCCTGCCCGCTCGAAACGAGTATAAATTTCGCCAATGACATTCTTGGCCACCGCGTCGGGCTTGATGATGGAAAGCGTGCGTTCCATGGGTTCTCCTTAGATAGAGCGATCAGTGATAGGACAAGTCAGCCCGCCATTGTACCGTAGGCCAAGCCTTTTGATCATCGACCAGGCATCCGGGAACACGTCATGGGCCCGATGGCAGTGCTGGACACGCTGCGCGAGGCGGTACATTTCCCTCAGCGAGGTTGCCCGACTTGCGCTGTTACACGGCAACGACCAGGCGACAGCCTGATCAGCACCCTGGATCAGGCAGGTTTGCTCTCAGCTTGAGCATGCAGCATCCGGGAAAGCTCCGCGTCAACCTGGGTCGCATCGCCCAGGTTCAGGGCCAGCAGCTGACGCAAGTGGGTCATGCCCTCAAGGTCGATTTCCACCCAGCTGGCACCCAGCCGCGTGCCTGATGAGAAGGCCACTTCAAGCGCCATGTTCATGCTGGCGTCGGGGGCGAGCGTGACTTCCAGTTGAGCTGATTGGCCCGGTCGAGGCGAAAGGTCTTCAGGAACTCCGCGGAGCAGCACGCCCTTCAAGGAGAGGTTCTCCACTTCGACCGGGAGCGGTGCTTGCCCTTGCCAGGCGAGGCTGGCCGGGCACTCGTAGGTCACCCGCTGAAATTGTCTTCGGTCTTCGCTCATGTTGACCACCGATGGGTTCAGGCCGTTGGATGAATTTCCCAGGAATCGGGGGTATCGTGTGCGCCCTGCTCGCGCGACAGCCGGATGTTCAGGCCCAGATCGTTGCGTGAATCGGCATTTTCCAGCGCATCTTCCTCTGTGATCCGACCTTCCTCGAACAAGCGGAACAGCGACTGGTCAAAGGTTTGCATGCCGTGTTGCGACCCCTCCTTCATCGCGTCCTTGATGCCATGGACCTCTCCTTTCAGAATGAGGTCGGCGATGTAAGGCGTCCGCAGCAGGAGCTCGACCGCGGGCACCCGCTTTCCATCCGAGCTGGGGATCAATCGCTGGCTGATAATGGCCTGCAAGTGCAAGGACAGATCAACGAACAGCTGGCGGTGTGCTGACTCCGGAAAGAAGTTGATGATCCGGTCCAGAGTCTGGTTCGCGTTGTTGGCGTGCAGGGTCGACAGGCAGAGGTGCCCGGTTTCGGCGTAGGCCACCGCATGCTGCATGGTTTGCTGGTCGCGAATCTCGCCGATCAAGATGACGTCAGGCGCTTCGCGCATCGCGTTTTTCAGGGCCACCTCATAACTTTTGGTGTCCAGCCCGACTTCTCGTTGATCGACGATGGAGCGCTTATGCGGGTGCAAAAATTCGATCGGATCCTCGATCGTCAAGACGTGGCCGGAACGATTGGAGTTCCGATAGTCAATCATCGACGCCAGCGTCGTCGACTTCCCGGAGCCGGTCGAGCCGACCACCAGCACCAGACCGCGCGGCAGCATGATCAAATCCTGCAGCTTTGTCGGAAGATTCAACTCCTCGATCGAGGGAATCTCGCCCTTGATGTGGCGAATGACCATTGCGACCGAACCGCGCTGACGAAACACGTTGACGCGAAAGCGCCCGACACCGTCGAGGGCCAGGGCCAGGTTCATCTCCATTTCGCGCTCGAACTCCGCGCTCTGCTTGTCGTTCATGACCGAATACGCCAGCTGACGCGTATCGGCCGCCGTCAGACGTTGCTCTCCGAGAAAGCGGGTCTTGCCTTGAATATTGATGCCGACGGGCGAACCGGCACTGAAAAAGAGGTCCGAGCCACCGTGCTTGATCATGGCCTGGAGAAATTTTTCTAGCGTCACTTGCGAGACTCCTAAGAAGCCGGGTCACCATTACGACTGTCGAGTCGCAACCACTGCAGCCAGTGTATCACCCCAACTAAGGCAGTCCTGACTGACGAAGGGTGCGAGCCAGGCGGCGGAATTCATCGCGACCGAGCTGGCAGCGAAAAACGCCAAAACCGACCCATCCACGCCCGCGCCAACCGATGAACCAGGGACTGACAAACGCTTGCCTGACATGGCTGGACCAGCCAGAACCGTGTCGATAGGCGAAACCGTCGCCCTCCAGGCGCAGGACCAGAGTCGGTCGTCCCATGCGCAGCGCGGCGCGGGCGCCAAGGACGATGGCTGCAAGGGCCACCAGGCTGGCTAGAAATGGATGGATCTGAACGCTGACGATCGAAATGACCGCGGCTGCCGTGGCCAGGACCACGCAAGCTGCAGCGCTCCAGGATGGCCGCAACTGGATTTCAGTCGCTGCGAGCAGCCGCGAGTCGGACGTCATCGACGATTTCGGCCAGATCGATAGAGTCCGGACGGCTGCGACCAAGCAGCCAGTCCCAAAGTTGGTCATCCTCCGATTGAAGCAGGCGCTCAAAGGCATCGCGCCGTTGCTGACCGGCCGAGGGCCAGCGCTGCTCCAGCCAGCGAGTCAGCAAGGTATCGAGTTCCCGCATGCCTCTGCGACACCGCCACTGCAAAGCTCGCGGTGGATTGTCTTCGGTCACCCTGCCCGTTCCATCTGCCACCGTTCGTAATCAGCCCAGCTACAGGCTGCGGCGCGCGAGCATCATTTTCTTGATCTCGGCGATGGCCTTGGCCGGATTGAGTCCCTTGGGGCATGTCTTGGCGCAGTTCATGATGGTGTGGCAGCGATACAAGCGGAACGGGTCCTCAAGATCGTCGAGGCGCTCGCCGGTCGCCTCGTCGCGCGAATCGACCAGCCAGCGGTAGGCCTGCAGCAAAATTGCCGGCCCAAGGTAGCGTTCGCCGTTCCACCAGTAACTGGGACACGAAGTCGAGCAGCAGGCGCAGAGAATGCACTCGTAAAGTCCGTCGACCTTTTCCCGATCCTCGCGCGACTGGAGACGCTCCTTGTCGGGCGGGGCGGGGCTCTGGGTGCGAATCCACGGCTTGATGGACGCATACTGGGCATAGAAGTGGGTCAAATCCGGCACCAGATCCTTGATGACCGGAAGATGCGGCAACGGGTAAATGCGCACATCGCCCTTGATCTCATCAATCGCCTTGGTGCAAGCCAGAGTATTGGTACCATCAATGTTGAAGGCACAAGACCCGCAAATACCCTCTCGGCAGGATCGCCGGAAAGTCAGGGTTGGATCGATCTCGTTCTTGATCTTCAGAATAGCGTCCAGCACCATCGGGCCGCATTGATCCAGATCCAGCTCGTATGAGTCTATGCGCGGATTCTCGCCGCTGTCGGGGTCCCAGCGATAAACCCGGAAAGTACGCACTCGGCCGGCTCCGTTCGGGGCCGGAAAGTGTCGTCCCTGGTTGATTCTGGAGTTTTTTGGAAGTCGAAATTCAGCCATGATCTTTCGTCCGTGGGCAGCTGGGTTCAGGCAGACGCGGGCCTAATAGGTTCTGGCCTTGGCCGGGAACACATCGACGTCGTCGGTCAAGGTGTACATGTGCACCGGTCGGTAGTCGAGTTTGACCTTGCCGCTGTCATCCATCCAGGTCAGCGTGTGCTTCATCCAGTGCTCGTCGTCCCGATCGGGATGGTCCTCGCGCGCATGGGCTCCGCGACTTTCCTTCCGGTTTTCAGCCGAGACCATGGTGGTTACCGCGTTGCCGATCAGATTTCGCAGCTCCAGCGTCTCCACAAGATCGGAGTTCCAGATCATGGAACGATCACTCACGCTAACCTGATCGAAGGCCGACCTGACCTCGGCGATCTTCTGGCAGCCCTCTTGTAGCGTCTCGCCGGTTCGGAAAACGGCCGCATCCTGCTGCATCACCTGCTGCATCCGGTCGCGGATCGACGCGGTCGACTCAGTCCCCGAAGCATGTCGAAGGCGATCGAATTCCCCGACCAGTTCGTCGACTCGGCCACGGGCTACCGGCCTCACTGCCTGTCCGGGCTTGATCGTCTCACCACAGCGCTTGGCCACCGCCCGACCGAACACGATCAGGTCCAGCAATGAATTGGAGCCCAGGCGGTTGGCGCCATGAACCGACACACAGGCCGCTTCACCGATGGAGTAAAGCCCCGGCACCACTGCATCGGGATCGCCGTCTTTCAGGGTCACCACTTCGCCGTGGTAGTTGGTCGGAATCCCGCCCATGTTGTAGTGCACAGTGGGCAACACCGGGATCGGGTCCCGGGTGACGTCTACGCCGGCAAAAATTCTCGCCGTCTCGGCAATCCCCGGCAGGCGCTCGTGGATCACATCCCCCCCGAGATGCTGGAGATTGAGGTGAATGTGATCGTTCTTCGCGCCGACGCCACGGCCTTCGCGAATCTCTATGGTCATCGACCGTGAAACGACGTCGCGCGAGGCCAGATCCTTGGCGTTGGGCGCGTAGCGCTCCATAAAGCGCTCTCCGTCGGAATTGGTCAGGTAGCCGCCCTCCCCTCTGACGCCCTCGGTGATTAGACAGCCGGCTCCGTAAACGCCCGTCGGATGGAACTGAACGAACTCCATATCCTGTAGCGGCAGGCCAGCACGCAGCACCATGCCGTTGCCGTCACCGGTACAGGTATGCGCAGACGTCGCGGAAAAGTAGGCTCTGCCGTAACCGCCCGTGGCAAGGATCACCGCGTGTGCCCGGAATTCGTGCAGGGTGCCGGAGGCGAGATCCCAAGCCAGGCAACCGCGACACGCCCCGTCATCGTCCATCAGCAGATCCAGCGCAAAGTACTCGATGAAAAACTGCGCTTCATGCTTGAGCGACTGCTGGTAGAGCGTATGCAGGATGGCGTGGCCGGTCCGGTCTGCGGCCGCGCAGGTGCGCTGCGCAGTGCCTTCGCCGAACCGGGTGGTCATGCCTCCGAACGGACGCTGATAAATCTTGCCGTCTTCCGTGCGCGAGAATGGTACGCCGAAGTGTTCCAGCTCGATGACTGAAGGAATGGCCTCACGGCACATGTACTCGATGGCGTCCTGATCCCCCAACCAGTCCGACCCTTTGATCGTGTCATACATGTGCCAGCGCCAGTCGTCCTCGCCCATGTTCCCAAGTGCGGCGCTCATGCCGCCCTGGGCTGCCACGGTGTGGGACCGGGTCGGAAAGACCTTGGTGATGCACGCCGTCGTCAGACCCGTGGCCGCGAGGCCCATGGTGGCCCGCAGGCCGGCCCCGCCAGCGCCGATGACCAGAACGTCGTACTCGTGTTTCGTAATAGGGTAAGCGTTGCTCAATTTATGCTCCGAAAGCCACCTTGAGAATGGCCAGAATCGCCAGCAGTCCGGCAACGATTGCAGCAATCTTGACCAGCAGTTGCAGCACCACCTCGACGGCCCGCTGGTGCACGTAGTCCTCGATGACAACCTGTAGCCCAAGCTTGGCGTGGTACAGCGAGGTCGCGACGAAAAGAATGGCCATGGCGGCGTTGAACGGTCGTCCCAGCCACTCCGAAGCCTCGGCATGGCTGGCACCAGCCACCGTCGAGAGGGCCATGACGAGCCATGCCGTCAGACCGATGAGCAAGATCGCGCTGAACCGCTGGGCCCACCAGTGCGTGACTCCGTCACCTGCTGGGCCATGGTTATGTGCGTTGGCCAGCGGACTTCTGAAGTTCATAGCCATACTCCCCAGGAGATCAGCGTCAGAGCCGCGGTCAGCGCGACCACCGTCCAGCCCGAGGCGTAGGCCCCGCGCAAGTCCAGCAGCCATCCAGCATCCCACAACAAATGTCGAATGCCATTCAGCAGGTGGTAAAACAGTGCTGCGGTCCACACCAGCATGAGAATCAGGAGGGGAACGCTCGACAGCAAGCCATTTAGCGAGGCGAAGCGCTCCGGCCCGGCCGCAAGTGCCAAGAGCCAGGCCACCACGACGAACAGGCCTGCACTGAGCACGACCCCGCTGATTCTGTGGCTGATCGACAGCACTGATGTCAGCTGCGGTCGGTAAACCTGTAAATGGGGAGAGAGTGGTCGATTGTCAGTCGCCATAGGTGTCCATTCCTGTCGGAGAGATAATCTGCGCTGCGTTTAGAAGTCGATGCAGCGCCCGTTCTTTTCCCAGTCGCCGTAGCGCGTGGGGTCGAGTCCATCCCGACGGCCTCCGATTTCCTTTTCGGTATCGGCAGGCGCCGCTGGCGGATCATTCGGTTCGGGGGGCTGCTCACCCCTGTTGGCTTCCTCACTCATCACGTAAGATTGTACCTTGAGTCTGTCCAAGATCGATCACTCATGCATAACTGGTTGACGCTGCCGCACCTGGCCGGCCTGAAATTACACGGTGAAGATGCTCAGGCTTTCGCCCACGCGCAATTCACGACTTCGTTTGCTCCCGAGCGCGATCCGGGCTGGAACCTGACGGCGTGGTGCAACCCCAAGGGTAAGGTGATCAGCGTGATGCTGGCGCGTAGTCGGTCTGAAGAGGTTGATCTTGTCGTGCCGGCGAGCCAGATCGAGATTCTGACTGCTCGGCTGCCCCTGTATGCCATTGGTCGCAAGGTCGGACTGAAATCCGGGCTGCCTGTATCCGGATCCCTGGAGCCGGTCGAGGCCCCGGACTGCGTCGTCGGTCCGGACCCGCGCCGAGGGCTCGAACTCGACCTCGACGCCCAGGGCGCCAGACCGGAAAGTGTCGAGCGCTGGCAAACGCTGGACATTCGGGCGGGCATTGCCTGGCTGTCACCTGAAAGCAGCGAGCGGTTTCTGCCGCAGGCCCTGGGGCTCGAGAACCGCGGTGGCTTGAGCTACAGAAAGGGGTGCTATCCAGGTCAGGAGGTGATCGCCAGGGTCCATTACCTGGGTAAGGCGAAGGAACACCTGCTGGCTTTTCGGCTCGACGGCCATCTCGACTGTCAGGACATGGACCTCGAAGATGAGTCGGGCCAGCGCCTCGGCCGAATCATTTCCAGTGCATCTTATCAGGAGGACACCGTGGGGCTGGCGGTGGTCGGTATCGACCTTGCGGCCGGTCAGTCGATTGTCTGCGGCCAGCATCGCGGTCGACTTTCCGAACCGGCTGCACTATGCTAGCGAAACGTTCCAGACGCCCATAAATGTCAGGCAGTTGGCCAAGAGTTTTAAATGAAGCATTCACCAAGGCCCTTTTTGATTCTGGTCGCAGCTGCGGCAATATCCGGTGTTTTCCCTGGGCTCATCCAGGCCCAGACGCACGTGCTGCAGGCCCATCCGACATTCACGCCTGAACAGGCCGAGCTAGTCTATCGGCCATTGATCGACTACCTGCAGCAAACAACAGGGTATGAATTCGAACTGGAAACCGCCCGCGACTTTCATCGTCACTGGCTTGATATCCGACGAGGCGAACAGCCTGACCTGGTCCTTGAAGACGCTCACCTGATTGCTTTGCGAATCACGCGCGACGGCTATCGCCCGCTGGTCAGGGCGAGCACGCCGGCCACTTTTTCTCTGCTGACCACGCTGCCGTCCCGCGACATCGCGCCGGAGGACTTCGTCGGTTTGCGCGTATCCAGCATGCCGGCGCCTAGTCTCGGCCACCTCGTGCTCGCCAGCTGGTTTCCGAATCCGATGCAACAGCCGCTGATTCAGTCCAGCGCCACCTCATGGCTGGATGCGGTGGAAATCGTATTTGCCATGGAGGCCGACGCGGCCATCGTGCCGCACAACCTGGTTGCGCGCTACGTGAACATGACCGAGGTTGCCACCTCCGGCGAGTTCCCTCACATGACCATCGCCGCCTCTCCCGCCTTGTCCCCCGACGTTGCCGATGCCGTGCTCGAGGCGTTGCTGGCTCTGCACGAAGATCCAAGCCACTTTGGCGTCCTGCATGAACTGGACATTGAACGATTCGTGCCTGCTTCCGCCGATGAGTATCTTGGCCTGGAAAGCTGGCTGGAACGAATCTACGGCGGTTTTTGAGGCTCGAGAAATTTCGCTCGACATGCCTGCCTCTTCACTCACTGCATTGTCTCCGCTGGACGGCCGCTATGGCACGCGCCTCAGCGGCCTGGGCTTGCTCTGCTCTGAAAGTGGGCTGATCGCCCGCCGGGTGCAGGTCGAAGTCGCATGGTTCGTTGCCCTGGCAGCGGAACCTGGATTCACCGCCTTGCCCTCCCTGAGCCCGGAAGACCACCAGTTCCTCGATGGCCTGGTCGCCGAGTTTTCGGTCGACGACGCTGAAGCCATCAAGCGCATCGAGGCCAGCACCAACCACGACGTCAAGGCCGTGGAGTACTGGCTCAAGGAGCGCCTGAGCGAGCGTTCAACGCTAGCGCCCTACAGCGAATTCGTCCACTTTGCCTGCACATCCGAAGACATCAACAATCTCTCCTGGGCGCTGATCATCAAGGCGGCTATTGAACAGGAACTCGATCCATTGCTCGGCCAGATCGACCGCCGTCTGGAAGGTATGGCCATCGAGCACGCCGGACTGGCAATGCTGTCACGAACCCACGGGCAGACAGCGTCGCCGACGACTCTGGGCAAAGAAATCGCCAACACGGTCTTTCGGCTGAGGCGGCAACGACGTCAGCTTGCTGGGGTTGAAATCAGCGGCAAGATCAACGGCGCCGTGGGTAACTTCAATGCCCATCTGGCGGCCTGTCCGGAACTGGACTGGTCGAATCTGGCGCGAACCCTGGTCGAGGACCTGGGGTTGGTGTGGAACCCCTACACCACCCAAATCGAACCGCACGACATGATTGCCGAAATCAGCCACGCACTGGTTCGCGTCAATTCCGTTTTATTGGACTTTGCCCGCGACGTGTGGGGCTATGTGTCGCTGGGTTATTTTCGTCAGCGCATGGTTGACGGCGAAGTGGGTTCCTCGACCATGCCGCACAAGGTCAACCCAATTGATTTCGAGAACGGAGAGGGTAACCTCGGCCTGGCCAACGCGATGCTTGAGCACCTGGCCGCCAAGCTGCCCGTTTCACGCTGGCAGCGGGATCTGACTGACTCGACGGTCCAGCGCAGCATCGGCAGCGCTTTCGGTTACTGTCAACTGGCTTGGGGATCGATTCTGCGGGGCCTGGATCGCATTGAACCCGACCAGGCCAGGCTGGCCGCCGATCTCGACCGGTCCTGGGAAGTGCTGGCCGAAGCGATACAGACGGTCATGCGTCTGCATGGGCTGCCGGAGCCCTACGAACAACTCAAGGCGCTCACGCGCGGCCGCGGTATCGAAAAGGACGCTCTGCAGGTGTTCATCAGCGGCCTTGATCTGCCTGAGGCCGACCGCAACCGTCTGCTGGCCCTAAGCCCGGACACTTACATCGGTAACGCCGCCTCGATGGCCCTGGCCCTGCCGCGTTTTGTCTAGGCGGCTAGCCAGTGAATTCGACCGGTATGGCGACCTAACCCGGGCCTGCCCGGTTATAATCCGCCGCTGGCGCCGAACCCCTGTCTTCGCAGGCTTTACCCCATGAGCAAGCAGCTTCAGCAACAGTATCGGGCATCGCACTTGTCCGGCGGGAACGCAGCTTACGTCGAGGAACTGTATGAAGACTGGCTGGACAGTCCCGAGTCCGTCGGCGAGCACTGGCAGCAGCTGTTCAGCAGCTTGAACGAGACTGGCCAGGACTCTCGCCACCTGGCGATGCTTGCGCACTTCCGTCAGATCGGCGCCAACGGCGTGCGGCCACCGAGTGCTGGGGCCGAGGATTTCAAGCAGTCCGGGGTGCTCAGACTGATCAATGCGTTCAGGGTTCGCGGCCATCAGCGCGCCCAGCTCGATCCGCTCAATTTAAGTGAGCGTCCCCAGGTGCCCGATCTGGAAATCGAGTTTTACGGTCTCGACGAAGCAGACCTGGCGACCTCCTTCCACACCGGAACCCTGGCCGGCCCCGACCATCTGCCGCTGCGCGAAATCGTTGATATTTGTCGGAAAACTTACTGCGGCAGCATCGGCACCGAGTATATGCACATCACCGACACCAACCAGCGCCGCTGGCTGCAGCAGCGCCTGGAGGGTGCCCGGGGCGATTTCGCGCCGTCGCAAGAGGAGCGCCTGCGCCTGTTCGACAAGCTCTCGGCGGCCGAGGGCATGGAAAAATACCTGCACTCAAAATATGTTGGACAGAAGCGATTTTCGCTGGAAGGCGGAGAAAGCCTGATTCCGCTGCTTGACACCCTGATCCGCCACTCGGGCAGTCAGGGCGTCAAGGAAATGGTCATCGGAATGGCTCATCGGGGTCGTCTGAATGTTTTGGTCAACATCCTGGGTAAAAGCCCGCGCGAGCTGTTTGCGGAATTCGAAGGCGCGATGGCCAAGGACGACCCCAACCGCTCCGGCGACGTCAAGTATCACATGGGGTTCAGCTCGGATGTGCGCACCCCCGGCGGCGTGATGCATCTAGCGCTCGCCTTCAATCCATCGCACCTGGAAATTGTCAATCCGGTGGTTGCCGGTTCGGCCCGCGCGCGCCAGACCCGATTGGGCGACGAGCGGCGCGAACAGGTTCTGCCGGTGCTGGTCCACGGCGACGCGGCGATCGCCGGTCAGGGTGTGGTCATGGAACTGCTGAACATGTCCCAGGCGAGAGGGTTCGCGGTCGGCGGTACTTTTCATATCGTCATCAACAACCAGATCGGCTTTACCACTTCAAACCCGATTGACGCCCGCTCGACGCTGTACTGCACCGAAGTGGCCAAGATGGTCCAGGCCCCTATTTTTCACGTCAACGGGGATGATCCCGAAGCGGTCCTGTTTGTGACCCGCCTGGCCGCCGACTTCCGACGTCAATTCAAGAAAGATGTCGTCATTGACCTGGTCTGCTATCGGCGACTCGGTCACAACGAGGCCGACGAACCCGCCGCGACGCAACCACGGATGTATCAGGTCATCCGTAAACTGGATCCGGTTCGCAAGCTCTACGCCGATCAGCTGATCGACCAGGGTTTGGTGGATCCGGATGAAATCGCCCAGGCTGCCGAGCGCTACCGCGACAAGCTCGACTCTGGAGAGCCGGTCGTAGAGCTGGTGCCGGACGAGGATGCCCTGGTCACCGTGGACTGGGAGCCGTACCTCGACGCCGACTGGAGGGATTCGGCCGAAACCGGTCTGCCAATGGCCGACGTCGAGGCGCTGGGTCAGGCCATCACCGCGGTCCCCGAAGACTTCAAGCTGCATCGCCAGGTCGAACGCATCATTGACACGCGGCGCAAGATGGTCGCGGGCAAGGTCCCGATGGACTGGGGCTTTGCCGAAACTCTGGCTTATGCCAGCCTCATCCGCGCTGGTCATGGCCTGCGCCTGGTCGGTCAGGATTCCGGGAGGGGCACCTTCTTTCACCGGCACGCGGTGCTGCACGACCAAGTGCATGGACGTCCCTTTATTCCCCTCGCCCAACTCACCGACAACGAGCGCAAGGTCACCATTATTGACTCTCTGCTGTCGGAAGAGGCGGTGCTGGGATTTGAGTATGGCTATGCAACCGCAGATCCGGGGTCCTTGGTGATCTGGGAGGCCCAATTCGGAGATTTCGTCAACGGTGCCCAGGTGGTGATCGATCAGTTCATCACCTCAGGAGAAACCAAGTGGGGTCGCCTGTGCGGGCTGGTCATGTTTCTGCCGCACGGCTATGAAGGCCAGGGTCCGGAACACTCCTCGGCGCGACTGGAGCGTTTCATGCAGCTATCCTCGGGCAACAACATACAGGTCTGCGTGCCGTCCCTGCCCAGCCAGATGTTCCATATGCTTCGGCGCCAGATGCTCCGGCCCTTCCGCAAGCCCCTGATCGTGATGACGCCGAAGTCACTGCTTCGACACAAGGCTTCGACGTCCAGCCTGGACGAAATCGTCCGGGGTTCCTTCAATGTCGTCATGGACGACCCCGCATCACCGGCGTGCAAAGCCGTCAAGCGCGTGGTCTTTTGCGCAGGCAAGGTTTATTTCGATCTCGCCGCTGAACGGGATGCCCAGGAGCGCGGCGACGTCGCCCTGGTTCGGGTCGAGCAGCTCTACCCGTTCCCGCGAGAAGAGCTACAGAGCATCATTGAACGTTACGACCAGGCCAGCGAAATCGTCTGGTGTCAGGAAGAACCACTGAACCAGGGTGCCTGGTTCCAGATTCGACATCATATCCAGGCCTGCATCCGCGCGGATCAGAAACTCAAATACGTGGGCAGGAACGCGTCTGCCTCGCCCGCGGTGGGTTACTACCAGGTTCACCAGGAACAGCAAAAACGAATCGTGAGCGACGCGCTGACTCACGGCAAGGGAATCGAGTGAAGGAGCAATCAATCCATGAGCATTGAAGTCAAGGTCCCCAACCTGCCTGAGTCGGTCTCCGACGCCACGGTGGCCAAGTGGCACAAGAAACCCGGCGAGGCCGTCGCGCGAGACGAGAACCTGGTCGACCTGGAAACCGACAAGGTCGTTCTCGAGGTGCCCGCCCCGGCGGATGGCGTGCTCGAAAGCATCAGCGCCGAAGAGGGCGAAACGGTCACCGAAGCGCAGGTCCTCGGAGTGCTGGTCGAAGGCGAAGCCCCCGCCCGAGATGAGACTGAAGACTCCGCCGACGCCCCACGCGCATCGGCTGAAGTTGCGCCTAGCAAAGAGGCCAGCCAGGCGCGTCCGACCCCCACCAAGCCTGACCAAGACCTGGCCCCGTCGGTTCGCAAGTTGGTGGCCGAGCATGAACTCGATCCGGCGTCAGTGGAAGGCAGCGGCAGAGGCGGCCGTCTGATCAAAAGCGACGTGCTCAAGCATCTCCAGGGCGGTGGCGCGCGCCCAGAAGAGCGCGTCAAGATGTCTCGCCTGCGGTCCAGAATTGCAGAGCGCATGAAAGATGCTCAGAACACCGCGGCGATCCTGACCTCCTTCAACGAAGTCAACCTGCAGGCGGTCATGGACATCCGGGCGCGCTACAAGGACGATTTCCTTCAGCGCCATGACGTCAAGCTGGGCTTCATGTCGTTTTTCGTCAAGGCTTGCTGTGAAGCCCTGCGCAAACATCCCGTGGTCAATGCTTCCATTGATGGCGATGAGATCGTCTACCACGGTTTCCAGGACATCGGCATTGCCGTCTCAACGGAGCGCGGACTGATCGTGCCGGTGCTGCGGAACGTTCAGCACATGGGTCTGGCCGATATCGAGGGCGCCATCGCCGACTACGCAGCCCAGGCCCGGAAAGGCTCGATCAAGCTGGAGGATCTCCAGGGTGGTACGTTTACCATTACCAACGGGGGCGTTTTCGGCTCGCTGCTGTCCACCCCGCTGCTGAACATGCCGCAAAGCGCCATTCTCGGCATGCACGCCATCAAGGAAAGACCGGTGGCGGAAAATGGACAAGTGGTGATTCGGCCCATGATGTACATCGCGCTGTCGTATGACCACCGGATTATCGACGGGAAGGACGCCGTTCAATTCTTGGTGGCGGTCAAGCAGGCGCTGGAAGATCCGTCGCGCATGCTGCTCGGCCTGTAAAGACGGCTGACCCGTCCCGCAGGCGTACCCTGACTTGTAAGGAATCATTCATGGCACAACAGGAATTCGATCTGATCATCATCGGCGGTGGGCCCGGCGGCTACGTGGCCGCCATCCGGGCCGCGCAGCTGGACATGAAGGTCCTTTTGATCGACGATCGTCAGGCCGATGACGGCAAGCCGGCACCCGGCGGCACCTGCCTGAACGTGGGTTGCGTGCCCTCCAAGGCCTTGCTGGACTCATCGAAGCACTACCACCACATTCAGCATGACTATGCCGCCCACGGCATCTCGGTCGAGTCGGTCGCTATGGACATCGGGCAGATGATCGGCCGCAAGCGCAAGGTGGTCAAGCAGCTCAACGGCGGTTTGCTGCAGCTGTTCAAGGCCAACAAAATCGAGTTCGCGAACGGCCGCGGCAAGCTGCTGGCTGACCGCGTGGTCGAGATCATCCCCTGCGAGGGCGAGACCTATCGCGCTCGTGGCGGCCAGGTAATTCTGGCTGCCGGATCGGTGCCGTTCACCATCCCCAACGTCTCCATCGACGGCACTCACATCGTCGATAACGTCGGCGCCCTGGAGTTCGGCGCGGTTCCCGAGCGACTGGGCGTCATCGGGGCCGGCGTGATCGGGCTGGAAATAGGCAGCGTCTGGAAGCGACTGGGATCGGAGGTGATTCTTTTTGAAGCCATGGACGAGCTGTTGCCCGTGGTCGACAAGGACATGGGCCGGGCGGCGGCGCGTGAGTTCAAGAAGCAGGGGCTGGACATTCGTCTGGGTACCAAGGTGGCTGGTGCAGAGCTCATCGACGGCAAGGTCAAGGTTAGCTTTCTCGAGGGCGGCCAGGAAAAGACCGAGGTGTTCGACAAGCTTCTGGTCGCTGTCGGACGAAGAGCGGCCAGCGAAGCTCTGTTTGCCGAGGACAGCGGCGTGGAGCTGACCGAGCGCGGCCAGGTGGCCGTTGACGATCTTTGCCGCACCTCGGCCGCTGGGGTCTGGGCCATTGGCGATCTGGTTCGCGGTCCCATGCTGGCCCACAAGGCTTCGGAAGAAGGTGTAGCCGTGGTCGAGACCATCGCCGGCCAGCATGGTCATATCAATCTTGACCATGTCCCATGGGTGATCTACACCGACCCCGAGATTGCCTGGGTCGGCAAGACCGAAAAGGAACTGCAGCAGGCCGGCATCGAATATCGAGCCGGCAGCTTCCCGTTTGCCGCGACTGGTCGCGGACTGGCCATGGGCGAGGCCGCCGGGCACGTCAAAATCCTGGCTGATGCCGAAACCGATCGCATTCTGGGTGCTCAGATCATTGGACCAACCGCTTCGGAGATGATCGCAGAAATTGTCGTGGCCATGGAATTTGCCGGCGCCAGCGAAGACCTGGCCCGGATCGTACATGCGCATCCGACCCTGTCGGAGGCCATTCACGAAGCCGCTCTGGCCGTCGACAAGCGCGCCATTCACAAGGCCAACTAAACTTTATCCAGGAGCAGCCAACCTCGCATGAGTAATGCCATCCCCAACAAGTTCCGGGCCTTCCGAATTTTCGATGACGAAAGCGGTTACCGTTCGGAAATTGTTGAGCAGTCCATTGACGACCAGAGCGAAGGCGACGTGGTAATTCGGGTCGCCTGGTCCAGCGTCAACTACAAGGACGCACTGGCCGGTACTGGGAAAGGCAAGATTCTCCGTCACTTTCCGCTCAACGGTGGAATCGACGTCGCCGGCACTGTGGTCGAGTCACGCGCCGCTGATGTCCGCGAGGGCGACGAAGTTCTCATGACCGGCTGCGGTTTGTCGGAGGTCCGCGATGGTGGCTACAGCGAGTACCTTCGGGTGCCTTCTCAGTGGCTGATTGCTCTGCCCACCAACCTGAGTCTGCACGAGGCGATGAGTCTCGGGACCGCCGGATTTACCGCTGCGCTGGGCCTGCACCGCATGGAAGCGCTGGGACAAACTCCCGATATGGGTCCAATTTGCGTGACCGGGGCCTCCGGTGGCGTCGGTTCGCTGGCCATCGATATTTATTCAAGTGCCGGTTACGAGGTCACGGCCATCAGCGGTAAGCTGGAGGAGTTTGACTGGCTCCATGAACTCGGCGCAAGCCAGTGTATCTCGCGTCATGACCTACACTGGCCGGAAACGCCGATGGCCTCGGCGCGCTTTGCGGGCGCCCTGGACAGCGTCGGCGGAGACATGTTAAGTGGGTTGACCCGAGTTATCCATCCCTGGGGAACGATTGCTGCCTGCGGTATGGCTGGTGGCATTGGTGTGCAGACGACCGTCATGCCGTTCATCATCCGCGGCATCAGCGTGGTGGGCATCAATTCCGCCGGCTGCCCGTATCCCCTGCGCAGGATCGTGTGGGAGAAATTGGCCGGTGACTGGAAGCCGCGTCGGCTGAACCGGATCGCCCAGCCGGCCGTTGGGCTGGATGATCTCAAGGAAACATTCGATCGTCTGTTGGCCGGCGGCGGTCGCGGCCGCATCCCCGTTCGTATTGGCACCTGAGGAACAAGCATATGGCCCGAATCCTGATCGTCGATGACTCTGAAGTGCAGCTCTACGCCTTGCGCAAAGTGCTTGAGGACGGCGGCCACGAAGTATTCACGGCCGAAAGCGGTCCAGACGGCATCGCCCTGGCGGTCAGCGAGAAACCGGAGCTGATTCTGATGGACGTGGTCATGCCGGAGATGAGCGGGTTTCAGGCGACTCGCAAATTGTCACGCATGCCGGAGACGTCCAAAATCCCCGTGGTTTTCGTCACCACCAAGGACCAAGACAGTGACCGCATCTGGGGGATGCGCCAGGGCGCTGCGGACTACATTACCAAGCCGGTTGATCGAAAGCTTCTGCTGGCGACCATCAAAAAAATTCTGGAGAGCGAATCATGACCATTTCTGCCGGAGAAAAAATCCCCAGCGTCGGACTTACTGTCATGACCGAGAACGGTCCGGCACCCGTCGATAGCCAGGAATTGCTTGGCCAGGGGCTTGCCGTGCTGTTTGCAGTCCCAGGTGCATTTACGCCCACTTGCTCGGCGCAACATCTTCCGGGATTCGTCGAGCACGCCGCGGCGCTGCAAGCCAAGGGGGTAGACCGGATTGTATGCATGGCCGTCAACGACGTCTTTGTCATGGACGCCTGGGGAAAAGCCGGTGGTGTCGGTGACCAGATCGCCATGGCGGCGGACGGCAATGGTGAATTTACCCGGGCTCTGGGCCTGGAACTGGACGCGTCCGCCTTCGGCATGGGGCAGCGCTGTCAGCGCTTTGCCCTGATCGTGCGCGATGGCATCGCCGAAAAGGTCTTGGTCGAAGGCCCCGGAGAGTTTCGCGTATCCAGCGCCGAGTACGTGCTGGAACAGCTCTGATCCGTCAGATCCGCTCAGCCCACGTTTATCCGCCCGACGGCGTCGTCGGGTAGCGCACCGGGTTGACGCCCTGTGGTTCGATAATGCCAAGCTGGAAGCCCGCCCACAGCGCAAGAATCAGAGCCAGAGACAAGCCGATCCTCCAAGTCAAGCGGCGCACCGCCCGGTCGCTGTCGCTATCGTCTTTGACCAGAAAGTAAAAGCTTGACGCCAGCGAATACAGGATCCCCAGAAAGGTCCCGATGATCAGCACTTTGCCCAGCAAGTTTAACGACCTCAATTTGACTGCCGGCGGAGTATAACGACAGTCCGTGATGAATCCCCGCCCTCTCTTCCAAATCAGCAACTGGCTACCGCACCTGGCCGCGCTGGCTGCCCTCCTTTTGTGCGCCCGGCTGGCAATCTGGCAACTCGACCGGGCCGAGGAGAAGGAACAACGACTGCAGCAATGGCAGACAGCACCAGCGATGACGCTGGATCCCGAGTCGCCACCCCCGCTTTTCGCGACGGTCTCGACTGTTGGCTCCTTCGATGCTGAACGACATGTGCTGCTCGATAACCAGATTCGAAACAGCCACCCCGGCGTCCATGTCTTTACCCCGTTCCGACCATCGAACTCGGAGACGATTTACATGGTCAATCGAGGCTGGCAGCCATGGGACCGCAATGCCGCACAGGCGCCGACGTTCACCGCGCCGCAGGGTTTGACAGCAATCACGGCCCGCGTCAGTGATGCGCCGCGCGTCGGGCTGCAGTTGGGCGAGGCGGCTCCCCTGGACTCCACCAGCTGGCCAAACCTCATGACCTATTACGACAGTCAGCGAATTCGGGAAGCCCTCGGGACCAAGGTCGCCGACGAGGTGCTCCTGCTCGACCCCAATCACCCGGCTCACCTAAGCGGAGACGAGTGGGCACGGGTCAACATGGGGCCTGAACGCCATCTCGGCTACGCTTTCCAGTGGGCCAGCATCGGTCTGGCCATTTTTCTCATTTGGCTGGTCCTCACTTACCGGAAATTTCGTCGATCATGAATCGAATAGCCATACTTGCCGTATTCGCGGTGTTTCTTTTCCCTGTGATCCTGGCGACGCTGATGCACAGCGAATGGCTGGACTGGCAGCCCGGTGGCGGGCGCAATCATGGCGTGCTCATCGAGCCTGTGATTGAACTGGACGACTTTTCGGTCAGCGATGCGTTCGGGAATCCCTTCTCCCGCGAGAGCCTGCTGGAGCGCTGGCAGCTGATTCACGTCGCGCCGGGCCATTGCGGTGAAAATTGCCTGCAAAACCTGTACTGGCTGCGACAGGTGCGTCTGGCTCAGGACCGTCATCAGCCCGACATTGGGCTGCTGTTTCTCAGCCCACAGACCCAGGATGAGGCAACGCTAAACGAAATTCGGGCGCTGGCCGATGACTTTCGAGTGCTGGACGGACAAGCCGCGGGTGCCTTGCTGGCACAACTGCCGGAGGACGCGCGTCAAGGCGGCTTCTACATTGGCGACCCCCTGGCCAATATAATATTGCGTTATCCCATCGACGCTGAACACAACGGCATTCGCCGTGACCTGCGTCGCCTGCTGACCTGGACCCAACGGGACTGACCCGGAATCATGAGCCGTTCTCTATACAACAAGCTGAGCCTGTTCGCCTGCGGACTAACGCTGGTCGTGATTGTCCTTGGGGCATGGGTCAGGCTGACCGATGCCGGCCTGGGCTGCCCGGACTGGCCGGGCTGCTACGGCCACCTGACCTGGCCGGCGTCGGCTGATGATCTGGCCGTGGCTGAGCAGGTCCGCCTTGATCGGGCGGTGGACGTGGGCGCCGCAATCCGGGAGATGGTGCACCGCTACGCAGCGGCGATACTGGGCCTGGTGGTCCTGATTCTCGCCGTTGGCGGCTGGCAGCGGCGCAGAGAACCCGGGCAGCCAGTGAAGCTTCCCCTGATACTGCTGGGCGTCATCCTGTTTCAGGGAGCACTCGGCGCCTGGACCGTCACCCTCATGCTTAAACCGGCCATCGTCCTCGCGCACCTGGGCGGGGGGATGTTGACATTCTGCCTTCTGGTGCTGTTGTATCTCCGCACGCGCCCGCGGCAGAATCGCCCCACCCTGCCCCAGCGTAAGCTCAAGCCGGCCATTGCGCTGGCCAGCGTCGTGCTGATCGCGCAAGTTCTCCTGGGCGGCTGGGTCAGCACCAATTACGCCGCACTCGCCTGTCCGGATTTTCCTGCCTGCACCGGCCAGTGGTGGCCGGAGACCAACTTCAGTGAGGGTTTCCGCCTCTGGCGCGGAATCGGTGTGGATTATGAGGGCGGCATTCTCGACCATCCGGCGCGAGTCGCCATCCATCTGACGCATCGAATCGGCGCCGTGGTCGTTATCGGCGTTTTCGGGTGGCTGCTCTGGCGATTGCTCCAGACGCCGGGGCTCGCGCGCCCTGCATGGGTTCTGGGTGCCCTTCTGACGACCCAGATTACCCTAGGCATTCTCAACGTTGTCAAGAGCCTTCCTCTGGCCGTGGCGGTTGCGCACAACGGCGTCGCTGCCCTGCTCTTGGCGAGCATGGTTTACCTTCTGTACCGCACGTCGCATCGGGAGCGGATCAGCGCATGAATACCCAGGTTCTTTCGCCGGCCCGAGTGAGCCATTTCCTGGCCGTCTGCAAGCTGAAAGTCGTCAGCCTGATCGTCTTTACGGCCGTCGTTGGGATGGCGCTGGCCGCGCCGGGTATCGTGCCACTGGATATCCTGTTTTGGGGCACCCTGGGGATCGGCATGGCGGCGGCCGGTGCGGCCGCGATCAATCACCTGATCGATGCCCGCACCGACCAACTCATGCTGCGCACCCGCAACCGCCCGCTGCCCCAAGGCCAGCTCAACGAACGCCAGGTACTGTCCTTCGCGATGGCCCTGACTGCCACGTCGATGGTCATTCTGGTTTACTTCGTCAACCCGCTGACCGCTGTGTTGACCTTTTTCAGCCTGATCGGCTATGCGGTGATCTACACCATCTTCCTCAAGCGCGCCACGCCCCAGAACATCGTGATTGGTGGCGCAGCCGGAGCGGCGCCACCGTTGCTGGGGTGGGTTGCGGTGACCGGCGAAATACACGCCTATGCGCTGGTCCTTTTCTTGATCATCTTCGTCTGGACGCCGCCACATTTCTGGGCCCTGGCGATTTATCGTCGCCATGATTACGCCGCGGCCGATGTCCCCATGCTCCCAGTGACTCATGGGCCGCGCTACACCCGCTGGCAGATTCTCTTTTACAGCATCATCCTGGCGTTGGTCACCCTGTTGCCCTGGCTGATGGGCAGGAATGGGCTGGTTTATCTGGCCGGCGCTACGGTCCTGAACGTCGGGTTTCTCGGCTATGCCATCGCCTTGCTGCGTTCGGATGATGAAATGCTGCCGATGCGAATGTTCAGCTACTCCATCCTGTACCTGATGATGCTGTTTGCCTTCTTGCTGCTGGACCACTACTTGCCTCCAACCCTGACCCTGGTGCCCTAGACCCCATGCCTCAGACCGATCAAGCCGCCTCGTCGCTGACCCAGCTGCAGGCCCACGACGAATTCATCGGCCGCCACGTCGGCCCGAGTGAAAATGATCTCAGACTGATGCTCGACAGCATCGGCTGTGCCTCCATGGAGGCCCTGATCGATGAGACCATGCCTGACAGCATTCGCCAAGAACGCGAACTGCGCCTCCCGCCGGCCGAGACCGAGGCTAGGGTGCTTGAGGAGCTGCGTTCAATCGCGCGACGCAACACCGTGCGCCACAGCATGATCGGCCTGGGGTACCACCCCACCCTTACGCCACCGGTTATTTTGCGCAACGTACTGGAAAATCCAGGCTGGTATACCGCGTATACGCCTTACCAGGCCGAAATTTCTCAAGGTCGTCTTGAGGGGATGCTGAATTTCCAGCAAATGGTCATGGATCTGACCGGCATGGAGCTGGCCAACGCGTCGCTCCTCGACGAGGCCACGGCCGCCGCCGAAGCCATGGCCATGCTCAAGCGAGTCAACCGCCAGAGCAAAGGCGATGTCTTCCTGGTCGACGCCAACTGTCTGCCCCAAACCATCGACGTGGTGGTCAACCGCGGCCGCCACCTCGACCTGGACGTTCGCGTTGTAGACGATCTGGTCGCAGCCCTGGGCGAGCGGCCGTGCTTCGGCATGCTCTGCCAGTACCCCGGTGCAAGCGGCGAGCTCCGTGATTTGGAATCATTGATCAGCTCGGCCCACGAGGCTGGGGCGCTCGTTGCTGTTGCAAGCGACCTGCTCGGGCTCGCGCTGCTGAAGCCGCCGGGCGAGGCCGGAGCCGATGTGGTGGTTGGTTCTGCTCAACGATTCGGCGTGCCGATGGCGTACGGCGGCCCACATGCGGCCTTTCTAGCGACCCGAGAGGCGTACCGTCGAAGCGTGCCTGGGCGCATCATCGGCGTCTCGCGTGATCGCCATGGCGCGCGTGCGCTGCGCATGGCACTGCAGACGCGAGAACAGCACATCCGGCGCGAAAAGGCGATGAGCAATATCTGCACGTCGCAGGCACTGCTCGCCGTCATGGCCGGCTTTTACGGCGTCTGGCATGGTCCGGAGGGGATTCGCCGAATTGCCCAGCGGGTGCATCGGCTGGCGGGACTCGCGGCCCAGATGCTGCAGCAAGCCGGTTTCGAGCTGGAGCATTCGGCCTGGTTCGACACACTTTCGATCCGCTTGGAGGAACCGCGGCGCGCTGCAGTCATTCACCGGGTCCAGCAGGCCGGTATCAACCTTCGCGCCGACCGGGAGGGCTATATCGGCATCTCGTTTAACGAATGTACCGGGCGGCGCCATCTGGAGCAGCTGCTCGGCGTGTTTGTCGATCAGCCGATTGATCTTGACGCGCTGGATCGCGCGCTGCCGAGCGACTTTTCCGCCATCCCTGAAGCGCTAAGGCGGCAATCGCCGTTCATGACCCACGAAGTGTTCTCGCGGTACCGGTCTGAAACCGAGATGCTGCGCTACCTCAAGCGCCTTGAGAACCGCGACTTGAGCCTGGCCCACGCCATGATTCCGCTGGGCTCTTGCACCATGAAGCTCAACGCCACGGCGGAGATGATCCCCGTCACCTGGCCGGAGTTCTCAGAGCTCCACCCGTTTTGCTCATGGGACCAGGCGCGCGGATATCACGAACTGATCGAGCAGCTCGAGAGCATGCTGCGTGAGGTAACCGGCTTCGCGGCGGTGTCGCTGCAGCCCAACGCCGGATCGCAGGGCGAATATGCTGGACTGCTGACCATCAAGGCGTATCACGAAGCGCGCGGCGAGTCGCAGCGGAGCGTCTGCCTGATCCCATCCTCGGCCCACGGCACCAATCCCGCAAGCGCGCAGATGGTCGGTATGGAAATCGTGGTGGTCGGCTGCGACGCCAGCGGGAACGTCGATTTAGCCGATCTGGAGAGCAAGATCGCCCAGTACAGAGACCGTCTGGCGGCGCTGATGGTGACCTATCCCTCCACCCATGGGGTGTTCGAGGAAGACATCGTGACCATCTGCAACAAGGTGCGGGCGGCCGGTGGCCAGGTCTACCTGGACGGTGCCAACACCAACGCGCTGGTGGGTCTGTCACAGGTCGCCGATTACGCCGATGTCTGCCATCTCAACCTGCACAAAACCTTCTGCATACCACACGGCGGCGGCGGGCCCGGCGTCGGTCCGATTGGTGTACGCAAACACCTTGCGCCCCATCTTCCGGGACACGTCAGCGGCCTGCTTGCACCGAACCACGGCTCAAACGGTGCCGTGGCTGCAGCCCCGTGGGGTAGCGCAGGGATTCTGCCGATCTCTTGGAGCTACATTCGCCTGATGGGCGGTGACGGTTTGACCCACGCCACCCGGGTGGCGATCCTGAACGCCAACTACATCGCTTCGAGACTGGCCGGCCATTACAAGGTTCTCTACACCGGGCGCAATGGCCGGATCGCGCACGAGTGCATCATCGACCTTCGACCGTTCAAGGAATCCGCCGGAATCAGCGAAGAGGACGTGGCCAAGCGAATGGTCGACTACGGCTTTCATGCCCCGACCATGTCATGGCCGGTGCCCGGTACGCTGATGATTGAGCCCACGGAAAGCGAGGCGAAGCCTGAGCTGGACCGCTTCATCCAGGCCATGATCTCGATTCGACGCGAAATCGAGCAGGTCGCCACCGGACATTGGGATCGACTGGACAATCCGCTCAAGAATGCGCCCCACACGATCGAAGAGCTGGGCTCCGACGACTGGAAGCACGCCTACACCCGGGCCGAAGCTGGATGGCCCGTTCGCGAGCTGCGCCTGGGCAAGTTTTTTGCCCCGGTTGGTCGGGTGGACAATGTCTATGGCGATCGCAACCTGGTCTGCTCCTGCCCGCCGTTGAGTGACTGGCTGGAAACGGGCTGATCCAGAAGCAGGCGCAGTCTTGACCGCTCGACGTGCGGAAGGGAGATTGGCAGACTCGCATGGGTCGCCTTCGGGCTAGACCTTAAAGCAAGTCTTTGTGCGAGTCGGGTCCTTCTGGCACGCTCCGGCTTGCTAATCGAGCTTGACCGGATCTTCAGGCCGTTCCGGAAAGCTTGGCGGATCAGCCTGGATCCTTGCCATGACTTCCTCAATCGCGCGTTCCAGCTGGGGGTCGCGACCAGCGATGACGCTGGCCGGATCGTTGTCAACCTCGATGTCCGGTTCCACGCCCTCGCCTTCAATCACCCAGTTGCCGTTGACATCTGCAAAGCCGAACTCGGGCACGTTGACCGAACCACCGTCAATCAGCGGGCCGTGACTGGTGATACCCACCACGCCACCCCATGATTTCTTGCCGATCAGCGGACCCAGACCAGCATTCCGGAACTGGTAGGGGAAGATATCTCCATCGGACGCGGAGTTCTGATCCAGCACCGCCACCAGGTGCCCGTTAAAGGCCTGGTTTGGATAAGTCGAAGGATAAGGCATCGTCCGAGCATAGCCCAGCGACAGGGGGCTGCGCGCGAGTCGCTCGATCAGCATCTGGGAGACATTGCCGCCGCCGTTCGAGCGAACGTCGATCACCAGGCCGTCTTTGCGAATCTGACCATAGAACCACTTGATGAATTCGCGGATGCCGTTCGGTCCCATATCCGGGACGTGCAGGTAACCGACACGCCCGTCAGTCGCCTCGCTGACCCGGCGACGATTGTCCAGCACCCAGGCCAGGTAATGCAGCGGCGTCTCGCTGTCGACCGGATCCACCCGCACCGTCCTGGCATCACGCCCATCGGCCCTTGAGCTGACGCTCAGCTCCACCGCCTGACCGGCCGGCAGGTGAAGCCGTCGGTAAATGTTTTCATCGCCAGTCAGCTCGCGGCCGTTGATGGCGATGATGTAGTCCCCTTCGGTCACGTCAACGCCCACTTCGGTCAGCGGTGAGCGGTACCGGCTCTCGTCATTCTGACCCTGCAGGATGGCGTCGATTCGGTAGCGATTACGGTCGATCTCGAAACGCGCGCCCAGCAGCGACACCGCCGGACGCTCTGGCAATCCTTCATCGCCGCCACTCACGTAGGCGTGAGAAACATTGAGCTCGGCGATCATTTCTCCCATCAGATAGTTGAGATCCGAGCGATGGGCGACGTGCTCGAGCCAGGGCCGATAGGTCTCGCGCAGTGCTTCCCAGTCGTACCCATGCATGTTTTCTACGTAGAAATGGTCACGGAAACGGCGCCAGACCTCGTCGAACGCCGTCGCCCACTCTGCCACCGGATCCACGGTGCTCTGCAGACCCGCGGTCGCCACGGTCGTCGGGTCCGCGCCTTCCTTGGAGATATCAAAAACTTGCCACTGCCCGCCCTGTCGAGCCAGCAGGCGCTTTCCATCGGCGCTGACATCGCTGAGCTGAATTCCATCGGGGAAATCGACGGTTTCCTTATCTTCGAACTTGAACAAACGCAGCCGAGGGGCGCGTTCCGGACCACGACCGTAAAAGAATGCATCCGATTCAACTAACAGCAAACCGCCTTCGACCACGCTCAGGCCGCCAATGTTGGCGTTGTCCACGGGCACCCGAATGATGCGCTTCGCCAGCCCCTCGAAGTCAATCTCCGTGCGCTCCGGGGTGGCCCTCTCAGGGCCGTCTTCTTCGCCGTCCTCTTCGTCGCCCAGACCCTTTTCCTCGACGTCTTCCGGTGCGAAGGGATTGGGCGAAGAACGAGTCAGGGCCAGGGCAAAGACTCCGGTCATCCGGTTGGTCGCGTAATTCCACTCGCGCCGGCCGATCTGGGGGGCGAATTCGCGGTCACCGAGAAAGAACAGGTGCTGGCTGTCGGCCGAAAACTGCGGCTCATACTCTGAAAACAGGCCCTCGCTGATTCTGCGCGTTTCGTCATCGACAACGCTGTAGACGTAGAGTGCCCGCAAACCTGAACGCTGGACCTGACTGAAGGCGAGGTAATCGCCCGCCGGAGACCAGGCATAGTCCCGGTTGCGCCAGCCCGGATCACGCCCGGCCTCGCGCATGCCGCCTCGACCGTCGACACGAACGACCAGAATGCGCCCATCCTTATCGGAAACGGCGATGCGCTCACCGTCAGGCGAGAACAGCGGCCGATAGAAGCGCGTCTGGTTGCCGGAGGTCAGTGCGCGCGGCGCCTCGCTGCCGTCAGCGGCGGCGATATACAGCTCTTCCTCACCCGAGACATCCGAAACGAAGGCGATTCGCTGACCGTCAGGAGACCATCCGGCTTCACGATCATGGGCCGTGGATCGATGGGTGAGATTGCGCACGATGCCTTCGCCCACAGGCGTGTTAAACAGGTTGCCACGCGCCTCAAAGACGACGCGCTGACCGGTGGGGCTGAGGCTGGCGCCGTTGATTTGGGTGGCGACTTGCAGGGTGCGCACCCGTCGATTGATCCCGTCATCCGGGACCCGAATTGAAATGGCCTTATCCGACCCCGAACGAGTATCGAAAATGCGCAGCTCACCATTGAGTTCGTAGACAATCCGGCCGTCGTTACCGGCGCTGGCCCAGCGCACGTCCCACGCCTCATGGAAGGTCAGCTGAGTGACCTCCAGGCTTTCGGGATCAACCCGGTAGAGATTGAGTTTGCCGTCCCGGTCGGAGACGAAATAGCCCGCTCCATCGATCCACATCGGATCCCGGTCCGTTCGCGCGTGATCCGTGATCTGGCGAGCATTGGCAGCTTCGAGGTCAAAAAGCCATAGATCTTGAGCCCAGCCGCCCTGGTAGCGTTTCCAGGTCCTGAAATCGCGAAACAGGGGGGAATAAAATACCGCTTCGCCCGACTCCGTATAGGTGCCGGCTCCGGATACTGGAATAGGCAGCCGCTGGGGAAGGCCGCCATCGCGCGATACCGTGAACAAGGTGGCTGTACTTGAGCCCCAGGCATCTCGCTGTGACCGGAACAGCACGCTTTCGCCATCGGGCGTCCAGCCCTGCACCTGATTGTCATATCCCCAGCGCGCCGGTAGCGGACCGGTTGCCGGATACCAGGTCAGCTGAGTTGGCTCTCCGCCAATCGTCGGCACCACGAAGACCTGCTCATCGCCGCCGTACTGGCCGGTAAAGGCAATATGTTGCCCGTCGGGAGAAAACTTGGCGAACAGCTCTTTTCCTGAATGGCTGGTCAAGCGCCAGGCGGTGCCGCCTTCGTGGTCGGCCATCCAGAGATCGCCGCCATAGCTGAAGACAACGTTATCGCCGTGTAGGTCAGGGAAACGCAGCAGCTTGGTCTGGGCCGTAGCCTGGACACTGAAAACAGCCGCGAAAAAAAGCGCGACCAAAAGACGAGAACCGGGGCTTGGCATGGTCAAAATCCTTACGGATGCAGAATCATTAATCGAGGTCTTCGGCGATCTCTTCGCCTTCGTCATCATCGGCTTCTGAGGCAGCTACGCGCGCCATTCCGATCAACTGCTCGCCCTCAGCCAGACGGATCAGCGTGACCCCCTGAGTGTTGCGTCCCAGCTGAGAAATTTCAGCCGCCGACGTGCGCACCAGGGTGCCTGCGTTAGATGTCAGCATGACATCGTCTTCACCGGTCACGGCCAGCGCGGCCACCAACTCGCCGTTGCGTTCGGAGACCTGGATGCCAATCACACCCTGCCCGCCCCGCTTGTAAACCGGAAACTCCGACAGCGCGGTTCGCTTGCCGAAACCATTGGCTGTGGCCAGCAGAACATCGTCCGGATGGTCACCGGTCACCAACATCGACACCACCTGTTGGCCCTTCTTCAGTCGAATCCCATTGACACCTCGGGTCTGACGGCCCATCGGGCGCGCGTCGGTTTCGTGAAAGCGGATGGTCTTGCCGGCGGATGAGAACAGAAGAATGTCTCGACTGCCGTCGGTAAAGGCGACGTTGACCAGTTCGTCATCGTCTTCGAGCAGCACTGCCCAGATGCCATTGGAGCGGATGTTGGCAAAATCCGATAGCGGCGTCTTTTTGACCCGGCCCATGCGAGTGGCGAAGAACACAAACCAGTCCTCGGGAAACTCGCGCGTCGGCAAAACGGCGTTGATGCGCTCACCCTCGTCCAGCGGCAGCAGGTTGACCATGGGGCGACCGCGACTGTTGTGGCCGGCATGCGGCAACTCGTAAACCTTGGTTTTGTAAACCTTGCCGGCGCTGGTGAACACCAGCAGCGTGTCATGAGTGTTGGTGACCCAGAATCGCTCGACGAAATCCTCGTCCTTGGTGCGGGTGGCTTAGCGGCCGCGGCCGCCGCGCTTCTGGGCGCGGTAACGATCCAGCGGCTGATACTTGGCGTAGCCTGCGTGAGACAGCGTCACGACCACGTCTTCGGGCGTGATGAGGTCCTCCATGGTCAGATGTAAATGATCGCGCACGATTTCAGAGCGACGCTCATCGGCATAACGATCCTTGAGCTCGCTCAGTTCATCACGGATGACCTGCATGAGCGCATCGGGCTCGGAAAGAATCCGCATCAGCTCCTGAATCTGACCCAGAATCTCCTTGTACTCATCGGACAGTTTTTCCTGCTCCAGGCCGGTCAGTTTCTGCAGGCGCAAGTCGAGAATAGCCTGGGCCTGAGCCGGCGAGAGTTGGTACCCACCTTCGCCGATGCCGTATTCCGGCAGGAGCTCCTCCGGGCGCGAAAGCTCGGCCCCGGCCTGTCCCAACAGGGCTCGAACCACAGCTGCGTCCCAGCGTCGACCCTGCAGACGTTCACGGGCTTCGGCCGGCGTCGGCGAGGTCTTGATCAGCTCGATGACTTCATCAAGGTTGGCCAGGGCAACGGTCAGCCCTTCCAGGATGTGGGCGCGCTCGCGCGCTTTGCGCAACTCGAACAGGCTTCGCCGGGTGACCACTTCGCGGCGGTGGGCGAGAAACGCGCTCAACATGTCGAGGATATTGAGCAGGCGCGGCTGATTGTCGACCAGAGCAACCATGTTGATGCCAAACACCGTCTGCAGCTGTGTCTGCTGATACAGATTGTTCAGCAGCACTTCGGGTACCTCTCCGCGCTTGAGCTCGATAACCATGCGCATCCCGTCCTTGTCGGACTCGTCGCGCAGTTCCGAGATTCCTTCCAGCTTCTTGGTTTTGACCAACTCGGCGATCTTTTCGAGCAAACGCGCCTTGTTCACCTGATAGGGGAGCTCGGTGACGACGATGCGATTGCGGCCGTTGTCTTCGGTTTCAACGTGAGAGCGCGCACGAAGGTAAATGCGCCCGCGGCCCGTTCGGTAGGCCTCGGTGATGCCGTCGGCGCCGTTAATAATGCCCGCGGTGGGAAAATCCGGACCCGGCAGATAAGCCATGATCTCGTCGACAGACAGCTTCGGATTCTCCATAAGGGCCAGAAGTGCGCTGATCACCTCGCCCAGGTTATGCGGCGGGATATTCGTGGCCATTCCCACGGCAATGCCGGAAGAGCCGTTGACCAGCAGGTTCGGAACGCGCGCCGGCAAAACCGAGGGCTCTTCCTCGGATTCGTCGTAGTTGGGGGTGAAGTTGACCGTCTGCTTGTCGATATCGGCCAGCATTTCGTGAGCCAGCCGGGCCATGCGCACTTCGGTATAGCGCATCGCGGCAGGCGAGTCACCGTCCACCGAACCAAAATTTCCCTGACCGTCAACCAGCATGTAGCGCAGCGAAAACGGTTGGGCCATGCGTACGATCGTGTCATAGACGGCCGTGTCGCCATGAGGATGATACTTACCAATGACGTCACCCACGACGCGGGCGGATTTCTTGTAGGGCTTGTTGTAGTCGTTGCCCAACACGTGCATGGCAAACAGAACGCGTCGGTGAACGGGCTTCAGTCCATCTCGAACATCCGGCAGCGCTCGTCCTACGATCACGCTCATGGCGTAATCGAGGTAGGACTGCCGCATCTCGTCTTCCAGGTTGACCTGGAGCACTTCCCGAGCCAGTTCCGCCATCAAGGAGATCCGTAAAAAGTTATGGAGTATGCCGAATAAATATATGAAAAATAATAGTTTATCCGACGTTTGCCGCGCCAAAACCAACCGCGCACGCGTCGTTCAATCAACTCGCAATCATACCATAAACCGGGTTTCAGTCCGCTCTGTCCCAGCCCAGAAGCAGCACCCAGAACCGGACCGGCAGCGCCGATCAACCACCACTGAAATCATAGGGCGCGCGAAAAGCGCCTCGCTCGGTCACGATACGATCGATCAGGTCGAAGGGGGTCACGTCGAATACGGGATTCCAGGCCGAGAATCCAGGCGGCGGCGAGGACATCCCGGCAGCCGACCAGATTTCGGCCGCATCACGCTGCTCGATTTCGATGTCCTGACCGCTGGCCATGTCGGGATCCAGCGTGGTCGACGGCGCCACCACCATCATCCTGGCGCCATGGTGTCGGGCCAGAACGGCCAGTCCGTAGGTTCCGATCTTGTTGGCCACATCGCCATTGGCGGCAATGCGATCGGCGCCGGTGACCACCCACTGGACCTGGCCGGAAGCCATCAGCGCAGCAGCCGCGCCATCGACCAGAACCCGAAACTCAACCCCCGCCCTGGCCAACTCCCAAGCGGTCAAACGCGACCCTTGCAGCCAAGGCCGGGTCTCGTCTGCATAAACCCGCTTGACCCTGCCGGTTCTCACCGCTTCGATCACCACGCCAAGCGCGGTCCCGATCCCGCCGGTGGCCAGCGAGCCGGTGTTGCAGTGAGTCAGGACACCGCTGCCGGGCTCAATCAGCGCGCTGCCGGCGCTGGCCATGGCCCTGTTTGCCTCGATGTCGGCCCGGTGAATCCGGAACGCTTCTTCGGCCAGCAATTCCGCATCGGGCCAGCCCTGCCCGGCAACCAGCGAGCGCATTCGACTGATCGCCCAGGCCAGGTTGACGGCCGTTGGCCGAGCACTCTGCAGGTGCACCATGTCGGTCAACCAGCCATCGGTGTCGCGCCCTCGGGCGCGGGCAGCGATCACCGCCCCGTAGGCCGCAGTGATGCCGATCGCCGGAGCGCCGCGGACCACCAGATCAGAAATCGCCTTCGCCACGGCTTCGACGTCCGTAAACGTCAGCCATCGTTCATCCATGGGAAGCCGGCGCTGATCAAGCAGATTAAGAATCTGGCCGTCGAAACGGATCGCCTGGAATCCGTCGCGCACTTCTTCAAACATTGCTGTCATCGCTGCATTTTATGTGAAGCGGCGCCGCTGCGGGCAAGACAGCACGTCGATTGCAAAAGCCTTATCATTGGGCCCCCTGATCCACAACCAGCTGGAACGGAACCATGAGAATGCTGTTTTCGCTCTGCCTGCTGATGCCCTTGCTGGCAACGGCCCAAACCCCTGAAGAACCGACGACGGAGAACCCTACTGTGATCCTGCATACCAGCCATGGAGCCATTACCCTGGAATTGTTCGAACAAGAGGCGCCCCAGTCAGTGGCCAATTTCATCCAGTACGCCCGCGATGGTCACTACGACGGCACGCTTTTCCACCGTGTGATCCCCAACTTCATGATCCAAGGCGGCGGGTTCGATACCGATTTTCAGCAGAAATCGACCCGTGAACCGATCGAAAATGAGGCCGACAATGGCCTAGCCAACGCCCGCGGCACCCTGGCCATGGCCCGGACCAACGATCCGCACTCGGCAACCGCGCAGTTTTTCATCAACGTGACCGACAACGAGTTTCTGAATCACCGCAGCAAGGCTTCCGGCCAGACGTGGGGCTACGCCGTATTCGGTCGCGTGAGCGACGGAATGGATGTGGTCGATGCCATTCGGGCCGTTGACACCGGTCGTCGCGGCATGCACCAGGATGTGCCGGTCGAAGACGTGATTATCGAGCGGGTCGAGATCCCTGAGTGATCGCCCGATCTATCTGATCGCCGACCTGCACCTCGAGGCCGGTCGACCAGCAACCACACGTCTGTTCATGGATTTTCTGCGCGGCCCGGCCGCGCAGGCTCGCGCGCTCTATATTCTGGGTGACCTGTTTGAGGCCTGGATCGGCGACGACGACCCATCAGCCCTCTCCGACGAGGTCGCTGCTGAGCTTCGTGCTCTGTCGGATGCCGGCGTCGAGACCTTTTTTGTGTGTGGCAACCGCGACTTTTTGCTCGGCGACGACTACTGTCGAAGAGCCGGGATGCAGCGGCTGGAAGAGCCCGTATTCCTGAGCGGCTCGTCGTTGTCAATCGCATTGCTGCACGGCGATCGACTGTGCACCGACGACCACGATTACCAGCGCTTTCGTGCTCGGGTGCGTGATCCGCGATGGCAGGCCAGGATCCTCTCCAGGCCGCTTTGGTGGCGGCGCATATTGGCCCGCGCTGCCCGATCAATCAGTCGACGGCGCAACCGCGCCAACCGAAGCGAAATCATGGACGTCAGCCCACAGGCCGTCGTCGAGGAATTTCGCCAGCAGCAGGTTCAGCGCCTGATCCACGGGCACACCCATCGGCCGGCAGTTCATCGTCTGGAAATCGACGGCCGATCCGTCGCCCGGATCGTGCTGGGAGACTGGCACGAGGATCGCGCGAGCGTGGCCCGCCTGACCGACGACAAGATCGAACTTCTCGCACTCGCCTGCGACGGGGCTGGGCAGATAAATCTGAGCCTGGTCGACAGCCTCTCGCACTCGGTTACCCTCTAGGTTGACCGTCGCTTTGACGACGAGAGCCTGGTCGGGCCGAATGAATCCCTGCCCTCAAGTACTGAGCAGGGCCACGGCTGCCGCCTTTCCGCTTCGCCAGGCGCCCTCGATTCGGTTACCTGCGCACCAGTCACCAGCGACGGCAAGGCCGTTTGACTGATCGACCAAGCAGCTCTGGTTCAGAGGCTGAGGCGCCATCGCGTAGCGCCATCGGTGAGCGCTGATCAGTTCGGGGGAAGCGGAAGCTGCCTCCGGAATTCGATCTTTAAACGCCTCAAGCAGAATGCCGGCAACGTCTGCGCTCGAGACCTCGAGATGGCTTGCACTCCACTGCGCATTCGCATGCGCGATCCAGGCTTCCCCGCTGCGGCCGGGTTTGGAGGAGTTGCGTGCCAGCCAGGAAAGCGGGCCTTGGTTGTCAAACGCTGCGTCAAAACCAGCCTCCAGAGGCTCGGCAAAGCCCAGCATCAGGGCCCAGCAGGGGCTCATGGGGACTTCGTTGACGCACATTGCCAGTTTGGAATGACCCTGAAGCAGCTGTGCGGTCTGCTGCGGCGGTGCGGTGACCAGGAGCCGGTCGGCGTGAACGCAGCCTAAGCCCTCGGTACCGTGGACAATCCAGCCTGACCGGTCTTTTTCAAGGCGCTCAGCGCGCCAGCCAAACCGGCACTCCAGTGAGGCGGCCAGATACTTGAGCACGCCATTCATGCCTGGAACAGCGACATGACGCTCGGCCGGCCGTGAACGGTCTAGCGCCGGGCGCGATCCAAAAACCTGAACGCGCGGCTTCCAGGGCGCGATCAACCCGAGCCGCCTCCATTCTTCTGCGGCCCCAGCGAAGTCCGGAGAGCGCGCCGTGAAATACTGCCCGCCATGGTCAAAAGCGAACCCATCCTGGCGTCGGGTTGCACAGCGCCCGCCAGGCCCCCGCGATTTTTCCAGCACGAGCACGCTCAGGCCCGCATCACGCAAGTCGGTGGCCGCGCTGAGACCCGACCAGCCGGCCCCGACCACGCAAATGTCATGGCGCATCGCGATGTGCGCTCATCTCGAGGTTGTGTAGGTCGAAGCCCTGCGCTTCGGCCGTGGACTGCAGCCGCTCCAGCACGGTCGTTTCCAAAGTGGGCTGGCGCGCAAGAATCCAAAGGTAGCGGCGGTTGTCGGATCCGACCATGGCGTACTCGTAGTCTGCACCCAGGGCAATGACCCGATAATCACCCCAGACAAAAGGTAGCCAGGATAGCCACCGCGGGGCGAAGCGAACTTCCAGAGCGGCGTTCGGGCCATCCGGATCGATCTTGCGGGCCACGCCCTCAGCGATGATCCAGCTGCCGTCGGCCCGACGGCAGCGATTGGTCACGTCTACGCGACCGTCCTGTCGAAGCACGTAATGGGCGCTGGTATCGGAAACGCAGCGCTTCTGGAAGCGGTTGGGCAGAAGAGCAATCTCGTACCAGCGGCCCTGGTAGCGCTCGAGGTCCAACTCGTCGACCAGGTCCAGAGGCGAGCGTGCCAATCCCATGCTGCTGAAGGCCAAGGCCATTACGGCAAGCGGCAGATGGATCAGGGTCTTCATTCTGCTTCCGGGCGCAGGTAGGGAAACAGCAGCACGTCGCGGATTGAAGGTGAGTCGGTCAGCAGCATCACCAGTCGATCAATGCCGATCCCCTCCCCAGCCGCCGGCGGCATGCCGTACTCCAGCGCGCGGATGTAGTCCTGATCGTAATGCATCGCCTCTGCGTCGCCAGCGTCGCGGGCGTCCACCTGGGCGCGGAAGCGCGCGGCCTGGTCCTCGGGATCGTTAAGCTCGGAAAAGCCGTTGGCGATCTCACGGCCCGCGACAAACAGCTCAAAACGGTCGGCAAGCTCGGGATCGTGGTCATTTCGCCGCGACAGTGGCGAAACCTCTATCGGATATCCCGTCACAAAAGTCGGCTGGATCAATTGCTGCTCGACGCGATGTTCGAACAACTCCATCAACAGCCGACCCCAACCCCAGCCGTCTTCAACATGGATGTCTTCGCGCCGGCAGGCGGCGCGAAGCGGCTCAAGGTCACGCAGGTCGGCGTCGACCAGGTCCGGATAGTGCTCGGCCACGGCCTCGGCCACGCTCAGGCGGCGGTATTGACCGCCAAAGTCAATCTCCTCGCCCTGGTAGAGGACCCGGCCGTCCTTCAGGCCGGGCATCAGCGTCACGATTTCGTGCAGCATTTCTTCGGTCAGACGAATCAGATCGTTGTAGTCTGCGTGCGCCCAGTAGAACTCCAGCATGGTGAACTCGGGATTGTGCCGGGTCGAGACTCCCTCGTTGCGAAAGTTACGGTTGATTTCGTAAACCTTTTCCAGGCCTCCAACCACCAGGCGCTTCAAGTGCAGCTCTGGCGCCACGCGCAAATACAGGTCCAGATCCAACGCGTTGTGGTGAGTCACGAACGGCCGCGCAGTGGCTCCACCGGGAATGTAATGCATCATCGGCGTTTCGACCTCCAGAAAGCCCCGACGGTCGAGAAACTCACGGATCGCTCGTACCACCTGGCTGCGGCGCACAAAGGTCTCGCGCACCTCGGGGTTGACGATCAGGTCCACGTAGCGCTGGCGATAACGGGTCTCCTGGTCGGTCAGACCATGCCACTTTTCCGGCAGTGGCCGCAGCGACTTGGCCAGCAGACGAAGGTCTTCGGCGTGCACACTGAGCTCGCCGGTTCGAGTGCGCATGAGCCGACCGGACACGCCAACCAGGTCGCCGATGTCCCAATGCTTGAACGCTTCATAAACGCCGTCGGGCAAATCGTCACGACGCAGGTACAGCTGAATGCGCGCGCCCGAGCCGTCCTGGATATGGACAAAAGCGGCCTTGCCCATGATCCGCCGGCTCATCATCCGCCCCGCCAGGCAAAAGCGATCATCCAGGCCCTCCAGGGCTTCCTGGTTCCAGGCAGTCTCGTCTGCAAAACGCTCTAGCAGCGCGGCAGCCTCGGCATCGGGTCGCCAGTCGTTCGGGTAGGCAGCACCGGTCTGGCGCAGCCCCTGAAGCTTGGCCCTGCGCTCCGCAATCAGACGGTTTTCGTCCTCGGCATGGTTTGGCCTGGTCTCTTCGGTCATCGATTTCCGCCCTTGCAAAGGCCTGAATTTACCGCGGGTGAACGCGGGTGAACGCGGCTGAAAACAGATCTTTCATCCGCGGGTAAAAAGCTTTTCACGCCAAACCGGCTTTGAGCTGGGCGGCCACAAACTCGTCCAGGTCACCGTCGAGCACCTTCTGCGTATCCGAGCGCTCAATGCCGGTCCGGAGGTCCTTGATGCGCGACTGGTCGAGCACGTAGTTGCGAATCTGGCTGCCCCAGCCGATATCGGCCTTCTCATCCTCGGCTGCCTGTGATTTCTCGCGCTGCTTCTGCAGTTCAAGCTCATAGAGTTTCGCCCGCAGCTGGCTCATGGCGCGATCCTTGTTTTTGTGCTGGGAGCGGTCGGTCTGGCACTGAACCACGGTGCCGGTCGGCTCGTGGGTGATGCGCACCGCGGACTCGGTCCGGTTGACGTGCTGGCCACCGGCGCCGGAGGCCCGGTAAACGTCGATTCTCAGATCCGAAGGATCGATGTCGATCTCGATGCTGTCGTCTACCTCCGGCGAGACGAAGACGCTGGCGAACGAAGTATGGCGGCGATTCCCGGAATCAAACGGCGACTTGCGAACCAGACGGTGCACGCCGGTTTCGGTTCGGCACCAGCCGAACGCATGATCACCTTCCACGCGCACTGTGGCGCTTTTGATGCCCGCGACATCGCCGCCAGAGGCTTCAATCAACTCTGACTTCCAGCCGCGCCGCTCGGCCCAGCGCAGATACATGCGCAGCAGCATCTCGGCCCAATCCTGCGCCTCGGTGCCGCCCGATCCGGCCTGAATGTCGATAAAGCAGGGCCGCTCATCCATCTCACCGGAGAACATGCGCTGGAACTCCAGCTCGGCAACGCTGCGCTCCAGGTTCTGCAGATCTTGGGCCACGCTGGCCAGCGTTTCATCATCGTTCTCGGCCAGTGCCATGTCCAGCAGCTCAGCGGCATCGCAGACGCCGTCCAGCGCGCCCTTTTGAGCGCTGACCGAGCGATCGAGATCAGAACGTTCCTTACCCAGCGCCTGCGCCTTGTCCGGATCATCCCAGACCGAAGGATCTTCCAGCTCCCGGGTGACCTCTTCGAGGCGTTCTACCCGGCCATCGTAGTCAAAGATACCCCCTGAGCGCCGCCACGCGGCGCTGCAGGTCGTCGAGCAGGGTCTTGATTGCGGTCTGTTCCATGATCAGGCGTCGTTGTCAAAAGGTCATTGCGTAGTCTAAAGGCAGCCGAGACAACATGCAGGCTCCGAACGGTGATGATTCACGGTCAAACGCGTTCGTTTCATGATTCCTGCATTTATATAGGCTAGGCTTGGTCTGGTAATTTGATCGCAAATCAAGGCAGTATTTCATGAAATTTCTCATCACTGGCGGCAGCGGATTCATCGGCCAGAAACTGTGTGCGGACCTCGTCCGGGACGGGCACGTCCCGCTGGTGGTGTCGCGTTCACCGGACAAGGCGGCCCGTCACCTGCCCGAATCGACGATCGTTCGGGCCAAAGTCGAAGACTTTGTCGACGAAGCGCCCGAGGTGGTCGTCAACCTTGCCGGTGAACCGATCGCCGAGGGTCGCTGGACCGAACGCAAGAAAAAAGCCTTGCTGGACTCCCGGGTCCAGGTCACTCGCGAGGTCGTTGCACTGTGCCGCGCTGCAGATCCGGCGCCTAAGGTGCTGGTATCGGCCTCGGCGGTCGGCTACTACGGTGACCAAGGCGCCCGCGATGTCACCGAGGAAACCACGCCCCACGACGAGTTTGCCCACCAGCTATGCAAGCGCTGGGAAGCCGAAGCCCTTGAGGCAGAGGCCTACGGGGTGCGTGTGGCCATCGTTCGAATCGGTTTGGTGCTGGATAACGGCGGCGGTATGCTGGCCAAAACGGTCCCAATCTTCAAGCTGGGTCTGGGAGGCAAGCTGGGGAACGGCAAGCAGTACATGCCCTGGATCCACCGCGAGGACATGGTTGGCGCCATCCGCTTCCTGGCCGAGCGCGATACGCTCAGCGGTCCTTTCAACGCGTCGGCGCCGAAACCAGTGACCAATGCGGAGTTCACCCGACAGCTTGGCAAGGCGCTGCATCGGCCTGCGGTCCTCCCTGCACCGGCGCTGGCCCTTAAACTGGCCTTCGGTGAGATGTCGCGCCTGTTGCTGACCGGAGCGCGCATGCGTCCGTCACGCCTTGAAGAGGCCGGCTTCGAGTTCCGGTTTCGCGAGCTGGAGAGCGCGCTGGCCGAAATCTTCGGTGACTGAAGGATCTAGCCACTCATGCTCACGCTCAACGAACTGCTGATTGGCCTGGCCCTGATGACGCCATTTCTGCTGATTCCAACGGCCATCGGCTGGTGGCGCGGCCATCCAAGACTCGGATCGCTCTTCGCGCTCAACACCCTCGGCCTGATGCTATTCGGAATCGGCTGGATCCTGGCCCTGATCTGGGCCGCCACGGTTCCGGAGCGGTCGATTCGGCACCGAGCATAACCGCCTATCGGACGCGGGCCTGAATCCAGGCAGCGGGACAGCACGCGCTTTGGCCTGGATGAGGACATCATCGGCTGTTCGCGCTAGACTGTGGGCCTTCAGGATGACGCAGCCCCAGCGGGCTTGCAGAGGTGGCGACGTGCCGATCCAGTGGCGAAAGCAAATGAGCGTTGGTAATCTCATCATTGATCTCGATCACCGCTACCTGCTCAGCCTGATCAATCAGGTCGAGTATGCGCTTCGCCACCCAGAGGAAACCCAGAATCTGAAAATGGCGCTGGACCAGCTTACCGAATACGCGCGTGAGCACTTCGCGCGTGAGGAAAAGCTGCAGCTTCGCATTCAGTTCCGGGGCTACATGCCGCACAAGATGGCTCACCAGTCCTTGCTCGAACGGCTTGACCGAATCACCGGAGAAATCCTGCAGGAATCAGATCCGGAACGGCTCGGCGCTCGAAAGGAAGAAATCACCGGTCTTCTGCGCGACTGGCTGCTGGATCATGTCCTCAAAGAAGACATGAAAATGAAGGCTGAACTGGAAAACCTGCCGCCCAATGCCGTTGGCTAAAGCACATCCCGCTAAAGTGCTCTGATGGACGTCGCGACTCTAGCAGGCCTTATCTTCGGGATTGGCGTCATACTGACCGCCATCATGGCGTCATCCGGTATCGCCATCTTCATCAATGTGCCGGGTCTGCTTATGGTTTTCGGTGGCACCTTCGCCGCCACGCTGATCAAGTTTCCCTTTGAGCAGGTCCAGGGCGCTTTCAAGGTCGCCGGCCAAGCGTTCACCAAGCGCGAGGAGCGACTGGAAACGCTGATCGAGCAAGCCACCGATCTGTGCATGACGGTTCGCAAGGGAGGACTGCTGGCCCTGGAAGACGCTCCGGTCGCCAACGCTTTCTTCCGCAAAGGCCTCCAGCTTTGCGCCGACGGCAATCCTGGGGACTTTATCCGCGATGTACTGAACCGCGAGATGGAGCAGTCGGCCGAGCGTCATCAGGTCGGCCATGACATCTGGCGAGCGATCGGCGAGTCGGCGCCGGCATTCGGAATGATCGGCACGCTGGTGGGACTGGTACAGATGCTGGTCAATCTGGACGACCCATCGCAGTTAGGCCCGGGTATGGCGCTGGCTCTCCTAACGACTCTTTACGGCGCCCTGTTTGCCAACCTGATCGCATTACCGATCGCCGACAAGCTTGCCATTCGTTCCAGCCAGGAACTCATCGCCAACTCCTTGATCGTCGAAGCGGTGGTTGGTATCCAACAGGGCGCAAACCCCCGCGTACTGCATGAAATGCTGGAGGCTTACCTGCCAAGCAGAGAGCGTTCGGAGTATTCCCCGCAGGGCAGTCAGGCTTCCGCCCGGCGAGCTTGAATGATTCGACGCGTTCGAAAAAAGGGACCCGGCGCACCCCTCTGGATGGTGACTTTTGCCGATATGATGACTCTGCTGGTCACCTTTTTTGTGTTGTTATTCTCCTTTGTCATCATTGACATACAGCGCTATCGAATGCAGGCCGAGTACATCCGCGCCGGATTTACCGCCAGTGTTTTTGAACAGATGACTGGAAGAGTGAGGGATCTCAATATTTCGACCCATCAAGGCTCAATTGTTCCAAGCTTCCCGACCATGCCCTCCGCTCCGGACCTCCTTGAAGACAACATGCTCCAGCCCGCAGGCGATGAGAGAAACGACGAACCCAGCCCTGCCGAACGTGTGGAAGCCAGCGTTATCGAGCAACTGGGTGGGCTAATCGACATGGGCGATGTGACCGTCGAGCGCGTCGGAGATGAAGTCATTATCCGCCTACAGGATCGTTTCGCTTTCGAACTGGGCAGCGAACTCATCCAGCCCCAGTTTCGCGCGATGCTGCTCGATATCAAGGATATATTGCGCGACGTTCGCGGTGAATTCGTCGTGTCCGGACATACCGACAATCTGCCGATACAGACCCAGAGATTCCGCTCAAACTGGGAGCTTTCAGCCGCCCGGGCAGCCTCTGTCGTGCACGAACTCACCGAAGACGGCCGAATTCCTCAAGAGCGATTTCGCGTAGAAGGCTATGCCGATACCCTGCCAATCGCGGACAACAGCACTGAGGAGGGCCGGGCGCGCAATCGCCGCGTCGATATTCTCATTCGGCCGCGTGTCGTAGTGGAGCCTCCTGGCGAAGAGTCGATCATCGAGCTCAATGAATTGTCGGGGTTGAACGATGAGTCCAATTGAGCACGATGATCGGCGAGCGTTTTACCGGATTGAATTTCCCGCCGATGTGCAGATGGAAGCGCTCGACAAGGCGTTACTGCATGACACGCTCCGCCTTCGTACTGAGTTGAAGGCTGATCTGAGAATGTTGCAGTGGCTCCAACTGGAAAACCAGTACGCCTTTGTTAGGGAATCGGCCATGCGTGCGCAGCCTGCGCTGGCGCCGTTGCTCCGGCTCATGGATGCCAAGCTCAGCTTCCTGGCCGAAGAGCTGCTCCACAATAAGCCGAAAGAAGCCATTTCGCAGACCATAGAAATGAGCGCGACCGGCTTATCGCTTGACTGGCCACGCAGCCTGGCCCCAGGGTCGCTATGGTTGGTGAGAATCGATCCCGCTGGAACTGATGCGCCGCTGAGTTTACCGGCCATCATCCAACGACTCGATACCCCCTCGGACCAAAGTTCCTCAAGGATTGCCGCGGAGTTCTTTGGCCTGACCGAGGACGAAACCGACGCCCTTGCCTCCTGGATTGTCGCCCGACAGGCACGTTGCCTGAGTCGGCGCAATAGTCCGGAGAGTAATTGACGAACCTGACCTGCCTAGCTCATTGAAGCGGTCCACTAGACCGCCGCTTTCAGGCTTTGATCACGCAGCTGACGGATCCGATCGCGCAGCTCAGCGGCCTGCTCGAAGTCCAGGTTCTCGGCGGCCTTGAACATCTCTTTTTCCAGACGAGCAATGTCGCGCGCCGCCTGCTGCGGCGAGACCACGTCGGCGGCATAGGCGGCGCGCGCTTCAGCAGCTTTTCGGGTCGGCCTCTTCTTGCCCGGGGTCTGGTGGGCGTCAGCCATGATGTCGGCGATGTTCTTGATGATGCTCTTTGGCGTTATCCCATGGGCCTCGTTATGGGCAATTTGCTTGGTCCTGCGGCGATCGGTTTCCTCAATGGCCCGCACCATGGAGTTGGTCATCTGGTCGGCGTAGAGAATCGCACGGCCGTTGACATTGCGCGCCGCCCGGCCAATGGTCTGGATCAGGGAGCCTTCGGAACGAAGAAATCCCTCCTTGTCGGCATCCAGAATGGCAACCAGAGACACTTCAGGTAAATCAAGGCCTTCGCGCAATAAGTTGATGCCAACAAGAACATCAAACGCGCCAAGACGAAGGTCGCGAATGATCTCCACGCGCTCGACTGTATCGATGTCTGAATGCAGGTAACGCACGCGAATCTCATGCTCAGCCAGATATTCGGTCAGGTTTTCGGCCATGCGCTTGGTCAGGGTCGTGACCAGAACCCGGTCGCCCTGCCCGACTCGCTCATGAATCTCAGAGAGCAGATCGTCGACCTGGCTGGAGGCGGGGCGCACGATTACTTCCGGATCAACCAGGCCGGTCGGCCGAACCACCTGCTCGGCGATCACCGGCGAGCGTTCCAGCTCCCAGGCACGGGGCGTGGCCGACACAAGGATCATCTGCGGCGCACGCTGCTCGAACTCCTCGAACTTCAGCGGTCGGTTGTCGAGCGCCGAGGGTAGACGGAATCCGAAGTCAACCAGGGTTTCCTTGCGGGCGCGATCACCCCGATACATGCCGCCGATCTGGGGGATGGTCACGTGCGACTCGTCAGCAATCAGGATCGCGTCGCGCGGCAGGTAGTCGAACAGGGTTGGTGGCGCTTCGCCAGGCTGGCGGCCGGTCAGGTGGCGTGAGTAGTTTTCAATGCCTTGGCAATAGCCCAGCTCCAGCATCATTTCGATATCAAACTGGGTGCGCTGCTTGATCCGCTGAGCCTCAAGCAACTTGCCAGCGCTCTCCAGCTGGGGGAGGCGCTCGGCCAACTCCGCCTTGATGGCCTCGACCGCGTCGAGCACCACCTGGCGCGGAGTCACATAATGAGTCTTGGGGAAAATCGTCAGCTCATCAAGCTTTTCGCGAATTTCGCCGGTGAGCGGGTCAAAGTAACTGATCCGTTCGATCTCGCCGTCGAACAGTTCTACGCGCACGGCCTCGATCTCGGAGTCGCCGGGAAAAATGTCGATGACCTCGCCCCGGACCCGGTAGGTGCCACGCCGCAGCTCGAAATCATTGCGTGCGTACTGCATCTCGGCCAGCCGGCGCAGAATCTCGCGCTGGCTCATCCGCTCGCCGACCACCAGGGGCAAGGTCATCTTGAGAAACGCGCTGGGGTCACCGAGGCCGTAGATGGCCGAGACCGTGGCCACGATCAGCGTGTCGCGCCGCTGCAGCAGGGCCTTGGTTGCCGAAAGGCGCATCTGCTCAATGTGTTCATTGATCGACGCGTCTTTCTCGATAAACGTGTCGGTCGACGGAACGTAGGCTTCAGGCTGGTAATAATCGTAGTAGGAGACGAAATATTCGACGGCGTTGTCCGGGAAGAACGCCTTGAACTCGCCATATAGCTGCGCGGCCAGCGTCTTGTTCGGGGCCATGACCAGAGCCGGACGCTGCACGCGCTCGACCAGGTTCGCCATCGTGAAAGTCTTACCGGAGCCGGTCACCCCAAGCAAGGTCTGGTGCGCATGTCCGGCAGCAAGGCCCTCGGCAAGCTGCCGAATGGCCTCGGGCTGATCACCAGCCGGCTCGTAGCCGGAAGCCATGCGGAATCTGCGGCTCATCAGAGCGTTCGGAGGAGAAGAAACACGCTGGCCAGTATACTAGGGGCCTGTTCTGAAACGCACACAGGGAGAACATCAGTGTCCACTCAATTGTCCAGGCGCGTCGCGCAGGTCAAACCCTCGGCCACAATCGCCATGAGCATGAAGGCCGCAGAATTGCGCGCCGAGGGCCGGGACATCATTTCCCTGAGCATGGGGGAACCGGACTTCGACACGCCGGAACACATCCGCACGGCAGCAATAAAGGCCATCAACCAGGGGCAGACGCGCTACACCGCCGTGGACGGAATTCCGGCGCTCAAGCAGGCCATCATCGAAAAACTGGCCCGCGACAATCACCTCGATTACGAGGCCTCGCAGATCCTGGTCTCCAACGGCGCGAAGCAGGCGATCTACAACCTGCTCCAGGCCACCATTGATCCGGGCAACGAAGTCATCATTCCGGCGCCCTACTGGGTCTCCTATCCCGACATGGTGCGGCTTGCCGACGGCGAGCCAGTGATCCTGAAGACCAGCCCCGAAAGCAGCTATTTGATCAGTCCGGCTCAGCTTGCGAGCTCAATCACCGACCAGACCCGCATGCTGATGCTCAACTCGCCGAGCAATCCAACCGGCCAGGCCTATAGCCGCGAACAGCTGAAGGCGCTGGGAGAAGTGCTGCTGGAGCATCCGCGCATCCTGATCTGCTCGGACGATATTTACGAGCACATCTGGTGGGCGGACGAACCGTTTGTCAGCATCGCCGAAGTGGTGCCGGCGCTCAAGGACCGACTGATGGTGATCAACGGGGTCTCCAAGGGCTATGCAATGACCGGCTGGCGGATCGGCTACGCCGCTGGACCAGCCGCGGTGATCAAGGAAATGCGCAAGGTCCAGGGCCAGAGCACCTCCAACCCCTGCTCCATTAGCCAGGCTGCAGCGGTTGCCGCACTAACCGGCGACCAGGGCTGCGTGAAAGACATGTGCGTTGCCTTCAAAGCGCGTCACGACTGGCTGCAACCGGCGCTCGACGCTCTACCTGGCGTCTCCTGCGCGCCCGGAAAGGGCGCGTTTTATCTATTTGCCGACTTCAGCGGAGCGATTGAGGCCCTTGGGCTCGACGATGACCTGGCCCTGGCAGAGCACCTGCTTGAACACGCCGGCGTCGCTTCGGTCCCCGGCACGGCCTTTGGTGCCCCCGGCCACCTGCGGCTGTCATTTGCCTGTGGTCTGGACGCGCTTAAGGAGGCGATCGCACGTATCCGGAGCGCACTGCCCGCCACAGCCTGAACTGAAAATTCCTACAAACCATCGCGGCAGGCACTGACCTTTCTAAGCGTCGTCTGCCGATTCCTGCCGTCGCGCAGCGCTTGCAGACTGTTGCTGGACCTTCGAAGAGGAGACAGCAACATGGAGCGAGCGCACCGCGGCATGACCTTGATTGAGCTGCTCATCGTACTGGCCGTGCTGGCCATCCTGGCCACCCTTGGTGTCCCCGCGATGGCCGGCTTTGTGGCTGAAAATCGGGTCGCGGCCAAGACCAATCTCGCGATCAGCCATCTCCAGTTTGCCCGACACGCGGCTGTGACGCGACGCGCAAACGTGGTCGCCTGCCCTAGCAACGACCAGTTGAGCTGCAGCGGCGAGAATCGCTGGGACCGGGGCTGGATCATCTTCATTGATCGCGACAATGACCGTGCGCCGGACAGCCCCGCGGATGTGCTCCGGGTGGTGGCGCCAGACGATGCACTTTTGCTGCATTCCGCCGGCCGCAATCGCGTGCGCTTTCAGCCGATGGGAACAGCCTACGGCACCAACCTGACGATTCGGGTCTGCGACGCCCGCGGTCGGGCAGAAGCACGCGCCATCGTCGTTTCCAATCCCGGCCGGGTCCGCGTCCGGCGCTCCGTCGCCGACGCTGAGTGCGAGACCTGATCGTTCGAAAACGTCGGCTGGCAAATCTTCACTTATCCATCTTGAGCGTGATAATATTCAAACATGCGTTTAAATCGAACGTTTGAATTTGTCTGAACCCAGCACATGTGACCGGATTCTGGACGCCGCCGAAACTTTGTTCGCCGAACAGGGGTTTCACTTGGCCAGCCTCCGCCAGATCACTCAGGCCGCCGGCGTCAATTTGGCCGCCGTGCACTATCACTTTGGCTCAAAACAAGCGCTTTTGCTGGCTGTTTTTAGGCGCCGACTTGATGCGCTCAACCAAGCCCGACTGAAACGGCTGGAAGAAGCCCTGGGTAAAGCCGATGGGCCTCAGCTCGAAGACGTGCTGGATGCTTTCGTCTATCCGGCCCTTGCTTTTTCGCGCGGTTCTGATGCCGACGGACACCGCTTCATGCAATTGCTGATGCGGGCTTTCGCCGACCGCGACGAGGATCTGCACGCCGCCATCAGCAGTGAATATGCGTTCGTCATGCGGCGTTTTGCTGACGCGATCGCCCAGACGCTACCGGGACGCGAACCAGATCTGTTGCGCCGCCAGCTGGATTTCATTGTTGGCGCCCTGACCTACACCATGGCCGAGAGCAGCCTAGCCGATACTCGGTCGATCGCCTCGGACCTCGTTCGATTCGCCGCCGCCGGCTTGCGCGGCAGCGGTCTGAGCGCCGAACTTTACGATTCCACCGCTCGCACCGGTGCCCGTGGCACCTTGGAGACATCATCATGACCTTGACTATCTTCTTCGCCCTGATTGTCGGCCTGCTGGCTCTGGCCTACGTGCGCGCCCCGGCGTGGAGCGCGGCCCTGCTGTCTGCCATTGGGCTGGCGGCGACTCCTGTTGCGGGCGTAGCCTGGCCTGTCGCTGCGCTGCTGGCCATCTCAACCATCTTCTTTGCTGTCATGGCGGTTCATCCCCTGCGTCGTGCAGTCATTTCCGCACCGCTGTTTTCCTGGTTCAAGACGGTACTGCCGGCCATGTCCGCGACCGAAAAAGAGGCCCTGGATGCGGGGACAGTGTGGTGGGATGCAGAGCTGTTCTCGGGTCGTCCGGACTGGAAGAAGCTGTTCGACATGCCGCCACCGAGCCTGAGCGAAGAAGAGCAGGCTTTCGTTGATGGTCCGGTCGAAGAGTTGTGCGCCATGCTCGACGACTGGCAGATCAACCGCGAGCTCAAGGATTTGCCGCCCGAGGCGTGGCAATTCATCCGCGAAAAGCGCTTCTTGAGCATGATCATCCCGAAAGAATATGGGGGCCTCGACTTCAGCGCCCAGGGCAACGCGGCGGTGGTCACGAAAATTTCCACCCGCAGCCTGACCGCAGCCGTCAGCATCATGGTCCCGAACTCGCTCGGACCCGGCGAGCTTCTGATGCACTTCGGCACCGAAGAGCAAAAAAATCATTACCTGCCGCGCCTGGCTCGCGGCGAGGAAATCCCCTGCTTTGCCCTGACTTCTCCGCAAGCTGGCTCGGACGCAGCATCCATGCCGGACGAAGGCGTTGTCTGCAAGAAAACCATCAACGGCGAGGAAGTGCTGGGACTGTCGGTCAGCTGGGACAAGCGTTACATCACCCTGGCCCCAGTGGCCACCGTGCTCGGGCTCGCTTTCAAGACCCGCGATCCGGACGGTCTCCTGGGCGGCAAGGAACACCTCGGCATCAGCTGCGCGCTGATACCGACCAGCACGCCCGGCGTGGAAATCGGTAGCCGCCACTTGCCTGGCGGCAGTCTGTTCATGAATGGCCCGACCCGCGGCAAGGACGTTTTCATCCCGATGGATTGGCTGATCGGCGGGCGCGAGCGCATCGGCCAGGGCTGGCGCATGCTCATGCATTGCCTGGCCGCCGGTCGAGCAATCTCCCTGCCCGCCCAGGGCGTGGCCGGGGGCAAGGCGGCCAGCATGCTGACCGGTGCCTATGCACGCATTCGCTACCAGTTCAAGCAGCCCATCGGTCACTTCGAGGGCATCGAGGAGCCGCTCGCCCGGATCGGCGCGGAAGCCTACCGCATGGAGGCTGCCCACAAACTCACGCTGAGTGCCTTGGATCGCGGCGATAAGCCGGTGGTGCTGTCGGCTATCCTCAAGGCGTACCTGACCGAGGCCAACCGCCGGGTCATCAACGATGCTATGGATGTCCACGGCGGCAAAGCGGTTGTCGAGGGCCCCGGCAATTACTTGTCGATGAACTATCAGGCGCTACCGGTCTCGATCACCGTCGAGGGCGCCAACATTCTGACCCGCTCGATGATCGTGTTCGGACAGGGTGCTATCCGCTGCCATCCCTATTTGCTCAAGGAGATGACCGCGGCCGCCGACAATGACTTGAGTGCGTTCGACAAGGCGCTGTGGGCTCACGTCGGATTCCTCATCTCAAACGCTGCGCGGGCGCCGGTGCTGGCGCTGACCGGCGCCCGAATCAGTCACAGTCCAGTGTCCGGGCCCACGGCACGCTATTTTCGTCAGATCAACCGCCTCAGCGCAGCGTTCACCTTTACGGCCGACCTCTGTTTGTTGATTCTGGGCGGCAAATTCAAGTTTGCCGAAAAACTTTCCGGTCGTTTTGCCGACGCGCTGGCCCACCTCTATCTGGCTTCGGCAACGCTGCGACGGTTCGAGGACGACGGCAGGCCCGAAGAAGACCTGGCGATCCTGCATTTTGCCGTGCAGGACAGCCTGAACGAGGTCGAAGAAGCGCTTTACGGTGTTTATCGAAACTTCCCGATTCCCGCCTTGGGTCCGGTGCTGCGACTGCTCAACTTCCCGCTGGGACGACGCAACGCGCCCGCCGACGATCGTACCGGCCGGAAGATTGCGCGGCAGCTCCTGGAAAAAAGTGCGACCCGAGAGCGCCTGATTCGCGGGGTCTACATGTCACCCGAGGCAGACGGAACCGGTATCGTGCTCCAGGCCTTTGATGCGGTACTCAAGGCCGAGCCAGCCGAGCATGCGCTTCGCAACGCGCTGAAGGTCGTACCCAACCCATCCAACGTTTACGCGGTGGCCGCCAAGGCGGTTAAAGCCGGTGTAATCACGGAGGACCAGGCTGCCGATCTGATCCGGGCGCAAGAATTGAGCGCACGCGTGATCGCGGTCGACGAATTCACGCCCGAAGCCTTGGGCAGCGCCAAGAGGGAAGCACCCAAGCTGGCTGCGGCGAGCTAAACCAAATTCTAATTAATAGCTAGCAACCCCATATATTCTAAAGGAAACGTGATGACCGACCACAAACTACTGGTTCGCCGCGCCGCCGTGCTCGGGGCCGGTGTCATGGGCGCGCAGATCGCCGCCCACCTGACGTCTGCCGGAATCGCGGTCGACTTGTACGACCTGCCGTCAGACGACAAGCAGCGTTCGAAAATCGCCGCAGCCGCGGTGGGTAACCTGCTAAAGCTCAAGCCGGCGCCCTTGGCAAGCAAGGAGCTGGCTGCTTTCATAACGCCGCGCAATTTCGAGGATGACCTGGAGCAGCTTTCGCACTGTGACTTCATCATCGAAGCCATCGTCGAGCGCATGGACATTAAAAAGTCTCTCTATGAGAAGATCGGCCCGCACATTCATGCCGACGCCTTTTTTGTCACCAATACCTCAGGTCTGTCGATTACTGAGCTAGCCGGCGTGGTGCCCGATGCGCTGAAGGACCGCTTCTGCGGGGTGCACTTCTTCAACCCCCCACGCTACATGCATCTAGTCGAACTAATTCCGCACCCGGGCACCGACGGTAAGGTTCTTGACCTGCTTGAGGACTTCCTGACCCGCAATCTCGGCAAGGGCGTAGTGCGCTGTCGGGACACCGCCAACTTCATCGCCAACCGGGTCGGTGTGTTCACCATGTGGTCGACCATGCATCATGCGCAGCGCCTGGGGCTGGGTTTCGACACTGTGGATGCCCTGACCGGACCGGCCATCGGGCGTCCGAAGAGCGCGACCTTTCGCTTAGCCGACGTGGTCGGACTGGACACCATGGCCAACGTCATTCGGACCATGGATGCCAAGCTCAGTGATGATCCGTGGCACGCGCTGTTCCAGGCGCCGGAGTGGCTGGGCAAACTGATCGAGGCCGGCGCTCTGGGGCAGAAAGCCGGCGCTGGCGTGTTTCGCAAAGATGGCAAGGAGATCAAGGTTTTCGACCCGGAAACCGGCGACTACCGGACCACCGACTACAGCGTGCGCGACGAGGTCAAGGCCATCCTCGCGATCAAGGATCCGGGCGAGAAGCTGGCCGAACTCGCCAAGGGCGAGTACCCTGAAACCGAATTCCTGTGGGCCATCCACCGCGACCTGTTCCACTACTGCGCCTACCACCTGGCTGAAATCGCCGAGTCGGCGCGCGAGATCGACCTGGCCATGCGCTGGGGCTATGGCTGGAAAACCGGACCATTTGAGCAATGGCAGGCGGCCGGCTGGAAACGGGTCGCGGACCTGATCCAGGCCGACGTCGACGCCGGCAAGACCGGGGTCGACGCTCATCTGCCCAAGTGGGTCAGCGAGGTCGACGGCGCACACGGCCCCGACGGGTCCTGGTCTGCAGCCGACGGCGAAGTCAGCCCGCGTCCCGACCTGCCGGTCTACCAGCGCCAGTATCAGCCGGTCCGGCTGATCGGCGAGGCCTCACACGATGGACAGACCGTGCATGAAACTGATGGCATCCGGCTTTGGACGGCGCAAGACGACATCCTGATCGCCAGCCTCAAGACCAAGATGGGCGTGATCGATACCGGCGTCGTCGACGGCCTCAACGCAGCTCTGGACAAGGCTGAAGCCGGGTTCGAAGGCCTGGTCATCTGGCAGCCCAAAGGCCCCTTCTCCGCCGGCGCCAATCTGAAAGCCGCCGCCGAAGCCATCCAGCGCGGCGACTACGACAGTGTCCGCGCACTCGTCCAGGGCTTTCAAGAAGTCAACCTGCGCATGCGCTATGCCGGCATTCCCTCGGTCGCGGCGGTGCGCGGCCTGGCCCTGGGTGGTGGTCTGGAGCTGGCCATGCACGCCAGCCGCCGGGTCGCTCACCTGGAAAGCTACATGGGCCTGGTCGAGGCCGGGGTTGGCCTGCTGCCGGCCGGCGGTGGACTGGCGACCCTGGCCCTGCAGGTCAATGCAGATGTTGCTGCAGGCGATACCTGGCCGCTGCTGGAAAAACGCTACAAGCAAGTGGCCATGGGTCAGGTGGCAGGTTCGGCCATGGAAGCGATGGACATGGGCTACCTGCGTCCGGAGGACCTGATTGTGCTGCACGAGCACGAACTGCTGCACGCCGCCCACGGCGTGATCCGCTCCCTGGCCGCAGCTGGCTACCGGCCGCCGCTGGCCGACCGGACTTTCCCGGCCGCCGGCGATGTCGGCATCGCGACCATGAAGATGCTTCTGGTCAACATGCTCGAAGGCCACTTCATCTCCGAGCATGATTTCGAGATCGGCTCGCGTATTGCCACCGCCATCTGCGGTGGCGCCATCGATCGCGGCACCCCGGTCAACGAGCGTTGGCTGCATCACCTCGAGCGCGAGCACTTCCTCGCGCTATGCGCGATGCCGAAGACGCAGGAGCGGATTGGACACATGCTGAAAACCGGCAAGCCGTTGCGCAACTGATCGGGTTGCGGTTTTCGGGGTTCGGGTTTCGACCCCCTTCAATCCCGCACCCGGTAACCGAACGAATTTGATATCCCTGAGGAATCAGAAATGAACAATGCTTATATCGTTTCCGCCGTCCGCACCCCGGTTGCCCGGGCGTTCAAGGGCGGTTTCCGCAACGTTCGTCCGGACGACCTGCTGGCCCATGCCCTCAAGCACGCCGTAGCCGAGGTGCCCGGTCTCGACCCGGCCCGGGTCGAGGATGTGATTGTTGGCTGCGCCATGCCGGAAGCCGAACAGGGCATGAACGTTGCCCGAATAGGCGCCTTGCTGGCCGGCCTGCCCGACAGCGTGCCGGGTGTGACGGTCAACCGCTTCTGCTCATCCGGCCTGCAAACCATTGCCATGGCCGCCGACCGCATCCGCCTGGGCGAGGCCGATGTCATGATTGCGGCCGGGACCGAAACCATGACCATGGTCCCGATGATGGGCCACAAGGTGGCCATGAACCCCAGGGTGTTCAGCGAAGATGAAAACGTTGCCATCGCCTACGGCATGGGCATCACCGCCGAGAAAGTAGCGCAGAAGTGGAACGTCAGTCGGGCCGACCAGGACGAGTTTGCCTATCGCTCGCACCAGAAGGCGATTGCGGCGATCGACGGCGGCAAGTTCACCGAAATCCGCCCATACACCGTTACCAGCCGGCTGCCTGACCCAGGAACCGGCCAGGTGCGAGAGACTGAGACGGTCATCGACACCGACGAGGGGCCCCGCCGCGACACGTCGCTTGAAACGCTGGGCAAACTCAGAACGGTGTTCGACGCCAAAGGCTCCGTGACCGCGGCGACCAGCTCGCAAATGTCCGATGGCGCCGGGGCGCTGGTGCTGGTCTCGGAACGGGTGGTAAAGGAGCTTAACCTCCAGCCGCTCGCGGTGTTTCGGGGCTTTTCCGTTGCCGGAGTGCCGGCCGAAATCATGGGTATCGGACCGATCGAAGCGATCCCCAAAGTCTGCAAGCAGACCGGCATCTCGAAGGACGAACTCGACTGGATCGAGTTGAATGAGGCCTTTGCCGCTCAGTCTCTGGCGGTGATGCGCACGGTAGAGTTGGACCCCGACAAAGTGAATCCGCTCGGCGGCGCTATCGCCCTCGGCCACCCGTTGGGGGCAACCGGGGCCATCCTGGCCGCAAAACTGGTGCACGGTCTGCAGCGCACGCAGCAGCGCTATGGCATGGTAACGATGTGCATCGGCACGGGCATGGGTGCAGCCGGGATCTTCGAGCGGGTCTAACCCGCTTACCGGCGGAAGTCCCGGACTTCGGCAGCGCCGGAGTCCCAGCGCGGATCGTGTGCGGCCTGGACTCGGTCCGCGATCTTGTCCCACATCACCGCGTGCATGTTGCCCCAAGGCAGCAGGCGCACGCGCACCACGTGGCCCAGCGACTCCAGCGCGTCAATCTCCTCGCCACTGAATGCGCCCCGCTCGACCTCGATTTCATCCGGCTGGTACTGGTGATGAAAGCGCGGCAACGCAACCCATGACTCCGGCCCATTGCCGTCAACGAAGTCCAGAATGCCGAGCAGGACCATGGTGATGATGCGCGAGCCACCGGGCGTGCCGAGCACGGCGATGCGCTCGTCGGACTTGACGATGGTCGGACTCATCGAGGACAGCATGCGCTTGCCCGGCTGAATCTCGTTGGCATCGAAGCCGATCAGGCCGAACTCGTTCGGCACCCCGGGCGCTGCCGAAAAGTCATCCATCTCGTTATTCAGCAACACGCCGGTCCCCGGCGCGACATAGCCCGATCCAAAAGCCAGGTTAATGGTCAGAGTCCCCGAAACCAGGTTGCCGGCAGCGTCCATAACCGAAAAATGGGTGGTGTGATCCCCTTCCGGCAGCAGATCGGGATCCGCTGCAAGGCTGGCCGAAGGCGTGGCCCGGTCCAGACGGATACCGGCGCGCAGCCCCGCAGCGTAGGCGGAGCTGAGCAGCAGTTCGGTCGGGATATCGACGAACTCCGGGTCGCCCAGGTAAAGCGCACGATCGCGATAGGCCCGACGCATGGCTTCGACCAGCAGATGCGTTTTCTCCACCCGACTGAGCGCTGACAGATCGTAAGGCTCGATCAGGTTGAGTATCTGGGCAATGGCAATGCCGCCGGAAGACGGTGGCGCGGCGGTCAACAACTCGTAGCCCCGATAGCGGGTGCGAATCACCTCGCGCTCAACCACGCGGTAGTCGGCCAGGTCTGCGAGCGTCCAGATGCCGCCGGCCGCTCGCGCGCCGGCGACCAGCTTCTCGGCCACCGGGCCGCGATAGAAACCGTCGAAGCCCTCGCGGGCCAAGTGGCGCAGAGTTTCGGCCAGCTCGGGCTGGCGAATGATGGTGCCGAGCGCCGGCACCTGGCCCCCGGGCATGAAAATCGCGGCCGTTTCCGGCCAGCGCAGCATCACGTGTCCGCGCAGATGGCTCAGCGCCTGGTACTGCCGATTGACCGCAAAACCTTCCTCCGCCAACCGGATCGCCGGTGCCAGCACAGCCTCAAGCGGCAGAGTACCGTAGCGCTCAGCCAGATAAACCCAGGCGGCGGGCGCCCCGGGAATGCCGGCCGACAGCGGACCGTTGATCGCCAGATCACGATCAACCCCGCCCGATTCGTCCAAATACATGTCGGTGGTCGCCGCCGCCGGGGCCGTCTCGCGGCCATCTATCATCACCGAAAAGTCGTCGGCGAGCCGATGAAGCAGCCAGAATCCCCCTCCACCGATGCCGGAAGAACCCGGCTCGACCACGCCCAACGCTGCCGAAACCGCCACCGCGGCATCAAAAGCGTTACCGCCGTCGGCCAGGATTTCCAGCCCGGCATCGGTTGCCGCCTGATGAGCGCTGGCGATTGCGGCCCGGCCTGGCCCGGGTGCTGATGCCATGGCCGTTGCGGCCAGCGACAGACTGATCAGCAGCACTCCGACCGTGCTCAGGGGACGCCGACTCAACGAGTCCTCCTGATGCGTCCTGATGTTCGATGGCATCCGATCAGGCCCGATAGCGCTCGCGCAGGGCCGTGGCGACACCTGGATGGACAAACTTGCGAACGTCTCCCCCCAGCCGGGCAATTTCCTTGACCAGCGTTGAGGAAATGAAACTGTGCTCTTCATCCGGAGTCAGGAACATGGTCTCGACGTCGATCGCCAGGTGCCGGTTCATCGAGGCCAGCTGAAACTCGTACTCAAAATCCGATACCGCGCGCAGGCCGCGCAGAATCACTCCGGCCCCGCGCTGGGCGACGAAATCAGCCAGCAGACAGTCGAAGCCGACCACGTCGACATTGACTATGCCGGCTTCGGACAGCACGTGGCGCGCCAGTTCAATGCGCTGTTGCAAACCAAAGGCCGGCTGCTTGTGCGGACTTTCAGCGATTGCCACGACCACCAGCGAGAAGATACGCGATGCCCGGGCGACCAGATCGGTATGGCCGTTGGTCAAGGGATCGAAAGTTCCCGGGTAGATGGCGATGCTGTAGTCGATCGCGGAAGCGGTCATGGTGTGAGGATTCCGTGGGACGCGGCCCGGGATTATAACGTCCGCTCCAGAAGCGTCAGCCCCACCTCACCTAGCCGCTTTTGCCTTAGCACTTGGAGTCCGCTGGGCAAAAGCGAAGGGAACCGGTCCGCAGAGGATTCGATATAGACGAGGGCCCCGCCGAACAGGCAGCCTGGTCCTTGAGCGATAACGGCCAGCACCGAGCCGAGCAACGTGGAATCGAAAGGCGGGTCGATGAAAACAAGGTTGAAGGAATCGGGCTGCTGCTGCAACCATGACAATGCATCGGTCTCGACCAGGCTGACCGTCTCGGATCCAGGCCAGGTCAGCGGTCCTTCACGCAGTGCCCTGGCCGCAACCGCATCACGCTCGACCAGAATCACTCGCGAAGCCCCGCGCGAGGCCGCCTCAAGCCCCAGAGCGCCGCTCCCCGCGAACAGATCCAGCACGCACGCCCCCACGATGCGGGGGCCGATCCAGTTAAACAGCGTTTCGCGCGCGCGGTCGCCGGTCGGGCGCAGCCCGGGTCGGTCCGGGACGCTGATTTTCCGTCCGCGCCATTGCCCGGCGATGATGCGTATTTTTCCGGTCATGGTGCTAGCATACCGGGTTATGTTCTCGATCTTTCGTCGCAAGAAATCCGGTGAGGGCGTTGAAAAAACGCCCGTCCGCCCCGTGGAAAAATCCGGCGTCGACCCGTTGGAAGCCCGGCTGGATCGGACCCGTTCCAGCCTGTCATCACTGTTCGGGCTGATCGGCAGCGCCAGCCGCATCGACGAGGCCCTGATCGAGGAAATCGAGACGACTCTGCTGACCGCCGACATGGGCATCGGCGCGACAACCCGGATCATCGATCGTCTGCGCGAAGGCATTGCCCGGGGTGTCGTTGCCGAGCCATCCCAAGTGCTGCCGGCTGTGCAGGCCGAACTCTACGACCTGATCGAGCCGGCCGAGCAGTTTCTGGTCGTGGATCCGGCCAAAAAACCGTTTGTGATCCTGACCGTCGGCGTCAACGGTGTGGGCAAGACCACGACCATCGGCAAGCTGGCCCGACGTTACATGGATGAAGGCTTGTCGGTGATGCTGGCCGCCGGCGACACCTTTCGCGCTGCCGCAGTCGAACAGCTCAAGGCCTGGGGCGAGCGCAACGGCGTTCCCGTCATCGCCCAGCAGTCCGGCGCCGACACCGCAGCGGTAATCTACGACGCGATGCACTCGGCCAAGGCGCGCGGGATCGACGTGCTGATCGCCGACACCGCCGGCAGACTGCACACCCAGGGCCACCTGATGGACGAACTGACCAAGGTCAGACGCGTCATCAAGAAGATCGATCCGGACGCTCCGCATGAAACCATGCTGGTGGTCGACGCCGGCACGGGCCAGAACGCGCTTTCCCAGGCCCGACAGTTCAACGAAGCCGTGGAGTTGACCGGTATCACGGTGACCAAACTGGACGGTACCGCCCGGGGTGGAGTGCTGTTTGCCATCGCCCACGAGTTGGGAATCCCGATCCGCTTTATCGGCGTAGGCGAGACGGCGGCAGACCTGCGCCCGTTTGACGCCGGCACCTTTGTCCATGCCATTCTGCCGGTCCAGGAACAGGCCGCCGAAGCCGGCTAGTGACTGGCCCCACCCCAGCTCAGTCCAACGATTTCGCGCAACGTCTACTGACGTGGTGGAAAAGTCACGGCCGCCACGACCTCCCTTGGCAGCGCAATCGCAGTCTGTATCGGGTCTGGGTGTCGGAAATCATGCTCCAGCAAACCCAGGTCGGGACGGTGGTCGACTACTTCGAGCGCTTCATGCAGCAATTTCCAGATCTGCCCGCGCTGGCCGCAGCCTCGCTGGACGATGTGCTGGCCATGTGGTCTGGCCTCGGTTACTACGCTCGCGCGCGCAATCTTCACCGGACAGCAAGAATCTGTCTCGCAGAACACGACGGTGACCTGCCCACCACTGCGGCTGCGCTCAACGAACTGCCGGGCATCGGCAAGTCCACCGCCCATGCCATCATCGCCCAGGCTCTGGATGAGCGCGCGTCCATCCTGGACGGCAACGTCAAGCGCGTTCTGGCCCGGCATGCCGGTATCGAGGGCTGGCCGGGCAAGACATCCGTGCTGCAGCAGCTCTGGGTCGAAGCCGAAGCCCGGACGCCGATCGACCGCGCCGCCGACTACACCCAAGCCATCATGGATCTGGGCGCGACCGTGTGCACGCCGCGGCGACCGGCGTGCATGCTATGCCCGGTGCAGGGTGACTGTCGCGCCCGCATTGACGGGCGAATTGAGAGTTTGCCGGGCAAAAAGCCCCGGCGCGAGAGACCGCAGCGCAGCGCCAACTGGCTGATCATCCAGGACGATCAAGATCGACTGCTGCTCCAGCGCCGCCCGCCCAGCGGCATCTGGGGTGGCTTGTGGTGCCTGCCTGAGGGCGACGATTCACCCGGGACCAGCGACGCTGCTGTGCCGCCGCCCATTGACCACGAATTCACCCACTTCAGCCTGCACATGCGCTTCAGCCGCGCCCGGCCGGAAACCATCCCAGATCTGGTCGCAGACGAACAAAGCCAATGGTTTCATCCCGATAACGCGCTGCGGGCCGGGCTACCGCGACCGATCCGGCAGGTCGTGGAGTGGCTCGCTGATACAATCTCGCAATCGTCCAAGAACTGAGCCAAAACATGACCGAGACCGTTCACTGTCAGTACCTGAACCGCCAAGGAGAACGCCTGCCGCGACCGCCCCTGCCCGGAGAACTCGGACAGCGCATTCAGGCCAATATCTGCAAGGAGGCCTGGCAGCAATGGCTGGCTCACCAGACCATGCTGATCAACGAAAAGCGCCTGAGCCCAATCGACCCGGAGCACCGCAAGTACCTGTTCGAACAGGCCGAAGCTTTCCTGTTCGACGGCGAATACGACCGCGCCGACGGCTACGTGCCGCCAGAATAGTCATCGCGGTGGATCAAGTCTGATTCCACGCCCACTCGCGCCGGCTCTGCTTCCTCGCGCAGCGCCTTCAGATCGGCCTGGACGGCCTCGAAGTCGACTTCGCGAATGTCTTGGATGCGGCAGACCCGATCGCCGAGCGCAACGCGGTCGAAGCGGTCAATGCGATGGGCGCTGGACGTCAGCAGACGGATGGACTGAACGTAGCGGATTTCGCTGCGACAAGCACCGATCAGCTCGAACAAGTAGTAGCGATTCCGGTTGAACTCGATCAACACGCCCTCGTCTCCTATCGGACGCCAACTGCGCACAGAAGAGTATCGAACACCGTCGACCGGCTCTTCGCTGGCGTGGCGCTGGTAGACCTCGCCGCTGCGCACCTCCGGCGGCGAAGTGCTCGCGCAGGCCGTCAGACCCAAGATGAACAACAGAACTATCGGTGCTCGCATGCCGTTCTCCAAAACAACTGGACAGTACGGTCATCCTACTGCAACTGGAGTTAATCCGACCTGAACAGACCCAACATCCGAGGACCCTGCCTGCTCCTTCGGATATACCCAAACCCGATCTAAGGTGGTAAACTACGCGCTTCGCTTTATCGGGCCGGCGCGGATGCCCCACGTCCCGGTTGAGCGGCAGCGACCAAATTATGGCCAGGTAGCTCAGTTGGTAGAGCAGCGGATTGAAAATCCGCGTGTCGGTGGTTCGATTCCGCCCCTGGCCACCATC
>JAZBOC010000190.1:0-2460 GCA_036353315.1 Wenzhouxiangella sp. | reverse complement strand
CCCTTCATTTATCCCATAAGTTTACGGTTTGGAAAGCGAGTTGTCCATGAAAGTATCCCAGGAAAAATCACCGAATAGTCAGATTACCCTCACCATTGAAATCCCCGCTGATGCCTCGAAGCAGGCCTACGAAAAAGTCGTCAAAGACTTAGCTCGGACGGTGCGGATTCCTGGGTTTCGGAAAGGCAAAGTGCCCCGTCCGATTCTGTTACAACGTCTAGGGCCAGAACGAGTCCGCGCCGAAGCGCTGGAAAACCTGGTGCAAAGCACCGTGATGAAGGCGGTCTCGGACGAAAAAATCGACGTTTTGGGCAATTATCAAATTCACCCCGACATTAGTGAATTATTGACGCAGTATAAACCCGGCGAAGTGTTTACCTTTAAGGCATCCATGGATGTCCCGCCGGAAGTGACCCTCGGCGACTACACCGCCCTCTCCGTCAAGGCCGAAAAAAGCGAATATGATCCGACCCAAGTGGATCAATTCCTCGCCTCTCAACAAGCCAAAGTTGCCACCTTGGTTCCGGTGGAAGGCCGGGCTGCCCAACGTGGGGATGTGGTGGTGGTGAACTACCAGGGACGCTTGGTGGTGGATGGTGAGGTGAGCGAAGCGGTCATTTCTGGGGCAGAAGCGACGGATTTTCAATTGGAATTGGAATCGGATAAGTTTCTCGAAGACTTGATTTCTGGGATTGAGGGGATGAATCCCGGTGAGACGAAAGACATTCCCGTTGCGTTTCCGGATGACTATGCGCGGGAAGATCTGGCTGGAGAAACGGCCCAGTTTTCCGTGACGCTGCAAGAAATCAAGGAGAAAGAGTTACCGGAACTCGATGATGATTTCGCCGAAGAAATTAGCCGCTTTGAGACCCTGGCGGAGTTGCGCGAAGATCTCGAAACTCAGTATAAAAAGCAGGCTGAAGATACGACCAACAGCCGTATTGAAGATGCGATCGCGCAAGAACTGCTGACCATTGCCGAAATTGATCCCCCCGAAACCTTGATCAAACAAGAGGTGGACATGATCATTCGCCAAACCGTCTCCCAAATGGAACAGTACGGCTTGGATATGCAAAGTGTCCTCAAAGCCGACATGATGCCCACCCTCCGGGAAAATGCTCGCCCCGAAGCCATTGAACGGCTCAAAACCACCTTAGTCCTCGAAGAAGTGGCCCGGCGCGAATCCCTCGAACCCGATCCGGAAAAACTCGATCAACAGGTCAAAGAAATTTTCGAGCAACTGAGCGATCAACCCCTTGATGAAGATCGGGTTCGGGAGTTTGTGTCGAAAGAACTGCTCCAAGCCCAGGCCCTCGAATGGCTGCGGGACAAGGTGACCGTGGAGTTAGTCCCCGAAGGCACGCTGAACCCTCCGAGTGAAGACACCGAAGCCAGTGCCGAAGCTGAAGCCGAAGCCATCCTCGCCGAAGCGGTCAGCGCAGAAGAAGAATAATGCTAGAGGATCTGGGGTGGGGGCGATCGCTCCCCAACCATAGCCAGGGCAACGAGAAATCATGCCAGGATTTTTCCTTCCCTTGCATTGTGATCTTTCGGGCGATCAAACCCCACTCTGGAAAGACATAAGGCATAATGGTCAACAAGCAGAGGGGTAATTCCCTTGTCGTCGTCCCCAAACTTCAGCATGATAGACTCGCAATCATCCCATCCTTCACCCTCAAACCGCTCCACCTATAACTACAACGCCATGAGTCAAGCCATTGTGCCGATGGTGGTTGAGCAATCCGGCATGGGAGAACGCGCCTTTGACATCTATTCCCGTCTCCTGCGCGAACGGATTGTTTTTCTAGGCAGTGCGATCGACGACACGATCGCGGATTCCGTCGTCGCGCAACTCCTCTTCCTCGACGCGGAAGACCCCGAAAAAGATATTCAACTCTACATCAACTCCCCCGGCGGCTCCGTCTACGCGGGCATGGCCATCTACGACACCATGCAGCAAATCCGCCCCGACGTGGTCACCATCTGCTACGGCATCGCCGCCAGCATGGGAGCCTTCCTGCTCTCCGGTGGCACCAAAGGCAAACGCATGTCTCTCCCCAGTTCCCGCATCATGATTCACCAGCCCCTCGGTGGTGCTCAGGGGCAAGCCGTAGACATCGAAATCCAAGCCAAAGAGATCCTCTACATCAAAGACCAACTCAATGGCCTACTGGCTGAACATACCGGCCAACCCTTGGATCGGATCACAGTAGACACCGAACGCGATTTCTACATGTCATCCAAGGAAGCCCAGCAATACGGGCTGATCGACGAAGTGATTAACCCCTCCGCCCTACCCCACGTTACGATCCCTGCGTCGTCTGCATTTCAGTAAGAGGTCACCATGCCGAAGTACGACTCCCATCTCAAATGCTCTTTCTGCGGAAAATCCCAAGAACAAGTCCGCAAGCTGATCGCCGGCCCCGGAGTCTATATCTGTGATGAATGTGTTGAACTCTG
>JAZBOC010000111.1:0-3900 GCA_036353315.1 Wenzhouxiangella sp. | reverse complement strand
CGCCCGCCAGCGAGAAACAGCCGGGCACGTGGACGTCGGTCCGGTTGATCGCGCCAGATAACGGGGTCAATCCGCGCTGGACCAATGCATCCAGCGCCCGGTCCGGCAGCGCGACTTCAACCGCGGACTGGAAACGGGCCTCACCGTCTTCGGAAAAACTGAAACCAGGCAGGTCGTCCAGGGCCACCGGCGTGCCCGGATCCATATCGCCGCCGTAATTTTCGAACTGGATACCAAGCGCAGCCGCCACGGCAAGCGCACCGCTGAACCTCGGCAGGCTGCTGGCTCGTGCCGCCGATTCGCTGAATTCAATGCTGTCTATCGGGTCGGTCTCGGGCCCATACGGCAGACGGGCAATGACGCCGGGCAGGACCAGGCTGATCCACTGGCCCGCAGAGCTTTGTCGCAGCGCCTGCCACAACTCCATCGCTTCGCCCTCAGGACCGGCCGCCCACCGCGCAGGATCGACAAGATCGCTCGGCGCATCACATCCGACCATTTGCGGGCTTGCCGCAGCGATCAGCGGAACCGATGCCACCTCGGCGATCACCGCCATGGCCGTCAGGGCCATGATGTCTTCCACTTGCGGTCCGAACTCAAACAAACCCACCACCAGCGACCAGGGTGCTGAAGTCGGACTGCCAGCGATATGCCGAGTCAGCGCGGCTGTTTCCAGGTTCGTGCCGGCGGCCTGCAGGTCGGCCCTGATTTCGTCTTCAGTCACCGGCAGCACCGCCATCTGAACCTCTTCGCTGACCAGCTGCGAGACCAGCCACCATAGACCGCGCCAGTTTGCTTCCAGCGACTGGAACCCAGGGGCATGCAGGACTTTATTGAGCTCCTCGGCCAGGCGGGCAACCACGGCCTTGCGGTGCGGTTCGGCCGAGCGGGTATCGACCAGGTGCGGGGCGACCAGCTCGCCAAGCATCTTGCGAATTCGGCTTTGTTCATCCTGAACCCGCGCCTGCCCGGACGGACGGCCACCCAGCAGTCGCTCCAGATCGGTGGCGGTATCGCCACTGGGTGAATCGGCAGACGCCGACTCAGTCGGCGGTTCAAGGCTATCGATCAATGCCTGGACCCGGGTCGGATCATCCAGGTCCCTGTAAAGCTGGATGAGGCTCTTGAGTGCCGGCAGGCGCCGACACAGACGATCGGGATGAAAATCCTCGATATCGGCGAACTCCAGCGCCTCTGCGCCCCCCAGATGCACGCGGGGAGCCAGCCGGGCCATGACCTGGTGGAAATTGTCGATGTCGATCTTCAGCGGACGGCGCTCGGCCAGGGGTACCGAAGCCTGGGCATCACCCAGCCAGTCAGCCAGGACAAGAATCCGCAGCGGGCTCTCTGGATCGATACGGCGGCCTCCGGAAGGTCTGCCAAGATTGAATTCGGTTGAGATGGACATGCTGATCGTTCCCTTGAGGTCCCCGGACGGGGTTTCGCTTACCGTACTCCCGACAGCCACCGAAGTACAACTCAACAAGAATCCTTGTGTAGCCACCGCTCACCGATCCACCCAAGCGCGAAACGCTGTATCTTGGATCTGAAATGGGCAGCGACGACTCCAAGGCCGGTCAAGTCAATCTGGAGTCGCTACACGGTGGAGGGCTTGGAACTTGATCATCGCAATTGCACTTGCACTGCTTGTGGTTCTGGCCATTCTGGGCCTGGCACTGCTTCTGATGATCGATCGGCGGGCCGAGCGCCTGGAGTGGGCCAGGCTGACGGCGCTGCAGCCGACCGAGCCGGCGCGGTTCGATCCTGCCATGGTGGCCGATCTGCCGGAATCGGCGCGACGGTTCTTTGAATTTGCGATTCAGCCCGGAACACCGCTGCTGCCGGTCGCCGAGATTGACATGACCGGGCAGTTCAGCCTCGGCAGCAAGGACAAGCCGGCCTACCAGGCAATGACGGCGCGCCAGATCCTGGCCGCTCCGCAAGGCTTTATCTGGGCCATGCGCACCGGCAGCGGGGTGCCGGTTTCGGGATCGGATTCCGGATCATGGACGCGATTTCGAATCTTTGGACTGATTCCGGTTGCGCGGACGGGTGGCGATGCCGACCATACGCGTTCAGCCTTCGGACGCTATGTCGCCGAGGCGGTCTTCTGGAGTCCGGCCGCGTTGCTGCCCGGACCGGGCGTGAGCTGGTCGGCAGTCAGCGAAAACACGGCGCGCGTCACCGTCCGTCATGGGCCACTGGAGCAAGCGGTTGAGGTCACGGTGGACGATCAGGGTCGACCCGTAGAAGTCTCTTTCCAGCGCTGGAGCAACGCCAACCCGGACAAGGTGCATCGTCTGCAGCCCTTCGGCGGCCGAATGTCAGACTTCAGAGAGGTCAAGGGCTATCGCCTGCCGTTTCACGTCGAGGCGGGCAATCACTTTCGCACCGACGACTACTTCCCGTTCTTCGTGGCCGAGGTTACCGACATCCGATTCCCGTCAACCGACGGCTGACTGACCGCGGCCAGGGCCAGATCGGCCAGCGCGGCCTCCAGGTCGGGCACGAGATCGCCGGCACTACCCTGGATGCTCGCATCGGTGTTGATCTGAAAGGCAACCGTCACCTCGTGGTCGGCGTAGTGACGCAGGCTCGAGACATAACCCGGTATCCAGCCACCGTGACCGTAGACCGGCCCACGAGGCGTATCGGGATGGATCCCTACCCCCGCGCCATAGAACGCGTCTGTGGACCGGGCATCGACCGGCACCCCCGCCAGCAGCCGATCCAGGTACTCAACATCCATGGCCTGCCCGGTCAACAGCAACTGGCCCCATAGCGCCAGATCCGGCGCGGTCGAGGCCAGCCCGCCGCCGGTCCACTCGATGGCCGGGTTCCAGAGCAGGTTCCCCGCCGCATCAGCCGTTCGCTCGGGTAGCCCGAACAGGTTGTCTGCGGCCACGTAACCCACTGCCAGACCGGGCAGATCAGGACGATCAGACGGCCGGGTGTCGTTCAAGCCCAGGGGCTTGATGAAATACCGATCGACCATCTCATTGTAAGACTCCCCGCTCACCTGCTCGATGACCAGTCCCAGCAGGATGTAGCCGGTATCCGAATAAGCCCAGGCGCTGCCGGGCTCGAACAAGGGCTCAAGGCCTGTCACAACGCCGATCAGGTCCTCGGGCGAAATGCCCGTCCCACTCGCCATCGCCCGTGACCAGATCGGCTGAAATTCGGGCAGGTGCACATGGTCCGGCAGGCCGGCGGTGTGATGCAGCAGATGGTCAAGCGTGATGCTGCTCGCGTTGGGCAGACCCGTAAACCACGGTCGATGGCCCAGATGCTCGGCCAGCAGATCGTCGCGCGCCAGGCGCTGTTCGCTTTCCAGCCGCAAGACGGTCGCTGCCACGAAGGTCTTGCCGATGCTGGCCGCGAGCATCGGGGTCTGGGCCGTCATCGGACGAGCGGCCTCGACATCGGCCAGCCCGACGGCCGCGCTCGCAACGCGCCCGTCCGGCAATGCGATGGCAGCCGTTGCGCCGGGAAACGCATGGCGAATCCGGAACTCCTCCAGGGTCGACTCCAGGCGCTCGGACAGATCGGCAGCCTGCGATGTCGGCCCGCAGGCAAGGGCAGCAAATGCGCCCAGAAGACCGGCGGTCATCAGCCATCTCATCAGCTTTCAATTCTGGTTTTCACGTTCGCGGATCACTGGCTCCCCCGCCCCGGGCCGGCACCACCTCCGTGACCGCGCCGGTGCGGCTGAATATCGTCTCCCGGTTCCACCACACCACGACCAGCGCAACGACCACGAGGATGATCGTATCCCAGGGCTGGGCGTCGGGCCAGAACGGGTTGATCAGCTGCCAGTGAAACAGCATGGGCCACAGCAGGCTGCCACCGGTTCGATTGAAGATCGGCGTGACCAGCACCGCCAGGGTCACGTTGCCGATG
>JAZBOC010000110.1:0-13422 GCA_036353315.1 Wenzhouxiangella sp. | reverse complement strand
CCGACTACGGGTTCCGGAAACAGGGACAGCGGCAGCGCGAAATTGTGCAGGCCGAGCAGGATGTTGATCGTGTCCTCGAGCTCGGCGTTGTCGTCAGCCAGGGCGCTCGAAGCCGTGACCAGTCCAAGAGCGAGCAACACGGCGGTCGTCGATAACCTGCCCAGTGCCCGTGGGGTCGGTACGCGGGAAGCTGCAGACATGGCTTGATCTCTCTTCAGTTGCGCCAGGCTCAAGTATGGAAACCCGGGCCGGAATTGAGAATGCGCGCCTGTTGCAGGTTCGTGCGCGCTGGTTGCAAATGTCAAGCAGGGAGCTTGGCGCGGCCTGCTACAAGGGCGTTTGCCGGCGCGCGAGCTACAGCGTGGAGGGCGTCGGTGGCTTCGGGCTCAGAGGTGGGAACCGAAGCGACGGCGCAGCGCGCGTCGCGCGATCCGATCGTTGATCGGGCCGAACACGCCAAGCAGAATGAACAAGAACGGCACCATTGAGACCTGCGAGTCCGGAAGCACCCACATCAGGGCGATCACGATCAAGGAAAACGCCCCCGGAAAAGCCCATTGAAGGATCTCGGTCCAGGTATCAAACGCTTCTTCATCGTTCATTTCAAGCGCGACGCGCAGCCGCCATGCGTGCCAGTACAGGCCCGCCATGATGGCGCACAGAAGAATGAAACCGACGCCGTAGAGCGACACCAGCACGCGAAACTGGTAGAAGGTCTCGAATTCGAATTCCGACGGCAGCCATCCACCGCTGAGAAAGGTAAAACCGCTTTCCATCAGGATTTTCAGCGGGTAGACGTAGATCATGACCATCATGATCAGGGCGAAAGTCAGAATGACCGAGGGCAGATCCTCGAGACCATAACGATCGCTCCAGCGCTGGTGCCCGTACCAGAAGAACAGGATGACCAGCATGCTGGCGGCGAAGGCTGGGGCTCCCTGCAGCGCCACGATCAGCTCGTCATAGTTGGACGGCACTTCATCGATAGATATCGCCAGTAGGGCAGCCGAAAAGGCAAAGGCGGCATCGGCAAAGGTTTCGAGCCGGGTCATCTGTGCCCCCCGGCGCGGGAATCTGGAGGTTTTCATGTTCGACATTCTGGCACTTCGACCCCGAACGGGCCAAGATGCCGGAAGTCAGTTTCGTTCCATGAACCGCTGGCGCCCGGGCCCGAATTCTGCGCCTTGAACCTCATCATCGGCATCGCGCCGGCGGGCACCCAACCGGCGCTTTGTTCAGCCGCGTCCACCGGTGGCTGACCGGCCCCGATCGGCCGGCGACCTCGGTGACCTTCATCCTCGACAAGCAGGGCGTGATCCGCTTCAACCATCCGGGCATGGAGTATCACACCGTGCTGTCTGACTGATGAAGCGGCCGAAGAACTCGCGTACCCTATTGACACTGCTGCCGCGTCGACGGCTCAGCTTCTTGAATATCGGAAATCGATCATGACACGGACTCTCTATCTTGTTTTGCTCGCGCTTCTGGGCCTGTCTGCCCATGCACAGACTTCAAGCGAACGCTGGCTTCGCGAACCGGCGCTCTCGCCCGACGGCACTGTTGTGGCCTTCACCCATGCCGGCGATATCTATCGCGTTGATACAGCCGGTGGGGTCGCAATCCCGCTGACGCTGACCGATGCCGTGGAGTCGAATCCCCGGTGGTCGCCGGACGGCCGCCAGATCGCCTACAGCAGTGATCGAAACGGAACCCTTGATGTCTACCTGCTGGACCTGGCCGGCGGATCCGCCCGGCGTCTGACCTATCACCAGGCTGACGACGTGGTCACCGGCTTTTCCGCCGACGGCAGCGCGGTGCTGTTTGAAAGCGTGCGCTACGACCCGCCCGGTCATGCCGCCGACCCGCATCAGCGGCGGCCGGAACTCTACGAAGTGCCGGTGGCCGGCGGCACGCCTCGCCAGCTCACCCCGATCGAGGCGCGCCAGGCAACATGGGACTTAAGCGGTGAGCGTCTTCTCTACGCCGACTACAAGGGCGATGATTTCTACCGCAAGCGCGACGATTCACCCTTTGCCCGCGACATCTGGTTGCTGGATGCCGCCAGCGGACGGCACGAGCGGCTCACGACCGATCGCTGGAATGATCACACGCCGGTATGGGATGCCACCGGCGAGGGCTTCTACTTCATCTCGGAGCGCTCCGGCAGCCTGAACGTCTGGCACCAGGCGCTCGCCGAGGGCGAGACGAGCGCGAGGCAGGTCACGTTTCATACCCGGCACCCGGTGCGCGGGCTCAGCGTGGCATCGAACGGGATGCTGAGCTACGGTTTCGACGGCGAGATCTACGTGCTCCCTGCCGATGCCGATGCCGATGCCGAGAACGCCGGTGCCGCGGAAGAATCGGTACCCGTCGCCATCACCTTGCTTGCGGCCGACACCGGCGACCGTATGGTCCAGGCCGAGGTCGAAGGCAACATCAGCGAGTTCGTGGTCTCGCCCAACGACAAGGAGATCGCGTTCGTCCTGCGCGGTGATGTGTTCGTCACCTCCCTGGATTTCTCGACCACCCGGCAGATCACGCGAACGCCCGGTCTGGAGCGCAACCTGGCCTTTACCCCGGACGGTCGGGGCCTGCTCTACGCCGCCGAGCGCGAAGCCCAGTGGGCCATCTTCGAAAGCCGGTTGAGCGACCCCGATGAAGCGTATTTCTTCACCGCCACGCTGGTCGAAGAGGCTCGGCTGATCGACGGCACGCAAGGCGCCGACGGCCTGCGGGCAGCGGCCACCCATCCGAACGTGGCCCCGGATGGGCGGCAGATTGCTTATCTGGACGACTGGGCCGAAGTGCGCGTGTTCGACCGCCAGAGCGAAAAGTCGATTTCGGTGGTGCCGGGTGAGGTGAACTTCTCGATCGGCAACAACGACATCGATTTCGACTGGTCCCCGGACAGCCGCTATCTGGCCGTGGACATTCAGCCCAGCGGCCGATTGTTCTTCCGCAACGTCGCCCTGGTGCCGGCTGACGGCTCTGCCGAGCCGCTGGACCTGACCCGCTCAGGCTACCTCGACGCCCGCCCGCACTGGCATGACCAGGGCCAACTCATCGCCTGGACCACGGCCCGCTACGGGCCGCGCCAGCACGGCGGCCACGGTGCCCAGCTCGACGTGCACGCGCAGTTTCTGACCCAGGAGGCTTTCGACCGGTTCCGGCGCAGCAAGGAGCAGGTCGCCCTGGATGAAGAAGCCGAACCGGAAACCGACGACGAGGAAACGGCCGATGAAAAGCCGGAACCGGTGGAGTTCGAAGCGGCCGGCGCAGCCGAGCGCCAGGCCCGGCTGACCATTCACTCCTCCGATCTGGCCGACTTTGCGCTCAATAGCGATGCATCAACGCTGTACTACATCAGCGCGTTTGAAAGCGGCTATGACCTGTGGTCGCATGACTTCCGCGAGGAAAAGACGTCCAAGCTGGTGGCGCTGGACGCGCGCCGGGCCGAGCTTGCAATCACGAGTGACGACAAGAGCGCCGTGGTCCTGGCCGACGGCCGGCTTTCGAAGATCTCGCTGGAGGGAGACAGCCCGGCCGCTGAACCGGTCAAGATCGACCTCACCGTGACCCTGGACGCCGATGCCGAGCGACGTGCCATGCTCCACCACGTCTGGCTCACGACCCGGGACCGCATCTACGATCCGGCTGTGCTGGCCGAGGCCGATTGGGACGGCATGTACGAGCACTACAAGGGCAAGCTTGCCGGCATCCACAACAACGTCGATTTCGCCGAGCTGCTCAATGAGTTCATCGGCGAGCTCAATGTCTCGCACGCCTACGCAAGATACCGGCGGGCACCGAAGGAGCCGACCGGGGCGCTCGGCGCTATCCTCGACCACGGTGCGGGCGGCGATGGCATCCGGATCGCGGCTGTTCTGATCCAGGGGCCGCTGGCCCAGGCCAGCGATCGGGTCGAAGCCGGTCACCGCATCATCGCCGTCGACGGCCAGCCGGTCGGCAGCCAGGGCAGTGTTTACGCCTATTTGGGCAACCGCGTCGGCCAGCGCCTGCGCCTGACCCTGCGCGATGATTCCGGCAGCTACGACGTCGTGCTCAAACCGGTATCGATGGACCAGGAAACCGATTGGCGGCACCAGCGCTGGGTCGAGTCCCGGCACCAGTTGGTCGAAGCGCTCTCCGGCGGGCGTCTGGGCTACGTCTACATCCCGCAGATGTCCGACAACGCCTATCGCCGGGTCTACAGCGACCTGTTTGGACGCCACTTTGCCAAGGAAGGCGTCGTCATCGACGTGCGCGACAACCGCGGCGGCGACCTGGTCGACTGGCTGGTCCAGCTGTTTACCGGGCGGCAGTACATGTGGAACGTGCCCGACGGCCGGATCGCCCAGGGCGAGCCGCTGACCGAGTGGGTCAAGCCGTCGGTGGCCCTGACCAATCAGGGTGCCTATTCCGACGGCCACTGCTTCGTGGCTGCCTGGCAGAACCTGGACATCAGCCCGCTGGTCGGCACACCCGTCACGGGGACCTGCACCTACGCCGGTTGGGAAACGCTGGCCTCGGGCGACATCCGCGCCGGCACCCCGCGTCTTGGCATCAAGGACGCCGAAGGCGACTGGCTGGAGCGCAAGACCACCTACCCGGACGTCACCGTCTATCCCGACCCCAACCGCATCGCCGCCGGAGAAGACGGCATGCTGGCCAGGGCCGTGGAGGTGCTGTTGTCGGAGATCGAAGGCGAGGATTGACTTCGGATCAGGTGCTTCCTGACACATCAACCGACCTCAGTTCTTGCATCGGCCGGGCGCGCTTCGACGTGGCGGGTGGACCGACGACTGATTTGTGCTTGAATCGCGTTATTGATCTGGAGATTCTCACTCTGGACGCGGTGCTCAAAGCAAGGACCAGCCAGCCACCAGGGTGACGGTGAAGTTGTAGCTGGCGTGGACTATCGCTGCCGGCACCCAGGTCCGGGTTCTGAGGGTCAGAAAACCCAGTCCAAGACCGGCCGAAGCAATAACGAGCATGTAAACGATATTGCCGCTGTCCCACGAGAAGTATGCGAAGTGCAGCAGCGTGAACCAGAACGCGCAAACCACAACGCCAAGGTGTGGAAGCCCGTTTTGAACAAATCTCCGCAGCAGCACGCCGCGAAAGAAAACTTCTTCGGCCGCCCCGGCGAGCGCAATCATGCCTGCGGCCAGCCACAGCAGTTCCCGGGTAATACCCAGGTTCTCGGCAGACGGCATTCGATCCGAGAAGCCAAGTAAGCCTGCAGCTTCGGCGACGGTGGAAGTCAGGGGAATCAGGACGCCCAGTGCAAAGCCGGCCGTCACGCCAAGCCCCAGTGCTCTGCGCATGTTCAGTTCTGGCGGGAGCAGGGGGCGCGCGGTCGGGCTATTGGCAGGCATGAACCGTAGCCGGATCGCCAGCCACGGCAGCAGCACCAGGTGCAAAGCCAAAGCACCGGCCAGGAAGCCGGGCCCCTCAAAGCTCAGAGTTTCAGAGTTCGCAGCGCCGCGAACGCCGATGACGGCATCCGAGAGATCGAAGAAGATTTCGTTGGCGGTGAATTGCGCGCTGAGCTGTCGAAGCTCGATTTCGGCCACGAGGGTCTGCTGAAAATCCGAGTTTTCTGGCGCGGCAATTTCATACACGCGGTAGTCGGACTGATCGGGGAGCTTGGCGTCCAGAAAGGCTTCAGCGCGCGCGAGCCGGTCGGGCTCATGCTCCCAGGCATTCATCGTGATGCTCATCGTCAGCCTGGCCAGATTCGTGCTGAAGCCCAAGCTTTCGACCAGAATGACCAGAATCAGCCCCAACACGAAAAAGCCGATCGTCTGTGAAATTTCGAGCCCGGCCTGGGCGAAGCTTCGTGCAGCGCGCTTGACGAGACTGGTTTGTTGGGTGCTGGGTTGGGTCAAGACGGTCGTCATGGACCAGCCTGTTGATATGCCGGGAAGGAGTCGATGCCCATTAAGAAGTCCGCCGAAGAAGCGGTCAATAGGACAACGACCCTGAGCTGAGTCAGTCATTTTCCTATGAGATTAAGCAAATTTCCTACCCCATCCGCCACCGCCCGGCGTTCGGATCACCAACACATCGCCGGCCTCGACTTCGGCCCGGTCGCAGCCGGCCAGGGACTGGATGCGGCCGTCGGGATGTTCGATCCAGGCCTCGCCGGTCCGGCCGGGTCCGCCGCCGTGGAGGCCCTGCGGGGCTTGAGTGCGTGAGTTGGCCAGCAGGGCCACGGTCATGGGTTCGAGAAAGCGGATGCGGCGTTCGGCGCCGTGGCCGCCGCGCCAGCTCCCCTTGCCGCCGGAGTCGGGTCGGATGCCGAAGCCCTCGAGCAGGACGGGGAAGCGGGTTTCGAGGATTTCCGGGTCGGTCAGGCGCGAGTTGGTCATGTGGGTGTGGACCGCATCAGCCCCGTCGAAGCCCTCGCCGGCACCGGCGCCGCCGCACAGGGTTTCGTAGTGCTGGTACCTGGCATTGCCGAAGGTGAGGTTATTCATCGTGCCCTGGCTGTTGGCCAGCTTGCCCATGGCGGCCAGCAGGGCGTCGGTGATGACCTGGCTGGTCTCGACGTTGCCGGCGACCACGGCGGCCGGGTGCTTGGGGTTGAGCAGGCTGGCTTCGGGAATGATCAGCTCCACCGGGGCCAGGCAGCCGTCGTTTAAGGGGATGTCGTCGGCGACCAGGGTTCTGAGCACGTAGAGCACGCAGGCGCGGGTGATGGCCGCGGGCGCGTTGAAGTTGTCGGGCTGTTGCGCGCTGGTGCCGGTGAAATCAATCACCGCGCGGCGATGCTTCTGGTCGACCGAGACGCGGACTTCGACCTGGGCGCCGGAATCCAGGGTCTTGATCCAGTGCCCGTCCGCGAGCTCAGCGAGGGCGCGCCGGACCTGCTCGGCGGCGTTGTCCTGGACGTGGCCCATGTAGGCCTGGACGGTTTTCAGGCCGAACTGCTTGACCATCTCGCCCAGCTCGCGGCGTCCGCGGGCGTTGGCCGCGATCTGGGCGCGCAGGTCGGCGAAGTTCTGGCGCGGGTTGCGCACCGGATGGGGCCCGGAGGCCAGCAGCTTCTCCAGGCGGGCCTCGTCGAGCCGGCCATCGCGCACGATCCGCGTCGGGGATATCAGCACGCCTTCATCATCGATATGACGGCTGTGCGGCGGCATGGAGCCGGGCGTGAGCCCGCCGACGTCGGCGTGGTGGGCACGGCTGGCGGTAAAGAACAGGATTTGACCCTGGTCGTCAAAGCAGGGCGTGACCACGGTCAGGTCGGGCAGGTGGGTGCCGCCGGCGTAGGGGTCGTTGAGCAAGAAGACGTCGCCGGGGTGCATGTCGTTGGCGAAGGCGCGGATCACGGCGCGCACGCTCTCGCCCATGGATCCCAGGTGGACCGGCACGTGCGGGGCGTTGGCGACCAGCCCGCCCTGACCGTCGAACACGGCGCAGGAGAAATCCAGGCGTTCCTTGATGTTGGCCGACCAGGCGGTTTTCTGCAGGACCACGCCCATGTGTTCGGCGATGGCCATGAACAGGTTGTTGAAGACTTCCAGCAGGACCGGGTCGACCGCGCTGCCTTCCGCATGGCGCGCCGACCGGCTTTCGGTTCGCCTCAGAACCAGGTGGTCGAGCGTGTTCAGCTGCGCCGTCCAGCCCGGTTCCACGACCGTGGTGGCATGGTCTTCGACCAGGATGGCCGGTCCCATGACCGGTTGCCCGGGCTGAAGATCGGCGCGGGCGATCACCGGCGTCGAAGGCTGCTCGCGGCCCGCCATCCAGGTGCGGGCCTCGGTCAGTGGCTTGACCGGCTCGGCGGTCATGCTGGCTGCCCTGGTCGGCTCCGACAGGGCCTGGCCCGGTGCCAGCGCTTCGACCAGGCCGGACTCGGCGACCAGCTCCCGCCCGTCAAGGGCAAAGCAGAACCGTTCGCGATGCAGTTCGGCGAATTCGCGTTGCATGGTGGCCAGGTCGGCGCGCTCGACCAGCAAGGTGGTGTCGGTGCCCTGGTACTTGAGCTGGAGACGGATGCGGGTCTGGAGCCGCTCGCGATCGTGACCCTGGTCAACCAGCTCGGCCACGGCCGCGGCAAGCGCCTCGGCTTCGGCCTGCCCGAGTTGGTCGATCAGGCTGGCGTCCAACACTCCGCCGAGCGGGAACTCGCGCAGCGCAATAACGTCGGCCAGGCCCATGCCATAGGCCGACAGCACGCCGGCTTTCGGGTGGATCAGCACCGTTTCGATGCCGAGCGCATCGGCCACCAGGCAGGCGTGCTGGCCGCCGGCGCCGCCGAAGCAGTTGAGCGTGTAGCGGGTCACGTCGTGCCCGCGCTGCACCGAGACCTTGCGAATCGCGCTGGCCATGGCGTTGACCGCGATCTGCAGGAAACCCTCCGCGACCTGTTCGGGCGAGCGGGTATCGCCGGTGGCGATCCGGATCTGTTCGGTCAGCTCGGCGAAACGCTCTTGCACCACGGCCGCGTCCAGCGGCTGGTCGGCGCCGGGACCGAACACCGCGGGGAAGAAGTCGGGCTGGAGCTTGCCGAGCATCAGGTTGCAGTCGGTCACGGTCAGCGGTCCGCCGCGCCGGTAGCCGGCCGGGCCTGGATTGGCGCCGGCCGAATCGGGGCCGACCCGGTAGCGGCTGCCGTCAAAATGCAGGCACGAGCCGCCGCCGGCAGCCACGGTGTGAATCTCGAGCATGGGCACGCGCAGGCGCACGCCGGCGATCTCGGTCTCGAAGCTGCGCTCGAGTTCGCCGCGGTAGTGGGAGACATCGGTTGAGGTGCCACCCATATCGAAACCGATCACCCGATCGAAACCCGCCAGCTCGGCGGTGCGCACGCAGCCGATGATGCCGCCGGCCGGACCCGAGAGGATGGCGTCCTTGCCGGCAAAATGGGCCTCGTCGGTCAGCCCGCCGTCGGACTTCATGAACTGCAGGGTGACCTCGCCCAGCTGTCCGGCGACCTGGTCGGCATAGCGCCGCAGTACGGGTGAGAGGTAGGCGTCGACCACCGTGGTATCACCGCGCCCGATCAGGCGGATCAGCGGACTGACCTGGTGCGACAGGCTGATCTGTTCGAAGCCGACCTGGCGGGCCAGCCGGGCCAGGTGCCGCTCATGCTTGGGATAGCGATAACCGTGGACCAGGACCACGGCCAGGGCGCGGATGCCCTGGTCCTTGAGCGATCGGAGTTGCTCGAGCGCGTCGGCTTCGTCGAGCTTGCGCAGTAAGCGGCCATCGGCCCGGATGCGTTCGTCGATCTCCACGACCTGCTCGTAGAGCGCTTCCGTGCGCCGGATATCGAGGGCGAAGATGTCCGGCCGGGTCTGGTGACCGATGCGCAGCGCATCGGCGAAGCCGCGGGTGATCAGAAGCGCGCTGGGGGCGCCGCGCCGTTCGAGCAGGGCGTTGGTGGCCACGGTGGTGCCCATGCGAACGTGGTCGATGGCCTGACCGGGTATGGCCTGATCGGGCCCAAGCGCGAGCAGGCGGCGAATGCCCTCGATCGCGGCGTCGGCGTAATGTTCCGGGTTGTCGGACAGAAGCTTGGCGGTACGCAGCTCGCCGTCGGGGCGGCGGGCGACCACGTCGGTGAAGGTGCCGCCGCGGTCGATCCAGAATCGCCAGCGCTTCAAGCTCCGGTCGCTTGGGTCGGTTGCAATCATCGACAAACACTCTACGCGGAATCGAGAGGCAAGTGCCCGTGCTATAAACGGACGCATGAAACGACCGGTGCCGACTACGCCAGGCGGTGGCCGTGGCCTCCGAGGTCTGCTGCTGCTGGCCGTTGCCGGGCTGGCCATCGGTGCGCTCCAGCCCTACGACATCGACGAGCTGCTCAGGTTCGGGCACACCTTATCCGAACGCCCGCTTTATCTCGTCGTCATCATCGTTGGCATGACCGTTCTGTTCACCTTCGGTCTGCCCGGCAGCCTTGCAGTCTGGCTGGTGGCGCCATTTCAGCCGCCGCTGATGGCCACCGCGGTGCTGGTGGCCGGCAGCGTTGGCGGGGCGCTGGGCGCCTACTTGTTCAGCGCCCATTTTCGCGCCGACTGGGCGCCTGACGGATTTGCCCGCCGCATCATCGAGCTGCTTTCTCGACACGGTGGGATGTTGACACAAACAGCGCTGCGTCTTTTGCCCGGATTTCCGCACTCGGTCGTCAACTTTGCCGGTGGTGTGCTCGGTCTGGGTCTCGGGCGCTTTCTGATCGCCGCAGTTCTGGGTCTGGCGGTCAAATGGGGCGTCTATGCCAGTGCGATCTATGGACTGATCGAGACGGTCGAGGAAGATCAGCCGCTGGACTGGAGTACGGGCCTGCCGCTGTTGATGCTCAGCCTGCTCCTGCTGACCGGTGCCTGGCTGCGGCGCCGAGTCATCGGTCGGGTCCTGGCAGATGCACGCCGCGATTCCGCCTGAGCCTCGCCTTCACGTTTTCTGCGCACTTGTGAAGAAATGAGCAAAGATGCTATCGTTCCTCCCTAGAAAACGAGCGCACAAGTATGCGTTCATCAGCAGATGAGGGAGCCAGCATGTCCAGCGTTGTCGGCGCCGAAGGGCGTTTTTCTTTTGGGTTGAATAGCCAGCTTCGACTTTTGATCGGTGCCGGGCTGATTCTCGTCACCCTGGCCTCGACGATTCTCGCCTGGACGGCCATCCGCGCGACCGCGATGGAGTCTGCGGTGGAGATGGCAACCGCAAAACTTCAAGGCGATCTCAACGTTCTGCAGGATCGCGTTGACCAGAGTTTCGGCGAGCTTGCGCTGCAGGGTCGAACCTTGATCGATGAAGATGGAGCCGATCTGGCCGGCCGTTTCGAAATGCTCGATGAGCTGTCGCAGGAGTTGGGCATCGTCGCGACGATCTTCGTAAGCGAGGGTCAGGACTATCGCCGCCTGGTCACCAGCATTCGTGATTCTGCGGGCGAGCGCGTTATTGGGACCAATCTGGGTACAGGCAGTGCGGCCTACGCCCCGCTGCAGGCTGGCCAGGACTACTTTGGGCGCGCCGCGATTCTCGGCCGGGACTACGTGACTGGCTACAGACCGCTCAAGACCAGCTCCGGTCAAACCATCGGTGTACTGTTTGTCGGCGTGGAGATTGGCGCCATCCAGGAACTCGTCGAGGGCGGCGCCATGAGCGCAATGTGGCGCAATCTCGGGCTCAGTTTGTTGATTTTCCTGCTTGTGCAGGTGCTCTCGACGCTGTTTATCCGCCGGAGCATCGTGGCGCCGCTGCTCGACAGTATCCAGGCGGCAGGCAAGCTGGCCCGGGGTGATTTGTCGGCCCGGATCGCGCCGGCGCTGACGCGGCGTAAGGACGAGATTGGGACCCTGGCACAGGCTTTGTCGACCATGATCGACAAGCTGCAGGGGGTGATCGGTTCAGTGGTGTCGGGCACGTCTCAGATCACCTCGGCCAGCGAACAGACCGCGGCTACGGCCCAGACGCTGAGCCAGGGCGCCAGCGAGCAGGCTGCCAGCGTCGAGCAAACCACGGCCTCGATCGAGCAGATGGCCGCTTCAATTCAGCACAACAGCGAGAGCGCGGCAACGACCGACCAGCTTTCGACCCAGGCAGCCGAGAAGGCGGTCCAGGGCCGCGAGTCGGTGCGCGAGACCGTCGAGGCGATGAATTCCATTGCTGAACGAATTCGAATCATCGATGACATCGCCTACCAGACCAACCTCCTGGCCCTCAATGCAGCGATCGAAGCCGCCCGGGCCGGTCAACATGGAAAGGGTTTTGCGGTAGTCGCAGCCGAAGTGCGCAAGCTGGCCGAGCGCAGCCAGCTGGCCTCACGCGAGATCGGCGAGGTTGCCAACGGCAGCCTTGAAGTCGCCGATCGCGCCGGTCGTCTGCTCGAAGAGCTGGAACCGCTGATCAACCAGACCTCCAGCCTGGTGCGTGAAATCAGCGCGGCTTCCGGCGAGCAGGATACCGGGGTCCGTCAGATCAGTCAGGCCATGGAGCAGCTCAATGCCATCACCGAGCAAAGCGCTTCGGCCTCAGAAGAGTTGGCTTCGTCGTCGGAAGAACTGAACGGCCAGGCCCGGCACCTGGAAGACGTGGTGTCGTTTTTCAGGCTGAAGACGGGAGTGTAGCTATTCCGGCTCGCATTTAAGCCATTCGCGTAAGGCCAGCGGTTGGGTCAGGAAGGTCTTGCCGTACTGACATTCCAGATAGCCGTCCAGCTCCAGTTCCTGCAGATACTGAGCCACGGTGCTGCGCGAGCAGTTGCTCAGCAGGGCCAGGTTGCCGTGGGTCAGGTCGAGTTCTACGACTTCTTCTTCCAGCGCTATGTCGTCGCGATATCCGGCGACGCGCAGCAAGGCTGCGGCCACTCGCCGCTTGGGTGAGCGCCCGATCAAATCGTTGATGGCGGTGAATGCGAATACGGTGGCGTTGGCCATTGCAAGCGCAAAGTGTTTCCAAAGACGCGGATCCTCGTGCATCAGCTTGTTCAGCGCCCGCGCCGGAACATGCATGCACTGGCTGGGGCGAGTGGCATACATGGTCGCCAGTCGCGGTCGCTCGAGAACGTGTGCAAGCTCGCCAAACCAGACGCCGGCACGCAACTGATGAATCAATTGTGGGCCCTCTTCCTGGGGTGCGACTTCGAATCCGAAGCAGCCGCTGACGATACCGTACATGCCGTTGGGTACATCACCAATGTTGTACACCCGTTGTCCTCGATCAAACGGCGGTAACAGCCGGGCACTCGCCAACAAGGATTCCCGCAAGTCCTCGGGAAATTTCCGGAGCCAGGGACTGGTGGCGAGAAATGCCCTGGCCTGACTATCGGAGAGGAGAACTGGAGAAGTCATAACTCAAATGTCCGGATCAGGCTTTTTGGATTGAACGACGATGCTAGCATCGCCAAAATTTTTCTGGAGCGGCGAGAAACCGGACCATCGGGTCTCCTGACGCTGCACCAGGTGAAATCCAACGGCTCAACGCGCGATTTGCTCAGGAGTAATGGTAGATGGCTCGTTTTCCATCGGTTCTGTCGACAAATCGGGATTCGCTTTCTGCAACGCCAGTGGATCAGGGTACTGCCGAAATGCTGGCCAGACAACAGTCGAGTTCGATCGCCGTCACGACCGGCGTGCCGCTGCAGCCCCAAACTCTTGTTTATGCCTCGAACCACCACCCATGGAGATTTTGATGATAAGAAGTATTTGCAAGCTAGCGTTATTTGCTACTGTCTTTTGCGTCGCCGCCGTTCAGGCTCAGGATAACGAGAAACCCAACATCCTGGTTATCTGGGGTGACGACGTCGGAATGTGGAATATCTCGGCCTACCATCGCGGAATGATGGGCGGGGAAACCCCGAACATCGACCGCATCGCCAACGAGGGAATGCTGTTCATGGACGCCTATGCACAGGCATCGTGCACCGCCGGGCGCGCTGCATTCATAACGGGGCAATATCCGCTG
>JAZBOC010000008.1:0-34468 GCA_036353315.1 Wenzhouxiangella sp. | reverse complement strand
GCCAAAATCAGGGCTGGATAGCGCTTGAGCATCATCATCAGGACTCCTATCTGGGGTGTGTAGGATTCAGAGTTCGTCTTCGCAAAGGCCGTCCATACCGGCGCTGCGGAAGCTCATATCGAAATTCCGCAGCCGTGCCTTGATCCCATCACCATCGTTGTAGAGTTCTGCGGCGGTACCGAAGATGCGTCCGTCCATGCTGGTGTTGTCGATGTTCCGCTCGATGAACAACGCACCGCTGGTGCCAAAGTCATCCGAACCACGTGGAAACACTGACCAAAGACGGGAACCCGGATTGAAACTAAATCTGTCCAGATCGAACTGACCAGTCACATTTTCATTGATGGTCCCATCAGCACTTTCGGCCAAACCACCGGGTAGATCGGCAAAAAACACCATTCGAAACCCTGGGACAAACGGTTCAAACGAAAGCAGGAAAGTATGACCCGCCTCCTTGCCCGACCATGCCCCCTCACCCGCGATCCGCAAGGTCCAGTAGCAGGTGCAAGACCCCACCTCGACGATGGCGAATTCGCGTCGCTGCGGATTGTCTACCGAGGTGGCCACCACGCGCACGCTGCCTGAGCTGGAACCCGGTGCGGAATACAGACCGCTCGGGCTGACCGTCCCCAGGGTCGATGGCTGGCCGTCTTCGTCCTCCAGCGACCAGATGACCTCCGCCGGCTGGCCATCGAGGGTGGCCGAGAACTGCTCGCTCTCGCCAGATCTCACACAGGCGCTGCCGGGCGAGACGACCAGCTTGCTGTACCGGACCACAACCTGGTCACCGCGCACCGGCTCACCACTGGCCCGCAGGCCACGTCGGCTGGCGCTTTCGATCGTGACGACAAACGGGTAGTCATCTGGGTTGGTCGGCGTTCGCAAGGGCCGGGTGCCCGGCTCGTTGGTCCCTGGACCCATTCCATCATCCCAGGTACCCCGGCCGGGATCCCAGAACAGGCTTGGCACCAAGGCGTTGTCGATGGAGGCGGTGATATTGACGATCTCTCCCGGCTCTTGCACATCGATGATCCTTGGACTGGCCGTCACCTCGATCACATCGACGCCGATGGGAAAATCCACATCGATGGTTTCCTGGCCGAATTTCGACGGGATGGCCGAGATGTTCAGGAAGTCTTCCTCGGCGCGCAGTGGACGGAAGCTTCGATTGCTGGTGTCCACCTCGAAATGCCCGAAGACCGAACGGCCTTCGCTGTAATCGGGCAAGGAAATATCCACAGTCCAGGTCTGCGGACAGAAACTGACCACCCCGCTGCTCTGCTCACCCAGGTAGAGGCTGTAGTAGCCATTGATGCCACCTTCCAGCACATCCTTGAACAAGACCGAATCCTGGATCTTGCCGAGATTGCCCAGCGTGGTGGCAGCACCCACAACGCTGACGATGGCATCGAAAATCGCCTGGTCAACGATCCAGCCGGTCGAAGCCGCCACCACTTCGATGCTGCGGTAGCTGCCCGACTCCTCAGAGTCCTCTTCGAAGCGCGGCCGCTCGACCTCGGCCCGGATGGATTCGAAGCGACTGGGGTTCAAGCCGGATAACATCTTCCGCGAGGCCTGCCAGGCAGCGGTACCGGCGCCCAGGGCCTGGAAAGCCGCACCGTAAACCGGTATCGCCGAACCCAGCGACAAGGTGATGCCAAGCTGATTGAGCGTATTGCCGGGAGCGCCGGTCACGGCAATCTCGGCGAAGTTGGCCTCCCACATGGCCCGCGACAGCTCGAACGCGGAGCCAATGCTAGGCCCGGCGTTGATACACGCTCGGGCGGCTGCAGCAGTGCGACTCGCTCCGCCAGTCAACGCCGTTTGTTCGACCTCTGCCAAGGCCGCCAACTCAAGCTCGATCAGGGTTTCCAGCCCAATGTGGCCGGCAATCTGATCGAGCAGGCGCCGCTCGCCGGCCGAGAGAAAATCCGAAGAGCCGGCAGCGATAAAGGCCAGAGAATTGGGGTTTTCATCGGCCCGAACAAAGCTCTGGGCGTATTTCAGCGGAAACAATCCGCTTGGGGTGTCCTCGAAGCTCAGCGCCGCGATTGAATCGAAACTGCTACCGCGCCGCTGGGCAAAGGCATCGATATGCGCCTCCAGGCTCCCGATCAGGGCATCAAACGCACCGGGCGCATCCGGTAGCGCTCGAACATCCAGGTTAACAACCGCGCTGGTCAATCCACCCAGGCGCGCGCGCAGCTGCACCGGTCCACCCAACTCCGGGGCGACCGGATGAAACGGGGCAAGAAAATACCAGCCGGCCTCATCCTGCTCAACCACCAGGCTGCCACTGCCGGGGACATTGACAAACTCGATCTCGGCCTGCTCCAGCCCGGTCCATCCGTCCGGCCATGCCGTGATGTCCACCCGATCCAGGCTCTGCACCGAATCCGTCGCGACCTCGATGGCTGGCGGGACCCGGAAGCGGTCGACAAAAATGACGTCAGCCACTGCGTTCATTCCGGCCAGAGTCAGACCCAGCAGCAGCGCGACGGCCAGCAGAAAAGTCTTACCGTCGGCCGCCGCTGCTCGAAGCTTGACCGCCGCCAATACCCCTGCCCAATTCCTACCTGTCATTGCCAGTCCTTTGCTTGAGCCGCACCAGGAACGTCCGCTTCGGCTGACGCTTTCTTGTTAAGGTTTCTATCGAGAATCGCGGCCGAACCACCTCATTTACATCGACGGCGGCCAGACCGAGATCGGTTTCGTCGCCGAGGAGCGCCGAGCTTTAGCCTGAACTGGTGACCCGCAACGATGAGGGTCAAGTTAAAGGGATCACATACGACCGGCCGAACGACCTGCTGGTCGAGGCCGTGCAGCAGGACGGGACTCGACAGCGCCAGACCGAGGCATTGCAGAACTGAACACCCGCCTGGCCACGCTGGAATCCAGGCATGCGGTTCTCTGGACGTCGCGATATTGGCCAACCATGAAGTCGCGCTTGTGTCCCTGACCCGAGGACGACTTGGAGTCTTTCGATGGAGGCGCCTGCCTACCCGGAGGAACGGGTCACCCAAGAGGCGACCGTTAACGCTGAAACGCGTGCGTCAAACAATCTGGCGACGGCTCAGAGCAGCCCCGCGAGCATTAGCCCCATCAATATGGCGATGACGCCGGCCGCCGTCGCGAACATCAAGCCCGGCATCAGTTCGCGGGTCGCTCCGGCCTGGCGCGCACCGGTGCCACTGCGCTGCTGATTCAAAGGAGCGGGGCGGCGTTTTTCGGAAGCGTCGCGAAGCTCCACCAGCAGGCGTTCAACCATCAGGTCGCTGAACTGGTGGGGCTGGAAACTTTCGAGCTTTTCGATCTGCAGCATGCGCCGAATCTTGGCGTCGACGTTCATGAATTTCATGCTCCAGAGCTTGAACATGCGCTGCGGCACGGGACGCTTGCTCAGCAGCGTTACCTCGCGGTGACGGTCATCCTTGAGCAGTTGGTCGTAGAGCTTCTCGACTGCCGAACGTTCGCCTTCCAGGCACTGGAAAAAGTAACCGTCGCCGTAGCAAAGAACACCGCCGATGTTGCGCGGATCGTTATTGCGCCGGGACTGGGCAAGGATATCGGCAACAACCGGATCGACTGCACCACCATTTTCGGTCGGGTCAAAATTGATTTTGCTGGCGTACACCAGGCGCAGCAGGACAGCCATGACAATGCGAACTTAAAAGATCCAGTCGAGAGGATACGCCTGAGAATTGAGCGGGGCGTGAAGAAGCCGACCACGCTTCGTGCGTGGCCGGCTAACGCAACGCAAAAAAATCAGCGTTTTACAAACTTCAGGGTGAAGCGGTCAGACTCCCCGATGGCGCGAAACCGATCTGCGGTTTCTTCACCATCCCGCAGTCCAGGCGGCAGGCTCCAGACGCCGGAGGGATGGTCGGCCGTATCCAGCGGGTTGGCATTAATCTCGGAGGCCTCCTCGAGCCGGAAGCCGTGCGACTCGGCCATGGCCACGACCCAGCTCTGCTTGACGTAGCCAGAGCGGGCCTCGGGATCCTGCTCACGGTCTTCGGGTAGCCGGTGGCTGACCACGCCGAGGACACCACCGGGCTTGAGAACAGCATGGGCGGCATCCAGCACGTCGCCGAAGGTCCCGGCACGCTTGTAGCCGTGCACGTTGCGGAAGGTCAGGACCATGTCGGCCGAGGCCGGAGCACCGAGGTGCGTTTTCTCGGGCGGGGCGAACGGCACGATCTCGATGGCGCCGAAGCGATCGGTATCGGCCACGCGTTCCTCGAACTGTCCGCGGATACGACGATAAAAATCGGGCACATTTTCACCTTCCATGTCCCAGTGCGCCGCGACCAAATGGCCCTCGTCCTTCAGGTAGGGTCCGAGAATCTCTGTGTACCAACCGCCCGAGGGCGAAATCTCGACCACGGTCATGTCCGATCGCAGGCCGAAGAAAGTCAGGGTTTCATAAGGGTTTCGAGCCGCATCGCGCTCGGCTTGGGCGGCCGGACGGTCCGGGTCGGCGATGGCCGCTCGCAAGGCGTCGTCAGCGAGGCTCGAAGCAGAAACGACTAGGGCCAGCGCGCCGCCAGCAATTGAACTCAAACGCATGTGTAGGGTTCCTCCATGGAATCAAATTAGTCAGCCCAGGTTCGCAGTCACACGGAACAGTCGATGCCCGCTTCGCGCGTACTTGGTCTCGAAAGGGCTGATCGCCGCTTCCGGCATTAAAGATAGCACCTGCAGGTCCGACGAATGTCCGGCCAACTCCAGCGCGCGGGCAAACTCCTCGGCATAGACTTCAAAATTGGTGCGCATTTCAAGCGCCCCGCCCAGCGCAAGCAGGTCCGGCCAGACCGGATGGGCATGCCAGCGTCGCTTGAGATGGCCGGGCTTGGGCCAGGGGTTCGGGTAGAGCAAAAAGTGGCACTGAAGGTTCAATCCGTTCGTCCTGGCAAGGCGCCAGAAATCGGCCAGTTCAGCCCGGACCAGCACCACGTTGGCCGGCAGCGCCGGGGACCGCGCAAGCCGCGCTGCGGATCGATCGACCCCGATGATCGTGTGATTCGGAAAGCGATGCGCCAAGACGACGGCCGAATGCGCGGTTCCACACCCGGCGTCGACGATCAGGTCAGCCCCCGCCAGACGCTCCAGTCCGGAAAAAGCGGCATGACTGAAACCTCGAACAGGCTGGCGCCATCCGCTCGAAAGATGGCGCAGAACCACCTCGTCCAGCCGTCGATGGAGGCCGGACTGCGAAGACCGTGGGACGCGCGAGTCGGCCATGAAATAGAAAGCCGGCAAAAGGAAGTGGTGGGCCGTGAAGGACTCGAACCTTCAACCAATAGGTTAAAAGCCTACTGCTCTACCATTGAGCTAACGGCCCGAACTGCAGCAAGCCGGCAAGAATAGCGGCAAACGCCGCAAATCTCAACCGCTGCCGCACCAGTCCGGTTTATGATTCCGTGATAGTTAACCCATACGGCCGACTGGACTCATGCAAGACACCGCGCGACTCGTGCTTTCGCTGCTCGACCTGACTCGCCTCAACGACACCGACACCGATGAGGACATCCAGCGCCTGTGCCGGCGCGCCGGAGCCAAAGCCGGGCATCCAGCCGCGGTCTGCGTGCTGCCTCACCTGGTCGCCCAGGCACGCACGGCACTGGCCAGCCTGAACCTTCAGGATGCCGTTCGTATTGCCACGGTGGTCAACTTCCCATCAGGTGATCAGTCTGCCGACGAGGTGGTCGACCAGATTCGCGCGGCGCTGACCAGCGGGGCGGACGAAATCGACCTGGTGTTTCCCTACCGCGCCCTGATCAGCGGTGACGAGCGCCTCGGCTACCACCTCGTCAGCCGCTGCCGCCAGGCCAGCAGCGGCCATGTCCTCAAGGTCATCCTGGAAACCGGAGAACTCAAAACGCCCGAATTGATTCGGACCGCCGCCGAAATCGCCCTGGCCGCCGGCGCGGACTTCCTCAAGACATCGACCGGCAAGGTCTCCGTCAACGCCACCCCGGAGGCTGCGGCGCTGATGATGGAAGCCATCCGCGACAGCGGAAGACCGGTCGGCTTCAAGGCCGCTGGTGGTATTCGGACGGTGGAGGAAGCGGCGGTCTACCTGAAGCTTGGGCGCGAGATTCTGGGCGAGCAGTGGCTGCGCCCGGAGCGCTTTCGTTTCGGTGCGTCCGGATTACACGATGATCTGCTTCAGCGCCTCGGCTCGGGCATCCGACCGGTGGATCTGAGCAGCCGCTACTAATGCTGTTCCAGGAACTGATCCGGGCCAAGCGCGACGGCCAGGCGCTGAGCGAGTCATCCATCCAGGCGCTGGTCCAGGCCATCACCGATGGCCGCATCAGCGACGAGCAACTGGGGGCGCTTGCCATGGCGGTCTACTGGCGCGGGATGGAGCGGACCGAGACCGCGACCCTGACCCTGGCCATGCGCGACTCCGGGCGGGTGATGCAGTGGAATAATGCCGGTCTGAGCGGACCGGTGCTCGACAAGCACTCCACCGGCGGCATCGGCGATGCCACCTCCCTGCTGATCGGGCCCTGGGTCGCGGCCTGCGGCGGCCACGTCCCGATGATCTCCGGGCGCGGCCTGGGCCATACCGGCGGCACCCTGGACAAGCTGGCCGCCATCGCCGGCTATGACCCCTTCCCGACGCCTGAACACTTTGCCCGCGCGGTGCGCGAAATCGGCGTGGCCATCATCGGCCAGACCGACGACCTGGCCCCGGCCGATCGCCGGCTCTACGCCATCCGCGACGTCACCGCCACGGTCGACTGCCTGCCGCTAATCGTGGCCTCCATCCTGAGCAAGAAGCTCGCCGAAGGGCTGGACGGCCTGGTGCTGGACGTCAAGACCGGATCGGGCGCATTCATGGCCGACCCGGCTCGAGCCGAGGCGCTGGCCCGGGCATTGGTCGAGGTTGCATCCGAAGCCGGCACGCCGGCCGAAGCCCTGTTGACCGACATGGACCAGCCGCTGGGGCTGACGGCCGGCAACGCGCTGGAAATCGTCGAAGTGCTCGACCTGTTGACCGGGCAAACGAAGGGCGGTCGCCTGTTCGACTTGAGCCGCCGGCTGTCGGCCCGGATGCTGCTGCTGGGACGGCTGGCCGTAGACGAGGCGCAGGCCCTGGAAATCCTGGACCGGGCCTGGGCCCGCGGCGAGGTGGCCGAGCGCTTTTCGCGCATGGTCTGCGCCCTGGGCGGGGCGGGCGACCTGCTTGAACATTACCGCCGAGATCTGCCCAGGGCAGCGGTCATTGAACCGGTCCAGGCCGAAACCGTAGGCTGCCTTCAGTCCATCGACATGCGCGAGGTTGGCCTCGCCGTGGTCGCTCTGGGCGGCGGGCGGCGACGGGCGGCTGATGCCATCGATCCGGCGGTCGGCTTCAGCGAGCTGGCCCGGCCCGGTCAGCGCGTGGGTCCGAAGGAGAAGCCGCTGGCGCTGGTCCATGCCCGCAATCGATCCGAGGCCGAGCAGGCCGCGCGCCAGCTGCGCTCGGCGGTTAGGATAGGTGAGTCAGGGGTGGACAGCGTACCGCTGGTCTCTGGTCTGATCAGTCCCGTTGCAACAGGAGAGTAGCCGCATGTCACGCGCCATCGTACTGGTCCTGGACTCGCTCGGCATCGGCGCCGCCGCCGACGCCGAGCGCTTTGGCGACGTCGGTGCCGATACCCTGGGTCATGTGGCCGCCGAGCGCGCCGGACGCGGCGGCCTGCGCATCCCCAACCTGGCCCGGCTGGGACTGGTGCACGCCCACCACAGCAGCACCGGCGTCCGTGATACCGGGCTGGAGCAACCGAATCACGTCGAGGCCGCGTGGGGCTATGCCCGCGAGCAGTCGACCGGGAAAGACACCCCGTCGGGCCACTGGGAGATTGCCGGGGTACCGGTGCGCTTCGACTTCGGCTATTTCCGCAAGCCCGAGAACACCTTTCCGGACGAGCTGCTGGCCGACCTGATCGAGCAGGCCGAGCTGCCGGGCGTACTCGGCAACTGCCATGCCTCCGGCACCGAGATTCTGGATCGCATCGGGGCCGAACACGTGGCGACGGGCAAGCCCATCGTCTACACCTCGGCCGACTCGGTGTTCCAGATCGCCGCGCATGAGCAACATTTCGGCCTGGAGCGCCTGTACCAGGTCTGCCGGATCGCGCGCGAGCTGTTGATGCCCTACAACATTGGCCGGGTCATCGCCCGACCCTTTATCGGCGATGCCGAATCCGGTTTCACCCGCACCGGCCATCGGCGCGACTACAGTCTCAAGCCGCCCAGCCCCACCGTGCTCGACAAGCTGGTGGCCAGCGGCGGGCAAGTGTTGGCAGTAGGCAAAATCGCCGATATCTATGCCCACTGCGGGATCAGCAAGGAGATCAAGGCCGACGGCAACATGGCCTTGTTCGACGCCACTTTGGCGGCCGTGGATCAAGCCGATGACCGCAGCCTGGTGATGACCAACTTCGTCGACTTCGACATGCTCTATGGTCATCGGCGTGACCCGGAGGGCTATGCCGCCGCGCTTGAAGCCTTCGATCAGCGCCTGCCGGAACTGCTGAGCCGGCTGCGGGATGATGACCTGCTGATCCTGACCGCCGACCACGGCTGCGACCCGACCTTTGCCGGCACCGACCATACCCGTGAGCACGTGCCTGTCCTGGCTCTGGGCGCCGGCCTGAAACCAGGCTCGATCGGTGCTCGCTCGAGTTTTGCCGATATCGGCCAGAGCGTGGCTGAGCACCTTCGGCTTGAACCGCTGGCCGACGGCCAGAGCTTCCTCCACTGAGCCGACCCGTCATGGCCACCCTGCATATCGAAGCCGTCCCCGGCGAGATCGCCGAGTCCATCCTTTTGCCCGGCGACCCGCTGCGCGCGCAGGCCATTGCCGAGCGTTTTCTCGACAATCCGGTCCAGTTCAACCGGGTGCGCAACATGCTGGGGTTTACCGGGCACTGGAATGGGCATCGGGTTTCGGTGATGGGCAGCGGCATGGGTATCCCGTCGATGTCGATCTATGCCCATGAACTGATCAGCCAGTACGGCGTCCGGAGACTGGTCCGGGTCGGCAGCTGCGGGGCGGTGGCCGACGGGGCAAAACTGCGCGACGTGGTGATCGGGCTGGGCGCGAGCACCGACTCCGGGGTCAACCGCAGCCGCTTCGGTGGACACGACCTGGCCGCGATTGCCGATTTCGACCTGGCCTGTCATGCCCATACGGCCGCCCGCGCCAGAAACATTCCGGTGCAGGTCGGCAATCTGTTTTCCGGCGACCTGTTCTATGCCCCCGATGATGCCTACATCGACCTTTTGCGGCGTTACCGCTTCGTCGGCGTGGAGATGGAAGCCGCCGGTCTTTACGGCGTGGCGACCGAGCTCGGGGCCCGCGCACTGACCATTTGCACCGTGGCCAACCACATCATCACCGGCGCAACCCTGACCAGCGCCGACAGCGAGCAGAGCTTCCATGCCATGGTCGAGATCGCCCTGGACGCGCTGGTGCGCGACGAGGAAGAACATGACTGAATCGGTCATCAATTCCGGCGAAAGCATCCGGCCGCAATGGCGGGAACGGCTGCTGGCTGCGCGCCAGAACGCCTATGCGCCCTACTCCCGGCATGCGGTGGCTGCGCTAATCGTCACCGAGAGCGGCCAGACCTTCTTCTCCTGCAACGTGGAAAGCGCTCACTACAAATCGGTCTGCGCCGAAGCCGGAGCGATCAGCGCCATGGTGACTGCTGGCGAGACGCGGATACGCGAGGTCTGGGTGCTGGGACCCGGCCCCGATCACTGCCCACCGTGCGGCGACTGCCGCCAGCGCATTCATGAATTCGCTGACACCCAGACTCTCGTGCATCTGATCAACGACGCCGGTCGCGTACTGAAAAGCTACAGCGTGGCCGAGCTGTTGCCTGAAGCTTTCGGTGGACCCTAGGCTACGCGGAAGCCACAAGGGGGATTCTGAACGGCGCTTACCACATGGATGCACCCCAGCAATCCGGGAAAAGCGGCGAAGGCTACCTGCCCTGAGAAGCCGGGCAGGGATGATCTTCTCAAGAACGATCGGCTTTCCGCGGCCGATCACGCGGGAGCCGTGCGAGACCGCGGCTTTGTACGTCACATCCGTCACCGCCTTGGCCTCAAAAGCCAGGGGCCAGGGAGGGCGGGCCACGTCCAAGCTGAGGTTGTCCGCGCGCAAGGGCGCTAACAAGGTCCTGCTGTAGCGCGCCCGGACTTCGCTTGCAGCACGGCATCCGAGCTGGCCAAGTCCAAGGCGGCCTGATCTCCGGAGTGTCGCGACCAACTGGCAGGCGGCCCAGCGTCGGGTCGGGCCTGGCATTGACTTCCAGCTTCATCAGAGCGCTAACGTGCAATTGCTATCCAGAGCACAGCCAATCGATCCTTTGCACAATCGACAAAATGGCCGTGTCCTATCGGCAACGCGAATTGACTGAGCGGGGGCTGATCCATGAGCGATGAGCTGCACACCCAAAATAGTATTTGAGCAACCGCATGAAGATCAGCGTTCTACCGAACAATTTCGGAACAAAGAAAAATACCAGACCCACAGCAGCCATCAGGGCTCCAGATAGAAAATTGCTGATCATCAAGAATGTCTGTATTCCAAAGCGATGAAATCCACTTGTATGCTTGCTGATGTAGATGTGTCTCGAAATACGAACCTCGGTCTTGGTAATCGACTCGGTAGTCAAATCCACCCTCGAACTGCCGCCGTGATTATGTTCGATCACGATTTTATTGCTCAATCCGACCTCGCCGCCGGCTTCACGCACCCGCTTGCAAAGATCCACGTCTTCAAAGTACATCCAGAAATCTTCGTCGAACCCTCCGATCTCCAGGAAAGCTTCTTTGCGTATCAGCAGGACGGATCCAGATACCCAGTCCGGAAACTCTATATCAGCCGCAAGCTTCGAACCCTGTTGTGAAATTTTCTCGTCTCGTAGCTGCGGCTGGCGGAAGAGCACCCTCTGCAGTCCGGTCAGATTTCTGAATTGCGGAAATGATCCGGACACGACGTTTTCTTTGCCTTTTTCATTTTTTTGACGGCATGACAGAATCGTGCAAGCAGGATTCTGCTTTGCGACGGTGAGCAATTCTATCAGTGCTGAGTCCGTAACCACTGTGTCTGGATTGAGGAATAGAAGGAACTCCCCACTCGCGCTTTCTGCGCCAAGATTGCAACCGTTGGCGAACCCGCCATTGACCTTGTTGTGCACAAATCTGAATCGTGGAAACTGCGCCATGAACTTGCGGATTCGATCGTCCTCCGATTTGTTATCGACGACAATAACTTCTGTACTGAAATCATTGCCAGTCAATTGATCCAGCGATTCAAGGCACTTAAGGAGACGCGCCCATCCCCTGTAACTGACGATGACGATCGCAAGCTCCTTTTTGACACCTTGGTCAACTCTCATGGGCATGGGTTTCACAAGCTAATGCCCGGTCCCGAGTTGTATCCCTTGACGCTATTGGGTCGGCAGCCAGACATTTAATCATCCACTGTAGTTTGCTTTGGGTTTTTCAAAACTAATGTAAGAGCCAGACCACAAGCATCTCAGTCTGACCTTATTTCGTTCATCCGGATTAGCGACTACGCTTTGGGAATAGCATCGACGCGCTTCAAAATCCATGAACCAAGAACAGTCCGTCTGCCGGACAATCCATCCGACGACATCACATACCACTCCTCATCGGCGTTTCACCGTTTGGTAAATTTCTTCCTGCTGTTCGAGATCGAGAGTGGCAAATTCGATGTTGCGCTCTGCGCTCCAGGCTTCCATGGCGCGGAAGCGGTGTTCAAACTTGAGATTGGATCGGCGCAGGGCCATGTCCGGATCGACGTCGAGCTTACGCGCCAGGTTGGTGAGCACGAACAGCAGATCCCCGAGTTCTTCTTCGATGTTGTCGGCGTCGGCAAGCGCTATGGCGTGCTTCAGTTCATCGACCTCTTCTTCCAGCTTGTCGAAAATGGGCTCGACCGTCGGCCAGTCGAAGCCGACTCGAGCGGCTTTCTTCTGCAGCTTGACCGCGCGCTGCAAGGCACCCAGGCCGCTGGACACGCCGGCCAGGGCGCTGGTATCGGTTTCGCCCCTGGCGGCGCGCTCTTCAGCCTTGATCTTTTCCCAGTTGGCCGTCTGCGCTTCGGCATCGGCGATGTCCTGATCACCGAATACATGCGGATGGCGGCGCAGCATCTTGTCGTTGATGGCTTCGACCACGTCGGCGAATGCAAAGGCGCCTTCTTCTTCGGCCATGCGCGCGTGGAACACGACCTGGAACAGCAGGTCGCCCAGTTCATCTTTCAGTTCTTCCATGTCGCCGCGCACGATGGCGTCGGCCACTTCGTGGGCTTCTTCGACGGTATGTGGGGCAATGGTGGCGAAGGTCTGCTCGATATCCCAGGGACAGCCGTTTTCACGGTCGCGCAGGCGGGCCATGATGGCAAGCAGGTCATCGATGCGATGGGTGGTCATGGGTCAATCATTCCGATTTGGTCCAGAAGGCTTTCTCAGCGCGGCGGAAAGCGCAGCACGATCGCGGCCCCGCCCAGTGTAGCCGAGGCCTCGCAATCCAGCCGTCCACCGTAGGCCTCGATCAGCTGGCGGGCAATGGCCAAACCGAGCCCCTGCCCTTCGGCCTGCTCGTCGCCGCGCGCGCCGCGCTTGAGCAGGCGATCGAAGTTGGCCGTATCTAGGCCCGGTCCGTTGTCCTCGATCCGGATTTCCACGCCGGCCTCGCGGGCGCCGGCCGGCCCGACGCAAACGTCGGCCCGCACCCGGCCGCCCCCGTACTTGGCAGCGTTGTCGAGCAGGTTGCCGCATAACTCCATGAGATCGCGCTCATCGGCGCGGACCCGGATCTGATGGTCACCGGCCACTTCGATGACCACGCCGGCATCGCGGTAGAGCCGCTCCAGAGAGTCGGCCAGGCGCTCCAGAACCGGCCGCACGGCCACCGGCTGGTTGAGCGTGCGACGGGTCGAGCGGGCCGCACGTTCGAGCTGACGACGGATCAGGCGCTCCATGCGCGCCAGCTCTTCGGCCGTAGCCCCAGGAGCCACCGGCTCACCGGATTCGACGCGCGCCTTCATCACCGCCAGCGGTGTTTTGAGGGCATGAGCCAGGTCGGCCAGGGCCTGGCGATAGTGGCTTGCGTTGTCGCGCTCGCTGGCCAACAGGGCATTGAGGTTGGCGGTCAACGGCTGGAGTTCGCGCGGGTAGTCGCTGCTCAGGCGCTCACGCTCGCCGGACTCGATCTCGCCGATCTCGCGCGCGACCCGGCGCAGCGGCCGCAGGCTCAGCAGCAGAATCAGGCTTTGGACAATGATCAGCAGCAGCGCGGCCAGCCCCAGCCATCGCCACAGATCGGCCCGAAACGCCCGGACCTGGTCGCGGTAGCGCTCCGGATCCTCGCCGGCCCACAGGGTCATCTCGACGATCTGCCCGCCCGGCTGTTCCCAGCCCAGCCCCAGGGCATAGAGGAAAAAGCGACCGTCGCTTTCAGGCCCGACAAAGCGTTCTTCGCCGCGTCCGATCCGGACCGGCCTCGGCGGCTCGAGCACTCCGGTCAGCGAAGCCGACTGCCAGGAGCCGGCCTCTGTCAACACCCCGGCGTACAGACCCGAACCCGGTTGAGCCAGGCGCGGCTCGGCCAGGCCGTCGGACACCAGCGGCTGGCCGTCGGCGGCCACATCCAGCGTCGACAACAGCAGGAACACCGTCGAAGACAAGCGTTCTTCCAGCGCCCCGGCCGAGGCGCTGCGGAAGCCGCGGTCGACAGCCAGTCCGACCAGCGCCAGCGAAACGATCAGCGCCAAACCCGCCGACAGCAACAGGCGCAGCAGCAGCGACGGCGATGCGGAAGCTGCCGGCACGGCAGCACTCAGCTCCGGACCGGGCGAAACCGATAGCCACGCCCGCGCAGGGTCTCGATCGGCTGCCAGTCACCCTCCGGATCCAGCTTGCGGCGCAGTCGACCGATGATGACCTCGATCACGTTGCTGTCGGGGTCGGCGTCTTCATCATAGAGGTGCTCGTTGAGCTCCATTTTCGAGATCACCTGCTCAAGATGAAGGGCGAAGTAGGACAGCACCTTGTACTCGAAGCCGGTCAGATCCAGCACTGCGTCATCCAGCCAGACCTCTTGGGCGGACAGGTTGATGCGCAGACGACCCAGGTCGACTTCGGCAGCGGCATGGCCGGCCGAGCGGCGCAGCAGCGCGTGGACCCGGGCCATGACTTCTTCGAGCCGAAAGGGCTTGGTCACATAGTCATCGGCGCCCAACTCCAGCGCTTCGACCTTGTCCTGCCAGTCCGACCGCGCAGTCAGGATAAGGACCGGATAGCTCAGCTGACGGTCGCGCAGCTTGCGCACGATGTCCATGCCGCTCATGCCCGGCAAGCCCAGATCGATGATGGCCAGATCGACCGGATACTCGGTGGCGTAGTACAAGCCCTCCGAGCCGTCGGCGCACAGATCGACAGCAAAGCCCTCCCGCTTCAACGCCCGCCCGAGCAGCTCGCGCAGTTCAGTTTCGTCCTCGATGACCAGGACGCGCATCGCCTGGATCCTCTTGTCTATGGCCGGTCTGCCGGCACGCGGATAGTCCGCACCACACCCTCGCGAGTGAGTATGCGGATGACGTGCACCCGCCGGCCATCACGCTCGACGGTGTGGGCCGAGACGACCTTGGCGTCGTATTGGCGCGCCACCCGCTCGGCCGCCTCTTCCAGACTCAGCGCCCACGCCGACACGGCCATGGCCAGCGCCATGACGGGCACGATCAAGATACGAAACAGACGCGACACGGTAGTTCCTTGTTCAACGGGCTCAAGATGCCAAGGGTACGGCAAGCATTGTAGGCGCTGGCGCTGAATCCCGTCTGAACCCCGGCGGTTCAGTAAACCTCGGCCACGCAGCAGCGCAGGCTGCCGCCGGCTTTCTCGATCTCGTCCATTTCAACGGCGTGGATCTCGAAGCGCCAGCTTTTCAGGCGCTCGATCTTGTCCGGGGCCAGGGCATCGAGCGCAGTGCGACTCATGAACAGGTCTTTGAAGTTCAGCGCGATGCAGTTGCCGGCGAAGGCTTCCTTTTCTCTGGCGCTGATTTCCAGCACGTGCTTTGGATAAGCCTCTGCGATGGCTTTGGGTACGTCCGGATCAGCAAAGGCCTCCGGGCAAATGACCAGCGCGCGCGAGGCCAGCACGGCCATGACCACGTTGGTGTGGTATTCGGTGGGCTTGAGATCAAACCGGAAGGTTAGCGCCAGGTCGAAGGCCTGGTGCATGGCCAGACAGCCCGCTTCGTCGACGCGCTGGCTCATGCCGCAGTAGCCAATGCGGTGCGAGCGATCGATCACCAGCGCCCCGGTCAGTTCAGCGACCAGGTCACGCTGCGACAGATCAATTTCCTCATAGCCCATCAGCTGGGTAAAGAACGCGCGAATGTCGGCCCGGTCCGCCTCCAGACGCCGTTCGGGATGCAGCATGCGACCGATAATCGAGCGGCCCGGAATGGTGCCGAAGACGTTGTTGGGGAACAATTCGTCGGGCGTCGTGGAATGACCAGGAAAGCGCACCGCCGGAATGCCGCAGGCGGTAATGCGCTCGCTCAAGCGCCGGTGCTGATCCAGCGCCCGGTCCGGATCGACCGGGACACTCAGGTCCATGTAGATGTTGTCTTTCGCCGACTGTTTCGACAGGCGAAAACCACTGGGCTCGACCAAGAAACAGGCGCGCGGTACCGCCGGAGCATCGCTTTTCAGCCAGCCTGACCGAATTTGCGCACGAAAGCCTGCAGGGGTGTCGACGATCATCGAAGGCCTCTGTTCAGGCTGCTGCCTGCTCGGGACAGGCGTGGAAAAACAACTCCGGGCCGACTTCGGGCCGGTGCATGCTCTGACTCAAGACCTGGCGCCAGCGTTTCGCGCGCGGACAACCATGGAACAGGCCGAGCATGTGGCGGGCCACCTGCTGCAGTCGGCCACCCCGCGCGATATGCATGGCGGCGTAGTCCGCCATGACCTCGATCACGTCGGTGCGCGAATCAGCCACCGACTGGTCCAGACGGCGACCCAGCTCGACCAGGATCCAGGGCTGCTGATAGGCCGCCCGACCGAGCATGATGCCGTCGACATGCGCAAGCTCAGCCAGCGCCGGCTCGACCTCGGTCAAACCGCCATTGAGCACAAACCTCAGATCGGGAAAGGCCTCCCGTAGCCGATAGACGCGGTCATAGGCCAGCGGCGGTATCTCGCGGTTCTGCTTGGGGCTCAAACCTTTCAGCCAGGCTTTCCGGGCGTGGATGATGAAGGTGCGCACGCCGCTTTCGGCAACCGTGGCAATGAAGTCCTGCAGAAATGCCTCGCTGTCGTGCTCGTCGACCCCGATGCGGCTCTTGACGGTAACTGGCACGTCGACGGCTTCGCCCATGGCCGACATGCAGTCTCGAACCAGTTTCGGCTCCTTCATCAGGCAGGCGCCGAAGCTGCCCTTCTGGACTCGCTCCGACGGGCAGCCCACGTTGAGGTTGATCTCGTCGTAACCGTACTCGACGCCGATCCGCGCCGCTCGCGCAAGCTCCTCCGGCTCGCTGCCGCCCAGCTGTAGCGCGATGGGATGCTCGGCCGAATCAAAAGCCAACAGATGATCCCGGTCACCATGAAGGATCGCGCCGGTTGTCACCATCTCGGTGTACAGCAAGGCCGAGGCATTGAGCTGGCGGTGGAAGTAACGGCAGTGGCGATCGGTCCAATCCATCATCGGGGCAACGCTCAGATTCGCCACGGGCGCTGCACTCACAGACAATCCCCTGAACACTCAGCCCAGGCGCCGGATACCGCTTTCGCCGGCGATCAGCACGAGATCGGCGGGGCGGTGCGCGAATAACCCACAGGTCACGACACCCGGAATCTGATTGATCTCGGATTCAACCTTCTGAGGATCGACCAGATCCAGATTGCGAACATCCAGGATGAGGTTGCCGTTGTCGGTTTCGAACGCGTCGCGAAGTTCGGGGCGACCGCCCAGCCCGACCAACTTGCGGGCCACAAAGGCGCGCGCCATGGGCACCACCTCGACCGGCAGCGGAAAATCGCCCAGGACCTTGACGCACTTGGATTCATCGACGATGCAGACAAAGCGTCGGCTGGCCGCAGCGATGATCTTCTCGCGGGTCAACGCACCGCCACCGCCCTTGATCAGGCGACGGTGGTCGTCGACTTCGTCCGCGCCATCGATGTAGAGCTCCAGATCGCCGACATGGTTGAGTTCCATGACCTCGATACCCAGCTCGACGAGCTTTTCGGTCGTGGCCTCGGACGAGGACACCGCACCCTTGAGCTGGATGGCGCTGCTGGCGAGCTCATCCAGAAAAGCGTTGATGGTGGTGCCCGTTCCAATACCCAGCACCATGCCGTTTTCCACCTCGGAAAGCGCTGCCCGGGCCGCCTCAATCTTCAGTCGACTCTGGCTCATGATTTCTCCAGTCCCAGCAGGTAATCCCACTGTTGTTGCGTCAGCGGCATGATCGACAGACGGTTGCCCTTGCGGATCAGGGCGAAATCGCCCAACGCCTCGCCATGATCCTTGATTTCGGCCAGCGACAGGATGCGTTTGAGGTCGCGCTTGAACCGGACATCGACCAGCACCCAGCGCGGATCATCCGGATCGCTCTTGGGGTCGTAGTACTTCGAGTCCGGATCGAACTGGGTCGGATCCGGATACGGCTGGCTGGCCACCTCGGCGATGCCGACGATGCCCGGCACCTTGCAGTTGGAGTGGTAGAAAAAGACCGGATCACCGAGCTTCATCGCGTCGCGCATAAAGTTGCGGGCCTGATAATTGCGCACGCCGTCCCAAGGCTCGGTCCTCCCCGGGCGCGATTTCAAGTCTTCAATGCCGAAGGCGTCGGGTTCGGACTTCATTAACCAATAGTTCATGGGTGATCAGTCTATCAGGATGGCGGCGGCCGGCCGGTCAAGGTTCGAAAACAACGAACGCCGAAATCAGTAATGACCGTATCGAGCGGCACGTCCCAGTGCTGGGCCGGCAGGCTGTTGACTTCCTGTAAAGCATAGGCAACGCCCACCAGCACCGGCCTCCCGGAGGCCCCCGGTGCAAGTCGAAACGCAAAGGTCCTATCATAGTAGCCCCCACCCATGCCCAGCCGGGTTCCGGTGGCCGAGAAACCCAGCAGCGGCATCAACACCCAGTCCAGCGCCTGCGGCGGGCAGTCCGCGCCGTTCACCGGCTCGGGAATGCCGAAACGATTGGGCTTGAGTTCATCATCCAGAACCCAGCGTCGAAAACCCATGCCCGCATCACCCAGGACCGGCAGATAGATATCGCGACCTGCAGCCTGCAGCGCGCCCAGGACCGGCCTCAGGTCCGGTTCACCGCGGAACGGCAAAAACGCGGAGATACGCGACCCGGGGCGCTCGGCCATGAAACCCAAAACCTGGGCGCAGAGCTGGCGGTCGAGAACCTGCCTGCGGTCATCGGACAGGCCCAAGCGCTCGGCCAGCAACATCTCGCGCAGATCGCGCTTGGCCGGCTGGATGGAATCGTTGTCGGGCATGACGGTTCTGGCTGCCTCTTCCGTGGCGGTTTGGCAAAGCCGTTCTTGCAGGTCCCTTGAAAGAGAGTGGCGCTCTCCACCTGTGCCGCTGCAGGTCGGTGACCTTGAACCAATGGTTCAGGTGGGTTGGCTCTCCGGTCCATCAGGCAACTCGCGTTGAAGCAAGCTGCACACCGGCACCGGAAGCCGCCATCCCTAGGTCGATAAGTAGGGACAAGGCATATTACTTTCCTGCTGGCGAACACCGCAGAGAGCGCCTGAGCTCCACTCTATTCCCTTCCCATGAACTGGTCAAGCTGACTCGCCAGATCGCCGATCCGACGGTCGATTTTCTCCTCTCGCTCGCCCAGTTCCTGGCGAAGTCTGAGGAGTTCTTCAGCCAGGTTGAGTGCGCACATCACGGCAATCTTGTCCATCGAGCTGACCCGGCCGGAGTCGCGAATCTCGCGCATCTGGCCATCCAGAAACAGCGCGGACTCCATCAGGGCGCGGCGCTCTGGCGGGGCACACATCACGCGGTACTCGCGCTCTAGAATGCGGACGGTCACCGGTTCGGCAGCAGCCATGTTGTCTCCTCAGCCGGCCGATTCCAGGGCTTTGAGACGTTCGATCATCGCCTCGACCCGGGATCTGGCCTCTTCGTTGCGCTGGACGAGGCCCGCACGCTCCGAAACCAGCGTTTCCTGCCGGGCCTTGAGCGAGCGATTTTCCTCTTCAAGCGCGCGCAATCGCCGCACCAGTTCCTGCAGACCCGCCTGCAGGCGATCCAGATCCGTCTCTATACGGCCCAGCGAACTCATCGGCAAAACTCAATTGCACGGCTTACAAGGGCTTAATCATAGAACCTAAAGCGCGCTGTCACAAGCATGCCCGATGATACACTTTCGTTTCCTGTAACAAACGCCCACAGACCCTTGCCTCTATGTCGGATCAGGACGCCAAACTGGCCTGGATACTTGCGCTCGCCGCCGAGACCGAGCCGACCGCCGTTGCCGAGACCCATGGCCTGGTCGTCGGCCTGCTGAGCGCGCGCCCAGGTCTCTCGGAAAGCGATCTCATGACTCAGCTGGCCGCCCTGCAGGTGGGCGACTGGAGCTCGGACTCGCTGCAGGCCCGGGTCGGACCGGCCCTGGCCAGCCTGCGCGACGAGCTCGATACCGACGAGCTGCGCTTTCGGCCGCTGTTACCCACCGACGACCGCCCGCTGGCAGAGCGCACCAGCTGCCTGGCGCACTGGTGTTCGGGCTTCCTGTCCGGATTTGGCGCCGGTGAGCCGGTCATCGCCCCGGGCGATGCTACCGAGGCACTCGGCCTGCTCGAGCAGATCGCCCGCGCGGCCACCGATCCCGAAGCCGACGCCGAAGCCGAGGAAAGCGCCTATACCGAACTGGTGGAGTTCGTGCGCGTGGCCGTGCTGCTGCTGCGCGAAGACCAGCGGGGTCGCAAGGCATGATTCGAGCGGAAGAGTTTCAGACCCGGCGGACCCGACTGCTGGCCGAAACTGGCCCTGACAGCATGGTCATCGTGGCCAGCGCCCGCGAGCTTCTACGCAACGGCGACAGTGCCTACCCGTTTCGCCAGGACAGCGATTTCTGGTACCTGACCGGCCTGGATGAACCCGAGGCGGTGCTGGTTCTGATCCCCGGACGCGATGCCGGAGAGCAGCTGCTTTTTCTGCGCGAGCGCGACCCCGACCGCGAACGCTGGGACGGGCCGCGGCTGGGCCTGGACGGCGCCCGCGAGCAGCTGGGGATGGATGACGCGTTCCCCATTCATGATCTGGACGAGATCCTGCCGGGCCTGATGGAAGGCTGCGAACGCCTGTTCCACCTGGTCGGCAAGGATCCCTCGTTCGATCAGCGCGTGCTGGGCTGGCGCAATCAGCTGCGGGCCCGTTCCAAGGGCCAGAAAGGGCCTGGCGAGATCGTTTCGCTGGAACACCTGCTGCACGAGCAGCGCCTGGTCAAGTCGGCCGACGAGATCCGCTGCATGCGCCGGGCCGCGGCAATTGCCGGGCAGGCCATGACCCGGGCGATGCAGCGCTGTCGGCCCGGCATGACCGAGGCCGAGATCCAGGCTGAACTGATTCATGAGTACCAGCGCCACGATTGCCCCCCGTCTTACCTGCCGATCGTCGCCGGCGGCGCCAACGCACTGGTGCTGCACTACATCGCCAACAACCAGCCACTGCCCGACGACGGCCTGCTGCTGATTGATGCCGGCTGCGAATACAACAACTATGCGGCCGACATCTCGCGCACGTTCCCGGTGAACGGGCGTTTCAGTGCGGCCCAGCGGGCCATCTACGAAATTGTTCTGGCCTCGCAGCAAGCCGCTATTGACCAGGTCCGTGCCGGACGACCTTTCCAGGCCTTTCACGACGCGGCTGTCGAAGTCTTGACCCAGGGGCTAATCGACCTGGGACTGCTGAGCGGCAGCGTCGAGGACAACATCGAGCAGGCGCATTACCGTCGCTTTTACATGCATAAGACCGGCCACTGGCTGGGCCTGGATGTCCATGATGTCGGGGACTACCGCATCGCCGGTCAATCACGGCTGCTGGAGCGCAACATGGTCGTCACGGTAGAGCCCGGGCTCTACATCGGCGCAGAAGACGACATCCCCGAGCCCTTTCGCAACATCGGCATCCGGATTGAGGATGATGTGCGGGTGACCGCCGAAACCGCTGAGGTCCTGACGCGGGCAGTGCCGACAACCATAGAGGCGATCGAGCAGGCGATGCAGGGATGACCGACTACGACGTCATGCTGGCCGGCGGCGGCCTGGTCGGCGCGGCTACGGCAGTCGGCCTGGCCCGTTCCGGCCTGCGGGTCGCGGTGATCGAGGCCAGTGAACGAAAAGCCAACCACCAGCCCAGCTACGATGACCGCACCCTGGTCATCAACGCCGCCTCGCTCAACATCCTCTCAGGACTGGATCTGCTGCCGGCAGCGCTGGAGCGCATGCCGGTGCGCGAGATCAGGATCACTCGAGCAGGTGGCTTTGGTCACCTGCAGCTGCGGGCAGCCGATTATCAGCGCGACCTGTTCGGGGCCGTCATCGTCGCCCGCGAGCTGGGCAACGTCATGCTCGAGGCACTTGACCAATACCCGGCCATCACCCAACTCTGCCCTGCCCGTCTGGAAACCTTCACCGTTGAGGAAAATCAGGTGCGCGTGCGTCTGGGCGACGGCTCTTTGCTGAGCACGCGCCTATTGATCGGATCCGACGGCAGCGACTCCATGGTCCGACAGATCGCGGCCATCGCCGCCGAGCGCCACGACTACGGCCAGTCGGCCATGATCTTCAATGTCCAGGCCGGCCGCGCGCCGCGTGATACCGCATGGGAACGCTTCACGCCCCGTGGCCCGCTGGCCCTGTTGCCGCAACCTCAGGGTCGTCTCGGCACGGTCTGGATCGACCGCAGCGAGCACATCGACGAGGCCATGGACTGGGATGACGAGACCCTGATCCAGCGCCTGACCACTCGCTTCGGTAACAGTCTGGGCGGGTTCTCGCAGCCCGGGAAACGCGCCCGCTACCCGCTGGTTCGAGTGCGCACTCGGCATCCAGTCGCGGACCGGGTTGCCGTGGTCGGCAACGCCGCCAACAGCGTCCACCCGGTCTCGGCCCAGGGTTTCAACCTGGGCTTGCGTGACGTGGCGGTCCTGGTCGAAACCCTGGCCCGCCACGACGACCCGGGCAGCAGCGAAACGCTGGCCGCTTATGCGGCCGCGCGCTTCCAGGACCAGGAGGCCACTGTTCGCTACACGGACACGCTGGCCCGGGCCTTCACCAATCCCTCGCTGTTGGCCCGCATGGGCACCGGCCTCGGCCTGGCCGCGCACGCCGCGATTCCGGGACTGAGCCGGCGGCTGGTTCAGGCCGCAATGGGGTTCCGGGACCCGGTGACCCGCCTGGCCCGCGGCCACTCCTAGGCATGGCGACGCTGGATTTCGACGTCATTGTGGTCGGCGGCGGTGTCGCCGGAGCAACCTGCGCAGCGCTGTTGGCCCAACAACAGCGGCGGGTCGGGCTGGTCGATGCCCGACGTCCGCGCTTTAAACCCACTCCAGGCGAATTCGATGCCCGCGTGGTCGCGATCAGCCCAGGCTCACAACGGATACTGGAGGCGGTTGGCGCTTGGCCAAGGCTGGACCCTGAACGCCGGGTCGCCTATCGACGCATGAGCGTCCACGCCGAGAGCCTGGGGGTCAATTTTGATGCCGCTGAACATGGCTTGCCGGAGTTGGGTTGGATCGCCGAGATCCCTGCTCTGGAAGACGCACTCTGGCAGGTCCTGGAAGCTCTGGAACGCGTCGCCACCTTTGCCCCGATCGCCTGGGAAACACTCCAGCCTGGTGCCGAGAGCGTTCGCTTAAGCCTCCGCGACGGCCGAACTCTGCGCGCCGACTTACTGGTCGCCGCCGATGGCAGTCGGAGCCGGCTGCGCAGTCTAGCGGGTCTGTACACCGACGAATGGCACTATAACCAGCGGGCGCTGATCGGCCCAGTGACGACCGAACAGGTCAACCGCGATTTGGCCTGGCAGCGCTTTACCGAGCACGGTCCTCTAGCGCTGCTACCGTTGCCGGACGGTCGTTCTTCCATCGTCTGGTCGCAGCCTGACCATCGAGCGGAGGCACTCCTGGCGCTGTCATGCGATGAATTCATCACCGAGATCAACGATCACCAGGACTCGCCCTTGGGCAAGATCACCGCTGTGGGTCAGCGCCACGCCTTGCCGCTGATCCGACGCCGCGCGCGGCGCCTGTTCCGGAACCGGATCGTACTGCTCGGAGACGCCGCGCGCTCGGTCCACCCCCTGGCCGGGCAAGGACTGAACCTGGGTTTGACGGATGCCGCTGCGCTGGCTGAGGTGCTGGACCCCTGGCGCGACGGCAGCCCGACCCGCATGCTAGAGCGTTACCAGCGCTGGCGGCAAAGCAACGGCAGCCTGATCGGCGGTGGTATCCACGCCATCAACGAACTGGTCCGCACGCCCGGCGGTCTCGGCCGCCACGCGCTCGGCGCCGGGTTCGGCCTCGCATCAGGTCTTTGGCCGCTGCGCGAAGCCTTTGTCCGGCGCGCCTGCGGCCTCGATAGCGACAGCCCGCGCCTGGCCCGGACCGGACAGACCACATGAGCAAAGCCAAGCCAGGATGAGCCGCAAGCTGATCGTTGCGATCGTCCTGCTTGGGCTGGCCGGGTATCTCTGGAACGCGCCGCTCAGCGCCCCACTGGCCGAACAACTGCAGCAACTGGTTGATACACCTGTCGGATTTGCAGCCGGCGTGTCCTTGGAGCGACCTCCGCTTCAGCGAGACCTGGATGACCGCCCGGTCATAAGGGTGGACGACTATTCACTGAGTCCGCTGGCAGATTTTCAGCTTGAAGCTAGGGTGTTGGCTCGCCGCGACTATCGCCGCGACGCCGGGGCGCGGCTGGCGCCAATCGATCTTGCCCTGGGCTGGGGGCCGATGGCACGCCCGGAGGTCATCGACCAGGTCGCCATTCGCCAACGTGGTCGCTTCTATTTCTGGGAGGTTGAGGCCTATCCGATCGAGCGCGCTGAGATCATCCGCAACAGCGCCAACATGCACCTGATTCCGGCCAGCCCCGCTGTCTTTGCCGAGCTCCAGCGCGCCGAGCGCGACCGCCGGATCCGCTTGCGCGGGTACCTGGTCAACGTCGATCGCGACGATGGCTGGCTCTGGCGCAGCTCGACGACCCGAAGCGACAGCGGCGGCGGCGCCTGCGAACTGATCCTGGTGACCCTCGCCGAGGTTTACTGAGCGCCGAGAAAACGCCGATGGGTACCTCGTAACCCATGCCCTTGCAACGACTTCAGCCGCGCCCAACCTAGATGTGCTCGGGGCCGGGTAGCTCGAGCGCCTGCAGCCAGCGGCCATCATGATCGGTCGGCGGCGGCTCGCAACAGTCGGGGCAGATCCGACGCAGCACGGCGCCCCCGAAACTGATTGACCAACCCGCGATGATGGTTTGTGCCCCTTCGCGCTCTTCGGGGTGATCTTGCAAGGTCTGGCCTAGCTGCGGCTGTACCGTCCGTTCGCGGCCCCCGCTTCGCCGATTCTGCGCTGTGTGTTCATCGTAATCTCCAGGTCAGAATATGGGTCATGGGTGCCAATCAACCAGACGCCGGCGGGAGCCAGGAATCAATACTGACCCGAATCAAGTTGAATCCAGATCGTTAAAGCGCTCACGCGCGTCTTTGAGCGAACAGGCATGACGGGCCATGTCGGCCCAGGGGTCCTCGATCTGGGCCAGTCTTCGAAACAGATTACCGACATGATATTTTCGCGGACCCAGATCGCTGGCCCCCAGTTCGCTCAAGCGCAGCGGCGTGGCAATCGGTGCGCCTGAGCGCGCACGCACCGCATAGGGTGCAACTGCGGTCTGCCCGTAGGCATTGCGCTGCACGTCCAGGTAGATTTTGTCGCCGCGCTGGTCCTTGCGTTTCTCGACCGTCATCAGCTCAGGATTACGATTCGCCAGATGGCGGGTCAAGCGATCGCTGAATGCTCGCACCGAGTCGAAATCCTCCTTGCGATCCAGCGGAACAACCAGATGCAGCCCTCTCGAGCCGCTGGTCTGCACAAAGACCGGAAGCCGAAGATCCTCCAGCAAGTTCTTCAGGGAAATCGCCGTTTGCTGGACTTTCGAAAAGTCATCGTCGGAGGGATCCAGATCGAAGATCATGCGATCGGGGTGGTGCGGATGATCGATGCGTGCCAGCGCCAGATGCGGCGTGATACAGGCCTGATCAGCAAGGTAGACAAGCGTGGCGGAATTGTTGGCGAGCACGTAGTCGACTTCGCCGTCCTGCTTGGCCAGCCGGGCCCGCTCTATCCAGTCGGGGAAATAATCCGGCGCATGCTTCTGGAAAAAGTCATCGCCCTTGATTCCGTCTGGATATCGATGCATGCTCAGCGGTCGATCACGGTAATGCTTCAACGCGACTTTGGCGATGCGCAGGTAGTAATCGATCAGGTCGCGCTTGGTCAAGCCGGCGTCCGGGAACAGCACCTTATCGGGGTTGCTGATCTCGATGTCGTGACTGTCGATCTGCAGGCTTGTATCGCTCATTTTCTCTCCGTGCCTTACGCAGCTGGCTTTTCGCGCACGACCTCCCTGGGCTTCTTGTCGCGACGCAGGCCGAGAGAACGCGGATGGTGCAACTTCCCGTCGCGGGTCCACTCGGTAAAAGCGAACTCGCCGGCCAGCAGGCGGACGCGATCGCCATCGCGAAAGGCAAGTGCTCGCGCAAATTACCCATCGCCGCTAACCCCCGTCGCTGCTCTCTTCATCGGCGACTTCGTTGAGCGATCGGTCGCTTGCGACAGACTCAGTTTCCGTCGAGACCGGGTTTCGGCGTGCATCAGCATGGTCATCGTCCATCTTGACCAGAAGCCAACGTTCTTCCTCGCCGCTACTGATGCGATGCAGGGCATAGCCGCCGGAGATCTTCTCGCCGCGCAGGTTGACCAGAACGTGGCCATCGTCGATCGCATCGGTCATGGATCGTTTCCCGTCGTCCTTATCGGTGATGTTTTGGTAAGTACCCCGATCCCAGATCAACACTGTCCCTCCTCCATACTGGTCCGGCGGTATGACGCCTTCGAAGTCGGCATAGTCCAGAGGATGATCTTCGGTCGGGATCGCCAGGCGCTTTTCTTTCGGGTCAACGGATGGCCCTTTGGGAATCGCCCAGGATTTGAGAACGCCGTCGACTTCGAGACGAAAATCGTAGTGCTGGGTTGAAGCATCATGTTTCTGAACCACAAATACCCGCTCGTCGGTCTGATTGCGACCACGGCGTTCGCTTCTTCCCGAAGGTTCGTCGGTGCGACGGAAATCTCTCTTCTGGCGGTACTCTTTTGCTGGCATCCATATGCCCTTGCTCGAGCGAGTCACGATGACCTTATCAAAGCCGCTCATACGGCAACGCTGAATTCCGATAAATGGACAACAAGAGTTGGCGATTTCGCGCTTACGGCTGCGCGTGAATTTCATTCGCGCTAACGTGGTGGCCAGGATCAATGCGGGGTCATCCCGTGAAGAAACCCACCCAACAGGAGCTATCTGATGAGTGACATGGCCGGAAGGATCAAAGCTGCACTCGAGCGTGAGCCAGAGGTGAATATCGACGTTGACGAGATCAAGGTGGTCGAAAAAGATGTCATCCAACTGCAAGGCTCCGTAACCACGCTGGGCGCTAAAAGACGAGCCGTGAGGGTGGCCATGGAGACAACCGAAGACGGCGTCGTCAGCGACCGTCTGCGGTTGCGGCCTCAGCAGCGACGCGGCGATGATCAGATCACCGCCGCGCTGGACCAGGCTTTGCGCAGCGAAGCAGAACTACAAGGCATTACCATCAACAAGGCTGATGCGCTGGCGAAACAATCCAACGGACACTGCATCGCATATTCGGTGGACGACGGCGTGGTTCGCCTGGATGGGGTGGTGCAAAGCCTTAGCCACCGTCGGCTTGCCGAAGTCTTGGCCTGGTGGACGCCCGGCATCACCGATCTCGACAACCGGTTGCGCGTCAAGCCGGCTCAGGAAGAAAACGATGCCGAACTCGCCGAAGCCCTGGAGCTGGTCTTCAGCAAAGACCCGGCTCTGCGCAATCACGAGATCAACACCTTGGTTCGCGATCGCCAGGTCCGGCTTGGGGGTCGCGTAGCCAGCCAGGCACAGAAGCGGCGCGCAAGCGCCGACTGCTGGTGCCTGCCGGGCGTTCATCAAGTCCGCAACGAGCTGCAGGTCGTCCCGACGGCGTAAACGGCGAGCGATCGCGCGATCAGCGATCTTAGCGCTGGGCCCTGTACCCCGATTAAGCCCGGTGATGACACGATTTTTTGCGGATCAGCCAAGCCACACGCCGTCTGCGAGATGCCTTGCGGTGACATCGACTGGAAGACAGGTGCAGCGGACAACACTCGCCGCGATCGACCTGCTTGCAGCCGAGCAGAAGCCAGGGGTTCTGCTAGCATAGCGTGCTATCCAGATCGTTAAGAGCACCCCCGTGTCCAATCCCTTCGTCAACATCGCCATGGAAGCCGCGCGCAAGGCCGGAGGCCTGATGCGCAAGTACCGCGACCGGCTCGACAGCATTCCGGTAGAGCGCAAGGCGCGGCATGATTACGTCAGCGACGTCGACCGGGCCTGCGAGCAAATCATTCGGGAACACGTGCTGAGGCTGCACCGCGATCACTCGGTTCTTGGCGAGGAAAGCGGCCAGACGGGCGACAGTGACCATCTCTGGATCATCGACCCAATCGACGGCACCAGCAACTACCTGCGCGGCATCCCCCATTACGCGGTCTCGATCGCCCTGAAGATCAAGGGACGCATCGAGCATGGCGTGGTCTACGATCCGGTCCGCGACGAAATGTTCACCGCCAGTCGCGGCGAGGGCGCTTTTCTCAATGATCAGCGGATCCGCGTCTCGGGTCGACGCGACCTGTCGGGTGCGGTTCTGGGAACCGCGTTCCCGTTCCGAGCCCGCCGATTGATGGCGCCCTATCAGGGCATGTTTGATGCGCTGTTCGACAAGATTGAGGATGTCCGGCGGGCCGGCGCGGCCTCGCTGGACCTGGCCTACGTCGCCTGCGGGCGCCTGGACGGCTACTGGGAACTCAACCTCAAGCCCTGGGACGTGGCGGCCGGCGCACTCCTGGTGCAGGAGGCCGGGGGCGTGGTGATGGATATCGCCGGCGGCGAACGCTGGCTCGACAGCGGCCACATCATCGCCGCGCCGTTCAAGCTGGTGACCCCGATCCGCCACGCCGTCGAGCCGCACCTGACCGAGGGCATTCGCGCCCGTCTCGGACTGCCCGAGTAGGGCGGACCCGGCAACGATCAATCGAGCGCGAGCCGGAAGAGTCTTTTCGGCTTGAGTCCGCCGCGGCCGTCGGCTTCGCCGATGCCGAGAAAGCCCTGATGACCATAGATGCGCGCCAGCCCTTCAACCGTCTCGCCCGGCAGGCCCGACAAGCGCTGGCCCATCAACAGGCGTTCAGTATCTTCGGACTCCAGTTGCACGGCCGGCAAATGCTGCAGCGCCGTATCCGGCGGCAGCAGACGGCCGCGAGCAGCCTCCGACTCCAGCGCTTCCAGGGCGGCTAGCTCAATGGCATCGTCAAGATCGAACGGATCGCTGCGGGTTCGGCGCAGCGCGCTCATGTGGGCGCCGCAGCCCAGCTCCTCGCCCAGATCGCGAGCCAGCGAGCGAATATAGGTACCCTTGGAACAGCGCACCCGCAGGGATAAATGCTCTCCGTCGCGCGCCAGCAAGATCAGTTCATGGATCGTTACTGCTCGAGGAGGTCGATCAACCACCTCGCCGCGTCGAGCCAGCTGGTACAGGCGCTGTCCATCGCGCTTGAGGGCCGAATACATCGGCGGAACCTGCTCGATGGCACCCCGGAAGCCGGCCAGGACACGCTCCAGATCCTCGTCCGACAGCTCGGGCACTGGGCGGCGCTCAACCATCTCACCCTCTGCATCGTCGGTCTCGGTGCTGATTCCAAGACGAACTTCGGCCAGGTAGGTCTTGTCACCATCGAGCAGGAAACCGGCAACCTTGGTCGCCTCGCCGAAACACAGCACCAGCAGGCCGGACGCCATCGGATCCAACGTGCCCGTGTGGCCGGCCTTGCGAATGCCCAGTAGGCGCTTGGCGCGACCCAAGGCCGCGTTGGAACTCAAGCCAACCGGCTTGTCCAGCAGCAAGATGCCTGAAGGCGGGTTGCTCAACTGCGCGGCTTGCGCGTGGCCGCCAAGAGTTGCTCGATGCGCTGCCCCGACTCCGAGGAGGTGTCATGGATGAACTTCAGGGCCGGGGTCAGGCGGAGACGAATCCTGCCGCCAAGTTCATGCCGGACCTGGCCGGCGTGTTCGTTGAGAAACGCGATGATCTCCGGCGCCTGCTCGATCTCGAGCACGGCAACATAGACCTTGGCGTGACTCAGATCTCGCGCGACCTCAACGTCGGTCAGGCTGATCAGGCCGGAGGGAAGCTCGTACTCAAACGAGCGCTGAAGGATATCCGCCAGCTCGCGCCGCAGCAGTCCCGCGACGCGTTCGGAACGAGGAACCGACATCAGTCAAGCGTCCGCTGGACTTCAACGCGCTGGAAGCACTCGATCTGGTCGCCGACCTTGACGTCGTTGTACTGCTTGACGCCGATTCCGCACTCGGTACCGGCCTGAACCTCGGACGCATCGTCTTTGAATCGGCGCAGGGATTCCAGCTCGCCCTCGAAGACCACAACGTTATCCCGCAGTACGCGGATCGGATTGGCCCGCTTGACCACACCCTCGACCACCAGGCAGCCGGCAATCGCGCCAAGCTTGGAGGAGCGGAACACGTCCTTGACTTCGGCCAGACCGAGAATCTGCTCTTTGGTCTCGGTCCCGAGCAAACCGCTGATCGCCTTCTTGACGTCGTCGATGGCGTCGTAAATGACGCTGTAGTAGTTCAGGTCCAGATCGGCTTCCTGGATAATCTTGCGCGCCGAAGCATCGGCACGCACATTGAAGCCGATGATGACGGCACTCGAGGCCTGGGCCAGGCTGGCATCGGATTCGGTGATACCGCCAACGCCGGACGAGACAACGTTGACCTTGATTTCGTCGGTCGACAGTCGCGTCAGGGCGTCGCGCAGCGCTTCGACCGATCCCTGGACATCGGCCTTGATCACCAGGTTAACGTTCTGAACTTCGCCGCTGCCGCCTTCGCTCATCTGGTCAAACAGGTTCTGCAGCTTGGCCGCCTGCTTCTCGGCCAGGCGCCCTTCTCGGGCGTACTGCTTGCGCTGATCAGCGGCCTCTCGCGCCTTGCGCTCATCGGCCACGGCGAGCACATCGTCACCGGCATTGGGCACGCCGGACAGGCCCAGTACCTCGGCGGGAATCGACGGTCCGGCCTCTTCGATGGGCTGACCGGTCTCGTCGAACATGGCGCGCACGCGGCCATATTCCTCACCGGCCAGGATCATGTCGCCACGGCGCAGCGTACCGTCCTGGACCAGGATGGTCGCCACGGGGCCGCGGCCTTTGTCGAGCGCGGATTCAACCACCACGCCACGGCAGCGTCGCTCTGGTGCGGCCTTGAGCTCAAGGACCTCCGACTGAACCAGAATGGCATCGAGCAAGGCATCGATGCCTTCGCCGGTGACGGCCGAGACCGGCACGAAGATCTCTTCTCCGCCCCATTCTTCGGGCACGACTTCCTCGGCCGAGAGTTCGGACTTGACCCGGTCGAGATCAGCCTCGGGTTTGTCGATTTTGTTGATCGCAACGATCAGCGGCACGCCGGCGGCGCGGGCATGCTGGATGGCTTCCTTGGTCTGCGGCATAACGCCGTCATCGGCCGCGACGACAAGAATCACAATATCGGTGGCCTGGGCACCGCGGGCGCGCATGGCGGTGAACGCAGCGTGTCCTGGCGTATCCAGAAAAGTCACAACACCGTTGTCGGTCTTGACGTGGTAAGCGCCAATATGCTGGGTGATCCCGCCCTGCTCTCCGGCAGCCACCTTGGCCCGCCGAATATAGTCCAGCAGAGAGGTCTTGCCGTGGTCGACGTGACCCATCACCGTGACCACCGGCGGACGGCCCGACTGGGACATGCCGTCGTCGACTTCCTCGGCAACCAGCTCCTGTTCGATATCCCGGGCCTCGGCCGGCCGGGCTTCATGGCCCATTTCCTCGGCCACCAGAATGGCCGTGTCCTGATCCAGGCTCTGGTTGATGGTCACCATGCTGCCCATGCCCATCAGGGTCTTGATGACCTCACCGGCCTTGACCGCCATGAGTTTGGCCAGATCGCCCACGGTAATGGTCTCCGGAATGTCGACCTCGCGCTTGACCGGGGCCACCGGCTTCTGGAAACCGTGCTCGGTGCTGACAGACGTTGACGCTGCACGGCCCTTGCGCTTGGGCTTGCGGCGCTTGGACTTGGGCGTGACGTGCAGTTCTTCCCGGCCGTAGCGGGTGCGACTGTCTTCCGGTCCCTTGGGCGTGGCTGTACGCCGTTTGCGCTCGGCCTCGCGTTCGGCGGCTTGCCGAGCCACCTTGGCCTCAACCCGGGCCTGGGCTTCTGCCAGGGCCCGTTCTTTCTCAGCCTCAAGCCGACGCGCTTCCTCTTCGGCTTCGCGCTGCAGGCGCGCTTCTTCTTCCTGCTTGGCCTGCTCTTCGGTCTCACGCTGACGACGCTCGGCTTCCTCGCGCTCGGCGCGTTCGGCTTCCTCGCGCGCCAGCCGCGCCTCTTCCAGCGCCTTGGCAGCGGCCTCGCGCTCGGGATCAGACTGCTCCTGCTCGGCAATGGCCCCACGCTTGACGTAGGTTCTCTTCTTGCGAACTTCGACGTTGACCGTGCGCGACGGCGCCGCACCACGACCGCGCGTGCGGCCGGCCCCGGCGGTGGGGACTTTCAGCTCACTGACGGTCTTGCGCTTGAGGGTGACCTTGCGCGGCCCGCTGGCCTCTTCGACCTCATCCTTGCCGTGAGCAGTACGCAGATGAGTCAGGAGCTTCTTCTTGTCTTCATTGGTCACCGCCGCCGAAGGATCATCGACCTGGATCCCGGCTTCATTGAGCTGGGCGATCAGACGATCGACGGCGACGCCCAATACTTCAGCCAGTTGCGTAACGGTGACCTGAGACATTCAATCTTCCTCGATTTCGGGTAATGCTTATTCTTCGGCGAACCAATGCGCCCGGGCTTTCATGATCAGCTCGGCCGCCAGTTCGGGTTCGAGATCCGGGACTTCTTCCAGTTCGTCGACCGCGCACTCGGCCAGGTCGTCGCGGGTTCGAATCCCTTGCTCCGCGAGGCGAAAAGCCAGTGCTTCAGTCATGCCCTCCAGATCCAGCAAATCCTGCTCCGGACGATGCTCTTCGAGCTGTTCCTCGGACACGATCATTTGAGTCAGTAGCGCGTCGCGGGCGCGCTGACGAAGTTCGGCCACGATGTTTTCATCGAACTCTTCGATGGCCAGCAATTCGGACTCAGGCACGTAGGCGACTTCCTCGACGTTGGTGAAACCCTCGGCCACCAGAATGGAAGCCAGTTCCTCATCGACATCAAGCTTGGTCATGAACATCTCGAGCACGGTGCGCGATTCGGCTTCGCTCTTCTGCTCCGCTTGCTCGACTGTCATGACGTTGAGCTGCCAACCAGTCAGTTCCGAGGCCAGGCGCACGTTCTGACCACCGCGGCCGATAGCTTGCGACAGGTTGTCCTCTTCGACCGCGATATCCATGCTCTTGGAGTCTTCGTCAACCACGATGGAATGGACTTCGGCCGGCGCCATGGCGTTGATCACGAACTGGGCCGGGTTGTCGTTCCAGAGGATGATGTCGATGCGTTCGCCGGCCAGCTCATTGGAAACAGCCTGCACGCGCGACCCGCGCATGCCGACACAGGCACCGATCGGGTCGGTTCGATCGTCCAGGGCGTTGACCGCGATCTTTGCGCGGCGCCCGGGATCACGGGCGGCACCCTTGATTTCGATCAGGCCCTGATTGATTTCCGGTACTTCGAGCTTGAATAGCTCGACCAGGAACTCGCTCATGGTGCGACTGACGAACAGCTGCGGTCCACGCTGATCCGGGCGCACCTCGTAAAGATAACCACGCAGCCGATCCTTGGGCCGCGCAGTCTCACCGGGAATGGTGTGGCGCGACGGGATGAAGGCCTTGGCGTTCTCGCCCAAATCCAGCACGATACCGCCGCGCTCCATGCGCTCGATCTGACCGTGAATCAGCTCACCCACCCGTCCCGAATAGGCCTCCACGACCTGCTCGCGCTCGGCCTGACGGACGCGCTGAACAATGACCTGCTTAGCCGCCTGGGCCGCTATGCGCCCGAATTCCGGCGGCTCCATCGACTCTTCGATAAAGTCCCCGACTTCCAGCTCGGCATCGTGCTCGCGTGCCTCGGACAGGCGAATCTGGCGGTCGGTTGATTCCAGCTCCGCCTCCTCTTCGTCGTCCGACAGCACTTCCCAGCGTCGGAAGGCCTCGTAGTCTCCGGTGGCGCGATCGATCTCGACGCGCACCTCGATATCCTCGGGGTGACGACGCTTTGCGGCCGAAGCCAGCGCGGCTTCAATCGCCTCGAAAATGGTCTCTTTGGCAAGACCTTTTTCGTTGGAGACGACGTCCACAACCTGCAGTATTTCCTTGCCCTTGTTCATCACGACATGTCCGCTCGATTATCCTCTTGCCTTGCGGCAAACAGTGCTTCCAGGTCCGGCGCCAGGTGCGCACGGGCCATGTCAGCGACGGCCAGTTCATAGTTCTGCCCATCGACATTCAGGGTCACGGCCCGATCATCGGCCGCAACAATCAAACCCTTGAAGCGACGTCGGCTCTCCACCGGCACCGCCATTTGAACCGAGGCCGTTTCACCGACGAACCGCGCGAAATGCGCGCCGGTAAACAGCGGTCGTTCCACGCCCGGCGACGAAACTTCCAGGGTGTACTGCCCCGGCACGGGCTCTTCGACATCCATCAGCGCCGAAACCTCTCGACTTACGCGCTCGCAGTCTTCCACGCCGATCCCGTCGGGCTCTCGATCAATGAACACCCGCACGACCCGGTTCTTCGGGTTCGGCAGATACTCGACCCCAACCAGTTCATAGCCGAGGTCGTCGATGACCGGCTCCAGCAGTGTCTGCAAGCGATCGGAAACCGCCATGGATGCGCCTTGCCTCCTTACCGTCATCCTGGCCCCGGGGGTCTTGTCCGGGCCCATACGAAAAAAGCCCCTTTGAACCAGGGGCTTTTTCCGAGTTTCTCAAAAAACCTGGTAGCGGGGGCAGGATTCGAACCTGCGACCTTCGGGTTATGAGCCCGACGAG
>JAZBOC010000109.1:0-12997 GCA_036353315.1 Wenzhouxiangella sp. | reverse complement strand
TTCACTGCCCGCGATGGACATATCAACCAGAGCCGCTGCAACCGACAGATCGGCCGGCTCGGCCAGAACCGTCACGACGCTCGTCGCTTCGATTGAAACACCGCGCCGCTGACAGGCTAATCCGACCGTGTATTCACCGCGCTCCAGGGGCCTGGAATCGACCAGTTCAGTGCCGCTGGCCGGCTTTCCGCTACCGGGCCACGAAGTGCCGGGCAAACCAGAGCCTGTGCAAGAAAGGCCGTCCGTGCCGCTCCAACTGATTGCCAACTCATCACCGCGGGTAACGGTCATCGGGGCCGTTGCTAAGGTCAGGGACAGGGGATCGACTGTCAGAGTCGCGCTGGCGCTTTGCTCCTGACCGGGCCGAGAGCAGATGATTTCGACATTGAAGACGCCGGGCGTCAGTGCAACCGTATCAATGTCGAAAACACCGGCATTGGCCTGAGGCTCGTTCCAGCTGGTGCCCTCGAGACCAGACCCCGTGCAAGAGGTAAATTCATCGTCGGGACTGGCCGTCCACTCGATCTGAACCAAATCACCAATGACGGCCTCGCTGACTGACAGGGCCAAGGAGACCTCGAGATCTTCGTCGATGACTGCCAGCTCGACCTCATCACGCGCCGAAAAATCGCCGCGTTGGCAGACGAGAGCCAGCGCGTATACGCCAGGGCCAAGCAAGCCTGAGTCCAGCTCGATGCTCCCGGTATTCGCTACCAGCCCGTTCCACTGATCGAGCAACGGCGTGCTCTGTGCGCTGCAAACGGTTATGGAACCCGCCGGCACACTGGTCCAGCTCAACGTCACGGTCTCACCCAGACCCACCGCCGGCGCATCGAGCTCTAGAACAGCCTCAACAGGCTCAAGAATGGTCAGTGTCCTGGTCACCTGAGATTCCTGATCGTCGAGGAAACACGTCAGAGAGGCCACATAAATGCCCGGCGACAGCGGCGATGAGTCGACAACGACCGAGCCAGACGCGGGTTTGTCCAATTCATTCCAACTCGTTCCCGGCAGTCCGCCCCCGGAGCATTGGACAGCTGGCAACGTCGGGGTCGCCAACCAAGTTAAATCGATCGGCTCGCCGCGCCGCAACGTGGTTGGTTCAGCCACCAGGAACTGGATGACCAACTGCTCGGATTCATACGCACCGATGTCAATCGCCAGGCCTCGGAGGCGGCCAAAACCGCTCCCGCGCTGATCAAAGCTCAAATTAAGTGGATTGATGCCCTCATCAATCACCGAACTCGAGCTCAGCGGTCGATGCGTCGGCGCGCACCCAGTTGCGTCGTCGACTGCCGCGCCGGCGGGCTTGAAACAGCCGTTATCTCTCAGGAGATCCAGATCGAGCAAATCCCCGAAACCCAGAAAATTATTCTCCTGAAAAACCGATCCGGGCCGATCACCTTCGATGAAAACCAGATCCGGGTCGACCTCATCGTCGGTAAGGTTCGCCGACAGAATCGTGCTGATGATCTCAGCCTGGAACGCTGTTGCCCCCCTTAGCCCGGGATCCTGGGCCTGACCGGAGCCCCCGCTGCGACCCGCAATCATCTGCAGCCTGGAGATTCCGAAGCTTATGGGTGCAAAGAACGGATCGCGGATATCGACCCCACCGGCGCCGACAAATGACGAATTATCAGTGATCGTTGAATTGAAAATGCTCGCATCCGGCTGCTCATCGCCGTCGACGTCTTCAAGGGTGTCGGGCGCAATCCAGCGAATGGCTCCCCCTCGCCCGGAAGCTTGATTACCCGAAATCGTTGAGTTGACAATCTTCAAGGCTCCAAAAGATTGCTGAAGTGAGGGGTTAAATTCAGCCGTTGCGTGGATGCCGCCGCCGTTGCCTTCGGCGAGGTTGTCCGACACCGTCGAACCGATCATATCGAGCCGCGAGGTAAAAATACCGCCGCCGCTTCCGCCGGCAGAGTTGTTTTCTACTCTGCAGTTCTCAGCGAGAACCTCGGTGCTCACCACGCCGCCCCCTCTCGAGTCAAAATCAATGGCGCTGTTGTTGGCGATTCTCGAGTCGAGACAGATCACGCTTCCGAAAGCCGCAGCGATGCCGCCGCCGTTCGATTCATCACCCTCGGTCGCACTCCCCCCAACACCGTTGCCGGACACCGTGCTGGACTCCAGGACAACATCGAAAGCCGCCCAGATTCCGCCGCCATCAGCCACCACCCCTTCCGTCAAACTGTCTCGGACGATCGTTTCGAACAATTCGACCGAGGTCTCGGTGCAAATGGCGCCGCCCTGGCCGGTTGACGTAGAACAATTGATGAAAGGGCCGTCAACAAACTCAGACCCCAGCGCCGTGGTCAGTCCATTTTCGATCACCAGGTATTCCAGGATCAGCACCGGAAACGCTTCACTGAGATCAAGCACGGCAAAAACTCTCGAAGCGTTGTTGCCGCTGATCGTGACTACCTGCCCTGGCGATCCGGTGATGACGAGATCATCGGTGATTTCGATCTGACCCTGGACCAAGGCTATCGAGTTAACGCCTGGAGCAAACTGGATCACATCCGGGCCCGGCAAGGAATTAGCCTCTGCCACGGCATCGCGAAGCGCCTGGTCGGTCGCCTCGGTCACGATGAAGGTGGCACTAATGGCCAAGGGACTGGTCAACAGAGCGACTGCCAGAAGCGCTGCCGCACCCAACAATCGGACTCGCCCATGCCTGGACCGAAAGATGACTAGAGACGGATCATGTTTCGCACTAGAGGCTTCATTCATTTCTGTTTTCCCAATCTGTAAGGGCACCCTGGACGAGCCGACGGTGCTGATGAATCGAATATCCACTCCCGGCATGACACCGGTATGTCAGGGCTTCGACCCCACGCCGCGTACAGCGACACTGGCTTTTAGCGATGCGACGATTGGCGTGGTGCTTGTCTGACCCTTGCGCGCTCTGGCGGCGCTTGGTGACTTCAGCCGCTGCCGCCGTCTCCCATCGGAATGAAAAAGAAACTTCCGGCCTCGTGGCCAGCCTCTCGGATTGGCCGCATCTCGGGCCGCTGGTCCATGCCCTGTACGGCGGCCAGACTCGCCGTGCGTTCGGCAACCTGGGCAAAAACATCCTGAGCCCGCAGCAGCGAACTTGCGCCCTCCAGGGACTCGATCAGGGCACGCGCAAACACCGAGTGCTCGCCGCTTGAACCATCAAGCACCGGCCTCAGACCGCCCGAGGAAATCACGAAGCGGGCCCGTCGTGACAGGCTAAGGTCGATCAAGCGATCCGACAGCTCCATGCCCGCCCCGAGCATCATGGTGGCAGGATCCGTCGACATGGCGCCACCAAAACATGAGTCGGCGACCACCAGCACGCTGCGCGCATCGAGAATCGCCAGATAGTCGTTGATCGCGGAATTCGAGACCCAAAAAGTGGTTCGATCAAGCTCGGCATTGACCGGCAGCCAGTAACCCCGACGCAGCTGCTCGGCTTCCGGGCGCAACAGCTGGCCGTGGCCAGCAAAGTACAGCAGGACGTTGTCTTCCGGCCCGACCCGCTCGCGCAGGTCGTTAATGGAGCTCAGGATTTCCTTGCCTGACGCGTCCAGCAAAAGGGTGGTATCGAAGCCGTACCGGGACGAGAGAATCTCTGCCAGGCGCCGCGCATCCTGATGTGGCGACTCCAGCGGCTCCCAGTAAGCATAGGACTGCAGACCAACGATCAGCGCGAAGTACTTGCCAAACCGCTCGGTATCCACGTTCCCCGAAAAGTGCTGCCGCTGGGCCGTGGCCTGCTCCGCACTGGCCGCGGGTGGCGCTGCGATCTCTGAACCGCGCAGACGCACCAGCCGCCCTTCGGTTTCAGCGGCCCGGTCTTCGACCCGCGCCAGCATGCCTTCCAGGGTGGCAATGGTGGCCTCGGCTTCGGCATTCGTGCCTGCCTGCCGGTCAAGCTGTTCACGCAGGGCCTGGACCTGCTGGCTCAAGGCGCGTTTTTCGGCCTGACTCTGCTCAAGCTCTTCTTCAAGCTCGGCTCGCAGACTTTCCATGCGTTGCTGGGCAGCGGAGGCAAAGATCAGATCATCGTCGTCGACGCCGGCGGCACGCCGGTACCACTTCAGCGCTTCGGTGGGGTTCGGCTCGACACCCAGCCCACGCTCGTAGAAATAGCCCAGGTTGACCTGCGACCGACTGTAGCCCTGCTCGGCGGCGCGAAGATACCAGGCCATGGCCTCGGCATAATCCGGCGCCCGACCCAAGCCTTTCTCGTAGATTTCCCCGACGTAATGCTGTGCTTCGGCGTCTCCCTCCCGAGCCCGCTCCAGCCACACGCCCAACGCCGACTGGTAATTGGCGCGGCTGTAGGCGGTGTACTCTCCGCCACGGATTCGACAATCGATCGCGGTGGTTCGCACGGGACGACGGGGAGACATGAACATCGACCGCCCCATCCGGCGAACTTCACCCGGCAACAGGCAGTCGACGACATAAAGATCGTCGTATTCAGAAAACCCCTCGGTCTCTACGGCGTCTTCGCTAAACTCCCGAACCTGCTGCGCGAAACAACCCTGTACCGCAAACAGCAAAACGGCGACAGCCGCGAGCTTTCCGGTACAAAGTGGTTGATACATACTGATTTTCCTGACCAGTTCAGTGGGTTCAGAGCAGATCGACGATACGCCAGCAATGAGAACTGTGTCAAGGTTTTAAGATGCGGATACTGTAACACTCTTATATTAGATGTATCTTGTTAACAACTGCCGGAGTCAGCCTTGCCCTACGAATCCCTGATCTTCCTGCTGGGCGCTTTTGTCATCGCGTTTCCTTTCCTGACCACGATGAAACACTGCCTGGACCAAATGGCGCCGGAGAATCGACGCCTTCGGCGATCGCAACTTTGGCTGAACCTGATCCCGGTATTCAACCTGTTCTGGGTCTTCGTGACCGCCCTGAGGTTTTCGGATTCGTTCAAGGCAGAGATGCAGCGACGACCAGGCAGCACCACCCTTGCGCAGTCTCGAAAAGGCCTGGTCACCGCAACCCTCTTTGTGATTTTCATGGTCACCTTGCCAACAGGTTTCCTGAGCTGGCTGACCTTCGGCCTCTGGATCCTGGCGCTTGCGTTCTACTGGAAAGAGATCGTGATGAAAATGGTCTGGCTGATGAAAAATCCCGCGCCGTCCCGGCAGGCTCGATAGTTTCGTCATCCAACTGCCGATAGATTTGAACACATGCGATCTGCAATCCTCGCCGGCCTGCTGCTGATCAGTGGGATCCTTGCCGCTGACCAGCCGACGGACTGGCACGACGCCATTCGGATCAACGAAATTGACACGCTTCGCAAACTGTTGCCCCAGCGAGCGGATGTCGACGAAGCCAATGAGCACGGCAAGACCGCACTCATGGCCGCAGCCGCAGCCGGAGATGCCGAACTGCTAGAGCAGCTGCTCGCCGCCGGCGCCGACCCGAAGGCAACCAACAACCTGGACGGGACCGTACTGATGTATGCCGTCGGCAGCGGTGATCGGCAAATCGTGGAGCGCTTGCTCGCGGCGCGAGTCGGAGTGGACGGCCAGGCCAGCAACGGCTGGAGCGCGATCATGATGGCTGCGGCCAAGGATTTCGGCGATCTTGTCGGGCTGCTGGCGGCTGCCGGAGCCAATCCCAACCTGCCCGATATCTATGGCTGGAGCCCGCTGATGCGCGCCGCGTATGAAGGGCATCAGGCCGCAGTCGAAGCGCTGCTGGCGCGACCCGAGCTTGATCTGGACCAGCGCAACCGCAACGGCCAGAATGCCCTGCATCTGGCCGTGATCGCGGGCCGCGCCGAGATGGTCGAGCGTTTGCTCGCCAGCGGATTGCCCCAGGTCAACGACGTCAATGGTCATACGCCCCATTCCATCGCGACCGAACTGGATCGAGACGATCTGTTAGAGATTCTGCAAAAAGCCGCATCGGGAGATGCAGCGTCGGAACGGTGAAAACCCGCCGCTGGCGGGTGCTTATACTCCAGTCAAACCGAGCATCAGGGAGAACGCATGAAACGCCGGGATTTTGTCAAGGCCTGCGCGGCCACCGCCATTCTCGTCCACCACAATCCGATGCTGCTGGCCAACACGCGCGACCGCAGCCACCTGCACGAGCCGGTGCGCCTGGTCGACCCAAACGGCCAGCCCATCCGCCCGGGCGATCTCAAGCCGCACGTCAACTACGTCTTCCGCTATCCCTACGAGTGCACGCCCTGCTTTCTGCTCGATCTGAACCGCCCGACCGAGGCCGATGTCCGCCTCAAAACCGAAAACGGCGCGGACTACATCTGGCGCGGCGGCGTCGGACCGAAGCGCTCGATCGTCGCCTATGCCGCCATCTGCACCCATCGGCTGACCCACCCGACCGAGCACGTCAACTTCATCGCCTACCGCCAGAGCCGCAACCCGGAGGCCGATCCGGCCGCCAACCGCATCGTCTGCTGCATGGAGTATTCCAGCTACGATCCGGCCCGGGGCGCTGCGGTGACCTCCGGCCCGGCCCCCAGCCCGCTGACCGGCATCCTGCTCGACTACGACGAGGGCGCCGACGAGATTCATGCCGTCGGCATCACCAGCGAAGACATCCTGGACCGCTTCTTCAACCAGTTCGAGATGCAGCTGGAACTGTCCTACGGCAGCCTGGCCAAGGCGCGCGCCCCGGTCAGCGGGACCGCCACGGTGGTGCCGCTGGATGAATACACCGGTAACGACATGCCTTGCTGAATTGCCTTCATGGCTGGTCGAAGCGGTCGCGGAAGATCCGCTGGCCGAGCACATCACGGGTCAGGTAGGCTTCGGTCACCTCGTTGACGGCTTCGGATCCGGTCGTCACGCTCAGGCGGATATCGGCCTGGACACCGTCGAGCAGGTTCGGGTCGGTGGCAAAGCTCAGGGTGATGGTGCGCTGCTCGCCGACCCCGAAGTCGCCAAAGTCGCAGTCGATGGTCTGCCCGTCCGGACTGATCGTGCAATTGCCTTCGGAGGCGCCGGTAAAGACCACCCCGGGAGTTTCGATGGTGCCCTGCAGGGAGATCGCCTGGGCGATCAGCCCGGCCACGCCGTCGGGCTCGAGATTGCCGATGATCACGTCGATGGTAAAGCTCTCTCCGGCCGGGATCTGGGCCGGCGCCGTACCGCCCTGGTCATCGGGCAGTTCGAGGCCCAGGTTGACCAGGGCCTCGACGATGATTTCGCGATCGACACAGCCACCGCGGGACGCCTGGTCAGTCACACAAAAGCGCACCGTCTTCGAACCTGGGGTGGTGAACGTGCGCTGAGCGATGCCGTAGCCCACGCCCTGGCCCTGCACCGGCTCGATCAGCAGCACGCCCTCGATGAAGGGATTGTCCGGATCGTCCTCGTTGACTCCGCCCTCGCTCACGGTCTGCTCGCTGTTCCAGACTACGGAGGTGGAGTAGTCCTCGGCACCATCGTCGGAAAACTCTCCGGTCACCGCCAGGGGAAAGCCGAGGCCTGCGCGCTCCGGCAAACGGGCGTCCAGGATGACGGGCGGATCATCAACGAAGACCACCTCGATCTCGACCTCGGCCGGGGCTGAGTCATCCACGCCGTCGTTGGCGACGAACACGAAGCGGTCGGTCCCGAAGTAGTCGGCATCCGGGGTATAGGTGAACGTGGCCGTGGCGTTGTCGCTTGCAAACAGGCTGAGCTGGCCATGGGCCGGCGGCTCGACGATGGTGTAGCTCAGCGTGTCGAGCCCATTGACGTCGATCCCTGCGATGCCGTCAGGGTCATCGGCAAGCAGGGTGATATCGATCGGCTGGTCTTCCGGCGTGACCACCGACTGCGCCTCGGCGATCGGTGGGCGGAAGTTGCGCGCCACATCGATCGTGACGGTGCCGGTATTGCTGTCGGCCAGGCCGTCGCTGGCAATGAACTGGAAGCTGTCGGTTGCGGTATGGAAATCGAAGTTGGAGACATAGGTGACCGTGGCCGAGTCGTCGGTGATGTCCTTGAGCGGCGAGGTCTCGAACACGTGGACGAAACCTTCCTCGCGATCGACCACGTAGAACTGGGTCGAGTTGACCGAGACCGCCCGGGGCCGGCCCATGTTGCCGAGCACGAAACCGGGCTGCTCGCCCTGGTTGATGCCGCTGCCGGTCGACAGGGCCTGGCCGGCGAAGGTACCGTCCGGGGCAAAACGCTGGACGCGGAAGTTGTCCCATTCGGCCACGTACAGCACATCGTTGGGGTCGATCGCGGCATACAGCGGTGTGCCGAACTGGCCCGGCTGATCGCCGGCGTCCTGCGTTCGAGTACAGGTAGCATCGGTGCAGGCAAAACCCTTGCTGGCCTGCTTGTCCTCGTCACAGGCGTTGTTGGTGCTGGTCGCACAACGACCCATCCAGCCGACATACTCACCCGGCACGAACTGGCCCTGTTCATCAAATCCCGATGGGCTGAACTTCTCGATCCGCTCGTTGGCGCAGTTGACCATGTAGAGATTGCCGCTTGAATCGACTTCCAGGGCATAGCCCAGCGAGCTGCTGCCGGCACACGACGGGCTGGGCGTGGGGAAAGCGCTGGCGTTCAGGGTCGCCAGGAAAATCGGGTTGGGCGGATCGTTGCGGATATCGAAGGCGTGGACCCGCTGCTTGTCGGTCACGTACAGCAGATCCTGCTGGCTGTCGACCCGGGCATAGGCCACCGACTGCACGTTGACCGGTGAGTTGGAGCTGTTGACCCGGCCCAGCGACTGACAGAATTCGGGGCGATTGGCCTTGCCGACAAAGTCGGTCGCGCAGCGGTTGACCGCGATCTCGCGGCTGGAACCTGAACCGATGGTCTGGATTTCATAGATCAAGCCATCGCGATCCAGGACAAAGGCATCGTTGAAGCCCTGATACTGAATCTGGCCGATGAAATTGCCGTCGCGGTCCCAGGTCGAAATGCGCGGGAACGAACTGGCCGAACTGCTCGAGCACTGCCAGTAGCGGTCAACCATGTAGACCTTGCCTTGATCATCGACCTGCACGAACTCAGGCTCGTAGACCCAATCCACCGCAATCCGGTCGGCATTGGGTCCGGACCCATTGCGGCAGACATTGTCATACAGCCAGTTCGACCGGTTGTTGCTCAAGTAGAAGGCTTCGCCGTAAGGCCCGCCGGGACTGGTGCGGTAATCCTCGATGAAAAACGGGTACAGGGGTGCGACGAACTCGCCGTTGGCCGGCCGCTGGCTGATCCGGAACGACAGCGGATCGAAGCGATCACCGAGAAAGTCCGGATCGCTGCCGCTGAGCACGATATCGACCGGTTGCGAGGTCAGGGTGCCGGCACCGACATCGATGACGATCGGTGCGTTGTTGGTCCCCTCGGCCTTGATGGTGATCAACTGATCGGCAAAGCTGCTATTGCCGGAGGCGTCTGTCGCGCTCCAGGTGATGGCCGAGCGACTGTTGATCGGATAAAACAACGGGCCATCATTGGCGATGACCGGATCCGGATCGGCCAGGTCGACCACACGCGCCGCGCCCAGGTTGACCTGATCGGCGTCCAGCCCACTCTGCGCAAGCGGCACCTCGATGACCCGGCTGGGCGGCGGCACCATGATCGGTGCCTGGGTATCCTCGACGAGGATCTGCTGGAGCAGCGAAGCGCTGTTGAAGCCGCCGCCGGGCAGCGGACCCGAGTCGCGCACGGTCCAGGTGATTGCGTTGGTGCCGATGCCCAGCAGCGGGCCGGCGTCGTTGCCGATCGAGAAGGGCTTGTCGCAGGGATCGGAAGCGTCAATCGTCGCGCGCAGATCACCGGCCACGCGCTGGTAGAGGACGCCGCCAAAATCCGTGGCTTCCAGGGTGATCACCGGCTGGCTGGTCGAGATCTGCGGCGGCCGGCGCTTGTAGATGGTGATCTCCTGCTCTCGTTCGTGGACAACCGAGGTGCGGCCTTCAAACAGTTGCGAGGCGGTGATCAGGCCGGTTTCCAGGGCAATGTTCTGAATCACCTGCCGGGCGGCATCCTGCGAGGCAGCCTGGCGGGCCGCCGATGCGCCCGAATTGGCCACGGCAGCACCGTACTTGATCGAGTTGTAGGTCAGCAGGGCAGCCGGGATGATGATGTCGAAGGCGTCCGAGATCTGCGTTTCGGCCCGCCAGTCGATCCGATGATTGCCGGAGGGAAACTCGACGCCCTGGGACTGGCGCTGCTCGGGCAGGATGTAACGATTGCGGGCGTGGACGTTGACCGAAGTATTGGCATGAACCACCTGGACCTGACCGGTCCGGGTCAGTTCACCCCACTGGCCGGGCACGTTTTGCAGCGTAATGAAGCCGAGCAGGTTGTTGTAGCTGGCCGTCGACTGCGGCAGATCGAACTCATAGTGGCATTCGTCGGCCGAATTGGGCCAGTCGGCCCAATTGCCCGGCGTGACGAACATTGCGCGGGTGTCCTTCAGGCCAAGATTGGTGCCGAAGGTCACGAAGCTGGCCGGGATACCGAAAAACGGATCCGGCACAAAGGAGATCGGCAGGGCCGCATTGTGGGTGCCGATCAGGGCGGCGATCTGAATTTCCAGATCCTCGTTGAGATCGGCTCGGGCGGCATCGGAGGCCAATACAGCCAGGGTGGCGGTGGCAAGGGTGGTCAGCAGGCGATAAGCAGTCACGGTCAACACTCGAAAACTTGAGAACTCATTGCCTTATGCGTCCTGACAGCTAGAATCGAATCACTTGCTCCGGAAAAAATGAATGGGCCGCGAGGACACGACCGAGTTCACCGTTCTTTTGCGCCGCTCCGCGTCCGGTGATCTGGCGGCCCGCGACGCGCTGTGGGGGCAAATCCATGGCCAGCTCCGGGACATGGCCAGACAGCGGCTTGCGCGAGAGTTCGGGCCTGGCGGCTGCGATGCGACCGAACTGGTCCATGAAGTGTTCTTCAAGCTCGAACCGCTGAGTGTCGAACCGCGTGATCGCCTTCATTTTCTGGCCCTGGCCGCGCGCGCCATGCGCCAGGTGCTGGTCGACCAGGCGCGCGCGCGCAGCAGCGAAAAGCGCGGCTCAGGCCAGGCTGCGGTGACCTTGCTGACCCACCACGGCCTCGATCAGGCCACCGAGACGCTCGACATGCTGGACCTGGAAGCCGCACTGGAAGAACTCGAACGACTCGACCAGCGCAAGGCGCGAGCCATAGAGCTGAGCTATTTTGGCGGTCTCACCGACGAAGAGCTCGCCGAGGCGCTGACGGTATCTACAGCCACGATCAAGCGCGACCTGCGCATCGCACGGGCCTGGCTGGCTACCGCTCTTGACCCTTCGGACAAACCGTAAAAGCGCCGGCTGCAGGCCTACGGGCTGGTCAGGACAGCGCAAACATCAAACTCACCAACCAGCTTGGTCGGCCACGCGGTCAGCTTGATCTCAGAGCGGGTGACCCTATCGGCAGTGACCGATACAATCGGACCTCAGCTGATCCCACGCAAAGACTTTCGCCATGACCCAACTTGCTGCTGGCCGCGTGCTCGGACGCTTCCGTGTGATCGGCCCCCTGGGACGCGGCGGGATGGCTGCCGTTTTTCGGGCCGAGGAAACAACTCTGGGGCGAGAAGTCGCCTTGAAGGTCCTGCCTGCGGCGCTGATGGAGCAGGACGGCTTTCTGGAACGTTTCGAACGTGAGGCGCAGCTGATCGCCCAGCTGGAGCACCCCAACATCGTACCGCTGTACGCCAGCGGCATCGACGAGGGCATTCCATGGATGGCTTTGCGTCTGGTCACCGACGGCACTCTGCAGGAGCGACTGGAGGCTGGCAACCTGGAGATTGAGACGGGACTGCGACTGTTTGCACAGGTCGCACGGGCCCTGGATCATGCCCATGCCCGTGGCATTCTGCATCGCGACCTGAAGCCACAAAACGTCCTGCTGGGTGGCGACGGAACGGCCTATCTGGCCGATTTCGGCATCGCGCGCATGCTGACTGGAAACTCCGCGCTGACCGGAACGGGCATGATGCTGGGAACCCCGTCTTACATGGCCCCAGAACAGGCGCGGGGCGGCAAGCTCGGTCCCGGCTGCGATGTCTATGCGCTGGCGGTGATGCTGTATCGCTGGCTCTGCGGGACAGTGCCGTTCGATGCCGACACGCCCATGGCCGTGATGATGAAACACATCGAGGCACCGGTGCCGCCGGAGCCGATGGATGGTCTTTCCGAAACGGTCAAGGCCGTTCTGCTGACGGGGCTGGCCAAGGACCCGGCGCAGCGCTGGGCTGGCGCCTCGGCCATGATGCGCGCGCTGGACGATGCCCTGCGGACCGATGCCACCCGGGTCGTCGCTGCGCCACAGAGACCCGCTCTACGGCAGCCCCTCGCTGCCCAGGATCCGTTAACCGCGCAGCCGAAACGGACCTTCCGATGGGCGCTTGTAGCGCTCCCGGTGCTGCTGGCCACGATGGCTCTCGCAATCCAGCTCTGGCCATCGTCGGCTGACAAGGCTCCAGCGCTTCCGGCCGCTGGTGAGCAGAGCGACCGGCCTTCGGTCACTGCCGTCGACGGCTCGAAAGATGAGCATCTCGCAAACCAGAGCGCGGGCATTGAAGCAAGCGTTGACGAGGTCCAAGCCGGGCGCATCGGCGACGATCCCATGACCGCCGAAGCTCCGCTCGACGAGCAGCAAACCACCTGGGTCGCGGATGCCGCAGAGCCGTTGACCGCGCCGACAGCGTCGGAACCAGTCACCGCGCCCGCGGCCGGGCCCGAGGCTGATCCCGTGTCGGAGCCAGCAGAAAATCCTGATCGGCAACCGGCCCCACGCTCGGATGAACCGCTGGCTTTCGTCGAAGAAGTGGCCGCGCCTCTGCAGTCCGGCACGCGATTTCGCGATTGCCCGCAGTGCCCGGAGCTGGTCGTGATTCCAGCCGGCCGATTCGTGATGGGCAGCCCGGCTGACGAACCCCAGCGCAATCGCGCCGAAGGCCCTCAGCGCGAGGTCAGCATCGACTCTTTCGCTCTGGCGATCTTCGAAACCCGGTTTGCCGAGTGGGACCTCTGCCTGGCTGAAGG
>JAZBOC010000108.1:0-2442 GCA_036353315.1 Wenzhouxiangella sp. | reverse complement strand
CCGCTCAAGCGGTTGATGCCGCCGAAAATGGACAGCTCTCCGCCGGCAAAGGTCATGGTTGGCGGTTTTTCCACGGCCACCCTTTCGCCATTGAGAGACAGCAGCGTCCACTCGCGACCGGCCGCCTTGTTGACGTCGGCCTTGTCGCAGATATGCGCACGCCAGGTATAGATTCTTGAAGGATCACCCGCGGCCACTGGGGCTGTCGCGTCTTCGGGTCGAGGATAGATCGTTACGCCTTCCTTGATGGTCTGGACGACCTGGATATCCATGATGGCTGAAGAATCCACGGTCAGGGGATTGCGATCCAGAATCACCAGGTCGGCCAGCTTGCCGACTTCAAGCGTGCCCTTGCTGGCCTGTTCGCCATACTGCTCGGCCGCCCATACCGTCATGGTCTTGAGCCCCTCATAGGGTGTCACCCGCTGATCGGGACCGATCTCGGCTCCGGCCCGCGAAGTGCGGTTGACCGCGGACCAGAGCACGAACATCTGATCCAGTGGTGCGACGACGAAATCCGTGTGGTTGGTCGGGCGCAGTCCGGCATCGATCGCATCGCGCATGGGACTGATGTACATCGCCTGCTCAGTGCCGCGATTGCTCAGATGCGCCTCGGCGAAATAGTAGGTATGGAGGGTGTAAAACGAGGGGCGCACCTGGTACTCGACGAACCTGGGAATGTGATCGGGACGCATGAACTGGGTGTGGATGGTCGTCACATTCCAGGGCTTGCTGAAATCGCCGTTGCGAGCGAACTCGTAGGCAGTCAGGAACATGTCGATCGCGGCATCACCGTTGGTGTGCGCGTTCAGGGGCAGACCCAAATCATGGACCCGCTTGAACGCCTGATTGACCAGGTCCTGCGGAAACGTCGGTTCCCCGCTCCAGTCTTGCTCGCCGCCCGGCCCTCCGGTCAGGTAAGGCGTCGTGAAATAGGCGGTTCTTCCTTGCGGCGACCCATCCAGCGTGATCTTGACGCCGCCGAGCTTGAAGCGCCGGTCATACTGGCCCCATTGTTCGCGAGGCACCACTTCCAGGATCTTTTCCAGATCGGTAATGAAGGGATAGGCCACGATGTCGATGATGTTGGCCCCGGCTTCGGTCGCCCGCAACATGGTCTCAAGCTGCGGCAGGTGGGTGGCTCCTTCATGGGCGGTGGTGATGCCGGCCTGCGCATACAAGAGCTGCGCTGCCTGGGTCAGGTCAATCTCCTGCTGCGCGGTCACCGGCTCGGTCTTCTCGAACACCGGCAGAAACGCCGTCTCCATGATCAGGCCCCAGGGCTCGTTGGTCCCGGGCTTGCGCACGATCACGCCCCCGGGAGGTGTGACGGTCTCGGCGCTGAATCCATATTTTTCCAGCGCCAGGCTATTGAGCACCGCGCCATGCATGGATACATGGTCGACTCGAACCGGATTGTTCGGAAAGGCCTCATCGAGATCGTCCCGATTCAGCAGGCGACCGTCCGGCATGACGGTGTCGTCATAGCCATAGCCGATGATCAGATCGCCCTCGGGAATCTTCCCCTCATCGGCACAACGCTTGAGCTCTGCGATAATGCTGGGCACGTCCTTGCCCGGCCCCGCAGGCGGTGCATAAAGCTTGCACTGGCTGGCCACCAGAAGCGCGTTGATGTAGTGGCTATGGCTGTCAAGGAAGCCGGGCAGAAGCGTCTGGCCGTCAAGGTCGATGACCTGGGTGGCGTCTCCTGTCCACTTGAGTGCATCTTTCTCGAGTCCAACGAAAACGATTTTTCCATCCTTGACCGCCAGCGCCTGAACATACTCCGGCGCCTCCCCAGCCATGGTGATGATCGATCCGTTGCGGAAAACAACATCGGCAGGCTGGGCAAGAACCGAGGCCATGCCGACCAACAAAATCATGCATCCCAGCAGTCCTCTGCTGAATCGGGCCGAAAGGAAGGAGCGAGTTTTCATCTGGATTTTTCCATGTTTGTATGGACATTGGACCGTTGAAGCCTCCGTCGACTCATCGCCAGGGCGATAGAATCGCGGAATCCAACGCTAACCCGCCTGTTTGAGGGCCTGATTGGCCCACAAACTGGATAGCGTCACCGGACTTCTCGGTGCGGCCGGGGACTTCTGCCCCGACGCGCCCCCGGCCGACTTGCGCCGGCCAGGTTGTGTGAGGTAGATGATCCCACGGGCTGCGATGTTGTAGGCCGCATTGAGATCAGTGTTGTAGCGTTTTCCGCTGGGGAAGACGCACAGGCTGGCATTGGTGCGATCCCGCCGAACTTTGCCGGAGCCATCGAACGCCTGGGCCGAGGTGCCCCGTGGCCAGACCTGGATGGTCCGGATACCGACTTCGGCCGCCTTGGCCTCGATCCGCTCAGTGAGCATCCGGTGATACCAGCGATGGAAGCGTGCCTTGAGATGCGAGCGACGCTTGCCACCGGTCGGACGGAACCCCTTGAGCTGT
>JAZBOC010000107.1:0-140382 GCA_036353315.1 Wenzhouxiangella sp. | reverse complement strand
TGCCACTTTCCCGAATCATCGGGCGGCGCCAACTGTGGCCCAAGTCGGCTTGAACTCCATCCCACAGTGGCCGAAACCATCGGCGGCCGCATTGCCGCGAGGGTCCCCTCGTGCATTACGGAGATCACGGACCCGGTGGAAGGATTGATCTTTTTCGACCGCTTCGAGCAATGAGCAGTCCTTCACGGTTTGAACCTGGCGCTGTGAGCCGTCCAGCGTTTCTGTTGTTAAGACGCTGTTTTTCAATAAAAAAACTGGATTTGTCTGGATTGATCGGCTAACGTTTGGTGGTCGGCGCTTCTAAAGCCAGCAAGCAGCGAAGGTGCGCAATCCCATGGATGCCCGATCCAATCCACTCGCCGATCGCGGTGACGACCGGATTTTCGGTGATGCTTTTCGCGCGACCCAGCAGTCGCCTGGTCCGCTCGCCCGGCGCGCGCTGGAGCGCTTCAGCTACGGAGCAACGCCGCAGTCACTGGCCGAGTTTGAAGCGCTGGGCCCAGACGATCCGGCGCGGCTGGTCGCCTGGGTTGATCAACAGCTTGCCCCGCAGGCTATTGATGACTCTGCCTGTAGCTCGCTGATAGCTGCGGCCGGCTACACCACCCTGGACAAGTCCCTGGCCCAGCTTTGGGCTGACCACGTGCGTGGCAGCGCCAATCGCTATCGACCGCTGGACGAGGCCGAGGCCGCTCGCCTGGTGCGCGGTCACTGCAGCCGGCGCCAGGTCTTCGAGATGATGGTCGAGTTCTGGCACGATCATTTCAACGTGTTCGGTCGCGATTTTTCTGTCGCACCGGTCTTTCCCCACTATGACCGCGATGTGATCCGGCCCAACGCGCTGGGGAATTTCCGCACCATGATCGAGCAGGTCGCGCGTTCGACCGCGATGCTGTACTACCTCGACAACCGTTCCAGTCGTGGCTCCTCGTTCAACGAGAACTACGCCCGTGAGCTGCTGGAGCTGCACACCATGGGCGCCGAGGTCTATTACCCGACCGTAGACCCCCATGAGGTGCCGCCGGGCGAAGACGGCCTGCCGGCCGGGTACTCGGACTGGGATGTGTACGATGCGGCGCGCTGCTTTACCGGCTGGACCGTGCGCGACGGCAATGGCCAGTTTCCGAGAACGCCGGATTACGACACCGGCGAATTTCTTTACTGGGCGGACTGGCACGACGCGAACAGTGGCAAGTACTTCCTGGGCCAGTTCATCCTGCCCAATGGTCCGGCGCTGGGCGACGGCCGGCTGGTTCTCGATCGGCTTTGCATCCATCCGGCCACGGCCCGGCACGTGTGCCGAAAGCTGATCCGGCGCTTTGTCGCCGACGATCCGCCGGCCAGCTTGGTCGAGTCGGCTGCCGCTGTGTTCCGCACTCACTGGCAGACGCCGGACCAGATCGCTCGCGTGTTGCGCCACATTCTGCTCGCGCCCGAGGCCCTGCAGCCGGGCAGCGTCAAGGTGCGCCGGCCGTGGGAGATGCTGATGGCGGCTTTGCGCAAGACCGACAGCATGGCAGTACCGCAGCCGGGCTCGGGCTGGCAGCCCTGGGGTTTTCTGATGAACCGTCTGGAGCAGACGGGACATCGGCCGTTCCGCTGGCCGCCGCCGGACGGCTATCCGGATACCGCAGATCGTTGGACGTCTGTATCCGTGATGGGACAGACCTGGCGGTTGATGAGCGTCTTACCGGAGCTGCGCGAAGGCGGGGAATATGTTCTGCCCATCGTCAGTCTCACGCTGCAGGCCTTTCCGATTCAGTCCCAGCGAACTGCCGCGGCAATCGTCGACTGGTGGCTGAACCGACTGGTCGGCTCCGAGGTCAACCCCGCGCGGCGGGTGCAGCTGATCGACTTTCTGCGCCAGAACGCCGCAGCCGACGAACCGCTGGACCTCGAGCGCTCGCCGCCGCACGGATCCTGGTCGGCCAACGATCTCAAGAACCATTATGTGCTGGCGCGCCTGCGGGCCACGTTCGGGCTGATGTGCAGCCTGCCGGAATTCCATCGTCGTCGCTAGTGGAGATGTCTACATGAAACGGAGAACTCTGCTCAAGGGCTGCGGCGCGGCCGCAGGCATGAGCGTCCTACCCGTGGCGGCGTGGTTCAATCCCTTCGCCACGGCGGCCGGGACGCAGAACGATGTCCTGGTTTACTGTTTCTTGCGCGGCGGCATCGATGGACTGCACCTGTTGGCACCGGTCTCGGGGCCCGAGCGCGCTCCTTATGAAATGCGCCGCCATAACATGGCCATTCCGGAGGATCGATTGCGCCCGCTGGCCGGTCACTGGGGTTTGCATCCACGGGTTGGTGGCGCGCCGGGTGATGCCATCGGCGTCACCCCGAAGTGGCTGCACGCGCTGTACAACCAGCAGCGCCTGGCGATCATTCAGGGCGCGGGCATGCCCACGGTGGTCAACCGCAGTCATTTCGATGCCCAGGCGTTCATGGACCTGGGCACGCCCGGCAGCAAGAGCACCAGCCAGGGCTGGCTGGCCCGCTATCTTGCTGTCGCCAGCGGGCTGCCCGATCCGTTGCTGAGTTCGGCCTTCGGTTTTGCCGGGGTGCAGCCCATGGCGCTGATGGGCGATGACTCCGCTTTTACCCTGAGTAACGCACAAGAGTTCCGGCTCGATGGTTTTCACTGGTCGTGGAACGACACCAATCCCGGGATCGCCGGCCACCAGGGCGCGCACCATCAGCTCTACCCGATGTGGCTGGGCGAGGCCTCGGACCTGGCGCAGTCTGGACGCCTGGCCGCCGAAGCGCTGGCCTACCTGCGCGAGATCGATTTCCGAACCTTTGATCCCGAGGAGCGACCGGAGGGCTACCAGCCCGAGGGCGGCGCTGATTACCCGTCGACGACCCTGGGTACCCAGCTGCGCAACCTCGCCCAGTTGATCAAGCTGGACACCGGACTGGTTGCGGCCACGGTCGATTTCGGCGGTTGGGATACCCACGAGGGGCAGGGCATGCCCAACCCCGGCAACCCAACCCACTATGACTACTTCGGCAACCGCATCGAGGAGTTCTCGCGCGCTCTGCACGCGTTCTATACCGACCTGAGCCTGTCCGCCGGGGGCGACTTCATGCAGCGCGTTTCGGTGGTCGTCTTGAGCGAGTTTGGACGTCGGGTGCGCCCGAACGCTTCCAGCGGTACCGATCACGGCTACGGCAACGTGATGATGGCCCTGGGGGGCAAGATCCAGGGCGGACTGCACGGCGAGTTCCCCGGCCTGGACGAAAGCTCGCTGTTCCAGGGTCAGGACCTTTCGGCTGCCGTCGACTATCGCCAGATCCTCGCCGAGGCCCTGGTTCGGCGCCTGGGTCTGTCTGCGCCGGCGCTGAACCAGGTCTTTCCGGGTATGGGCAGCTACCAGCCGATCGGAATCTTCCAGAACTAAGCCCGGATTCGGGCAGCGATTGTCATCGGCAGGCCTGACGGGCGATACTTGCGCCTGGTGTTTCAAGGCTGGCGCTATGCAGACCTCACGCGAAAAAGTTCTTCGGGAAGCTGATTTTCATAAGCGGGCCGTCTCCTACCGGGTCTGGGCCACGATCATTCCGCTCGCCGTTACCCTGATTCTGATCCCCGTGCTTCCGGTGATCGTGCCGTTCCTGATCTGGTACCAGCGCCGTCACTACCAGCGTCTTCGGGTGGTACTGACGACCCGCGATTTGAAAATCCACCGTGGCGTCTGGGTGCGCGAAGAAAAAAGCATCCCGCTGGAGAAGATTACCGACCTGCGGGTGTTCCAGGGGCCGCTGATGCGCTATTTCGACGTGACCGGTCTGGCGGTGGAGACCGCGGGTCAGGCCACCGGCGGGGCGCTGGCGACGGTTTACGGGATTATCGACACGGAAGACTTTCGCGACCGGGTACTGGCCCAGCGCGACCGCATTGCCGATGCTGAGGATAACGACAGCTCCGCCCCAGCCGCGCGCCCGTCCGAGACCCCGACGGATGCCGGCACGATCGCGCTTCTGACCGAGATTCGCGATAGCCTGCAGCGCATCGAACAGCGCTGGAAGTAATCGAGTGAGAAAGCTGCTGCTGGTTGTTCTTGCCGGCTGGTTGCTGTTCGCCGGCTTTGACTGGCTGACCGAGCAGGAGCGATGGTCGCCGCCGCAGGGGGGATCAGCCGAGATCGGCAGCAGCCCGGCGCTGGTGGTTCCGGGTGTTGAGGTGCGTGATCTCGATGGTCGCGTGGCCTGGCGCGGCGATGTCGATCTGGGGCCCGTGCTGGCGCGCATTGAGCGCGGGCAGCGTGACCCGCACCGCAACGACGGCGGCGTATTCCACAACCGCGAGCGGCGCCTGCCGCAGCGGCCGAGCGGCTACTACCGGGAGTATGTGATCCGCACGCCTGGAATCGGTCATGCCGGGCCGCAGCGGCTGGTGGTCGGGCGCGACGGGGAGTTGTTCTACACCAGCGACCACTACCGCAGTTTCCGGAGGGTGCGGTGAGCGGGCCGCCGTGCTGGCGCCAGCGACTGCACGATTGGCTGGCAGACGAAGCGCCGTTGCTGCTTCTTCCGGCCGCCGAGGCCGCCCGCCAGCTACCGACGCTGCTTGAGGCGGCGGGCTTTACGCCGCGGGTTGTCGACTTCAGCGAGATTGTCGACAAACGAAGCCTGATGGCGGCCATGCGCGATGCGCTCGGTCTGGACGCCTGGTTCGGAGCCAACTGGGACGCGCTGGCCGACGCGCTGCATGGACCGGAAACCCCCGTCGAGCGACGATACGTCCTGGTGCTTCAGGTGCCCCCGTCGGGGCTGCGGCTGGCGGATGCCGATTTCATCATGCTGCTGGAGATCATCGGCGATGTGGCCGGATCAGAGCGAAGCTGCCTGCGCGGGGCCGTCGTCGTTGGCGCCCCGGATGGGGCGGGCAGGATCGAGGGCGCCAGCTGATCAGCCGTTGTCGAGGCCGTTGAGCTGCTCAATCAGGCTGTTCGCCCATTGCCGGACCACGCGCTCGCCCTCGCGCTCGTTGGCAAAGCGGTCGGTGAACTCCAGCGGTCGGATGGCCCGGGCGACTTCGCGGTCATTGATGCGCGCGACGATGGCGCCGCTTTCGGCATCCTTGAGCTCGCCGACCAGCGTGACGCGGCCGAATTCCGAGACGTAAGTCCGCACCCGGCTCGCGGCCATGCGGTCTTCGGGGGCGTTGATGATCAGGTCGATGATCCGGGGCTCGAAGACCAGGGTGTTCGCGCCGGCCTCGTCGACCAGCTCGAAGCGTCCGGAACGCTCCAGTTCGCGCCGGAAGGTGCGGTCGAAAAGCTCCGCGGTGTCGCTGCGAATCTGCTCGCGCTCGTCGTCGCCAAGCCGCAAGCGGCTGCCGGCGCGGCGGGGGTCCCAATGCGGGTCGAAGGCGACTTCCACCGGTTCGATCAACAGGTTCTGGTAGGCGCTGAAATCCGTCCCGGGGCGGACCCAGACTTCGTCCAGGCCTTGAGATTCGCGCAGTTCCAGACCGTCGTGGGAATAGTCGGACTGGGGTGCCGTGGCACAAGCAGCCAGCGCCAGGGCGGCGATGCTCATCAGGATCAGGCGACTACGGACTAGCATGGTGTTCATCCTTGGCAATCGTTGTTGAAGACAAAGACTAAGACACGCCAGACCCGCCGATGTTCACGGCGACTCGCATGGCCCACTAGGCCTGGCGATCCCGGAAACGTTTGAGCAGATCGCTGTAGGCGTCGATCCGGCGGTCGCGCAGGAAAGGCCAGATCCGGCGCACTGCTTCGGACCGCTTGAGATCGATGTCGGCGACCAGGACTTCGGCCTCCGATCCCGCCTCGTCGATGATTTCGCCCTGGGGCCCGGCAATCAGGCTGTGACCCCAGAATTCGGCGTCCAGGCCTGCGCCCGAGCGGTCGGGCTCGAAGCCGACCCGGTTGACGGACAGGACCGGCAAGCCGTTGGCCACCCCGTGACTGCGCTGGATGGTGCGCCAGGCGTCGAGCTGGCGGTGCTGCTCTTCGGGCGTGTCGTTGAGATCGCGGCCGATGGCGGTGGGATAGATCAGGATCTCGGCGCCGGCCAGGGCCATCAGCCGGGCGGCTTCCGGATACCATTGATCCCAGCACACCAGAACGCCCAGGCGGCCGACCGAGGTGTCGATGGGCTCGAACCCCAGGTCGCCGGGGGTGAAGTAGAACTTTTCGTTGTAGCCGGGATCGTCGGGAATGTGCATCTTGCGGTAGATGCCGGCCAGCGCGCCGTCGCGCTCCAGCACCAGCGCGGTGTTGTGGGCCAGGCCCGGCGCACGATGTTCGAAGATCGAACCGACCAGGACCACGCCGTGGCGTTCGGCGGCGCCGGCCAGGGTGTCGAAGCTGGGACCGTCCAGCGGTTCGGCAAGGTCGAACAGGGCCGGGTCTTGGTACTTGCAGAAGTATTCGCTGGCATGCAGCTCGGGCAGAACGACCAATTCTGCACCGTCGTCTGCGGCGCGGGCAATGCCCTCCAGGCTTGCCGCATGGTTGGCGTCTCGGTCCGGACCCATGGCGTGTTGCACCAGGGCGACGCGCAGGCGACTGCGACCAGGGGATTGGGTCATGGCAGGGCGGCGGGAATCTGCATGCTGGCGCAGTGCGGCCCGCCGTACTGCTCGATCATGACGGCGGCCGGGACACTTTCGACGTCATGGTCGGGTAGGGCGTTTTGGAGACGCTCGCGGGCCTCGACGTCGGCACGGACCCCGTAGGCGGGCACGAGACAGGCGCCGTTGACGAACAGAAAATTGACGTAGTTGGCCGGCAGGGTCGGGTCCACTCCGTCGGGGTGGGGCAGTTCAAGCAGCTCGTATGGCTGGCCGTCGGCCTGCTCCAGCCCCTTGAGCTGGCCTTCCAGAACGGCGCTGCGGGCAGAGTCGGGCTGCTGCTGCCAGGCGATGGCATCGGCGCGGATGAAGCGGGCCAGGGTGTCAATATGGCCGTCGGTATCGTCGCCGGGAAGGGGTTCGATATCGACCCCGAGCACGCGTTCGACGTTGAGCAGGGCGAACAACTCGTACTCGATCTCGGCCCGGCTCAGGTGCGGATGGCGCTCATGCAGGCAGTGCCAATTGACCAGCAGCGTGCCCTGCCCGTCGCTTTCAATGGCGCCGCCTTCGAGCTCGAAGAGGTACTGGCGAAAACGCAGGCGCGAAAACAGCGCGTGGCGGGCGAGCAGGGTGTTGACCCGATTGTCGCGCGCGGCCGGGTACTTGCCGCCCCAGCCCGTGAACTGGAAATCCAGCGCCAGACGCTCGCCTGCGCTGACCAGGGTGATCGGTCCGTAATCACGGCACCAGGTGTCGTCGTAGGGCATCTGGGCCAGGTGCAGGCCGGGCATGGGCCCCAGGCGCTTGTGCGCTTCGTCGCTGCTCGCGCTGTTGGGCGGAACCAGCAGAACCACCGGCTGGCGCCGGGTGATCGCGCGAATCAACTGCTGGTACTCCTGCTGGATGCCGGGCAGTCGCTCGGACCAGTCCGAGGATGGATGCGGCCAGGCCAGCAGGGTGGCGCTTTGCGGCTCCCACTCGGCCGGCAGACGATACGCGGTGTTCGGCATGCTGGGTTGAGCGGGTCGCGCGGGTTAGTTCTGGCGTTCTGCCGTGGCTCGAACAACGGCTTCCGGATGCAGCACGCTCTCGATCACCAACTCGTGCTCAAAGTACACACTGTAGTCGTCGTAGGTCCAGCGGGTGATTGGCGGTTCTCCGACGGCCGGCGCGCGCTCGGTCGGACTGCCGAAGCGCTGCTCGACCTCGGCCATGGTCAGGCCGTTGCCGGGCAGATCGCGGGTCATCCGCTCGAGCACCTTTTCGATCATCAGAATGTCGCCGGAGGTCTGGCGCTCGGCCTGCTTGGCCAATGCAGCTCCCGAACAGGTCAAGACCAGGGCCATGAAACCCAATATCGTCAAACGTCTGAACATCGCAGCCTCCAGTTTGATTCCGCCCGGCCCGGGCCCGGGTCACTTCCGAAGGTTACCACAGGCGCCGGCAGAAATAGCGGTCCGGAGAGCGCCGTTCGACTGCAATCGGTCGCTGCATTGACCGTCGGCGGCGGGGTTTCCTGGGCGCCGACGTTGACAGGGATGGGGTGGCCCGGCAGGCTCGTCGCGTCGTCGCGATCATGCCACCTGTGGCCGGAAACTTGATCCGTGGCGACCCAGCCGCCACCTCTTTAGCCAGAGCTTGCTGGATTTTTTCATTTTGCGAAGGAGAGACCCATGACGACCGCACTGATCACCGGCGCGAACCGAGGCATTGGCTTTGAACTGGCCCGTCAGCTCAAGGCGGCTGGATACGACGTGATCGCCGTGTGTCGACAGTCCTCGGCCGATCTCGACGGCTTGGGCGTTCAAATCGAGACTGGCATTGACATCACTGATCCAAAAAGCCTGACCGAACTGGCCGGCCGCCTGGGAAAGACGACCGTCGATCTGCTGATCAACAACGCCGGTGTGCTGCGCGCTTCCAGCCTCGAAGGCATCGAAGACCAGCTCGATGATTTCCGGCTGCAGTTCGAGGTCAATTCACTCGCCCCGCTGCGGGTCACGAACGCGCTGCTTGGGCACATCAAAGAGGGCGGCAAGGTGGTCATCATTACCTCGCGCATGGGCTCCATCGCCGACAACACCTCCGGCGGGCAGTACGCCTACCGGATGTCCAAGGCCGCGGTGAATACAGCCGGTGTTTCGCTGGCCCATGAACTGAAGGACCGCGGGATTGCCGTTGGTCTGCTCCATCCCGGCTACGTGCGCACCGGCATGACCCGCCATACCGGCCATATCGATCCGGACGAGGCCGCCGCCAATCTGATCCAGCGCATCGAAGAGCTGAGTCTGGACAATACCGGCAGCTTCCGCCACGCCAACGGCGAAGAGTTGCCCTGGTAGATGGCTTGAACTGACTCAGCGCCAGGGGTCGATCAATTCGATCCCTGCTGGCTCGAAATCCTTGATGTTCCGCGTGGCCAGGCGCCAGCCGCGGTTGAGGGTCATGGCGGCAATCACGCCATCGGGGATGGACATCGAGTGTCCGCTGCGCGCGGCGCTGCCCATCAACCGGCCGTAGGTCAGCGCATCGGCTTCGGTGAATAACTGAATCTGGTCTCTAAACCGGGCGCGCCACGCCGAGAGTCCTTTTTCAAGCCGCGCGGCGTGCTCGTCGGGCCGGATTCGTTCGATGCCGTAGGCCAATTCGGCGAGGGTGATGCTGGGCAGGCTGATCATGGCATCGTGAGCGCTCAACCAGTCGATGACGCGCGCCGATGGCCTGGGTTTGAGGGTTTCGGAGATGACGTTGGTGTCGAGGAAAATCAAAGTTTGATGCCGTGGTGGGGCGTTCGATGTTCTGCGAGCACGGCATCCAGATCGGCATCGCTGGCGCAGCTGGCCTGAAGATCGCGATAGAACTGATCCGGCGGGCATTGCTCGCTGTGCCGGTGCTCGTATTCTTCCAGCGCGCGCTCGACGATGGCGGCAATCGTGCGGCGTTCGCGACTGGCCAGGCGATAGGCCAACTCACGCGCCTTGGCACTGCGGACGGACAGCTGCGGTTCGGTCATGGCGGGTTTACCGGGTTTTGGCGAACGGAGGGACAGAATATCAGCCATCTTGCCGGCTAAAGATGGCTAGCTGGCTGATATCACCGATACCACTGCACCCTTCAGCGCTGCAGGCGTCGCTGCTCGGCCAACAGGCGCAGCCAGGCGGCGTGGCGGGAGGCGGGGATGTCGCCGTTTTCGGCCGCTTTGCGCACGGCGCAGCCGGGCTCGGAGTTGTGGCAGCAGTCGCGGAAGCGACAGCGCATAGCGTGGGGCGCGAACTCGGGAAAGCCGCGCTGCAGTTCAGCTGGCGGCATGGTCCAGAGGCTGTATTCCCAGACGCCGGGAGTGTCAATGATGACAGCCGCTTCACTCATGGGGTAAACCGTGGCGGTTGTCGTGGTGTGGGTTCCTTTGCCGGTCACCTGCGAGAGCGCGCCGGTTTGTTCGTCCAGGTCGGGGATCAGCGCATTGAGCAATGAGGTCTTGCCGACCCCGGACTGGCCGGTCAGCAGGCTCGCGCCCAGGCCCAGCAGTGCGGGCAGTTCAGCCAGCGCCGGCTCCGGTTTGCAGCGGGTATGGACAATGCGGTAGCCCAGTCCGGCAAGGTCTTTGAGGTCGGCGAAAGCGCCGGTGGCGGGCAGAGAGAGGTCGCCCTTGTTGATGACGACAACAGGTTCAATACCCTGCAAAAGCGCACCAACCAGGTAGCGATGCACCAGGTCGGCGCTGGGGGCCGGTTCCGGCGCGATCACGATCACGGCCCGGTCGACGTTCGCGGCAGCCGCCTTGAAGCGACCGCGTGCGTCACCTCGTCCAAACTCGTTGCGCCGATCGCCCACTTCGATCAGGGAATCCTTGTCGTCCAGCACGATCCGGTCGCCGGGCAGCGGGCGAATCAGGCGACGCGGAAAATGAAAGGGGACCAGCGGGCCCTCGTCGAGCTGGACTATGCCGCGGTTGGCCCAGGCGCGCACGACCAGGCCGGGTCGACTCAAGACCGCGCTCCGCGCTGGTATAGTCGCCGACAGGCCTTTTGCGGACAAGCCACGTGGACGAGAACAACCTGATCTGGATCGACCTGGAGATGACCGGGCTGGAGCCGGAAACCGACACCATCATCGAGATTGCCACGATCGTGACAGACAGCCAGCTCGAAGTCCTGGCCGAGGGCCCGGTGCGCGCCATAGCGGTCAGTCAGGCCAGACTCGCGGCCATGGACGAGTGGTGCACCAAGACCCACACCGAGTCCGGCCTGGTTGCGCGCTGTCTTGCCGAAGGGGTCGGGCTGGAGGCCGCCGAACAGGAAACCCTGGACTTTCTGGCCCGCTACGTGCCGGCCGGCGTTTCGCCGATGTGCGGCAACTCGATCGGCCAGGACCGCCGTTTCCTGGCCCGCTACATGCCCCGGCTGGAGGCCTTCTTCCACTACCGCAACCTCGACGTCAGCACGCTCAAGGAACTGGCCAGGCGCTGGGCGCCGGAGATTGCCGAAGGCTTTACGAAGGAGTCGGTCCATCTGGCGCTGGAGGATATCAGGGATTCCATCGCCGAGCTACGCTACTACCGCGGCTTCATGGGCCCGCTGGCCGGCGGCACCGAGCCGGGCGGCCAGGATCAGACTTCCTGCTGATCTTTATCGAGGCTTGCGCGGGCGTCGAATTCATGGTTACATGTAACGCTGAACCTTTTCGGAATAACGGAGAATGAGCCAGTCGACACGTGAGCGCGTAGCTGCTTACCGCATCAACCTGCGCCGCGCTGGCCTGCGGCCGATCCAGATCTGGGTGCCCGATGCACGCCGCCCCGGTTTTGCGCAAGAGTGCCGGCGCCAGTCCGAGCTGCTGCATGGTGATCCGCACGAAGCACAAACCATGGCGTGGCTGGAAGAGGTGGTTGATCCAGACGGCTGGCAATGAAGCGCGGCGATCTGGTCACGGTTACCCTCAAGGGAGACTACGGCAAGCCCCGACCCGCGCTGGTCATCCAGTCCGACTTATTCGATGCGCATCCATCGGTCACCATCATGCCGGTGTCCGGGGAATTGCGCGATACGCCGCTGTTTCGACTGGATCTGGAGCCCTCGGATCGAAACGGCTTGCGCAAGCCCTCGCAAGTCATGATCGACAAGATTCATACCGTCAGTCGCGAGCGCTGCGGTGAGCCTTTCGGTCACCTGGAGGAAGACCGCATGGTTGCGGTCAATCGCCTGATGGCCTTGTTTCTGGGCATGGGCTGAACGAGCCAGCCGTGAGTCCTATTTGGCCAGCTTGCGCCAGGTATCGACCACCGTGTCCGGGTTGAGCGACATGCTCTCGATGCCCTGGTCGAGCAGCCACTGGGCCAGGTCCGGGTAGTCGGACGGGCCCTGGCCGCAGATGCCGATGTACTTGCCTTTTTCGCGACAGGTCTTGATCGCCATGGCCAGCAGAGCCTTGACCGCGCCGTCTCTTTCGTCGAAGCGGTGGGCGACCAGTCCGGAGTCGCGGTCCAGGCCGAGCGTCAGCTGGGTCATGTCGTTCGACCCGATCGAGAAGCCGTCGAAGTATTCCAGGAACTCCTCGGCCAGCAGCGCGTTTGAGGGCAGTTCGCACATCATGATGATCTTCAAGCCGTTCTCGCCGCGCTTGAGGCCGAACTGTTCCATCACCTCGACCACTTCGCGCGCCTCGCCCAGGGTGCGCACGAACGGCACCATGGCCCAGACGTGGTCTAAGCCCATTTCCTCGCGCACCTTCTTCAGCGCTTTGCACTCGAGTTCGAAGCAGGGCTTGAAGGACTCGTCGACGTAGCGCGAGGCGCCGCGCCAGCCGATCATGGGGTTTTCTTCGTGCGGCTCGAAGGCCTCGCCGCCGATCAGGTTGGCGTATTCGTTCGATTTGAAGTCGGACAGGCGCACGATGACCGGATTGGGACCGAACGGTGCGGCAATGGTGGCAATGCCTTCGGCCAGTTTGTCGATGTAGAAGGTGACCGGGTCGGGGTAGCCGGCAATGCGCTTGTCGATTTCAGCGCGCAAGTCGTCGGACTGGCGGTCGTACTCGAGCAGGGCGCGCGGGTGGATGCCGATCATGCGGTTGATGATGAATTCCAGCCGCGCCAGACCGATGCCGTGGTTGGGGATCTGGGCGAAGTCGAAGGCCCGGTCGGGGTTGGCGACGTTCATCATGATCTTCAGCGGGGCCTTGGGCATGTCGTCGAGGCTGTCCTCGGCCACGCTGAACTTGAGATTGCCCTTGTAGATGCGCCCGGTATCGCCTTCCGAGCACGAGACCGTGACGTCCGATCCGTGTGGCACCGAGGCCGTGGCATCGCCGCAGCCGACCACGGCCGGAATGCCCAGCTCGCGCGCGATGATGGCGGCATGGCAGGTGCGACCCCCGCGATTGGTGACGATCGCCGAGGCTCGCTTCATGATCGGTTCCCAGTCCGGGTCGGTCATGTCGGTGATCAGCACATCTCCGGCGACCACGTCGTGAATCTGGTCCAGACTTTCGATGACCTTGGCCTTGCCCTGACCGATGCGCTGGCCAATGGCGCGGCCCTCGGAGAGGACTTCGCTGGTTTCTTCCAGGCGAAAGCGCTCCATCGTCTGGGCGCCGCGGCTCTTGACCGTTTCGGGCCGGGCCTGGAGGATGTAGAGCTCGCCGGTCTCGCCGTCCTTGCCCCACTCGATGTCCATGGGGCGACCGTAGTGTTTCTCGATGGTCATCGCCATGCGGCCCAGGGCCTCGGCTTCCTCGTTGCTGATCGAAAAGGCACGGCGCAGGTCTTCAGGCGTTTCTTCGGTGACCACGCCGCGCTCGGGGCTGTAGAGCATCCGCGTGGCTTTTGACCCCAAGGTTTTGCGCAGCAGGGCCGGCTTGCCGGATTCCAGGTTGGGTTTGAACAGGTAGAACTCGTCGGGATTGACCGCGCCCTGGACCACGCTTTCACCCAGGCCGTAGCTGGCGGTGACAAACACCACCTTGCGGTAGCCGGACTCGGTGTCGAGCGAGAACATCACCCCGGCGGCGCCTTTGCCGGCGTGGACCATGAGCTGGACGCCGGCCGACAGCGCGACATCGTGGTGGTCGAAACCGTGGTGGACGCGGTAGGCAATGGCACGGTCGTTGTACAGGCTGGCAAACACCGCGTGCAGCTTTTCCAGGACATCGTCGATGCCGCGCACGTTCAGATAGCTTTCCTGCTGGCCGGCGAACGAGGCATCGGGCAGATCCTCGGCGGTGGCCGACGAGCGCACCGCCACAGCCACTTCATCGCCGTAGCGCTCGCAAACCTGGCCGAAGGCCGTGCGGATTTCGCTCTCCAGGCGCTCGGGCAGGGGCGTCTCCATGATCATGCCGCGGATTTTCTGCCCGGCAGCGGCCAGGGCGCGTGTGTCCTCGGTATCCAGCGACTCGAGTTCGGCGCGGATACGATCGGCCAGGCCGGACTGGTCGAGAAAGTCGCGAAAGGCGTCGGCCGTCGTCGCGAAGCCGCCCGGCACAGCCACGCCGGCCTCGCTCAAGTGGCTGATCATTTCTCCCAGCGAGGCGTTCTTGCCTCCGACCTTCTCAAGGTCCCCCATGCCCAGCCGGTCCAGCCAAAGGATATACTCGCTCACGATTTCTCCCAAGAAAACGATGGTTGTGATTCAATCCTTCATTGTAAACGCCTGGCGCAGCTGATGAGACGGACCGTGTTCTTTGTTTCCGACGGCACGGCGATTACCGCCGAGACCTTTGGCCACAGTCTCCTGACCCAGTTTCACGATGTGGACTTCCGTGAAATCCGGTTGCCGTTTGTCGATACCGAGGCCAAGGCCCAGGATGCGGTCAGCCTGATCAACAAGGCAGCCGAGGCTGGAGAAGATCGGCCGCTGGTCTTCAGCACCATCGTCAACCACAAGGTCGGGCGGGTGCTGACCAACGCCAACGCCCATATCTTCGACATGTTCGCCACCTTCATGGAGCCGCTGGAGCGCGTCCTCGGCGTGGAAAGCTCGCCGCGCATTGGTCGGGCCCACGGCATGGGTGACAGCGATTCCTACGAGGACCGCATGGAGGCGACCAACTACGCCCTGACCCATGACGACGGCATTTCCAAGCGCCTGGACAAGGCCGATGTGATCCTGGTTGGCGTATCGCGCTCGGGCAAGACGCCCACCTGCCTGTACCTGGCCCTGCATTACGGGATCAAGGCGGCCAACTACCCGCTGACCGAGGAAGACCTGGAGCAGCCCCGCCTGCCGGCCTTTTTGCGTGAGCACAAGGTCAAGCTGTTCGGTCTGACCATCGACCCTGACCGCCTGTGCAAGATTCGCGAGACTCGGCGCCCGGGCAGTCGCTATGCGTCGGTCAAGCAGTGCCGCTACGAGGTCGATGCGGCCGAGAGCCTGCTGCGGGCCGAGGGGGTCCCGATGCTGTCATCGACGGGATCCTCGGTCGAAGAACTGGCCAGCCGGATTATTCTCCATCTGGGGCTGCAAAAGAACACGCCCTAGGCTTCTTCCGGTTTGCCGCCTGGCCCACTAGGCGAAACGCGTCGGCTGTGATACCCTTCGGCGGCCATGCTGACCCGAGTCCGAAATCTGCACCCGCCCACCCGCGTTCTGGCACGCCGCCTGCCGGACCTGCACACGGCCGTGTTCCGTGCCCTGGGCGCTCTTCTGCCGGAGGGCTTGAGCCGCAGCGACTGCCTGGTTTCGAGGGTCGGGTCCGGACCGGATCTGTTCCTGCAGGTCATCGAGCGGCACAACTACACCAGCTATATCCGCCTGACCTACGTCATTGGCGATGAGCAACAGCACAATCCCAATGCGCACATCCGCATTTATCACGATGCGCGGATGGCCGAGGCGACCGCTTTCAGCCCGGAGCAAGGGATCGAGCGTTTCGCCGGGCCGGAGATTCCGATGCATGGTCTGGTGATCCGCAACTGGCGTCTGAACCAGGCTCTGTTGAAGTGGCTGGACTACCTGCTGGCCGAAGGCCATGGGGCCGATACCCTCAAGCCGGTAGAGGAGACGCCGCCGTTTCTCGATCTGACCGTGGATCAGGAAGCCGCCGGCTGATCGGACAGGGCCGGGGTAATTTCACTAGCCGCTCTGCGGCGCATTGGTTACAATCTTCGCGGTAGCGCCCTGGCGGGTCGGCTGAGTTTCGGCCGGGCCCGCTTCGCACACTCGGAGGTTGTTCATCTTGTCCCGACTGCAGGCAATTCTGGCGCTGGAAGACGGTCGCACGTTTTCCGGCCATGGTTTCGGCGCGCCCGGTCACCGGGTCGGCGAGGTCGTTTTCAATACCGCCATGACCGGCTACCAGGAGATCCTGACTGATCCCAGCTATGCCGGGCAGCTCGTCACTCTGACCGCCTCGCACGTGGGCAATACCGGGGTCAACGATCTGGATCCGGAATCCGACCGGGTCCACTGCAACGGTCTGATCGTTCGCGATTATCCCCGGGCGCACAGCTCGTGGCGGGCGCAGGCCTCGCTGTCGGACTACCTGGCCGAGCAGGGCGTGCCGGCGATCGCCGGTCTGGATACTCGCAGCCTGACGATGCATCTGCGCGAGCATGGCGCGAAGAATGGCTGTCTGATGGTTGCTGAACGGGTTGACGCTGACGAGGCGCTGGCCCTGGCGCGCGCCTGCGAGCCGATGGCCGGGCAGGACCTGGCCAGTCGGGTAAGCTGCGCCTCGCCGTATGCCTGGACCGAGGGCACCCTGGACCTGTCCAGCGGTCGATTCGGTCCCAGTCACGGCCACCACCACGTGGTCTGCTACGACTTCGGCGTCAAGCGCAATATCCTGCGCATGCTCGTCGCTGCCGGCTGTCGTGTCACCGTGGTCCCGGCCCAGCACCCGATTGACGGCCTGCTGGCGCTCCGTCCCGACGGCGTGCTGCTGTCGAACGGGCCGGGCGATCCCGAACCCTGCAGCTACGCGATCGAAGCCATTGCTCGCCTGATCGAGCACGGTATCCCGACCTTCGGCATTTGCCTGGGTCACCAGCTGCTGGCTCTGGCGGCGGGTGCGAGAACGGTCAAGATGAAGTTCGGCCACCACGGCGCCAACCATCCGGTCAAGGATCTGGAGACCGGTCAGGTCCTGATCACCAGCCAGAACCACGGTTTCGCCGTCGACGAGGATTCCCTGCCCGAAAACGTCATTCCCACCCATCGCTCGCTGTTCGACGGCAGCCTGCAGGGCATCCGTATCGCCGGCAAACCGGCCATGGGCTTCCAGGGCCATCCCGAAGCCAGTCCCGGCCCCCACGACCTGCGCGACCTTTTCACCCGCTTCGTGGGGATGATGCAGGGACCAGGGACCAGGGACCAGTAGGGGCAGCCGATGGGAGTTAGTCACTATCGGGAGTTGGTGGTCTGGCAGCGCTCTATGGCGCTTGTGGAGCGGATTTATCAGGTCACTATTGATTTCGGGACCGATGAGCGTTTCGGTCTCACGGCGCAGCTGCGCAGGGCTGCGGTTTCGGTGCCTTCGAATATTGCGGAAGGAAATGCTCGTCGTTCTGCCCTGGATTACGCGCGTTTCGTCGCCATGGCCTTGGGTTCGCTTGCCGAAATCGAGACTCAGCTTGAAATTGCCGTACGACTCAATCTGTTGAACGGTGAAATCGCCGATGAGCTGCTTTCGGAATGTCGCGAAATCGGCAAAATGCTTCTGAGCCTGGATCGTAGACTGCGGGCCTATTCCGCCTCTAAGGTCACTGATCAGGCAGAGTGGGACGAAACCCCACTGGTCCCTGGTCCCTAGTCCCTGGTCCCTTAAAAATGCCCAAAAGAACCGACATCCAATCCATCCTGATCATCGGCGCCGGGCCGATTGTGATCGGTCAGGCCTGCGAGTTTGATTATTCAGGGGTCCAAGCGGTCAAGGCGCTGCGCGAGGAGGGCTATCGGGTCATCCTGGTCAACTCCAACCCGGCCACCATCATGACCGACCCCGAGGTGGCCGATGCGGTCTACATCGAGCCCATCCGCTGGGACATCGTTCGCGAGGTGATCGCCAAGGAGCGGCCCGACGCGCTGCTGCCGACCATGGGCGGGCAGACCGCGCTCAACTGCGCGCTCGATCTCGACCGCCACGGGGTGCTGGCCGAGTTCGGGGTCAAGATGATCGGTGCTTCGAAGGAAGCCATCGACATGGCTGAAGACCGCGACCTGTTCCGCAAGGCGATGGCCGAAATCGGCCTGGAATCGCCCAATGCGGCGGTCGCCCATAGCCTGGAGGAGGCCTACGAGATCCAGCAGCAGCTCGGCTTTCCAGTCATCATCCGGCCGTCCTTTACGCTCGGCGGATCGGGCGGCGGGATCGCCTATAACCGCGAGGAGTTTGTCGAGATCGTCCGCCACGGCCTGAATCTGTCGCCGACCGGCGAGGTCTTGCTGGATGAGTCGCTGCTCGGTTGGAAAGAGTTTGAGCTCGAGGTGGTGCGTGATTCGGCCGACAACTGCATCATCATCTGCTCGATTGAAAACATCGATCCGATGGGCGTGCACACCGGTGATTCGATCACTGTGGCCCCGGCGCTGACCCTGACCGACAAGGAGTACCAGGCGCTGCGCGATGCCGCCATCGCCGTGCTGCGCAAGATCGGAGTCGACACCGGCGGCTCGAACGTGCAGTTCGCGGTCTGTCCGCAGACCGGGCGCATCGTGGTCATCGAGATGAATCCGCGCGTGTCGCGCTCATCGGCCCTGGCCTCCAAGGCCACCGGGTTCCCGATTGCCAAGGTCGCGGCCAAGCTGGCCGTGGGTTACACCCTTGACGAACTGAAAAACGAGATCACCGGCGGGGCCACGCCAGCCTCGTTTGAGCCGACCATCGACTACGTGGTCACCAAAATCCCGCGTTTCGCCTTCGAGAAGTTCCCGGCGGCCAACGACCGCCTGACCACCCAGATGAAGTCGGTCGGCGAGGCGATGGCGATTGGCCGGACGTTCCAGGAATCGCTGCAAAAAGCCCTGCGCTCGCTCGAAACCGGCCTGGACGGGCTCGATCCGGTGGTCTTCGAAGATGACGAGCGGCGTGACGAGCTGATGCTGATCCGGCGCGAGCTGCAGGAAGCCGGCCCGGACCGCCTGCGCTACGTGGCCGAGGCCTTCCGGCGCGGCTTGAGCCTGGACGAGGTCCACATGCTCTCGCGCATCGATCCCTGGTTTCTGGACCAGATCCTGGAGCTGGTCCAGGTCGAGGCGCGCACGGCTGCAGCCGGGGTCGCCGGGCTGGACGCCGAGCAGCTGCTCGAGCTCAAGCGCTATGGTTTTTCCGACGCCCGCATCGCCCGGCTGGTCAAGGTCGGCGAGACTGATATTCGCCAGCTTCGGCGCCGCGCTGACATTCGACCGGTCTACCGCCGGGTCGACACCTGTGCTGCCGAGTTCGCCACCACCACCGCCTACCTGTATTCGACTTGGGGCGAGGCCTGCGAGGCCGAGCCGACCGACAAGCGCAAGATCATGGTCCTGGGCGGCGGTCCGAACCGGATCGGGCAGGGCATCGAGTTCGATTACTGCTGCGTGCACGCGGCCCTGGCGATGCGCGATCTCGGGTTCGAGACGATCATGGTCAACTGCAATCCCGAGACCGTGTCGACCGATTACGACACGTCCGACCGGCTGTACTTCGAGCCGCTGACGCTCGAAGACGTGCTGGCCATCGTCGAAATCGAGCAGCCCGAGGGCATCATCATCCAGTTTGGTGGCCAGACCCCGCTGAAGCTGGCGCGCGATCTTGAAGCTGCCGGTGCGCCGATTGTCGGCACCACACCGGATTGCATTGACCTGGCCGAGGATCGCGAGCGCTTTCAGCACCTGCTCACCGACTTGGGGCTGAAGCAGCCGCCCAACCGCACAGCGCGCAATCCGGAAGCTGCCGTGGTCCTGGCCCGCGAGATCGGCTATCCGCTGGTCGTGCGACCGTCCTATGTGCTCGGCGGTCGGGCCATGGACATCGTCCAGGGCGAAGATGAGCTCGAGCGCTATATGCGCGAAGCGGTCAAGGTCTCCAACGACTCGCCGGTGTTGCTCGACCGCTTTCTGGACCATGCCATCGAAATCGATGTAGACGCGGTCTGCGACGGTGAGCGGGTGATCATCGGCGGGATCATGGAGCACATCGAGGAGGCCGGGGTCCACTCGGGTGATTCCTCGTGCAGCCTGCCGCCGTTTTCATTGTCGGAGGCGGTGATCGCCGAGATCGCAGAGCAGACCCGGCAGATGGCGCATGGGCTGAGCGTGGTGGGTCTGATGAACGTGCAGTTTGCCCTCCAGGGCGAGCAGCTGTTCGTGCTCGAGGTCAACCCCAGAGCCTCGCGCACGGTGCCTTTCGTGGCCAAGGCCACCGGGGTGCCCCTGGCCCGTGTGGCGGCTCAGTGCATGGTTGGCATAACACTTGAAAAACAGAATATTACAGAAGATCTTAAAAGTAATTTCTACTCCATAAAAGAACCCAAATACCCGTTCATCAAGTTCCAGGGGGTCGATCCCATTCTCGGTCCGGAGATGCGCTCGACCGGTGAGGCCATGGGCGTGGGGTATTCCTTCGGTGCGGCCGTGGCGCGCGCCCAGCAGGCTGTCGAGATTCATGCCGCGGCCTCCGGCCGGGCATTCCTGAGCGTGCGCGATGCCGACAAGGACCGCCTGTTGCCGGTCGCACAAGAGCTTTCCGAGCGTGGCTTCAGCCTGGTCGCGACCGAAGGCACCTGGAAGTTCCTGGTTGAAAACGGCGTCGACTGTGACTATGTCAATAAGGTCACGCAGGGCCGGCCGCATATCGTCGACCTGATCAAGAACCGCGAGATCGATTACATCGTCAACACCACTGAAGGGCGGCAGGCGATCTCGGACTCGTTCTCGATCCGCCGGACTGCGCTACAGCACAAGGTCAATTACTCGACCACCATCGCCGGCGCGCGAGCCACCTTGCGCGCCCTGGATCACTGGAACGAGCGCGGCGTGCATTCGCTCGCCGAGCTGTACGCAAGCAAGGAAACGACATGAGCCAGATTCCGATCACGCGCGCCGGCGCCGAGCGCCTGCGCGCAGAACTTGATCGACTGAAAAAAACCGAGCGCCCGGCCGTCATTGCGGCCATTGCCGAGGCCCGCGCGCACGGCGATCTGAAGGAGAACGCCGAATATCATGCCGCCCGCGAGCAGCAGGGCTTCATCGAGGGCCGTATCCAGGAGCTGGAAGGCGCGCTGGGCAATGCCCGCATCATTGATGTGGCGACGGTCAATGCCGGCACCAAAGTGGTGTTTGGCGCTACCGTCACCCTGCTCGAAGAAGCCGATGGCGCCGAGGAGGTGACCTGGCAGATCGTCGGCGAGCTTGAGGCCGACGTGAAAGAACGTCGCCTGTCGATCAGCGCGCCGCTGGCCCGCGCGCTGATCGGCAAGGAAGAGGGCGACGTGGTCGACTTCGAAGCCCCCAATGGTCGCAGGGTTTACGAAATCGTCGAGGTGGCCTACAACGGCTGAGCGCGGTGATCATCGTCGCGGTCGCCGAACTCGAAGCGCTGCTGACCGGGCAGCCCGATCTGCCCCCGCGCTTGCGCGCGCTGCTCGCCAGGTCTGAAACCCGCGCTCTCGATCCCTCGGCCTGGGCGGCCGAACTGGTCACGGGTCGGGCCGTGGCTGCCGCCCCGCTGACCCGCCGGCTGGATGCCCCGGACGACGCTCAGGGTTTCTGGCTGCGGGCAGATCCGGTTGTCCTCACCCCCGATCTGAGCGCGGTCTGGATCGCACCCGGCGCCCGCCTGGAGCCTGCCAGCCCGGTCGTTGCCGAGCTTCGCGACGTGCTGGCCGAGGCCGGCCTGGTTTTTGATCTGCCCCACCCACAGCGAGGCTATCTTCGGCTGACGTCTTTGCCTGAGTGCCGCTTTATCCCGCCCGGCGACGTCCACGGCGAGAGCCTGGATTACGTGTTGCCCGCCGGCCCGGACGCGGCACGCTGGCGGCATCTGCTCAACGAGTGCCAGGTGATCCTGCACCAGCATGCCCAGGGCGCAGCTTCTGGCCACCCGGGTGGCCTCTGGTTCTGGGGCGGCGGGGATTTGCCGCCGCGCGATCAGGTGCGACCTCGAGTAGGCCGAGTCGTCGGCTTCGACGCCCTGTGGGAGGCGTTGGCGGGCTGGCTTGGTCTTGAGCACGAGACCGGCCCTGAGGTACTAGAGATCCCGAACAGTTCCGATAGCAGCTTGATCGAGTGGCGGCCCGACCCTGCCCTGGACCGAGCCGACAATCTCAGCGCGCTGGACCAGTGGCTCAAGCCGCTGTGGCAGCGGGTGCGGAGGGGCCGGCTGGACGCGCTGGAGATTGCCGGGCCGCGGCGCGCCTGGACCTTGAGGCCGGCGGCGGCATGGCGTTTTTGGCGGCGATCAGCCCAGGGGCCCTCGTGATCCGTGCCGTGTCTATTCGTCGGCGAGCCACGGTATCGCTCGGGATGAGCGGTGTCCATCCCGTGGTGGCCCGGGTGCTGGCCGCCCGCGGTCAGCGTGAGGCCCCGGATTACTCGCTGCAGGGGCTGTTACCGCCCACGCTTCGTGGGTTGGAGCGCGCCGCTGATATTCTCGCCGAGGCCATTCAGAACGGGCGACGCATTCTGGTGGTTGGCGATTTTGATGCCGACGGTGCGACTGGGACCGCCCTGGCGGTTCGCGCTCTGCGCAGCCTGGGCGCGCGTGAGGTGGCCTGGCGAGTGCCCGACCGGTTCCGTCACGGCTACGGCCTAAGCCCGGCTCTCGTCGAGGAAATCGAGTCGCCTGCGCCGGACGTGCTGGTCACGGTGGACCAGGGGATCAGCTCGCTGACCGGGGTCGCAGCCGCCCAGGCCAAAGGCATGCTGGTCATCGTCACCGATCATCATTTGCCCGGCCCGCAGCTGCCGTCCGCCGAGGCCATCGTCAACCCCAATCTGGCCGATGAGTCTTTCGATTCGACCGCGCTCGCCGGGGTTGGGGTGATGTTCTACACCGCCATGGCGGTGCGCGCGCGGTTGCGCGAACTGGGCTGGTTTGACCGCCGGCCACTGCCGCGCCTGGACGGTCTGCTGGACCTGGTGGCGCTGGGGACCGTCGCTGATCTGGTGCCGCTGGATGAAAACAACCGCCGCCTGGTCTACCAGGGCCTGGCGCGGATGCGGGCCGGCCAGTGCAGCCACGGCGTGCGCGCGCTGCTGGAAGTGGCCGGCCGCAACCTGCGTCACGTTCAGGCCGCCGACCTCGGCTTTGCCGCCGGGCCCCGTTTGAACGCCGCCGGCAGGCTGGAAGATATGGGTATCGGGGTCCGATGCCTGCTGGCCGATTCGGAGCACTCGGCGCGCGCACTGGCCGGCGAGCTTGACGCGCTCAACGCCCAGCGCCAGGCCATCCAGGCCGACATGCTCAAGGCGGCCGAAGCCCAGGCCGATGCGCTGGCGGAACGGCTGGAGCAATCTGCCCAGGGCTTATGCGTGTTTGATCCTGATTGGCACCAGGGCGTGGTGGGGTTGGTCGCCGGGCGCCTGATGGAGCGGCTGCAGCGACCGGTCCTGGCCTTTGCGCCGGCCGAGCCGGGCAGCACTGAACTGAAGGGTTCCGGACGGTCTCCTGCGGGTCTGCACATGCGCGATCTGCTGGTCGAGATCGATACCCATCACCCTGGGCTGATGGCGCGCTTCGGTGGTCACGCCCGCGCCGCCGGCCTGAGCCTGGCGCGCGACCGGCTCGAAGATTTCCAGCGCAGTTTCGACCATTGTCTGGCTCGGCATGAGTTTGCCGATGAAGTCGTGCTGACCGATGGCGAACTGGCCGGCGGCGAGCTGAACACGGAAACGGCCGAGGCGCTGGAGCAGGGCGGTCCGTGGGGTCAGGGCTGGCCTGAGCCGTTGTTCGACGGCCGTTTCCGGGTGCTGGAACGGCGCATCGTCGGCCAGGTTCACCTGAAACTGCGTCTGCAGCCGGAGAGCGGCGGTGAGGCCGTCGAGGCGATTGCTTTCCGTGCTGCCCGCCAGCTTGATGGTGACCTGCCGGAATTACTCCATCTGACCTATCGGCTGGAGCTTAACCGCTGGCGCGGGCGAATCAGCCCCCAGCTCAATATCCAGCACCGAGTCGCTCAACTGGCGCCGCTCAGCTAACGCCCTCAGGCCGCTTTTGGCCCGATCGAATGAACTGCCGCACCTCCGGGTAAACCTGGGTGCGCCAGCGCCGGCCGCTGAAAATACCGTAGTGGCCGGCTTTGGGCACCTCGTAATGCTGTCGGAACGCTTCGGGCAGGCCGCTGCACAGCGCGTGGGCGGCGCGGGTTTGCCCGAGTCCGGAGATATCGTCGTATTCGCCCTCGATGGTCAGCAGCCGGGTACCGGTGATTTTTGACGGGTCGACGCGCTCGTCGTTGATCAACCACTCTCCCCGAGGTAAGAGGTAGTCCTTGAACACGATCCGGACGGTATCCAGATAGTACTCGCCGGGCATGTCGAGCACCGCGTTGTACTCGTCATAGAAACGCCGATGCGCATCAGCGTCTTCGAGGTCGCCGGCGAGCAGCTGCTTGTAGAAGTCCCAGTGCGAACTGACGTGCCGGCGCGGATTCATGGCCATGAAGCCGGCATGCTGCATGAACCCGGGATAGACCCGCCGTCCCGCACCGGGATAATTCATCGGCACCGGATGAACCAGGTTGGCGCTGAACCAGCGCATGGAGCGGGTTTTGGCCAGGTCATTGACGCCGGTTTCGCTGACCCGCGCATCCACCGGTCCGCCCATCAGGGTCAGGCTGGCCGGGGTTTCTTCACCGCTCGCGGCCATCAGCGAGATCGCAGCCAGAACCGGCACCACTGGCTGACAGACGGCCATCACGTGCAGATTCTTCGCGCCGATGTGGCGAATGAAGGTCCGGACATAATCGACGTAATCTTCCAGCCCGAAAGGTCCGGCCGCAGCCGGCACCATGCGCGCGTCGATCCAGTCGGTGATGTAAACCTTGTGTTCCGGCAGCATGGTGCGCACGGTATCGCGCAGCAGGGTCGAGTGGTGACCCGACAGCGGAGCGACGATCAGCACAACCGGATCTTCCTTGAGGTCGGCAATGGTCTGGGGGTCGTCGGTGTAGCGCTTCATGCGCAGCAGGTTGCAAAACGGCAGGCCGAGCGCCTGTAGCTGCACCACCGGCACTTCGTGACCGTGGGCAGTGACGCTGTTGATGCCGAACTCGGGCTTGGTGTAGTCCTTGCCGAGCCGATGGAACAGTTCGTAGCCCGCGGCCAGTCGATCGGCGCCCGGCAGCCGCGAGAAGGCGCTGCCCGGCATGGTCAAAGACCGGGATGCGGCCTCGGCCCAGATGCTGAAGGGGCTCATCAGTGAGCGCTGGAACTCGTAGAACTGGTAGAGCATGGCTGGTGAGTTTATCGGTCTGATATTGCAGCGCACAATAGCACGTTGAGCTGGCGGGCGCCGAGCGCGGGATCCTGTTCGGGTACTGCCGGCGAACGCGGTCGGTGGCTTGGTTAAGGCTGGTGGCGCCCTTGTCAAATCAGCAGCGAAGTCATCGTTTGACTCAAGATTTGGGCAAGGATCAATCCCCCGGCAAAGGCAAACACTGCGCGCGGACCCGTCAGGCCAGTGGTCGCACTGAAGCCGTGGAACATCAGCCAGACCATCCACACCAGGAAAACAAGCAGCGGTAGACCGAGCGCCGTCAAAATGAAAGCGTCAGCCATGTAGGCTGCGTCGGCCATGACCTGGCCTGGCTGGCTCGGCATGACCTTTACCAGACCGGCGGTGAGTTGGCGGATGCGCTCGCCCGCGGGTGGAAACGACAGGTAGAGCACCGAAAGCAGCAGTGGCCAGCGCGCGGCCGCCTGGGCACCCAGGAGGTCGATGGTCGCGAAACGAGTCGGCGCCAGCCAGCGGCCAAGGACGAGCAGGCAAAGCGCCAGCACCAGCCAGTTGATCAAGCCCTGACCGATCAGGCGAAGCGGATCGGCGCCGGCTGTGAAATGCAGACTCAGCACGCCATCGGTCTGCAGTCCATTGATGGCAGCCAGGAAAGCGGTCAGAGACATCACGAGCAGACCGGGAACCAGGGATTGGCGACCAATCATGCGGTGGAAGGGCTGTAGCAGCCAGTTGCCCGTAGTGTTCGGCTCCGCTTTGGCTGGCATCCCTGGGCCGGGCATCAGAACTCCTCGTCGAAATCGTCTTCGAGGAATGCCTCGTAGTCTGGTATCTGCGCTTCTTCTCCAAAGATCTGGAAATTCCGGCGCTGGAGATAGCCGTCGCGGATGAACAGATACGGATCAAAAGCTTCCTCGATTCGCTCGTCCAGAGGCAGGAGGCCGGCCCGAATCTGCACCACGTCCAGCGCGAGAACGCCGTAGGATCCTTCTTTGCGAACCCCGTCGAGAACCGGGTTGACGAAGCTGTCGCCGTAAAACCCGAGGCCGTCTCGCAAGGTTGATGGTCCGGCGAAGGGCAGCATCAGGTAGCGTGAATCTTCCCAGCCCCACGTTGCGAGCGTCATTCCCAGATCGGCATCATGCTCGGGCATGTCGGCGCGGTCAGCCAGGTCGAAAATGCCGCCGACACCGTAGACGGAGTTGACGAAAAAGCGCTCGAACTGGGCGAGGCTGTCGCCGGGCTTGCCCTGCAGCAGCAGGTTGAGGATCACGACCGGCGAGCGCAGGTTGTCGAAAAAGTTGGTGACGCCGGTCCGCACCGGCGATGGGGTAATGGCCTGATAGCCTCGGGCGACCGGGCGGAGGACGGCTTTGTCTGCCGCTCGATTGAAAGCGTACACCTGTCGATTCAGCGGCTCCCAGGGGTCTGTCGGAGAACGCGCTTCAGGTGGTGGCGCGGACGTGGTCGCGCAGGCGCCAAGCAGCAGCGCCAGGCCCGGCAACAGGATCAGTCGTTTCAGGCGCAGCATCGTCCCGTTTCCTCTTCGGACTCAAAATCCACTGCACGCCATCCCAGCAGCTGACCGACCTGGCTCAGAGATGCCATGACGCACAAAGAGCGCGGCACGTTGATGAAGCGAATCTCCCGGTTGGCCGCGTCTGCCCAGCTCCGCCACTCCAACAGCAGAGCCAGGGCGCTGGAGTCTGCGCGCTCGACGTCGGCCAAATCGATGACCCTGGGCATGCCCTCGCGCTGCCAGTTGAGGCTGTCCCGGTACAAGCCTGGAACCTGTCGGCTGGTCAACGCGCCGCTGAGCGCGATGCGCCCCTTGGTGTCAGCCTTCAGCATCGACAGCCAGCTCGATCTCGCCGGCCTGCAGCCGGGCCAGCATGTTGTCAAAGCCGTCGCGGCGAATTTCCTCACCGATCTGGTTACGGAAGGTGGCGACGTAGGAAATACCTTCGATGATGACATCGAACACGCGCCATTGGTCATTTGAAAGGCGCAAAACATAATCGACCGGTGCCTGCTCGCCTGAATTCAATGCCAGCCGGGTCCGTACCCGGGTCGCGCGTTCGCTGTTGTCGCCGGCCAGGGGCAGGATTTCGACCTGATCGCGACTGCGGAATTCGAGCAGCCCGGTGGCATAGTTGCGCATCAAGACGTTGGACAAGGCATCGGCAAACGCCTCGATCTGCTCCCGTTCAAGCCCCCGGCCGTGTCGGCCCAGCACCAGGCGGGCCGAATAGACGGTATCCAGGCGCGGTAGCAGACGGGTGCGCAATTCTTCCTGAAGGCGCTCGGGATCCTGCTCGAATTCGCTGCGCTGGTTTTCGACCAGGGTGAACAGCTCTGTCGTGGTCTGGCGCACCAGTTCGACCGGATCCGAGGCGTTGGCCAGGGCCGGCATCGAGGCCACGAGCGCCAGCGCGAGGATGAGTATCTTGTTCATCAGTTTTCTTCTCCTTCGCTGTTGAACAGGTAGCGGCTGATCAGCTGTTCCAGAACCAGCGCTGAATTGGTCAGCAGGATCCTGTCGCCGTCTTGAAGAACCTCCGGCGAGCCGCCTGGCTCCAGGCTGACGTACTGGTCGCCGAGGATGCCGGCGGTGACAATCGAGGCTGACGTATCTTCCGGCAGCTCGGCGAACTGGTCGGAAATGCGCAGGGTCACGCGCGCATCAAAGGTGGTCGGATCGAGTTCGATTCGATCGACGGTACCGACCGCGACGCCGGCCATGTTGACCTTTGCGCGCGGTTTGAGGCTGCCGATATCGGAAAAGTCTGCGGTCACCGTGTAACTGCCGCCGGAGACCACGCCGCGATCGGTGGCCTGCAGGGCTAGAAAAACCAGGGCCGCGACCGCCAGAACCATGAACAGGCCGGCGGTCAATTCAATCTGGTGGGAGGATTTCATGTGCTTGGCAAGGTCCAGGTTAGAGCATCAGGGCAGACAGAACGAAATCGACGAACAGAACAACGATAGCGGTGGCGATGACGGTCTGGGTGGTGGCCAGGGCAACGCCCTCGCCCGTGGGCCGGGCCGTCCAGCCGTAGAACACCGCGAGCCAGGCTGCGATCAAGCCGAAGATCACCGATTTGAGCATGCCGTGGCCAAAGTCGCGGCCCAGTTCGACCGAGCTCTGGATGTTGCCCCAGAATACCAGCGAGTCGGTGCCCATCAGGAACACTGCGTAGACCACGCCGCCGAGCAGCGCGGTCACATTGAAGATCAGCACCAGCGCGGGCACGGCGATGATGCCGGCAATCAGGCGCGGCTGAACGATGCGCTCAAGGGGATCGATGGCCATCAGATCCAGCGCGTCGAGCTGCTCGGTGGCGCGCATCAGGCCGATTTCGGCGGTGATCGAGGTTCCGGCCCGGCCCGCGAACAGGATCGCGGTCAGCACCGGGCCCAGCTCGCGGAACAGCGACAGCGACAGCAGGGTGCTGGTGGCGTCAGCGGCGCCGAAGCGGGCGAGGGCGTCGTAGGACTGCAGGGTCAGGACCAGGCCGACAAAAAAGCCGCAGGTCACGATGATGACCAGCGAGCGCACGCCGGCAAAATAAATCTGGCGCAGGGTCTCGGCCAGCTGCAGGCGCGTGAAGCGCATGCGCGAGACGACTTTGGCCAAAAAAAGTCCGGCTCGACCGATCTGGCGCAGTGACTCCATCGGCCCGCGACCGGGCACCGCCGGCGCGCTCACCGCAAACCCTCGCCAAGCATGTCGCTGGCGATATCGGGGGCCGGGTAGTGGAACGGTACGGGTCCGTCGGGATGCCCGCGCATGAACTGCTGGACCAGTTCATGCTCGCTGGCGGCCAGCTCAGCCGGCGTGCCGCTGGCAATCAGCGCCCGATCGGAAATGATGAAGCAGTAGTCGGCCAGTCGGGCGACTTCGTCAACGTCATGCGTGATGACCACGCTGGTGGTCTCCTGTACATCGTTGATTTCGCGGATCAGGCGCAGGGAAACGCCGAGCGAGATCGGATCAAGACCGGCAAAGGGCTCGTCGTACAGCATGATGTCCGGGTCCAGGGCCATGGCCCGGGCCATGGCGATCCGCCGGTTCATGCCGCCGGACAGTTCACGCGGGTACATCTCGGCCGCTCCGCGCAGGCCGACCGTTTGCAGCTTGATCAGAACCAGCCGTCGGATCAGGGTTTCGGGCAGCTCAGTGTGCTCGCGCAGCGGCAGGGCGACGTTGTCGAAGCAGGTCAGGTCGGTAAACAAGGCGCCGTTCTGCAGCAGCACGCCCAGATTTCGCCGAAAGCGGCCCAGTTCGCGGCCCTTGAGGGTATCCACGCGGGTATCTCCGACCAGCACCTGCCCGGCATCGGGTCGAATCTGGCGCGTGATCAGGCGAAGTACGGTGGTTTTGCCGGCGCCGCTGGGGCCCATCACGGCGGTCACCATTCCGGCAGGAATCTCGAGACTGAAGTTTTCCAGAATGGTCCGGCCACCCAGACGAACGGTCACATCGCGCAGCGTTACGGCCGCTTTCTGGGTATGTCCATCGACCATCGGGCTTCTCAACGTCCTTAAGAACCAAGTCTGACCGCAGTCAAGGCAGCAAGTTTATCCCTGCGGCCTGTCATGGAACAGTGACAGAGGTCACGACCGCAGACCGGAGCCGGCGGCGACAACTTACAAGATGTAGCGGCTCAGATCCTCATTGCCGGCCAGTTCGGCCAGTGAATCATTCACCCAGGCTGCGTCGATTTCCAGGCTCTCGCCCGATCGATCCGGCGCGGTGTAGGAAATATCTTCGAGCAGTCGCTCAAGCACGGTATGCAGGCGGCGCGCGCCGATGTTCTCGGTCGATTCGTTGACCGCGAAGGCGATTTCGGCCAGCCGGGTGATGGCTTCCTCGGCAAAACTCAATTCCACGCCCTCGGTGGCCAGCAGGGCCCGGTACTGCTCGGTCAGCGAGGCATCCGGCTCGGTCAGAATGCGCTTGAAGTCATCGACCGACAGCGCGCGCAGCTCGACCCGGATCGGCAGGCGACCCTGCAGTTCCGGCACCAGGTCAGAGGGTTTGGCAACGTGGAAGGCCCCGGAGGCAATGAACAGCATGTGGTCGGTCTTGACCGCGCCATAGCGGGTGTTGACGGTACACCCTTCGACCAGCGGCAGAAGATCGCGCTGCACGCCTTCGCGCGAGACCTCGCCGCCGCCATGACCCTCGGAGCGACGGGCCACTTTGTCGATCTCGTCGAGAAATACGATGCCGTTCTGCTCGGCCATGCTCAGAGCCTGCTGCTTGACCTCCTCGTCATTGATCAGGCGGGCCGCTTCCTCCTCGATCAGCACGGGTATGGCGTCCTTGACCTTCAGCTTGCGCTTTTGCTTCTTGCCGCCGGAGAGGCTGGAAAACATCTGCTGCAGCTGACTGGTCATCTCCTCCATGCCCGGTGGCGCCATGATTTCCACGCCGATGCTGGCTGAAACGTCGATCTCGATCTCGCGTTCGTTGAACTCGCCGTTGACCAGCTTGGTGAACATCTTGCGCCGGGTTTCCGAAGTCTGATCCACCGGCTCCTCGGGTGCGTTGGCAAAACCGGACGACTGGCGGCGCGGCAGCAGGATGTCGAGTACGCGTTCGATCGCGGCATCCTCGGCGCGCGAGCGCACCTTGGTCATGGCCTCCTCGCGCGCCATCTTGACTGCCGTTTCAACCAGGTCGCGCACGATCGACTCGACGTCCTTGCCGACGTAGCCCACTTCGGTGAACTTGGTCGCCTCGATCTTGATGAACGGTGCATTGGCCAGCGCGGCCAGGCGGCGTGCGATTTCGGTCTTGCCGACCCCGGTCGGGCCGATCATGAGAATGTTCTTGGGCGTGATCTCGGGTCTGAGCTTCTCGTCGACCTGCATGCGGCGCCAGCGATTGCGCAGGGCGATGGCGACGGCGCGCTTGGCTGCCGACTGCCCGATGATGTGCCGGTCCAGTTCCTGGACGATTTCGCGGGGGGTCATCTGGGACATGGGTTCAGTCAGCTTCCTTGCTTGGTTTCCAGGGTTTCGACGGTAAAATTCTGGTTGGTATAAATGCAGATCTCACCGGCAATGGTCAGCGCCTGGCGGCAGATGGTTTCGGCATCCAGCTCGGTGTGTCGAAGCAGGGCGCGGGCGGCAGACTGGGCAAAGGGCCCGCCGGAGCCGATGGCAATCAGTCCTTCCTCGGGCTCGATCACATCGCCGTTGCCGGAGATGATCAGCGAAGCTTCACCGTCCGCTACGGCCAGCAGCGCCTCCAGCCGCCGCAGCAGGCGATCGGTGCGCCAGTCTTTGGCCAGCTCAACGGCCGAGCGGGTCAGATGGCCGGAGTGCATTTCCAGCTTGGACTCGAAACGCTCGAACAGCGTGAAGGCATCAGCCGTGGCGCCGGCGAAACCGGCGATTACCTGGCCTTTGTGGAGCCGGCGCACCTTGCGCGCATTGGCCTTCATGACCGTATTGCCCAGCGTGACCTGGCCGTCGCCGGCGATCACCACCTGATTGCCGCGTCGGACCGAAACAATGGTCGTGCCGTGAAACTGTTCCATAAAGATTGAGGATTTGTTGAACGAGAGATGATGGAAGTGGGGGCGCCGGCTTCGGGTCGCAAGTGATCGGACCAGGGACCAGGGACCAGGGACAGCGGCAACGATCGCAAAAACTCCCACCACCTTTACTTTTCGGCACAAAGCACCGGAAGCCAGATGCCTACTGGTCCCTAGTCCCTAGTCCCCTTCTTCGCCCGCGGATGGGCCTGGTCGTAGACCTTGGCCAGGTGCTGGAAATCGAGGTGGGTGTAGATCTGGGTGGTGGTCAGGTTGGCGTGTCCGAGCAATTCCTGGACAGCCCTCAAGTCGCCGGAGGATTCAAGAATGTGCGAGGCGAAGGAGTGGCGCAGCTGGTGGGGATGGACGCGCTGGTCCAACCCCTGGCGCTGGGACCAGTAAGCCACCCGCTTCTGGATCGCGCGGGTGGTCAGGGGCTTGCCGGTCAGGCTGGTGAAGACCCTCGGTACCCCGCCGTCGGCCAGGCTGCGATGGATCGTGCGCCAGCGGCCCAGGGCGGTCAACGCGTGGCGGCCAATCGGTACCAGCCGCTCCTTGCGACCTTTGCCCATGACCCGGACCATGCCCTCGCCGAAATCCAGCTGGTTCCAGTTCAGGCTCGCCAGTTCGCTCAGGCGCAGCCCGGCGCCATAGAACAACTCCAGCATGGCCCGGTCGCGGATGCCCAGTTCGCTGTCATCGGGAATGTCCAGCAGGGCCATGACCTGGTCGACATCCAGCGTTTCGGGCAGGCGTCTGGGTACTCTCGGGGCGCGTACACCCTGGGTCGGATCGTCCGTGCGCTCGCCGTGTTCGCGCAGAAAGCGGAAAAAACGCCGGAGCGAGGACAGGCAGCGCTGGATGCTACGCGGGCTCAAGCCACGCCGATGCTCGGCCGCGGCAAAGGCCCTGATGTCGGCCTGGTTGAGATCGTCGGCTTTTTCCAGGCCGCGCTCGCCCGCCCAGCGATCGAACCGCTCAAGATCGCGCCGGTAGGCATCCAGAGTGGCGGGGCTGACGCTGCTGCCGAGCTCGGAAAGGAACACTGGCAGGACGTCGGCCAGCGGTGTTGGGCACGGTGGCCTGTCAGGCGCGCTTGCGATCGTCGCGCTCCACCAGTTTCAGGCGCCAGGCGATGGTATTGCCGAGCAGATCCAGAAACAGCGTGCCGATGCCGGGGTGAAAGTGATCTTCGCGGGTTGCGCCAACGGCGAGCAGGCCGGCGCCGGCCAATGGAACCAGGGCGCAGGAACCGATTTCGGTGGCCGCCTCGGGGAACAGGTAGGACAGCTTGGCGCGAGTCAATCGGCCGCAATAGGTCTCGGGTTTGGATAGCAGCTGGGCAAGCCAGTCGGGCAGGTCGCCTTCGTGCACGATCACGCCGCGATGGGCCTCTAGGTCGGCTTGGGCCTGAACCAGGTGCAGGCGCACTTCGTCGGCGCTGAAATCCCGGCCCATGCAGGTCAGAACGCGGTCGATGAATACAGTGTCAGAGTCAGCACTCATGACTTCGAGAGTGAGCTGATGCAGGCGCTTCATGAGGCGCTCATTTTCACCGGCGATCGTGGCCAGCTGGCGCAGCTTCTGCTCAAGCTGCTCGTTGCTGCGGCGCAGCCGCAGGACCCGATGTTGAATCAGGGACACGGCCTGATCGGGACAGGGTAACTCCAGCTCATCGATCAGGTCAGGAAACTGACAAAGCAGATCAGGATGCCGCCGAAGCCAGGCGGCAACCTGTTCGGGAGTCAGCGGTTCGGTGTCGCTCATGTCGCTAGGGTTCCGTCAAAGACCCGTCGGGCCGGGCCGGTCATCCACAAGGGGCTGTCAGGGCCGGGCCAATCTATCACAAGCCTGCCTCCGGGTTGGTCGACCCGGACCGGGGACGTTGTCTGCCCCTCGTGGATCAGGAAAGCGGCCGTCGCGCACGCGGCGCTGCCGCAGGCGAGGGTCGGTCCAACCCCGCGTTCGTAAACGTCAAGATGGACGGCTCCGTCGGCCGAAACTGCGGCAAAACTGACGTTGATGCCAGCGCTGAAAGCCGCGTGAGCACTGAGAAAGCGGCCGCGCTGGTTGATCATCCGCTCCGAGGCGCGGGCAGGCAGCATCAGGACCAGGTGGGGATTGCCCATCGAGACCAGGCCGGCCGACTGCAGACCGGGTAGATCTTGCAGCAGGGTATCGAGCGCAATGCCGGATTCGAGGCCGACGGAAGCCGGCGAAAATTCAGGGTTGCCCATGTTCGCGCGGACCAAGTTGTCGCCCAGGCTTTCGACATCAACCGTTCCGGAAGGGGTGTCGATCAAGAATCGACGACGCGATGGCTGTTCGTCCTCCAGCCAGCGGGCTATGGCTCTCATCCCGTTGCCGCACTGGCGCGCCGGGCTGCCGTCGCGGTTGTAGATGTGCACCCGGCAGTCGGCCGACGGCGCCGTTGCCGCATGCAGCACCAGCAGCTGATCGAAGCCGATGCCCGTGCGTCGCTCGCCCAGTGCGCGAATCTGTCCGACCTCTGGGTCCGCCTGGCCGTGGCGATGATCGAGCAGGACGAAGTCGTTGCCCAGGGCCTCAAGCTTGGTGAAGGCCTGGCCGGAACTCACGCGGGCGTCGAAGGCAGAAAGCCGCTGGCCATCCAGTGTCGCTCGGTCGGCCGCGACAGGCGCAGGAATTGAAGGCCCGCGCGCTCGTATTGATCGCGCACTTCCTCGATCGTCCAGGAAGCGAGGAGGCTGTTGTAAAAATCCTGGCGAAGGACGTCCGGAGCCTCGGCGGCGTGATGGTCGACCAGCCAGCGCGCTCTGGCGATGGAGTCTGGCCTGTGAAGGTCCATGATCTGGATGTAGGCACCCGGTCCCGCCAGTTCGGCAACGCATCGCCACAGGGTCATGGGGTCGGGCAGGTGGTGCAGCAGACTGTTGGAAACCACCGCGTCGAAGGGCGCTTCCAGCCCGTGGTCTGGTAGCCGGGCCGCCACGAGATCAATTCGGTCGGTCACTCCAGAGCCGGCGATGGCCTTGCCGGCCAGGGCCAGCATGTTCGGGCCGGCATCCAGCCCGACGATGTGCCAGCCCGGCAATTGCCGAGCCAGTCGCAGACAGATATCGCCCGGTCCGCAGCCCAGATCGACCAGTCGCCCGGGCGGATGCTCGGCCAGGCGCTCGGTCACGGCGGCGGCGAAAAGCTGGTTGGGCTCGGAAAAGTCGGCCTCGGCGTACGCGCGCGCCTGAGCCGGTTCGTCCATCAACTCAGGTTCGGGAATTCTCAGCATGCTCGGATTCTTCATCCTTTTGGCTCTGGTCGTCGGCGTCGTGAGCCTCGGCGGTCGGGGGCAGATAGAGGTCATTCTTCAAACCGCAGCCGGCCAGCGCAGCGGCGCTCAGCAGGGTGGCCAGAATCAGAGGTAAACTTGGGCGCATGACATCACGATCCGATCAGCTTCTGGACTGTGTCGTGCGCGAGACCGGCCCTGAACCGCAGCATGCCGTGATCTGGCTGCACGGGCTTGGCGCGGACGGCAACGACTTCGCGCCGATTGTACCCCACCTCCAATGTGCAGCCCGGCGCCCGGTCAGGTTCGTTTTCCCGCATGCGCCAGCTCGGCCGGTCACCGTCAACGGCGGTATGACCATGCGCGCCTGGTACGACATCCTGGGTATGGAGATTGACCGCGATCAGGACCGCGAGGGGATTCGCTCCTCGTTGGAACAGGTAGACGCGCTGCTTGACGATCAGATCGAGCGCGGGATCGCGCCGGAAAAACTGGTCCTGGCCGGGTTCTCTCAGGGTGGGGCGATAGCGCTTCGCTGTGGATTGACGCGGCGACCCGCGCTGGCTGGAATCATGGTGTTGTCGGCCTATCTGCTAGAGGCCGATCGGCTGTCGGATTGGGCCGCGGCCGACTCGTCCAGCGTACCGATTTTCATGGGCCACGGCAGCCAGGATCCGGTTGTCCCGATGCATCTGGGCCAGCTCAGCGCAGAGCGCTTGCAGGCGGCCGGACATTCGGTGGAGTGGCGCACCTGGCCTATGGCGCATTCGGTTTGTCCCGAGGAGATCACGGCGATTGATCAGTGGCTGGAGCGCTGCTGGGCGTGACGGCCGGCTTGAAGGTGCTGGTGGTCGATGACGAGGCGCCCGCCGTGCGCCGCCTGCAGCGCCTGCTTTCATCCCGCCCTGACGCGGTGTGCGTGGGTACCGCCAACAGCGGCGAGCAGGCTCTGGACGCGTGCCGTCGGCTGCATCCGGACGTCGTTCTGATGGACGTGGAGATGCCCGGCATTGACGGGGTCGAGGCTGCACGCCGGCTGCAGGCCGAGGTCCAGCCGCCGGCAGTCATTTTTGTGACTGCCTTCGAGCGCTACGCGGTCAATGCCTTCGATCTTCAGGCGGTTGACTACCTGGTCAAGCCGGTCCGGTCCGAGCGCCTGGCTCAGGCGCTGGAGCGAGCGGCAGCGGCCAGGCCGAAAGTACCCAGGGGACAGGCCACGCTGAGCGCTCGCCTGGGCGAGCGTCTGCTGGCCATACCGGTGGCCGACATTCGTCTGCTGCAGGCCGAAGACAAGTACACCTGCGTACATTATTTGAACGGCGATGCCCTGATTGACGACTCGCTGCTCAGTCTGGAGGATCGTTTCGGCGACCGTTTCGTGCGTATTCATCGGTCGGCCCTGGTCTCGCGGCGTCATCTGCGAGCGCTGTTTCGCGATCCGGACGGTCATGATCGGGTCGAGATCGATGACTGCAGTATCCGGCCGGAGGTCAGCCGTCGTAACCTCCCGGCAGTCCGGCAGATCCTCAGGGGACGCTGACAAGGACCCCGAAAAGCTTAAGGAAACTCAATGATTCGATTGGCAACCCGAAAATCTCTTCTCGCCCTGTGGCAGACCGAGTATGTCGCTGACGAGCTGCGTCGCCACCACCCTGGAACGACAGTCGAGCTGCTGCCGCTGAGTACGCGCGGAGACGAAGTTCTGGATCGCTCGCTGTCGGAGATCGGCGGCAAGGGGGTTTTTCTCAAGGAACTGGAGCGCGCGCTGCTCGACGGTCAGGCTGACATTGCGGTGCATTCGCTCAAGGACGTGCCGGCCGAGTCACCCCCGGGGTTGAAGCTGTCGGTGGTCATGCCGCGCGGTGACTGGGCCGACTGGTGGCTGACGGCCGACGGCCGAACGCCGGATGAGTTGCCCGCAGGCGCACGGGTCGGGACCTCGAGTCTGCGTCGGCAGAGCCAGCTGCTGCGTCAGTATCCAGACCTGGAGGTTGTGCCGATCCGGGGCAATGTTCAGACCCGCATGGGCTTAATGACCAGCGGCCAGGTCGACGCAGTGATTCTGGCCGCGGCGGGGCTGCAGCGTCTGGATTTTCCGGTCGAGCACCGCCTGGCTCTAGCCCCGCCGGACTTCATTCCCTCGCCGGGCCAGGGCGTCATCGTGACCCAGTGCCGGGCCGACGATCTGCGGACCCAGGGTCTCCTGGCGCCGCTCGGCTGTCTCGATACCGCCGACCAGGTCGCCGCTGAACGGGCCGTGGTGGCGACCCTGGGCGGGGACTGTCGCATGCCGCTGGCGGCCCTGGCCAGGATCGATGAGCAGGGTCGGATGCGACTGCATGCGCGCTTGTCCAGCCCGGACGGCAGGGTTTCGGTCGAGCGCATTGTGGAGGGCGACCGGCGCGAAGCCCATGCAATAGGCTGCGAGGCGGGCCACTACTTGCTTGATCACGGCGGTCGAGAAATCATCTCAGCTCTGCCGACCTAGGCAGGCTGAAAAATATCTGTCATTCGGGGTAGACAAGTCGGATTCGAGGTGGCATCATCGTTTCCAAGTGCAGTACGTGGGTTTTGACCAGTTCGCTTTCCGGGTGCCGTCTACGACCTTCTCTGTTGAGGTGCGTCCCCCTACTGCCAACGCCAACACGCAAGCCCCCAGCATCTTGGCGGGGTTGGTCAGGCACCCGGAATCTCTTCTCAGAAAGCCTGCCAATCGGCGGGCTTTCTGTTTTCTGAGCCAATGAAAATCAACCCGTTCATTCTGGTGACCCGCTCAGGCGAGGAAGGCCGTGAGCTTTGCCGGATGTTGGCGTCGGGCGGCTGTCGAGCGGAACACTTCGCGCCGGTGACGCTGGCCGGTCCTGAGGACCGCGAGCGCTGTCGTCGGCAGCTGCTCTCCGCGCTCCCCTGTGATCATCTGATCGCGCCATCTGCGGAGGCGCTGAGACAGGCCGCGGCCCTGGCTGGGATTGAACAGCTTGCCCGGCTTTCTCTGATTGTTCCGGGCGAAGGCACCGCCCGGGTTGCGCGCGCCCTGGGTTTTCGGCACATCAACCATCCGCCGCTGGGTGGTACCAGCGAGGACATTCTTCGCCTGCCCGTGCTCGAGGCGGTTCGTGACCAGCGCGTGGTTGTGCTGGCGGCCGCCGGCGGCCGCCCAGAGATCGGCCGCGAGCTCAGTCGGCGGGGCGCTGTGGTGGAGCGTCTTCATGTCTATCGGCGCCTGCGACAGCCGATTCCGCCGGTCCTCGAAGACCAGTTGCTCCAGTGCCCCGATCCGATTACCTTGCTGGCCAGCGGCGGGGCGCTTGCCGCACTGAAAGAGACGCTCGCGCAGGAGACCTGGGAACACTTGATCGTCGGTCTGATGATCGCGCCCTCCGCCCGGGTGGCCGACCTCGCTCGGGCAGCCGGCGGCATGAAAGTCGAGGCGGCCAACGGCGCCGATCACGAATCGATGCTTCGCGCACTGGTCCGGTCGCGCAGCGACATGAAAGATTGCGTTACTCTTGGATCAGGTTCCGGAAACGATCACCATGAGTAGTCAAGACGACAAACCCGCTCCGGCTGACCCGCTGGAGCCAAAGCCGGTCGATACTGACGAACAGCCGCAGATCGAGGAGAACGTGCCGCCGCCGGCCACCGCACCGCCAGCGCGGCGCAGCGGCGGGGCTCTGGGCGTGCTGGCCCTCGTGATCGCTCTGGTCGCGCTTGCGACAAGCGGATGGCTCGCCTATCAGGCTGAGCTGGAAACGCCGCAGGACGATCCCGCGCAGCAGGCCCAGGCCCTATCTGCGTTGGAGCAGTCGATCGAAGCCCTGGATGAGCGGCTCGGCTCAGTGCAGCGCCAGCAGCAGTCTTCTGGCGAACGACTGGACAGGGTCGCCGACCGGGTCGACGGCCGCGAGACTCTGACGGCCTCGCTCGAGCAAGGGCTGGGCCGAGTCGATGAGCGGACCGGGGCTTTGGCCGAGCGTTTCGACGGCCTGGAGGAGCAACTCAAAAGTTTGGAGCAGGCGCTGGCGGGTCGGAGTGCCGAGGCCGCTGATTTGCGTCGAAGGCTGGAGGCGGCGATTGAACAGCTTGATGCCCGTGGAGATCTGCAGCGCGAGGTTGATCGAAATCTGCGCCAGCAGATGCTGATGCTGGAGACTGCCAGCCTGCTGCGAATGGGTCAGGACCTGGCCGAGACGCACGGCGATGCCCGCCGTGCGCAGCGCGTCTTCGAGCGGGCGCGAGAGCGCCTCTCGCAGGTCGACGACGCCCGGATCGAGCCGGTGCAGCGGGCGCTGGCCCGCGAGATCGACGCCCTGGCCGCCCACGCGGCCCCTAACCTGGATGTTGAGCTGGCGCGGCTGGAACGGCTGGGTCGCGAAAGCCAGGGTTGGCCGCTGCAGCTGGCCGGCGCCGGCTCGGCGTCGGACGTCGCGCCGGCGGATGCTGGTGACAACAACCAGAACGATGGCTGGCGGGCGCGGCTGGGACAAACCTTCGGGGCGCTGGTTCGGGTCGAAAATCGGGATAGCCTGGGGCGCGGTGAGGAACAGTTCGCTGCCGCTCGCGAGGAACTGCAGCTCCGCCTTGTCGCTGCCGAACTCGCTTTGATGCGGCGCGATGCCGCGGCGCTGGCGGTTCAGATGGAAGCCGCGCAGGCGCTGCTGGAGGCGTGGTTCGATCCTGACGCCCAGCCGGTGCAGTCGGCGCGCCAGGAGTTTCAGCGCTTGGCCGAGCTCAGTCTGAACCCTGAGTTGCCCGCGCTGGGCTCGGCACTGGCTCAGCTGCAGTCGCGTTTGGAAGAGTCGTGAAAAAGCTCGTTTTGATTGCGGCCAGTCTGGCAGTGCTGGCGCTGGCAGCGCTGCTGGCACCGCCGCTGCTCGAGGATCCCGGCCGGGTCGTGATCGATGTTGGCCGCTGGCGCCTGGAGATGTCCGCGCTGGTCCTGGCAGGTTTGGTACTGGCGGTCTGGATCGGTCTGGCCTTGGTGATTGCGCTGATTCGCCTGCCCGGTCGGGCCTTGACCAAGGCCCGGGCCGCGCGCAGTCGTCGCCAGCTTGAGAAGGGTTTCCTGGCCCTGGCTGAAGGCGATTGGCCGCAGGCGGAACGCTGCCTGCATCGGGCCCTGGAGCATCGTCCGTCGACCGCCGGCTATCTGGCGGCGGCTCGGGCGGCAGAGGGTCAGGCGGACGCCGCGGGACGCGATCAATGGCTGGCGTTGGCCGATGCTCGCTTCGGTCGGCGCCACTTTGTTACGGGCCTGGCGCGAGCGCGAATGCTGGTCGGTGAGGGCCGGGCGAGCGATGCAATTGATGTTCTGGAAGGCCTGCACCTGAAAAAGCCTTCTCATCAAGGCGTTTTGAGACTGCTCCTGCAGGCTTATCAGGATGCCGGGCGCTGGCGCGATCTGCGCCTGCTGACCCCGGCGCTGTACAAGGCCGATATCGTCGATGCAAGGCGCCGCGACGAACTGGCCGTTCACGCTGGCGTGCGCGAAATCGAACAAACCGAGCACGTCGCCGCCCTGGAGTCGGCCTGGCGCGATCTGCCCAGACGTCAGCGGACCCAGCGCGATCTGATTCTGGCCTATGCGCGCAGAGCGTCTGAGCTGGGCAGGGCGTCGCTTGCTGGAGCCCAGCTCAAGCGCCTGCTCGAGCACGATCCGGACAGCGAGGCCCTGCGGGTTTATGCGCTGGTCGAGGCCGGCGACCGACCCGGGCGGATTCGCGACTGCCGTCGCTGGCTGGAAGCACATCCCGAGCACGCCGGGCTGCACCTGGCGCTGGGAATGATGCTGCTTGATGAGCGCGATTATGATCAGGCCCGTGAGCACCTGGAAAAAGCCGTGGCCCGTCAGCCCGACGGTGAGGCCTACGCATTGTTGGGTCGGATCCTCGATCGGTCCGGTCGTCTCGAGGCCGCCGCCCAGTGCTATCGCAACGCGCTGCGCATCCAGAGTGGCCGGGGCGTCGAGCAGTTGCCTCCGCCCGAGCCCGAGCCTGAGGGCGGAAGCAAGCCCGCCTAGTGGGCCATGCGGCTAATTAGCTGTCATCACGGGTCATTGCCGATCCAAGACTTCAGGGGTTACGGAACCTGGCGTCCTCCGGGTGGTCGAAATCGGCAACCTTGGATCAGTGACGGTTTCAGCCCCCCGTGACTTCACGGTCTGCACGGCGGGCTGTTACACTTGGATAGTTAAATTTCGGGAGTGTTGGATGACTAATCAGCTTGTACCGAGCCATCTGCTGGCGCCTGCCGGCACCGGCTCCCTGGACGCCTACATTCAGGAAGTGAATCGTCTGCCGGTCCTGACACTGGAAGAGGAGCAGGATCTGGCGCGGCGGTTCCGTGATGACGACGATCTGGACGCTGCGCGACGCATGGTGATGGCGCACCTGCGCTTTGTTGTTCACGTCGCCCGGGGCTATGCTGGCTATGGTCTGGCGCTCGGAGACTTGATCCAGGAAGGCAACATCGGCCTGATGAAAGCGGTCAAGCGTTTCGACCCTGATCAGGGCGTGCGTCTGGTGTCGTTTGCCGTGCACTGGATCCGCGCCGAGATTCACGAATTCATCCTGCGCAACTGGCGGATCGTCAAGGTTGCAACGACCAAGGCACAGCGCAAGTTGTTTTTCAATCTCCGCCGGCAGAAGAAGCGCCTGGGCTGGCTTAATCAGGCCGAAGTCAACCGGGTCGCCGAGGAGCTCGGCGTCAAGCCGGAGGTCGTGACCGAAATGGAATCGCGACTGTCGGGCCAAGACATCGGATTTGACCTGACCAATGACGATGACGACTCTTCCTACGTAGCCCCGGCTGCCTATCTGGAAGGACTGACGGTGTCTCCACACGAGGCGGTCGAGGCCCAGGACTGGGAAGATCATCACCATAACCTGCTGTTCGACGGCATCGGTAATCTGGACGATCGCTCTCGCGACATTATCCAAAGCCGTTGGTTGGTCGATCCAAAAATCACCTTGCAGGAGCTGGCCGACAAGTATGGGGTATCGGCCGAGCGCATCCGGCAGCTGGAATCAGCCGCATTGAAGAAGCTCAAGGCCCGCTTCGAAGCCTGAGGAGGGCGTGCGGCTGCGCTTCAGTCGCGGCCAATGAGAATGGGCTCGGGCTCAAGCCGGACGCCGAAAGCGGCGTCCACGTCATCGGTTAGTCTCTCGATCAGCGATCCTAACTGGGCTGCGGTGGCTTGGCCTCGGTTGATCAATACCAGCGCGTGGTGATGATAGACGGCCGCATCGCCGATCGATTTCCCTTTCCAGCCCCGCTGCTCGATCATCCAGCCTGCTGCCAGCTTGACCTGACCGTCGGGCAGTCGCCAGTGGGGCATCCCCGGGTGGGTCAGAAGCAGTTGTTCGGCGTCGCTGGCGCTGAGGACCGGGTTTTTGAAGAAGCTGCCGGCGTTGGCCAGGCGGGTCGGGTCAGGCAGGCGGTGACGGCGTAGCCGCATGATGCAGGCAACCACTTCCCGGGGCCCGATGGATCGATTTCCGCTTCGTCGACTCAGTTCGTCGGCGAGACTCTGGTAGCCGGTCTGGGGCACGAATCGGTGCTGCAGGCGAAGCGTGATCCCGGTGATCAGAAACCGGCCCCGGTCGCTGTCTCTGAAGCGGCTGGCTCGATAGCCGAAGCCGCATTCTGACGCTGGGAGTTCGAGCAGGCAGCGATTGCGCCAGTCCCACGCGGTAATCGATTCAAGGACATCGGCAATCTCGACGCCATAGGCACCGATGTTCTGGATCGGCGCCGCACCCACAGTGCCGGGAATGAGTGCCAGGTTTTCGATCCCGTGCAGGCCCTCATCGAGGCACCAGCGGACCAGCTCATGCCAGTTTTCACCGGCAGCCACCCGGATCCGACTGACCGCTGGATCGATCCGCTCCACAGAAAGCCCGCGCAAGCGATTGACCAGTATGGTTCCGGGCCAGTCGCCGAGGAAAACGGTGTTGGAGCCCTGGCCCAGGATCATCAAAGGCTGACCCAGGACGAGTTCGTCAAGCTGATCGATTTCGTCGAGAAAGACCAGTTCGGCGGCACGCGCCGGAAGCCGAAAAGTACTCAGCCCGGCGAGATCGGCGTTGCGGTGATGCTCAGGCTGCGGCACGGGGCGCGGCGCTGCCCCAGGCGCGGGTGCAGGCACGAATCAGGCCGGGGCCTTCGTAGATGAACCCCGTGTAGAGCTGCACGAGGTCGGCGCCGGCGGTCTGTTTGGCTTTCGCGTCCTCGCCGGCGTGCACGCCGCCGGAGGCGATGATCGGAAAGTCCGGGCCCAGGACCTGCCGGGCTCGGGCCAGGATGCGGGTGGAGGCGGGCATCAGCGGGCGGCCACTGAGACCGCCGGCCTGTTCGGCGTTCGGATGTTCCGCGACCGCCGCTCGGTCCAGCGTGGTGTTGGTCGCGATCAACCCGTCTAGCCCTGAGGCGCCGATGACTTCAAGCGCCGCATCCAGCGCCTTGTCGTCCCAGTCCGGTGCGATCTTGACGACGACCGGTCGGTACATCTCGTGGTGCTTCTCCAGCGCGCCTCGGGCCCGGCTCAGCTCATCGAGCAGCTCTCGCAAGGGGCCGGTATCCTGAAGCTCCCGCAAATTCGGTGTGTTGGGTGATGAGATATTGACGGCGACGTAATCACACCATGCATAGAGCTTTTCCAGGCAAATCCGATAATCTCCGGCGGCCTGGTCGGTCGGAGTGTCCTTTTGGCGCCCGATATTGGCCCCGATGATCCCGTCATAGCGAAGTTTCTGCAGGCGGTCTGCCAGATGGTCGACGCCCTTGTTGTTGAAGCCCATCCGGTTGATGATGGCCTCGTATTCCGGGAGCCGGAACAGGCGCGGTCTCGGATTACCAGGTTGCGGTCGCGGAGTGACAGTGCCGACCTCGATATGGCCAAAACCCAGGGCGCCCAGGGCGGCGATGAAATCCCCGTTCTTGTCGAAACCGGCGGCCAGCCCCACTGGATTGGGAAATTTCAGCCCCATCAGACTGACCGGATGTTCCGGGCGCGCGCCGGCAAAGAGCCGGCTCATCCCGGTCAACTGGCCGGCGGCCATGGCGTGCACGGCGACTTCGTGGGCGGTCTCAGGCGACAGCAGGAACATGCCTTTTCTCAGCCAGTGATACATCGGTCTGTGCCCGCCTTTCGCCCCCTGGGAGCGGATTAGTGATTTGGCTCAGAGGTCAAACTTGATGCCCTGGGCCAGCGGCAGCTCGGTCGACCAATTGATCGTGTTGGTCTGGCGGCGCATGTAGGCCTGCCAGGCGTCCGAGCCCGATTCGCGCCCGCCGCCGGTCTCCTTCTCGCCGCCGAATGCACCGCCGATTTCGGCCCCGGAGGTTCCGATATTGACGTTGGCGATGCCGCAGTCCGAGCCGACGTGGGAGAGGAAATACTCGGCGGCGCGCAGGTCGGTGGTGAAAATGGCCGAAGACAGCCCCTGGCGGACGTTGTTGTGGATTTCCAGGGCTTCCTCCAGCGTCTTGTAGCGAATCACATAGAGAATCGGGGCAAAGGTTTCTTCCTGCACAATCTCCCAGTCGTTCTCGGCCCGGATGATGGTCGGCTCGACGAAAAAGCCATCACCGTCGATTCTCAGACCACCGGTCAGGACCTCACCGCCGGCCTCGCGGGCGCGAACCACAGCCTGCTCGAAGCGCTCGACGGCGGCCTCGTCGGTCAGGGGGCCCATCAGCGTGTCGGGCTCAAGCGGGTCGCCGATGCGAACCTGCCGATAGGCCTTGACCAGGGTTTCGCTGACTTCGTCGGCAATGGATTCATGAACAATCAGGCGCCGGGTCGTGGTGCAGCGCTGTCCGGCGGTGCCAACTGCACCGAACACGATGGCCGGAATGGCGAGCTTGAGATCGGCGCTCGGGTCGAGAATGATGGCGTTGTTGCCGCCCAGTTCCAGCAGGCTCTTGCCGAAGCGCCTGGCCACGCGTTCGCCGACCATGCGGCCGACTTGGCTGGAGCCGGTAAACGACATCAGGGAGACGCGTTCATCGTCGATAAAGCGCCCGGCTAACTCGTGTTCCGATTCCATGAACGAGGTGAATATCGGCGGGTAGTCGTAGTCGGCCAGGGCATCGTTGACGATGTTCTGCACGGCCGCGCAGCACAGTGCGCCTTTCGGTGATGGTTTCCAGACTGTGGCGTTGCCGCAGATTGCAGACAGCAGGGCGTTCCAGGCCCAGACCGCGACCGGGAAATTGAACGCGGTGACGACCCCAACCACGCCCAGCGGGTGCCACTGCTCGTACATGCGGTGGCCGGGACGTTCGGAATGCATGGTCTTGCCGTAGAGCATGCGCGACTGTCCCAGGGCGAAATCGCCGATGTCGATCATCTCCTGAACTTCACCGTCACCTTCGGGCTTGATCTTGCCCATCTCCAACGCGACCAGGCTGCCGAGCGGGTCCTTGTGATCGCGCAGCGCGTCGGTGATCCGGCGCACGGCCTCGCCACGGGCTGGCGCGGGCACCATTTTCCATGCCTCCGCAGCCTCCTGCGCCGTCTTGATGACCCGCTCGTAATCGGCCTCGGAGGCTGCGCTGATCCGGCCGATGACCTGTCCGGTGGCCGGGTTGATCGATTCAAAGGCGCGATCGCCCGAGGGCTGTGACCACTGTCCCGGGCCGAAGCAGGCGCCGGGTTGAAGCTCAGGAATGCCCAGTTGGGCGAGGATTTTCTCGTGCCTGCTCATGCCGTATCGGGGCTCCATATCAAGTTCAGAGTTGACGCGTATTATCGCACCGCCGCATCGGGACTGCAGGGCCGGCCATGCTATTCTTCAGGGCGAGGGAGCTTCCGGGTCGGTCATCCCATGCTTCAATCCTTCACAACACGAAACTAATCGATCGGGGCGCTGTCCAGAACAGTGTCCCGGTCGTCGGACAGCCGTAAAAAACGAAAGGCCCATGGGCGAACGGGAAGTTGATCAGCTGCTGGTAGAGCGGGTTCAGAAAGGCGATAAGCGGGCCTTCGACATGCTGGTATTGAAGTACCAGCACAAGATCATCAGCCTGGTGTCGCGCTACGTTTCGGACCATGCCGAGGCCATGGATGTCGCCCAGGAGGCGTTCATCAAGGCATATCGCGCCGTCAAGCGTTTCAGAGGTGACAGTGCGTTCTATACCTGGCTGTACCGGATTGCGATCAACACGGCCAAGAACCATCTGGTCGCGCAGGGTCGGCGCCCCCCTCAGTCGGATGTTGACGCCGGGGATGCCGAACAGTACCAGATCGATTCGCGGCTAAAGGATCGCGCGTCACCGGAGCACGAACTGCTGCGTGAAGAGATCGAGCAGACCATACATGATGCGATTGCCGAGCTGCCGGAAGACCTTCGGGTCGCCATCACCCTGCGCGAGATGGAAGGCATGAGTTATGAAGAAATTGCCACCACGATGGAATGCCCCATCGGGACCGTGCGCTCGAGAATCTTCCGGGCCCGCGAAGCGATTGATCAGCGGCTCAGACCGCTGCTCGATGACAAGTGAAATGACGATACGAGAACGATCATGACTGAAGCCAACCGAGAGCAGCTTTCCTGTCTGATGGACGGTGAACTCGAGCGCCACGGGCGCGATTTCCTCGTTCGCCGCATGTCCGGTGACCGGGAACTCACCGGCCAGTGGCGTCGCTACCACGTCATCAAGGCGTGCCTGCAGCGCGAGTTTTCCGGCCAATTGGATCTGTCCGACCGGGTCGCTGCGGCTTTGAGTGATGAAGCGCCTGTGGGCGGCGAATCCGTGGCCCGCCGGTGGCTCAAGCCGGTCGGTGGCATGGCCATTGCGGCCAGCGTGGCCGTGGCCGCCCTGATCGGCATCAATTCAAGCGTGCTTGAGCAAGGGCAGCCGGATCGCTCTGCCGGTCAGCCGGGTTTTGTCAGTCAACCCTCTCCACTGGATCGTCCGTTCAATCAGCCGCTGGTCCCGGTCAGCCTGTCCGAAACCAGCTTCGCGGACCGTCAGCGCATCAATACCTATCTGCTCCGGCACAATCAGGCCGCCGGTGGCGCTGGCTTCACTTCCTATGTTCCGATCGTGGTGGGTGCCGGCAGTCGGTCGGTCGCCGAGCCTGGCGAGCCGGAATTGGACGCATCAGGTCCGCGGGGTCGCTGAGTTGATGCGTCCGCAGGCGCGCCGGCGAGTCGGTCTGATTGGCCTCGTGCTGGTCGGCTTGGCGCTGACGCCGGCGCAGGCGGATGAGGAAGTGGAGGCCTGGCTGGATCGCATGTCGCGAGCGGTCGATTCGCTGAATTACCGCGGGACGCTGGTGCACATGCGAAACGGTCACGTCGATACCCTTCGCATTGTTCATCGGTCGGATGAGAACGGTATTCGTGAACGCATCTACTCCATGGACGGACCGCCGCGAGAAATCCTGCGCGATGGGAACCAGGTCCGGACCCTGCTCGAGGGTAATCAGCCCTTGATCGTTCAGGGCGGGATCGGCGCTCGCCTGCTGCCGCATTTGCCGATCAGCCGGTCTTCGAGTCCGATACTGGCTTATCGAATGCGCTTTGCGGGCACCGAACGGGTGGCTGGAATGACGGCTCGTGTGATCGAGATTCGACCCCGTGACCAATTTCGCTATGGCCACCGGTTCTGGCTTGAGGAAAGGACGGGGATGCTGCTGCGGTCGGCCCTGCTGGACCATGCCGGCAGGCACCTGCAAAAACTGACGTTTGTCGATATCGAGCTTGGCGTGCCGATCAGCGATGCTGAGCTGATGCCGGGCATCGAGGTACGTGATGCCCCTGAAGCAACGATGGCCGAACAGAGCGTGGCCCCACCGGCTGCTGCTTCCGAACTTCGCCAGGCGACCTGGACCCCGGCCCGCGTCCCCGACGGGTTCCGCCTGGCCAGCGTTGGCAAGGGCGTCAGTCCGGACGGCCAGGCCTTCGAGCACCTGTTGTTCAGCGATGGTTTGACCGCCTTTTCGGTCTACGTGGAGGAAGCCAGAGGCCGAGAAGCCAGCGAACGGATCGAGGCTGTTGGCCCGGTTCACATCTATACCGGTATGGTCGAGCAGCATCGGGTTACCGTCGTTGGCGAAGTCCCTTCGGCTACGGTCGCGCTGATTGCCCAGCAGCTGCAGCGGCGCCGGGCGCGCGGCCAGGAACCCTGACGCCGCGGATTCAAGATGGACCCTAGGGGACGCGTCTGGCAGAGTGGCGTCGTGGTCCGCTGTACGGATACCGGGGTGCGGATTCGGTTCGAGCCGCTGGCTCACTGCCAGCGCTGCCTGCGCGGTGAAGGCTGCGGAGCCGGCGTGTTCAGCCGGCTGTTCGCCGGCCGACGGGCCGAGCTGGACGTGGTCACTTCCGCCAGGCTGAAGTCGGGGCAGGCGGTTCGCATCGGAATTTCATCTTGGGCCCTGGTGCGGCTCGCCGCTGCCGTTTACGGCCTGCCGGTTGTGGTCTTCATTCTGGCTGCAGTCGCGGCTGCTACGCTCGTGCCGCCGGGCGGGTTGCAGGACTTGCTGGCGCTGTGCAGCGGCACCCTGGGCGCCTCAGGCGCGCTGTTCTACGTGGTGCGTCGGCGGTCAGGGTTGTTGAACCCTCGTCTTGAGCTGTTGTCTGCATCAGCCGTACGCTCGCCGGTTGAAACCGGCCATGAATGAGTCCAGATTTTGGACCATGCGTGGATTCATCATCAATGGAGATCGAATGTTGAACAAATCATTGTCCGTATTCGCGCTGGCACTGGCGCTTGCGATTCCGCAGGCGTGGTCCAGACCCGTCGAGGGCTTTACAGACCTGGTCGAGGAGTCCATTCCAGCCGTGGTCAACGTAGAGACCATTCGCTTCGGCTCGCGTCCGACCCAGCGCCAGCAGCCGCCGGGTGGCTCCGGTGAAGAAATCCCCGACATGTTCCGGCGCTTTTTCGACATCCCGTTCGGCGAAGGCCCCCCCGGCGGCGGCAGGCCCGATCGGCGCGGCGGCGGTTCGGGCTTCATCATTTCCGAGGATGGCTTGATCGTGACCAACCATCACGTGATTGAAGACGCCGACCAGGTCGTGGTAAGGCTGGCCGACCGGCGCGAGTTCGAAGCCGAGGTGGTTGGCTCGGACGCGCAGACCGACGTGGCGGTGCTGCGGATTGATGCAGAGGACCTGCCGACGCTGAAGTTCGGTGATTCCACCGACCTCAGGGTCGGCGAGTGGGTGATCGGCATCGGCTCACCGTTCTCGTTCGAACAGACGGTCACCGCCGGTATCGTCAGCGCCAAGGGGCGCACCCAGGGGCGGCAGCAGTACGTCCCCTTTATTCAGACCGACGTAGCGATTAACCGGGGCAACTCGGGTGGGCCGCTGATTCGGACAGACGGCACCGTGGTTGGCATCAACTCCTGGATTCTGAGCTCTGGCGGGGGCAACATCGGCCTGTCTTTTTCGATTCCAATCGAGGTCGCGCGCAACTCCATCGAGCAGCTGCTGGAGTATGGACGTGTCTCGCGCGGCTATCTGGGCGTGGGGATCGAGGTCATCACCCGTGAGAAAGCCGACGCACTGGGGCTCGATCGTCCGGCCGGCGCGCTGGTCAATCGGGTCGAGCCTGACAGCGCGGCTGCGGAGGCCGGCATCGAGGTGGGAGATGTCATCGTCGAGTTCAATGGCCAGCCGCTCGACGTGTTTTCCGAACTCCCGCCGCTGGTCGGCATGGTGCGGCCCGGTTCCGAAGTGTCGCTGGTACTCTCGCGCTGGGGAGAGGAGATCACAAAAGAAGTCACGATCAAGCAGCTCGATGAAGAGCAAATGCTGGCGGCCGGCTCGCAGGGACCGGAGCGCGAGCCCAGCAACACCCTGGGCCTGGCGGTCGAATCGATCGATGCAGAGACTCGGCAGCGACTGGGCGATCCCGAAGGCGGCGTCGTGATCAGCGGCGTGGAAAGTGATGCCGCTTACCGGGCCGGCGTGCGGCGCGGGCAGGTCATCCTGATGATCAATAACCAGACCATCGCTGACATTGCTGATTTTCGGCGTATCGTCGGTGAATTGACGCCGGGTCGTTCGGTCGCACTACTGCTCCACAGCCCGAATGGATCCACGACCTTTGTGGCCTATACGCCCGAGACTGGTGACTAGGCAAGGCGGCCCGGTGTACCGGGCGCCGATGCCGCTATAATCAGGTCTTTGAGATACGCCGCCCCTGGCTTGGCCGGGGGCGGCGAAATTATTGGATCATGAGCCGCATTTCCCGAATTCGCAATTTTTCCATCATTGCCCATGTCGACCACGGCAAGTCCACTCTGGCTGATCGTTTCATCCAGCTGTGTGGCGGTCTGTCCGAACGGGAAATGGCGGCCCAGGTGCTCGATTCGATGGATATCGAGCGCGAGCGTGGGATTACCATCAAGGCTCAAAGCGTCACGCTGAACTACGACAGCGACGCCGGTGACCGCTACCAGCTGAATTTTATCGATACCCCCGGTCACGTCGACTTCTCCTACGAGGTCTCACGATCGCTGGCCGCCTGCGAGGGCGCGCTGCTGGTGGTCGATGCCGCCCAGGGCGTGGAGGCGCAGAGTGTGGCCAACTGCTATACCGCCGTGGAGCAGGGTCTGGAAGTCATTCCGGTCATCAACAAGATTGACCTCCCGGCGGCTGACCCGGACCGGGTCCGGCACCAGATTGAAGACATCATCGGGATTGACGCCTCCGACGCGCTGCTGGTCAGCGCGAAGACCGGGCTGGGCATCCGCGAAGTACTGGAAGCAATCGTCGCGCGCATTCCGCCACCGGAGGATCTCGAGGACGGTCCTTTGAAGGCGTTGATCATCGACTCCTGGTTCGATAATTATCTGGGGGTCAACTCGCTGATCAGAATCAAACAGGGTCGCCTGAGCCGGGGCGAGAAGATTCGCGTGATGTCGACCGGCGAAGAGCATCAGGCCGACCAGATCGGCATCTTCAGTCCCAAGCGCACCGCGACTTCGGAACTCGGCTGCGGCCAGGTGGGTTTCGTCGCCGCCGGCATCAAGGAAGTTCACGGTGCGCCGGTAGGCGACACCATTACTCGCGCGCGCCAGCCCGCTGCTGCTGCGCTGCCCGGCTTCAAGCCGCTCAAGCCGCGCGTGTTCGCCGGAATTTTTCCGGTTGATTCCAGTGACTACCCGGATCTGCGCGAAGCGCTGGACAAGCTTCAGCTCAATGACTCGGCCCTGCAATTCGAGCCGGAGACCTCGGTCGCGCTGGGTTTCGGCTTTCGCTGTGGTTTTCTCGGCATGCTGCACATGGAGATCGTGCAGGAGCGCCTGGAACGCGAGTACGACCTTGACCTGATTACCACCGCACCGACGGTGATCTACGAGTTGGCGCTGACCGACGGCGAGATCCTGACCCTGGACAATCCTGCCGGGCTGCCGCCGGTTAACAAGATCAGCGAGATCCGCGAGCCGATCATCCTCGCCAACATCCTGGCACCCCAGGACTACGTCGGTGCCGTGATCGGACTTTGCGAGGAAAAGCGCGGGATGCAAAAAGACATGCGCTTCCTTGGCGGCCAGGTACAGCTGAGCTACGAGTTGCCCCTGTCGGAGGTGGTCATGGACTTCTTCGATCGGCTCAAGTCCTGCTCGCGCGGTTTCGCGTCTTTCGAATACGACTTCGTGCGCTTCCAGGCCGGACCTTTCGTCCGCCTGGATCTTCTGATCAACGGTGAGCGTGTCGATGCGCTCAGTACCATCGTCCATCGCGATGTCGCCGAGCGGCGGGGACGGGACCTGGCCGAGCGAATGCGAGAACTGATCCCACGCCAGATGTTCGATATCGCCATTCAGGCCTCGATCGGATCGCATATCATTGCGCGCTCCACGGTCAAGGCTTACCGCAAGAACGTCACGGCCAAGTGCTACGGCGGCGACATTACCCGCAAGCGCAAGCTGCTGGAGAAGCAGAAGGCCGGCAAACGGCGCATGAAGCAGGTGGGTCGGATAGAGATTCCGCAGGAGGCTTTCCTGGCGGTGCTGCGAACCGATAACGACAAATAACCAGACCTCGGATTGCCATGGATTACGCTCTGATTCTTACCGTCCTGACCCTGATTACCGGGTTGCTGTGGCTGCTTGAACGCTTCTGGATACGGCGTCGGTTCAAAGACGCCGATTCGGGTCCGGCCCACTGGGTGGCCAGCATTGCCTCCTTGTTTCCGATCCTGCTGCTGGTGCTGGTGTTTCGTTCATTTCTGTTCGAACCGTTCAAGATTCCTTCAGGTTCGATGATACCGACGCTGCAGATCGGCGACTTCATCGTCGTCAACAAGTTTTCCTATGGTTTGCGTCTGCCGGTTCTCAACCACAAGATCCTCTCGACCGGAGAACCGGAGCGCGGCGACGTGATGGTGTTTCGCTTCCCCGAAGACGAGCGGATCAACTACATCAAGCGCGTTGTCGGACTTCCCGGAGACGCCGTGACCTACCGCAACAAGGTCCTGTTCATCAACGGGGAGCCTGTGGAGCAGGAAACGGTGGGGTACTGGGAGGGTGAGGGTCTGAATCGCAACCCTCCGGGCCGACGACCGATCGAGCGACTGGAGTACCTCGGTGATGGCGATCCGCATTCGATCCTGATCTTTACTGATCAGCCGGACCGACGTGTGCAGACCTGGACGGTGCCGGAAGGCCATTACTTTGTGCTCGGAGATAATCGAGATCAGTCGCTGGACAGCCGGGCGTGGAATTTCGTACCTGAGGAGAATCTGGTCGGTCGGGCAACCTGGATCTGGATGCACTGGGACTGCGGGCGCGGTTGCGTGGTGTGGAGCCGGATTGGTGATAAGATTCAATAGCCAAACGTTGTAACTGGGGACGATGATTGATGAAGCAAATCAAACGGACACGGGGCATGACGCTGATCGGGTTCATCCTGGTCCTGGCGCTGGTGCTTTTTGCGGCCTATCTGGGCATCAAGCTGGTGCCGATTTACCTCAACCACTACTCGGTGGTCAGCGAAATGAGGGCGATCGCCTCCGAGCCCGGCTCCGCCAATCTGCCGCCGCAGACGGTCCGGCGCAATCTCATGACCCGCATGGAAGTCAGCTACGTCAAGCACGTGGGGCCGGAGGATATTCGCGTTGAGCGCGGGGACGGGACTCGTCTGGTGGTCAGCTACGAGGTCGAAGAGCACCTGATCGGCAATATCGATGCGGTCATTCGCTTCCATCGCGCCGAGCCACTCAGCAATTAGCGAGATCGACCAGCTGCCGGGCATCGCCTACCGGTTTCGCGATCCCGCTCTGTTGACTCAGGCGCTGACCCACCGCAGCTTCGGGCCCGGCCACTATGAGCGCCTGGAGTTTCTGGGCGACAGCTTGCTCAACCTGGTTGCTGCCGATCTGCTCTATCACCGCAGAACTCATGCCAATGAGGGTGATCTCAGCCGCCTGCGCTCGCGCTTGGTGCGTGACGCCACCCTGGCAGAGCTTGCACGCGAGCTCGACCTCAGTCGCTACCTGCGCCTGGGTCAGGGTGAACTGCGCAGCGGTGGTTTCTTGCGCGAGTCGATTCTGGCGGACGTCGTCGAGGCGCTGATTGGCGCGGTCTACCTGGACGGTGGATTCGAGCCGGCCCGGCGGGTGGTTAGCGACTTGATCGGTCAGCGCCTGGCCGAATTGCCGGACGCCGAGCAACTGAAAGACCCCAAGACCCGCCTGCAGGAGCTGCTGCAGGCGCGCGGTCAGCCGCTGCCGGTCTACGCGGTCCTGGCCGAAAGCGGCGCCGACCACGCCAAGCGGTTCCTGGTCCAGTGCTCGGTCGATCCGCTGATTGCGCCGGTGACCGCCGAGGCGGCAAGTCGGCGCAAGGCCGAGCAGGCTGCCGCTCGCCGCGCCTTTCAGGTCCTTCAGGGACGCGAGGATGCAGGGCATGAATGAGCCACGCTTTGGTCATGTCGCCCTCGTTGGGCGACCCAACGTGGGCAAGTCCACGCTGCTTAACGCGCTGGTCGGAGAACACCTGGCCATCGTCACGCATAAGCCGCAGACGACACGCCACCGGCTGGTCGGCGTGGTGAGCGAGGCACGCGGCCAGATCGCTGTCGTTGACACGCCGGGCCTGCATCAGCGCCGGGAGCATGGTCTCAACCGACGGCTTAATCGGACCGCAGTTGCCGTCCTGAACGATGTTGATGCGGTGGTGATGGTGGTCGATGCCACCCACTGGACCGCGGAAGACGATCTGGTTGCCGATCGAGTTGCCCGTTTTGCCGGGCCCAGGCTGCTGGTGATCAACAAGATCGATCTGCTCGAAGAGCGCTCTGGTCTGCTGGAAATGACGGCGCGCCTGTCGACCCGCATCGCCCCGTCTGCGGTGCTGTACACGGCAGCCAGCAAGGGCGACGGTCTGGATCGGCTCCTGGACGAGCTGTTTGCCTGCCTGCCCGCCGGTGCGCCCCTTTATCCGGTCGATGAGTTTACTGACCGTTCGGCGCGTTTCCTGGCCGCGGAGCTTGTTCGCGAACAGCTGATGCTGCAGTTGCACCAGGAGATCCCTTATGGTCTGGCCGTTCAGGTGGAGCGCTACGAACAGCAGCAACGGCGTCTTTGGATCAGCGCGCTGATTGTGGTGGCCGAGGACCGCCACAAGGGGATGGTGATCGGCCGCCAGGGCCAGGTGCTCAAGCGCGTGGGTTCGCGCGCGCGTCGCGAGATAGCCCAATTATTGGGGCAGCCGGTTCACCTGGAGCTGCACGTTCGAACGCGGGACGGCTGGGTTGATGATGAGCGCGCGCTCGACGAGCTGGGTTTTGCAGACTGAGCCGCCTTGACCCGTCTTGTTTCTCAGTGCTGCTGGATTCTGCACCGGAGAGCGTGGCGGGAGACCAGCCTTTTGATTGAACTGTTCAGCCACGAACACGGCCGGGTGGGGCTGGTTGCGCGCGGCGCGCGCGCCGCGCGTTCGCCCTGGCGCGGACTGGGAGAGCCTTTCGTGCCCCTGGAATCGGAATGGCTGCGGCGCGGCGAGTTGGGCACGCTGGTTCGGCTTGAGCAGCGCGGTCCCCGGCCGATCCTGACCGGACGAGCTCTATGGTGTGCGCTGTATGCGAACGAGCTGGTGCTGACGCTGACCGGACGGGATGAGGCGCTGCCCGAGCTGTTTTCCGCCTACTCCGATCTGCTGGATACGCTGGGTTCCGACGGCGGGCTTGCCGGCCCGCTGCGCGCCTTCGAGCTGGCCTTGCTGAGCGCCTTGGGCGTTGCCCCCGACTTCGAGTGCGAAGCCGGCTCCGGGCAGCCGATCGAACCCGAGGCGCATTATCGACTGGATCCGGAATATGGCTTCATCGAGGCCGACGGATCGGCGCGCCGCGTTTACGTCGGAGCCGCCATACTGGCGCTGGGTCGGGGCCGTCCGGTCGCGACTGAGCATCGCCGCGAGGTTCGCGAGCTGACCCGCTGTCTGATCGACCACCAGCTCGACGGCAAAGTGCTGAAGACACGAGAACTGTTCAGGAGCATGCAATGACAACGCCTTTGCTCGGCGTCAACATCGATCATGTGGCTACCTTGCGCCAGGCGCGCGGCACGGTCTACCCCTCGGTCATTGAGGCTGCGGCGGTGGCCGAAGCGGCGGGGGCCGATGCCATTACGATTCACCTGCGCGAAGACCGTCGCCACATTCAGGATGCGGACGTATTTGCCCTCATTGATCGGCTCACGACCCGGATGAATCTGGAAATGGCCGTCACCGATGAGATGCTGGCGATCGCCGAAAGGGTGCGGCCGGCCGATGTCTGCCTCGTGCCCGAGCGGCGCGCCGAACTGACCACGGAAGGCGGCCTTGACGTGCTGGCGCAGCAGGTTGGAATCGAAAAGGCCTGCAAACGACTGGCGGCGGCAGGTATTCGGGTCTCGCTGTTCATTGACCCTGATCTGGACCAGGTCGCCGCTGCCAGGGCGGTCGGTGCCGGAGTGATTGAGCTGCACACCGGCTGCTATGCTGAAAGCTCCGAGAACCAGGCTGCAAGTGAGTTGGATCGGCTCCGGCGAGCGGTCGCAGCGGGTCAGGCGGCGGGCCTGCAGGTTAACGCCGGCCACGGGCTGCACGTGGGTAACGTCGGAGCTGTGGCCGCGATTCCAGGCGTGCGCGAACTCAACATCGGCCATGCCCTGATCGCTCGGGCGCTGTTCACCGGCCTCGGGGAAGCCGTGCGGGAAATGAAGCAGGCCATCCAGGCGGGCAGCTCTCAGGTCGGGGAGGTCGACTGAGCGGTCAGGGCCTGACGGGTCGCGTGGGCGGTGCGCAGGAAATCCACGTAAGCCGCCCCCGTTGAGCCCGTTTTCGGTTCCTGCAGGCGCTGGTAAAGGGCTTCACAGGCCTGGTGCAGCCTGATCGCACCGGCAAAGCCGCAGGCGCCGCGCCACTGATGCAAGATTTCGCTGGCCTGCTGACGCTGGCCGCTCCCGATCAGCCGGTCAAGCTCAGGAAGTTTCTCATCGAGCTCGCGGGCGAACAGTCGAGCCATCCGGTCGACCAGTGCGCTGTCCCCGTTGGCGCTTTCCAGGGCCTGTTCAGGAACGATCAGGCGCGTTTCCTCGCCGCTGTCCGGGCCCCACGTCGGCGCCTCGGTCCCGGGGGCGACCTGTTCGACGATCGTGCGAATCAGCCTCGCCACATTAATCGGCTTGTTCAAGTACCCGTCGACGCCGTGTTCGTCCAGATCTGTGTGCGCTTCCGGTCGCGCGTCGGCGGTCAAAATCAGGATGCGTGCGTGCTGCGAGGGACCACCGGACTGGCGTATGCTCTTGGCCGCACTCAGACCGTCCATGCGCGGCATATGCAGATCCATCAGGACAACATCAAAGCGCCGGCTTTGGCACAGCGCCACGGCTGCGCGGCCATCCTCGGCGGTCACGACTTCCCTGACGGCCCCGGCCAGCGCGGCGGCGAGAAATTCGCGGTTGATGTCGTGGTCGTCGACGATCAGCACGCTCAGCTGATCCAGAGCCTGACTGGACAATGAATTCATGGGCTCAATATATCGCCATTGCGCGCCGATGCAAGTGGGTGCTCGCCAGCCTGGGTTTCGTGGCCTCCTGCGCCGGCGCCGCGTCCTTGCTTGAGCTGGAGTCTGGCCCGGGTCGGCTTGGACCCGTGTCCTGGGACGGCGCCGAACTGCAGCGACGGCTCGGGCAGTCCGAGTCGAGCGGGCTGGAGATTCAGCTTTTCGGCCTGCGTTTGCTGAAGTCACTGCCTCCGGGCGATCTCAGCCTGAGCTGTCGCCACTGGGTCGTGGCCCCAGAGCGCGGTCGCTGCACCGGGGGTCGTCTCATAGCCCCTGAGGACTGGCTCGCGCTGGAAGGAGAAATGGAACTGGAGGGTTCGGCCTCGGACGATACTGGACACCGACTGCGCCTGGAGCATCCTCAGCTGGCGCTGACCCTGGACTGGTCGCCGGAAATCGGTTTAGACATCAAACTGGACCGACTCGATCTTGCGGTGTTGGGTCCAGTGCTCGAATCGCGTCTGGCGCTGGGTACCGTGGGCGGTTCCGTCTCCGGATCGGTTCGCGCAGACCGCCAGGGCCTGAGGGCTGAGTTGGTCACCGAAGGTGCTTTTTTCGACACGCCCGACGGGCGCTTCGCCGGCGATGGACTGGACCTGGCGCTGGGTCTTGTTACGACCGCTGAAAGCGAAGACTTGAACCTTTCCGTTCGTCAGACAGCGGGTGAACTGCTGCTCGATACGGTGTATTTGCCGCCGCCCGATCAAGCGATAGAACTGGAGGCCACCCTGGGCTTGACGGTGCCTGGGCGGATGAACATCGAGGGACTGCGCCTTGAAGATCCCGGCAGCCTGTCGTTGCGCGGGAGCGCAGAGCTGGCTGCCGGTGAGTCCGGCTGGGCGCTGCAGCGGCTGGTCATTGAAGCGCTGGATGCGCGGTTGTCCGAGCTGTGGCCACGCTGGCTTGAAGGCCCGGCGGCGGCGGCCGGTTTCCCTGATTTTTCTGCCCGGGGCCAAATCAGCGGCACCCTGGACTGGCGAGTTGATGGTGAAGCACGGGTTGACCTGCAGGCCGAGGGCCTGAGCCTGGAGGATCCCCGCGAGCGAGCCGGTGTGCGCGGTTTGAACGCCGAGCTCAGCGGGACCGATGAGGCGTTGCGTGTTGGCTTGGCCTGGGAAGCTTTGAATCTGCTTGGTTTGCCGCTGGGCGCAGGACGCGCGCGGCTGCACCGCGACGAGGTTGGCCTGCGGTTGCTCGACCCCGTGCGCGTCGCCTTGTTCGACGGCGCCCTGGTCATCGACGGGTTGGCCCTGCTTGAGCCCCCGGCCCTCGAATCAAAGCTGGTTCTGGATGCGCGTATCGAGCCGCTGGACCTGGCTCGCTTGACGCGCGCTCTGGGTCTGCCCGAACTCGGCGGTCAGCTTGCCGGCAGCTTTCCCGGCGTGACTTATCGCGATCAGCGGCTTGCCTTTACCGGCGGCATTCAAATCGACGCTTTCTCCGGGCGCATCGACGTTCAGGATCTGGTGATCGAGCGCGTGTTCGGTAGTGCCCCGGCGTTGACGGCCCAGATCGAGCTGGAAAGACTGGATTTACTCGAACTGACCGGGGCTTTCGGGTTCGGCCGCATGGAGGGCCAGGCCTCGGGTTGGATCCGGGATCTGCGGCTGCTGAGTTGGCGGCCCGTGGCCATGGATGCGCGTTTCTTTACCCACGAGGATGCGCCGCGCCGAAGGATCAGTCAGCGCGCGGTCGACAACCTGTCCAGCTTGGGCGGTGGCGGAAGTGCGGTGATCTCGGGAACCATTCTGCGCCTGTTCGAGGATTTTCCCTACCAGCGTGCCGGGCTGGCCTGCCGGCTGGCCAACAACATCTGTCAACTTGACGGGGTGGCACGGCATGAGTCCGGCGGTTTCCTGATCGTGGAAGGCCGGGGACTGCCGCGCCTGGATATTGTCGGTCACCGCCGGCTGGTGGACTGGCCGCAGTTGATCAACCAGTTGGCCGGCATGATCGAGCGCGGTTCAGCCCAGTCCGGCGAGGGCCAGGGCAGTGCGGCTCCATGAGCGATCCAACAGCTGCTCAAGGATGAACTTGCTGCCAAAGTAGGCCAGTACCAGCATCACCATGGCCAGCAGCGTCCAGTTGACGGCCCGACGCCCGCGCCAGCCCTGCCACCAGCGCGCGCCCAGCAGCAGACCGAACAGAATCCATGAGATCACCGAGAGCACCGTCTTGTGCAGGAGATGCTGGGCCAGCAGGTCATCGACGAAGGTCAGCCCGGCGCCCAGCGCCACGGTCAGCAGCAGCCAGCCGGCCAGGATCAGTCGGAACATCAGCTGCTCCAGCACGATCAATGGCGGCAGCATTTCCAGCTGGCGGATCGGTCGCGGGTGACGCAGCAAGTAATCCTGGATCGACAGAAGAATGGCGTTGATGGCGGCGATGGTCAGCAGGCTGAACGCCATCAGCGCGGTCAGGATGTGAAGCTTCAGCATTGACGGCAGGTGGCCCAGGTACATGGCCCCGGGCTGGGCCAGCCATTGCAGCCACAGCACCAGGGCGGCCCCTGGAAAAACCAGGATGCCGGCTTCTATGGACCGAGTGCCTACGCCGGTCAGCAGCAGCGCCAGCGCAATCATCATTGCCGCCACCGACAGCACGTTCAGGAAGTTGACGTCCAGACCCATCGGCATGGCCAGCCGAAGCCAGACGAACACCGCATGCCCCGCGATGGCCGTGACTGACAGCCATAGCGCTGCACGCCGCCATCGGGCGTTGTCGAGGTAGTGGCCTCGCGCCAGTCCGACACCTGCAGCCAGATAAAGCAGGCCGGCAATAAAGGCAATCATCGCGCTGGCGGACAAATCGGGCAACCTCGTTTTCGAATGAGCATGGAGCGACCAGTATAATGATTCGCTGTGTTCTTTCCCAAGGGTAAGCTGTCACCATGTTTGACCAGCTGAGTAAACGCCTGACCGGCTCACTCGATCGTCTGCGCGGTCGTGGCCGACTGACCGAAGACAATATCCGCGAGGCCCTGCGCGAAGTGCGCGTCGCCCTGCTTGAGGCGGACGTCGCGCTGCCGGTGGTCAAGGACTTCATCGCCCAGGTCAGCGAGCGCGCGGTTGGACGCGAGGTCACGTCCAGCCTCAAGCCGGGACAGGCCCTGGTCAAGGTGGTTCACGACGAGCTCAAGCGGGTATTGGGCAATGAGCAGGTCGGGCTGAACCTGGATCGTCAGCCGCCCGTGGTCATCCTGCTGGCCGGGTTGCAGGGGGCCGGCAAGACCACCACGGCCGGCAAGCTGGCACGCCAGCTCAAGGAGCGCCACGGTAAGCGCGTGCTGCTGGCCAGCTGCGATGTTTACCGCCCGGCAGCCATCGATCAGCTCGAAACCCTCGCCGGCCAGGTCGAAGCTGATTTCTTCCGTTCAGCCGAGGCTTCGGACGCGGTCCGGATCGCAGCGGAGGCGGTCACGGAGGCCAGGCGTCGATTCGCCGATGTCGTGATCGTCGATACCGCAGGCCGACTTGCGGTCGACGAAGCGATGATGAACGAGATTCGCGAGATTCACTCTGCCACTCATCCGGCCGAAGTCCTGTTTGTGGTCGACAGCATGACCGGCCAGGACGCCGCGAACACCGCCCTGGCGTTCCATCAGGCGCTGCCGTTGACCGGCGTCGTCCTGACCAAGACCGACGGTGATGCGCGCGGCGGGGCAGCGCTGTCCGTGCGCCAGATTACCGGCGCGCCGATCAAATTCCTGGGTACCGGGGAAAAGCTCGACGGGCTTGAGCCGTTTCATCCTGATCGGCTGGCTTCGCGCATTCTGGGCATGGGTGACGTGCTCAGCCTGGTTGAGGAGGTCGAGCGCAAGGTTGATCAGAAAAAGGCGCGCGCCCTGGCCGGCAAGGTCGGCAAGGCCTCGCGTCGATTCGGTATGGACGACCTCAAGGACCAGCTCCAGCAGATGGAAAAACTTGGCGGTGTCGGCTCCATGCTCGACAAGCTGCCGGGGATGAATCGATTGCCGGAAGCTGCCCGGGCGCAGATGGATGATCGCCAGACCCGGCGCATGATCGCCATGATCAATTCCATGACGCCGAAGGAAAGGCGTTATCCGGACTTGATCAAGGGCTCACGCAAGCGCCGCATTGCGCTGGGTTCGGGTCTCCAGATACAGGACGTCAATCGTCTGCTCAAACAGCACAAGCAGATGCAGAAGATGATGAAGAAGGTCGGCAACAAAGGGTCGATGGCCAAATTGATGAAGCGCCTGCCTGGAGGCGGTGGCATGCCCGGCGGTGGAATGCCGTTCTAGGCGCCGTTGGGCTTTCTTTTCCGGCAGTTGCGCGATAGAATGGCGAGTTTGCCGTTTCAGCAACCGGTTTTTCGCAGGAGTTTTTGATGGTCAAGATTCGTTTAAGCCGTGGTGGCGCCAAGAAGCAGCCGTTCTACCACATCGTGGTTACCGACAGTCGCAGCGGTCGGGACGGTCGCAACATTGAGCGCGTCGGCTTTTTCAATCCGGTCGCGCGAGGTCAGGAAGAGCGTCTGCGTCTGGACACTGACCGGGTGGATCATTGGGTCGGCGAAGGTGCGCAGATGACCGAACGCGTCAGCCACCTCCTGGTCGAGGCCCGCAAGGCGCAGCAGTCCGCGGCTGCCTGATGACCGGTGCAGGTGCCGGGGAGACGGTCGTTGTCGGCCGCATTCTCGGCGCCTGGGGCGTTCAGGGCTGGGTTCAGGTCTACTCCTGGACTGATCCACCGGACGCCCTTTTCGACTATCAGCCCTGGTACCTGGGTAGCGCTGATCAACCCACCTCCCTGAGCGACTGGCGCAGATCCGGTCAGCGCCTGCTGGCGCGGCTGCCCGGCGTCGAATCTCCTGAAGCTGCCGCTGCTCTGGCCCAGGTGCCCATCCTGGTCAGTCGCGTCCGGCTACCTGAACCGCCAGCGGGCCAGTACTATTGGCACGACCTCATCGACCTGGAGGTGGTCAATCTTCAGGGTCATCGCTGGGGCACAATCACCAAAATCCTGCCCACCGGCGCTCACGACGTCCTGCAGATTCTGAGCCAAGACGAGCGCACCGTCCTGATCCCATTTGTCGCTGACCGGTTTGTCCGTGAAGTTGATCTCGAGGCTGGTCGGGTCTTGGTTGATTGGCCGGAGGACTGGGAGATCTGACGGTGGCCGGGCTGAAGCGAATCGACGTCATCACGCTTTTTCCTGAATGGATTGAAGGCCTCAAGCAGCTCGGTGTGACCGGTCGCGCCATGGCTGACGGCAGGATCGAGCTGCACTGCTGGAATCCGAGGGATTTCACCGATGACGTTCACCGCAGCGTCGACGATCGGCCCTATGGTGGCGGCCCCGGAATGGTCATGCGGCCCGAGCCACTGGCCCGCTGCATTGAGGCGGTTTTGGCGCAGGGCTGCCCGGCACCCGTCATCTATCTGGGTCCGCAGGGCCGATTACTCGATCATGATGGCGTCGGCGTACTGGCCGAGCGCGAGCGGTTGGTCTTGCTCTGTGGACGTTATGAAGGGGTCGACGAGCGCCTTTTGCAGTCCCTGGTCGATGAGGAGTGGTCGGTTGGCGACTACGTGCTGTCCGGCGGTGAGCCGGCGGCTGCGGTGCTGATGGATGCCGTAATTCGGCAGCAGCCGGGTGTTCTGGGTCACGAGGGTTCGGCGCTTCAGGATTCTTTTGTCGACCATCGCCTTGATTGCCCGCACTACACCCGGCCTGCGACCTGGCGGTGCAGGGAGGTGCCCGACGTGCTGCTCAGCGGCGATCACGCCAGGATAGAGCGCTGGCGCAGCGCTGAGGCGCTGCGTCGGACCCGTCAGCGACGTCCCGATCTACTCATTCGGCGGCCGGTGACGCAGGTCGAACGCCACGCCGCCGAGGAATTCGGTTCCGAAATAGGTGCAAATTCCAGTGGAACCGGGTTAAAATAATGGGCTTGCCTGCCCGAGTTACCGGGCCCAACAGCGATCAGGACAACGATATGAGCACCATCATCGACGAAATCAACCAGGAACAGACGCAGCGCGAAATCCCGGATTTTTCTCCCGGCGACACCGTCGTTGTCAATATCTGGGTTCGCGAGGGCGACCGACAGCGCCTGCAGGCCTTTGAAGGCGTGGTTATCGCGCGCCGCAACCGCGGCTTGAATTCGGCCTTCACCGTGCGCAAGATTTCTCACGGCACGGGCGTGGAGCGCGTTTTCCAAACCTATAGCCCGCTGATCGAATCGATCAATGTCAAGCGGCGGGGCCGAGTCCGGCGCGCCAAGCTCTTCTACTTGCGTAACCTGGAAGGCAAGGCTGCTCGCATCAAGGAAAAGCTTACCCGCAAGAGCGCCTGAGGCAGGCCCATTGCCGATGGCTGCCGATCTGGCGTCGGCATGACCGGTTTTGAATGCACGGCATCTCCGCTGGTTGATGAATGTCTGGCCGCCTTACCTGGCGGCTGGCATTCGCGTGCGCCAACTCGACAACGACTTCCGCTATGCCCGCGTCGAGCTTCGTCTCGGTCTGCTTAATCGCAACTACGTCAAGGTGCATTTCGGCGGATCCCTGTTTGCGATGACCGATCCGTTCTACATGCTCATGTACATCAAGAACATGGGTCCCGATTATGTGGTCTGGGACAAGGCGGCCTCGATTGACTTTCTGCGTCCCGGTCGCGGGACGGTGACCGCGGAGTTCCGGCTTGATGAAGGCGACTTTGAGCGCGCTCGTCGACAGGCCGACCGTCAACGTTCGGTGCTGCTGACGCATCCGGTGGAAATTCGGGATCGGGAAGGAGCGGTTGTCGCCCGCGTGGAGCGCACGATCTACATTCGCCGAAAGCGAACCGATCGGTCCTGATTCAGGACTTTCTGGTCGCTGTCTTGGCGTTGTTCTTGACTTCGCTGCCGCTGGGTTCTGCTTCTCCGGACGACGGTATCGTTTTGGAGTCGTCGTCTTCAGGCTGCTTGGCGTGGGTAAGTTGGCGTGGCGGTTCGTCGCCCAGTATCCGGCTGGTGCCATTGAAGTGAGCCCCGGATTCCACGACCAATTGCCCCACCGTGACTTCACCCGTAACCTTTCCCGAGGCGACGATTTCGAGTCGCTCGGCTTCGATGCCGCCGTCAAAGCTGCCGCTGACCAAGACCCGGCGGGCCTTGATCTGGCCTTCCATGTGTCCTGGCTTGCCGATGATGATCTCGGCCTTGGATTCGACGTCGCCCTTGATGCGTCCGTCGATGTGCAGGTTGTCGTCTAGGGCAAGGTTGCCGACCAGCTCTGTACCGGCAGCAATGACGGTCGTTCCGCTGTTCTTGACTTGCTTCGAATGATTTCGACCAATGATTCCCATTCGACCCGATCCTCGTTAGCAAACAGAATGTCGTACTCGGAGATGGACCAGCGCAGGAACGTGGCCGGATCCAGCCGCCGGTTGAGGTGGCGGACTTCATAGTGCAGATGCGGTCCCGTGGATGCGCCGGTGTTACCGGAATAACCGATCAGCTCGCCGCGCCGAACGTAATTGCCCGGCTTGACCTCGATACGGTCCAAATGACCGTAGACGGAGGAAAAGCCATAATTGTGCAAGAGGCGAATCATCTTGCCCATGCCGCTGCTCTCGTGATGGGCGGCCCATTCGACCACCCCGTCGGCCGTGGCATAGACCGGGGTGCCGCGCGGGGCGCCGAAGTCGACGCCGCCGTGCAGGGCCATATGGCCTTCGATCGGGTGACGACGCATCCCGAAGTCGCTGGTCACCCGCTCTGAATCCAGCGGAAAGCCGGACGGGATGCTGTTGAGCATCAGACGTTTTTCGAAGGCGGTCTGGCTGGCGGTGTCGACGCGCTGGGCCAGCGGGCGCTCGGGTTCGGCCCGCAGGCCGATCAGGATCTCGATGTTTTCCAGTTCATCGCTCAGTGCAAGCAGCGCCATGCTCTTTTCGGCGACGTCCGCTTCCAGCTGATCGCGCTCAGCGGCCAGTTCTCGGCGCTCGGCCGCCACTCGGCCGCGCTCTGCCTTGAGCCCGGCAAGCTCGTCATTGAGATTGCCGACCCGGTCGCTCAGCCCATGGATCACCACGGAGCCCGTCAAAAGGATCAGCGTCAGGACCGCCAGGGCGGCCAACAGACCGCGACGCATCAGCTGGTTGAGGGTGAAGTGTCGAGCCCCTCGATAATCGGTGATCGTGATCTGGTAATGATTTCGCATGCTTTAACCGGTGGTGATCTGCCGCTAGCGCTGGCAAGCGGCCAATTATCGTCGGCCAGCGCACTTGATGCAAATCTCGCAGACCTTGGTCGAGGGACTTGAAATCGGGCCGTAAATGCCCAATTCCTGACACCCGACGACCGATTCCCCGCTTGCGATCAATCCAGAGGAGATCTGCCATGACGGACGCGCCATCCATCGAGACCCGGACCTTCGATACCGAGGTCCACCAGCTGCTGAAGCTGATGATTAATGCGCTCTACTCCAACCGCGAGATTTTTCTGCGCGAGCTGATTTCCAACGCATCGGATGCCAGCGACAAGTTGCGCTTCGAGGCCCTGACCAATGACGCTCTGAAAGGCCTGGATCAAGATTTGGCCATCGATGTCTCGTTTGATCTCGAGTCTGCGAGCTTGACCCTGCGCGACCGCGGTATCGGCATGAACCGGGCTGAGGTGGTGGAGAATCTCGGCACCATCGCGCGCTCGGGCACGCGTCGATTCCTGGAAAGCCTGTCCGGCGACCAGCAAAAGGATGCGCGGCTGATCGGCCAGTTTGGAGTCGGGTTTTATGCGGCCTTCATCGTTGCCGAAAACGTCACCGTCGAGACTCGCCGGGCCGACGAGCCCGCGGACGCCGGCGTGCGCTGGACCTCGGCCGGTGAGGGTGAGTATCAGCTTGAGAGCATCGAGCGGCCCGAGCAAGGCACCACCATCATTCTGCAGCTGCGCGAAGAGCATCGCGATCTGCTGTCGGAGTGGCAGCTCAGGCGCATCATCAAGCATTATTCAAACCACATCGCCTTTCCGATTCGCCTGCACAAACCGGTCGAGGGCAAGGACGATGGGGCCGCCAAGGGCGATTCCGCGGCTGCCGAGCCCGAACTGGTCAACGCCAGCCAGGCCCTGTGGTCCCGGCAGAAAAGCGACCTGTCGGATAACGACTACACCGAGTTCTATTCCAGCCTGACCGGCGATCCGGAAGCGCCGCTGAGCTGGGCGCATCACCACGTCGAGGGCGGCCAACGCTACAGTCTGCTGCTTTACCTACCGTCGTCGGCGCCCTTCGATATGTTGATCAACCGCGATGAGCGCGAAGGCATCAAGCTGTATATCCAGCGGGTTTTCATCATGGACGCGGCTGAACAGGTGGTGCCGCGCTACCTGCGGTTTATGCGCGGCGTGATCGATTCGGCTGACCTGCCGCTCAACATTTCTCGCGAGATGCTGCAGGATTCTCCACTGCTGAAAAAAATCAGGGCGACCGTGGTCAAGCGCAGCTTGAACCTGATCGAGAAGCTGGCCGAGCAGGGCGGAGAGCCCTGGGCCAAGTTTCTCGAAGCCTTCGGGTCGGTCCTCAAGGAAGGCGTGATCGAGGATTTCGAGCAGCGCGAGCGGATTGCCGGCCTGCTTAGGTTCCCGTCCACAAAGGTCGAAGACGAGAACGGGTCGACCGGCCTGGATGACTACATCAGCCGCATGAAAGAAGACCAGGAAAACATCTGGTACCTGACCGCCGACTCGCTCAAGGTGGCGCGCAACAGCCCGCACCTCGAGGCTTTCCGCAAGCACGGGGTCGAGGTCTTGCTGCTGACCGACCGGATTGATGAGTGGCTGGTCAGCCACCTGCACGAGTACAAGGGCAAGTCCCTGAAGTCTGTGGCGCGCGGCAAGCTGGATCTGGGAGAGAGCGTTGAGCCCGGCGACGAGGCCAAGAAGCTGGCCGGTCGGGTCAAGAAGGCATTGGGTGAGCGGATCGGCAACGTTCAGCCCAGCCAGCGCCTGACCGATTCACCGGCCTGCGTAGTCGCCGATGAGCATGGGCTGTCGCCGGTGATGGCCAGGATGATGCGCCAGGCCGGCCAGGAAGTGCCTGAGGTCACGCCCAATCTGGAAATCAATCCGGATCATCCGCTGTTGGCGCTGATGGCCGCCCAGCACGATCAGGCGCGCTTTGGCGAACTGGCCAGCCTGCTGCTGGATCAGGCTCTGCTGGCCGAGGGTGGCGAGCTGGCCGACCCGGCCGCCTACGTGCGGCGGGTCAACCAGCTGCTGGTCGACGCGCTGGGTGGAGCCGACGCGCCCGAGGATGTGAAAGCGGCCTCATGAAGTCCGGACGCGAGGTGCTTCGCTCGCCGGAGCTTGGTCGATGACAGCTGCCGTGCCCGACGGCTGGCGCAGCCGTCTGGGCGAATGGGTTGAAGGGCCGGGTTTCACCCGGTTCATCATCGGCCTGATCGTGCTCAACGCCGTGATCCTGGGGCTGGAAACCTCGCCCGCCGTGATGGCCGCTTTCGGGCCGGCGCTGATCGTGGCCAACCAGCTCATCCTGGCTGTCTTCGTCGGAGAAATCCTTCTCAAGCTCACCGCGTTCGGGCCGCGTTTCTTCCGCTCCGGCTGGAACGTTTTTGACTTTCTCATTGTCGGCATCGCGCTTGTGCCGGCCTCAGGACCGCTGGAAATCCTGCGCGCGCTGCGCGTTTTGCGGGTGCTCAGGCTGCTGTCGCAGATCCCCAAGCTGCGCGCGATCATCGAGTCGCTGCTGCGCGCCCTGCCGGGCATGGGCTGGACCGCTCTGTTGCTTTTGCTGATTTTCTACATCTTTGCGGTCATGGGCACCAAGCTGTTTGCCGAGGATTTCCCGGAATACTGGGGCAACCTGGGCCTGAGCCTGTTCTCGCTGTTCCAGATCATGACCCTGGAGTCGTGGTCGAGCGGGGTGGCTCGGCCGATGATGGAGGCCTATCCGCTGATCTGGATCTACTTCGTGCCGTTCATTCTGATCTCGAGCTTCATGGTGCTCAACCTGTTCATCGCCATCATCGTGACGGCCACCCAGTCGATCCACCACGATGAAGAAGCCGAACAGCACCAGGACCTGCTCAACGAGCTGCGCCGGATCAATGAACGCCTGGAACGGCTGGAGAAAGCGCGCCAGTGAGCAAGGTCAGGCTCTTTGCCTCGATATCCCTTCGCGGTTGCCGATGACCGGTCAAGCCTTCAGGCTGGACAAGTGGTTATGGGCGGCGCGCTTTTTCAAGACTCGAAGCCTCGCCCAGCAGGCCATTCGCGGCGGCAAGATCGAAATCAACGGCAATAAGCCCAAGGCCTCCAGGCTGGTTCGGGTGAATGACCGCTTGCGCATCAGCAAGGGCGAGTGGCTGATCGAGCTCGACGTGCTCGAAGTCGGCGAAAAGCGGGTATCGGCGCCCCTGGCGGCCCTGATGTATCGCGAGACCGAAGACAGCCTCCGACGCCGCGAGGCCGCGCGCGATGAACGCCGTCTTGCCGGAAATCCCGGCAAGCGTCCCGACAAGCACCAGCGGCGAGCGCTGCGCCGGGTTCTTCGTGGCGACTGAGCCTGGCCTCCCGGCGTGAGCGCCTCGGTGACGGGGTCAGGCCTGCCGGCTGCCGGCCGGTTCGCGCTGGCCGCAGCGCTGGTGTCGAGCTTTGGCCAGACCTTTTTCATCGGCCTCTACGGGTCCGATTTCCGAACCGCTTTCGGTCTCGACGAAGCCGGCCTGGGCTTGCTGTACGGTGCCGCAACGCTGACCAGCGGGTTGTTGATGTTCTGGTTGGGCGCTATCGCGGATCACTGGCGACTGGGACGGGCGGCGCTGCTCAGCACCGGCCTTCTGGTCAGCGGCGCGCTGTTCATTGGTCTGGCCGGCGACCTGTGGCAGCTGGCGACAGGGTTGTTCCTGGTTCGCCTGGGGGGGCAGGGATTGACCGGGCACCTGGCCGTTGTGGCTGCGGCCCGATACGCGCGCCGTCGTCGCGGCCGCGCCGTGGCGATGGCGTCCTACGGCTTCATTCTGGGAGAGGCGACGTTCCCTCTGCTGGTCGCACTGGCCCTGGGCGCGCTGGCGTGGCAGACGGTCTGGCTGATCGCCGCGCTTTTTATTGCGGTGGTCGCCATGCCGCTGCTGCACCGCCTGGCTGCGGGACTGCAGTCACCCCTCGAGGCCGACCATGACATCGGGTCGGCGCCGGTCGATGTCCTGCAGCGCCGCCAGCTGTTCAGGCACGGTGGGTTCTTGCGCGTGCTCGGTGTTGTCCTGGTGCCGCCGGTTCTGGTCACGGCGGTGTTTCTGCATCAGGGCACGCTGGGCGAAATCCAGGGCTGGCGGCTGGGGCAGGTTGCGCAAGGCTTCATTCTGTTTGCGGCCCTGCAGGGGCTGATGGCTTTCGCCGGGGGCCGGCTGATCGATCGCTTCAGCGCGCGTTTCCTGCTGCGGTTTTCGCTGCTTCCGGCGGGGGCTGCGATGCTGGGCCTGGCTCTGCTGCCGCCCGGTCCCTCGCTGTGGCTGTTGTTTGCCGGTCTGGGCATGACCGCCGGGCTCAACGGCGTGATCAGCGCCGCGGTCTGGGTCGAGCTGTTCGGGACCGCCCAGCTGGGTCTGATCCGGGGCGTGTATGCAGCCCTGATGGTGGTCAGCACGGCGGTTGGTCCGGTGCTGCTGGGCGGTCTGCTGGCCGCCGACGTCCCGCTGCTGGCCCTCGGTAGCGTGCTGTTTGCCTACGCAGCCATCATCCCGGCGCTCCTGGTACCTGGGATTGGCGGATTTGAAGCAGAGAACAAGATTAGCGGATCGCGCGCCTGAACCGGCTTGATGGGGTGCGTCGCCGAATAGACGGGCGAAGCTTTTCTGAACTCGGCAACGAAATACCTCAAGGGTTGATTGCGCGCGCGCTGCAACCTATTGCCGTCCCAGCGGGGCATTTTGAATGCCGAAAAAATTGCGCGAGGCGGTTCATGAATGTGACCTAACGGGTATTTCCAGCGAGGAGTATTCGGTATCGAACCACGTCTTCCAAAGCCTGGAAAAGAGCGTAGTGATCCGGCGTAGTGGTCTGATAAATAACTTCAGAGTAGTCGGCTGGAGCTCTGCAGTGAAAAAAACATCCTGGCAGCGTTGAAGCACCACAGGATGGCTCCAGCCGATGCAACCATCCGTGCGTTCACAAAATAGCAACCACCCCAAATCGTCGGCGAGTGTTTTTAGCACGGGTAAGTACAGGGGGTGGCGCAAGGCGTCTATTGACGAATCATCTACAGTGGTGCGCAAAGGCGACTTGCCAGAGCGGAAGATCCAGACCGGAGTCGGTGCCGTCCCGGTGTAGGTGCCCAAGGTGCGAGACTGCTGAGGTTCCGGGATCAAGTTCAACTCCAGCTTGCTGCCGCTGTATCTCAAGCTGGCTCGGAGCCTCGATGAGCTGATTCCCTGGCTGTACCTGCGGGGCGTGTCCACCGGCAACTTTCAGGACGCGCTCCAGGCTCTGGTAGGCGAGCAGGCCAACGGCCAGCACCCGCCCTGGGAGTGCTTAAAAGTAGGTGTCGTCTTAATGCGTAAAACTAGGTGTCGATTGACACGTGCAATGAGCGCCCAGAAACGATGGCGCAAACTGCGAGGCTTCAAGCAACTGGCCGACGTCATTGCTGGCGTGAAGTTCATCGACGGTATCGATGAACGGCAGATCAGCAGGCAAGCTGCGGCTTGATCAGTCCATCGCCACACACCAGACTTGACAGTAGCTCTTTTTTTTTTATGCTTTAGGGCAATAAACGGGGGATCGGTGGCATGGCGTTTAACCAAAATCTGATTACATTTACCTCAAAAAAATGGTTGTTTCCGGGTAAATTACTGTTTACAGCCTGTATATTGTTCGCGGTTAGCGCGGTGTCAGCATCAAACGTTAGTTTTTGTGGTGCTTGTTACAATTATGCCCAGTTTGAAAGTGCAGCGCTTGCTGCAACACCGATTCCAGCAGAGCCTGGTTCGGAGCTGGTCAGTTATTTGGAATATCCAGTCTATGTTGTGAACCCTGACTCGACAGAGACAAGATTTTTTGTTGTTCATGCGAGTCGAGATTGGCACTCAACCGTTATGGCTGCGGTCGCAGGACCAGGTGAGGTTGCCACAAAAACAACGATTGAAGGACTGGCGACCTATAGACTTAATTTAATAACAGGCGAAATCTCTGCTGAAGATTTTACCGATATAGGATCAGCGATATCGCTATTCGGCCCGCCTGACTCCCCAAGCCATCAGACCAGACAACAGTTGTTGTCCGATCTGGAAGACTTCTTGACTACTGGGCTTCTCAGCCAAAGTGGGCTAGTTGGTCTTACTGCCTTCACCAATCTCGTGAACCACATGTTTGGTCATCAACTCAACACCCGCATGGTCATAGTCTTCCCAGACGGGTCGACAGTTGAGATATCTATCGAATCCGTTCACTTCACGGGGCCGATGACAATCTCCGTCAGTTTTGAGTTTCACGATGATACTGGTCATCTTCATGACGGAACTGTCATTCCATCAGGTTCGCTCGGCAATTTCGAGTACTTTGGCGGTTCAGCCGATGTTGTCAACCAATTGAGAGAATTGGCTATGTGGTGGGGGATTCCGGTGACGGGAGCGGGTGGCGGTGGACTTCGGTGCCGAGGAGAATGCGATCAAAATGGTTGCTCGGTGACCTGTACAGAAATCCCCTAATCGGAAAAACCCACTGGATTTCATTGCCCGGCTGGCGGCACTCATCCCGCCGTCGCGCCTGAATCTGACCCGCTTCCACGGGGTGTTCGCACCCAACAGCCCGTGGCGAGCCTGGATCACGCCGGCCCGGCGGATCCGAGGAGCCAGGCCGGTCCGGCCGGCGCGAGAAGGGGACCGTACGCCGGCAGAGCAACGGGCGGCAATGCGCTGGGCACAACGCCTCAAGCGAGTGCGGCCGGTGCTGCTCAGGAGGGCGCCTGCTCACGGAGTTTTTCCAATTCCTCCCAGCGAGCGAAGGCGGCGTCGAGCTGATCCTGAAGCTGCTTGACCTGTCGGGCGGCCTGGCTGGCCTTTGCCGGATCGTCAGCGTGCAGCAAAGGATCGTTCATCTGCTCGGCAAGTCGACTCATGTCTGCTTCCAGCCGCTCGACCTTTTCGGGTAGCTCAGCCAGTTCGCGAGCCAGTTTGTAGCTCAGCTTGGCCGCTGCAGGTCGCGCTTTGCCCGTCGCACCGGATGAGGGGGTTGTTCGGGACGTTGCCGGAGAAGGTGTGCGTGACCCCGTGCGCTGGCGCAGCCAGTCACTGTAGCCGCCGACATACTCTGAGATGCGACCCTCGCCTTCCAGCGCGAGGGTGCTGGTGATCACCCGATCGAGAAAATCGCGATCATGGCTGACCAACAACAGCGTGCCGGGATAGGCGGCCAGGCGCTCCTCCAGGAGCTCCAGCGTTTCGGTATCGAGGTCATTGGTCGGTTCGTCCATGACCAGCAGGTTGGACGGACGTGCGAACAGCCGGGCCAGCAGCAGGCGGTTACGCTCGCCGCCTGACAGGCGCGAAATCGGCGCACGCGCGCGCTCCGGGGTAAACAGAAAGTCCTGCAGGTAGCCGATGATGTGGCGGGCCTTGCCGTTGATCTCGACGAAATCACGCCCTTCAGCGACGTTGTCGGCCGCGCTCCAATCATCGCGCAGAACCGCTCGTTGCTGATCGAAATAGGCGATCTCCAGTGCGGTGCCCAGGGTGACGGTGCCGCGGTCCGGCGAGATCTTACCCAGCAGCAGCCCGATCAGCGTGGACTTGCCGCTGCCGTTGGGGCCGATCAGGCCGACCCGATCGCCGCGCAGGATGGTGGTGGAGAAGTCATGGGCAATGATCTGCTTGCCCCAGGCAAAGTGCAGATCTTCGACCCGGATCACCTTCTTGCCCGACGGTGCGGCGATCCCGGTCTCCAGGTTGACGGTTCCGGTTCGTTCACGCCGAGCCGCGCGCTCACGACGCATTTGCTCCAGAGCCCGCACCCGACCCTCATTGCGGGTGCGGCGGGCCTTGATGCCTTGACGGATCCAGGTTTCTTCTTCCGACAGGCGTCGATCAAACTGCTGATGCTCCAGCTCCTCGGCGTGGGCGCGTTCGGCCGAGCGGCGCAGGTAGTTGTCCCAGTCGCCGGGCCAGGAGGTGAGCTGGCCGCGATCGATTTCGATGATGCGGGTGGCGAGGTTCTTGAGGAAGCGCCGGTCGTGAGTCACGAACACCAGCGCCGCGTCGAGCTGCAGGAGCAGGTTCTCCAGCCATTCGATGGCCTCGATGTCGAGATGGTTGGTGGGTTCGTCGAGCAGCAACAGGTCGGGCTCGACAACCAGGGCCTGACCAAGCAGCACTCGGCGCTTCATCCCTCCGGACAGCTGATCGAAGGGCTGATCGCCGTTCAGGCCCAGCTGGCCCAGCACCCTCTCGACCCGGCTATCCAGGTCCCAGCCGCCGGCGGCCTCGATCTTTGACTGCAGGTCGGCCAAACGTTCGGCATCGTACTCGGACTGGCTGGCGTGGTGGTAGTCGACCAGGATCTGGCCCAGCTCGCCCAGCCCGGCAGCGACCTGGTCGAAGACCGACCCGCCGGCCCCGGAGGGCACCTCCTGCTGAAGGCGGGCAACGCGCAGACCGGCAGGCTGCTCGATGCGCCCACCATCGGGTTGCAGATCACCGGCGATCAGACGCAGCAGGGTGGATTTGCCGGCGCCGTTGCGCCCGACCAGGGCAATGCGCTCTCCCGGTTCGATCTCCAGATCGACCCCGTCGAGCAGCAGCGGGCCGCCGATGTTGAACTCGATGCCTTTGAGGGAAATCAGCGACATGCCAGGAGGGACTTTCGGTGTGGCGAAGGCTGGATGGTAGCGGAAACTGCGGCAACTGCGTTGCCTGTGGATGAACCTGGCTGGCGATGCGGTATGCTCTTGGTGGTATCCATGAACCCGGGTTCGGGCTGCGAGGCGGTTTGAACAATCTCTCCAGCGATGCGCAGGACTGGCGCTACCACAGCGATTTTTACGATGAGCTGATCGGACCGCGCGGCGGTCCAAGGGCCGCGGCCCGGCGACTGTGGAAGTATTTGCGGAGGCTGGATCGCGGCGAGCTGGTCGAGCGCCGGGATGCCTGCGAGATCGCTGCGCTGGTCGCCGGCATCAGTTTCCGCGTCTACCACGATGAAGGCAGCGCCGATCGGGCGATGCCCTTTGATCTGATCCCCCGGGTCATCTCCTTGCGTGAGTGGGAGAAAACCCGCCTGGGACTCGAGCAACGGGTCACCGCGCTGAATTTGTTCATTGATGATCTCTACGGCGACCAGAAGATCGTCGCCGACGGGGTCTTCCCGGCTGAAATCCTGGCCGGTTCGGTGGGGTTTCGAGAGCCGTGCCGCGGCGTTCAGCCGCGCTACGGCGTCTGGGCGCATATCTGTGGCAGCGATCTGGTGCGCGATGCCGACGGCACGCTTTACGTGCTTGAGGACAACCTGCGGGTGCCGTCCGGGGTGTCCTACATGCTCGAGAATCGCCAGGTCATGAAAAAGGTGTTTCCCGAGCTGTTCGAGAACATCGATATCCAGCCGGTCGACGACTACCCGGCCCGTCTGTTCGACACCCTGGCCAGCCTGTCGCCGCGTCCGGCCGACTACCCGGTTGTCGTCGTGCTCACCCCGGGAATGTTCAATTCGGCCTATTTCGAACACGCCTGGCTGGCCCAGCAAATGGGCGTGGAGCTGGTCGAGGGGCGCGATCTGGTCGTCGATGACGACAACTGCGTGTTCATGCGCACCATTCACGGACTGGAACAGGTGGACGTGATCTACCGTCGCATCGACGACGCGTTTCTCGACCCGGAAGTCTTTCGCCAAGATTCGCTGCTCGGCGTGCCGGGCCTGATGCGATCCTGGCGGGCCGGAAAGGTCGGCCTGGCCAACGCGCCGGGAGCCGGGGTGGCCGACGACAAGGTCGTCTACTCTTACGTCCCCGACATTATTCGTTATTACCTGGATCAGGACCCGCTGGTGCCCAACGTACCGACCTGGCGGTGCAGCATCCGTTCAGAGCTTGATCACGTGCTGGCCAATATCGATCAGCTGGTGGTCAAGCCGGCCAACGAGTCCGGCGGCTACGGCATGCTGATCGGTCCGCACGCCACGCGCAAGGAGCGGGATCAGTTCAAGCGGCTGATCAAGGCCGATCCGCGCAACTACATCGCCCAGCCGACATTGGCCATCTCCACCTGTCCGACGCTGGTCGGTTCGCAGGTCTCACCGCGCCACGTCGATTTGCGACCTTTCATCTTGTCCGGCGACCAGCAGTACGTCACCACCGGCGGGCTGACCCGAGTGGCGATGCGCGCCGGGTCGCTGGTGGTCAACTCCTCGCAGGGCGGCGGCAGCAAGGACACCTGGATCGTCGACACCGACGGCGGTGACGACTGATGCTGTCGCGCGTCGCCGAGAATCTTTACTGGTACGGCCGTTACCTCGAGCGGGCCGAGGACCTGGGCCGGATGATCAACGTCAACGCCCACCTGATGCTCGACCTGCCCCGGCGTCTTGCGCCAGGCTGGGGCCCATTGGTGCGGATCACCGGCAGCCAGGCGCTGTTCGACGAGCTGCACGATTCGGCTGACGAACGCCAGGTGGTGCGATTCCTGTTGGCAGAGCCCCGTCACGGCGGTTCGGTGCTTTCGTGCCTCGCGCAGGCGCGCGAGAACCTGCGTGCGGCCCGTGACCTCGTGCCGCGCGAGGTCTGGGAGCAGACCAACGATCTCTATCTGATGGCGCGCGAGCGCTTGGCTGGCCAGCTCGCCAAGCGCGCTCGCCATGAATTCATCGTTTCGGTGATTTGCCGCTGCCAGCAGCTGATCGGGATGCTGGCTGATACCATGAGTCATGATCACGCTTGGGATTTCATTCTGCTGGGCCGCTACCATGAGCGGGCCGACATGACCACGCGTATTCTGGACGTGCGTTCGGCCCACCTGCTGCGGGGCGTGGACAATACTCAGCCCTTCGATCAACTTCAGTGGATGAGCGTGCTGAAGTCACTGACCGCTTACCAGATGTATCGTCGCCACGTGCGGCTGCGCGTCAGCGGGACGGACGTACTGCGCTTTCTGCTCGGCAATCCGCTGTTTCCGCGCTCGGTCTCGTTTTGTCTGGAAGCGGTCGCTGAGCGCCTTCACGCGCTGCCCGGACATGAAGCAACGCTGGTGGCGGTGGGGCGCGCACAGCGCATGATCGATCAGGCCGACGTGCACGAACTGGTCGATGGCGGCTTGAGTGCTTTCGTCGACCGCCTCCAGGTTGAGCTGATCGCCATTGGCGACCGAATTTCGCAGACCTGGTTTCTGACCGAGGCCAGCGAATGAAGAACTTTTCCTGCAGCTGCGGCAACACGGTCTACTTCGAAAACACCTTGTGCGTGGCCTGCCAGTCCGTTCTCGGCTTCCTGCCGGATCTTGGGGTGATGTCCGCCCTGGCCGATCAGGGCGACGGGTTGTGGAAGGCCCGCCACCCGCGTGCCGCGGGTCGCAGCTATCGCCAGTGCCTGAACTACAGCCGCGAGCAAGTCTGCAACTGGATGGTGCCGGCTGAAGATCCGGAAGGCTATTGTCGTGCCTGCCGGCTCAATGAAGTCATTCCCAATCTGGACAAGCCGGGTAACCGGGCACTTTGGCTGGCGGTGGAGCGGCGCAAGCGGCGACTGTTGTTCGATCTCATGCGCCATGATTTGCCGATCGAAAGCCGTCGCGAATCTTCGCAGCACGGGTTGGGGTTCGCCTTTCTTGAAAACAATCCCGATCCGCTGGAATTCCTGGATTCGACGGAGGACCAGCCGGTCATGACCGGCCATGCCAACGGGCTGATCACGATCAATATCCGCGAGGCCGACGACGTCGAGCGCGAGCGGATGCGGGTGCAGATGAATGAGGCCCAGCGGACACTGCTCGGCCATTTTCGTCACGAGATCGGCCACTACTACTGGGATCGGCTGGTGTCCGGGTCGCCGTTGCTTGACGTCGTGCGCGAACGCTTCGGCGACGAGCGTCAGACCTATGATGAGGCCCTTGAAGCCTATTATCGGGATGGCCCGCACTGGGCCTGGCCGCAGGCGTACATCAGCGCTTACGCCAGCGCCCATCCGTGGGAAGACTGGGCCGAGTGCTGGGCGCATTACCTGCAGATCTCCGATACGCTGGAAACGGCTGCGGTCAACGATATGGTGCGCGCCGATGTGCTGGACCTGCCGTTTGACCGGCGCATGGAGTGCTGGATTGATTTGGCGCGGCGAATCAACCTGCTCAACCGCAGCCTGGATCAGCCCGATCCCTATCCATTCATCCTGGTCACGCCGGTGGTCGATAAACTGAGATTGATCGAGCAGGTGATCGAGACGGCCTGCCAGCGGGTTGCCGCAGGGGCTTGAGAACCATCGCCGGGCTGGCCTGGCCAGCGCTCAGCTTGCGCTTTCCCAGCCCTCCGGATCGGGCAGCCCCAGGAAGGCCTCGCGCAACTGGTGGTTCCACTGCTCGGCCAGAGTCTTCAGGTAGGCATCCTGCTCGGTCAGCTTGAGCCTGCGGGCTACGCGATGGGCGCCGGCAGGGCAGACCGCGACCTCGATCGGCGGACCGACCGAGAGATTGGAGCGCATGGCCGCATCCATCGATACCAGCGCCAACCGCGCACCCAGGTCCAGCGAGAGTTCTCCGTCGGCCAGGCGAGAGAGGATTGGCTTGCCGTACTTGGTTTCTCCGATCTGCAGAAAGGGCTTCTGGCGAGAGGCCACGATGTGATTGCCCTGCGGATAGATCAGGAAGATGTCATGGGCGCCGTCGCCGACCTGACCGCCGAGCAGGAAGCTGGCCTCCGGGTTGAAGCCGCTGGCCTGGTCCGGCTCGGGCGCGATGTTGTGTTGGACCTGGCGATTGATCTCGCCGACGTAGCCGGCGATTTCGTCGAGATGCTGAAGGCTATTCAGGTTGCGCTCGGCCGTCGGGTTTTGCAGGTCCCGGTTGATCTGGCTGCGCACGGCTTGCGAGGTCGCCAGGTTGCCGGCTGACAGCAGCACCACAACCCGGTCCGGCCGGGTATCGAAAGTGTGCATCTTGGAGTAGACGCTGATATCGTCGACGCTGGCGCTGGTCCGGGAATCCGAGGCCAGAACCAGGCCGGTGGTCAGCCGCAGGCCCAGACAGTAGGTCATTGACGGGCAGGCATCCTCAAGGTCGCAGGGGCGCAAAGCATAGCAGACCGGACCGCGCACGGGCGAGGTCCGGTGCTTCCCGCGGGAGCCAGCGTTAGCCGGCGACTGCGCCCTCGGACTTTTCGGCCTCGGTGGCTTCGCGCACGTCCTTGACCGCGACCTTGAAGTTGAGAACCTGTCCGGCGAGCATGTGGTTGCCGTCGACTTTGACCGTGTCTTCTCCGACTTCGCGGACGGTTACGGTCATCGGACCGGCTGAAGACTCGGCCCGGAAGCTCATGCCGGGTTCAACTTTCTCCATGCCGTCGAAGGCGGACTTCGGCACGTCCTGGATCAGTTCTTCTCGGTATGGTCCATAGGCCTCTTCGGGTTCAACGCTGACGGCCAGTTCATCGCCCTCGGTCTTGCCTTCGATGGCCTTTTCCAGACCGGGAATGATGTTGCCGTGCCCGTGCAGATAAACCAGCGGCTCCCGGCCCTCGGAAGTGTCGATGATCTGCCCGTCAGCGCCGGTCAGGGTGTAGTCGATGCTGACAACGGTGTTCGCCTTGATTTCCATGCTGTTTCCAGATTTGAGTCGAACCTTCAGGGTAACATGCCGCCCATTTGCGGGCGCCCGGAGAGGGCCGTCAGACAGCGGTCAGGGCCGCCACGGCGGCTGCGGTATCGGCCGTGATGCGATCGCCGCGCGCGATCAGGTCGCCGCCGACCAGGATCGCGCAGTCTGGTCCCTGGTCCCGCGCGGTGAGCGCTGCCTGCTCCAGAGTCTTGCCGCCGCCGGTGCAGGGCAGGGTGGCCTTGATCGGGCCCAGCGGCGCGGTCAACGCTCGGCAGGTGGCGCTTTCGTCGTCGCTGCGTCCGGAATGAATCCGGCCGCCTCGACCGGGAAAAATGCTGACGTCGGCGCCGGCCACCCGCACCATCGTTCCGAGCAGCACCGCGCTTGCGATGCCGGTGGCGGGCGGTTCGGTGAAGGCGCCGGCCATGGCTGGATGGGACAGCCACATCAGGTCACGCTCTCTGGCCGCCGTTGCAGCCGTCTCCAGCCCCATGACCCAGGTGCATAGAACCACCCCGCCGAGCTTCAGCTCGCGGACGATGTCAAGCTGGCGTCGGAGGTGGTCACCGCTGCCGGCCACGTGCGGCAGATACAGGCAGCGCCGGCCGGTTTCGTGAGCAGCTCGGTCGACGGCGGCAGCGCAGGCGCCAACCCGCCGGCCGAAGGCGGCAATATCGTCTTCGACCAGATTCTGGTCATCCTTGATCAGATCGCCGCCGCCGCGGGCGAAGGCCAGGGCCAGATCGGCCAGCACCGAGGGGTCGCTGCCGCGCGGCTTGAGCACCGTCATCAGCAGGGCGCGCTCAGCAACGCCGGTCCAGGCGCGGATGGCGGGCAGACCGCCGATTGGACCGGGCAGGCGGGCGAGCAGACCGTCCGGAAGGTCCAGCCCTACCAGGCGAATGCGCGGATAGAACGAGATGTTGCCGTAGATCAGGTGCAGCAACTGACCGGCCTGGCCGCTGGCCAGTTCAGCCGGGTAGCCGATCTCCAGCCGCCAGCAATCGTCGGCCAGAGGTGCCACGTCGAGAACCCGGCCGAGCAGGCGTTCGGCAATGGCCTCGGGGATGAGTGCCCGGGTCAGCTCCAGGCTTTGTTCGCGGGCAATGTTCTCAGCCAGGACTTCCGGATCCCGGTCCGCGGCGGTGGCCTGGTAAACGGCCCTGATCATCTCCAAGCTGTGGTCTCCCGTGGGACATGAGGCACTACAATAGCGTTTTACCGCCATCCGATGACAGCCCCGAACCGGCCATGACCATCAATCAGCGCGTGCTCACCGGGATCACGACCACCGGCACACCCCATCTCGGCAACTACGTCGGTGCGATCGAGCCGGCGATCGCTGCCAGCCGCGATCAGGCGACCGAGTCCTTCTATTTTCTGGCCGACTACCACGCCCTGGTCAAGTGCGAGGATCCGGAGCGGGTACAGCGTTCAACCCTGGAAATTGCCGCGACCTGGCTGGCGCTGGGTCTGGACACCGAGCGGGCGGTGTTCTATCGCCAGTCAGACGTGCCGGAGATCCCAGAACTGACCTGGCTACTGACCTGCGTGACGGCCAAGGGGCTGATGAACCGCGCCCACGCTTACAAGGCGGGGATCGATGCCAACCGAGAGGCGGGCGAGGATCCTGACCAGGGCATCACCATGGGCCTGTTCTGCTACCCGGTTCTGATGGCCGCTGATATCCTCATGTTCAATGCCCACCGCGTTCCGGTCGGCAAGGACCAGGTCCAGCACCTGGAGATGGCGCGCGATATCGCCGCCCGCTTCAACCATCGCTATGGCGAGCATTTCACCTTGCCTGAAGCGGTCATCGACGAGCATGTGGCTACCTTGCCGGGCACCGACGGCCGCAAGATGTCGAAAAGCTACGACAACACCATTCCACTGTGGCTCCCCGAGAAGAAGCTGCGCAAGGCGATCATGAAGATCAAGACCAACTCGCTCGAGCCGGGCGAACCGAAGGATCCGGACAGCGCCCCGGTCTACGCGGTCTATGCCGCCTTCGCCACTCCGGCTCAGCGCCAGGCGATGCGCGCAGCCTTCAGCGAAGGGATTGCCTGGGGCGAGGTCAAGCAGCAGTTGTTCGAGCTGGTCAATGCCCAACTTCAGGCTCCGCGCGAGCGCTATGAGGCCCTGATGGCCGATCCGGCCCGGGTCGAGGATGAACTGCAGCGCGGCGCAGACAAGGCGCGCGCGATCAGCCGGCCGCTGATGGAGCAGCTGCGCTCGGCCGTCGGCATTCGCAAACTGGGCTGAGGCCTGGATGGTGGAGCGCGTGGTCGATTGGCAGGCGCCGCTCCTTCCGGTTCTGGGCGGCGGGGCGTTTCCGGTCCGAACGGTCTGGTGCTTGGGGCGAAACTACGCCGAGCATGCCCGGGAGATGGGCGTCGATCCGGATCGCTCGGCGCCCGTTTTCTTTTCCAAGCCGGCGCAGGCCCTGGTTCATGCCGACTGCATCGACTATCCACCGGACACGGCCGATTTGCATCACGAGGTCGAGCTGATCGTCTTTCTCAAAGGCGGCGGTCGTAGTCTCACGTCCGACCAGGCGTCGGGGTGCATCTTCGGCTACGCGGTCGGTGTCGACCTCACGCGCCGAGACGTCCAGGCGCGGGCCAAGCAAGCGGGTCAGCCCTGGGAAATGAGCAAGGGCTTCGACAGCGCCGGTCCGGTCGGTCAGATTGTTCCTGCGCAGCAGGCCCGGCTGGATGCCCAGACCGCAATCAGCCTGACCGTGGACGGCGAGCTGCGCCAGTCCGCTCTGCTCGGCGACATGCTGTGGTCGGTTGCAGAGCTGTTGTGCGAACTGTCGCGCACCGTCAGTCTGAGCGCCGGGGACGTCATTTTTACGGGCACTCCGGCCGGCGTTTCCGCGCTGTTGCCTGGCCAGGAAGTCCGGGCGAGCGTTGAGGGTCTGCCGCAGCTGGTGTTCAGGATTTCGCCGTGACATCGGGTGCGGCGCGTCCGGAAGCACTGATAGGCTTGATCAAGAGCCGATGGATGAGTTAAGGAGATGGCCTGAATGATGCCTGATGGTTCGTATTCGGTCGACCGCCTGCTGGAGTTTCACAAGAACGCCGGTATGGAAGGGCTGATCAACCCGGCCGTAGCGCGTGCGCGCCGTCAGGCTGTGGAACGACTGGCCGGGGAGATGACCGAAGCCGAGCGTGCTGACGTCCGTTCGCTGGACATTGACGAATTGGCTTCGCGCTTCCACAAGCTCGAAGAGTCGAGCATCCGCAGTGAAGCCTTGGCGCTGTACGCCGAGCGATTCCGGATGGCGCAGTCTGAATTTATCGCCTGGTCGGAACACCCCGGGGCATTCCAGAGCGCTGGCGGCGAGCGCCATCGGGCCATCGGTCGAGGTTCGCTGACGCCCGAGCGCGAAATGGCCGAACGCATCACGCTGGAGGCGACCGAAAATCCGGCGAATATCATTCCGATCTCATTGCGTTCTGAAACAACGGTTTACGTGGCTAATCTGCCACTGGATCTGACCCTGGAGGAGGCCGAACGCATCGCCCGCGTCGTGCGTGCGTTTGCCTGCGACGATAACGGAGCGCGACCGGACGAAGCCTCATGAGCCGATTGTTTATCGTCGTTCTGATGGTGATCTTCGCTCTCAGCGGGCTCGGCTTCTGGCTGTATTTCATCTTCGGCACCGGCGGTGGTCAGTTTCGCGAGGAACTGGTGCCGGAGCTGGTGGTGTTCTGCATCGAGGCCTTCTTTCTGGTTGGCCTGCTTGGTTTGATTCAGCGTTACCTGGAGCATCGGCGGCGGCGGCAGATGTGGCTGAGCCTGCGCGGGTCGTTCCGCGACCTGCTGTCGCTGCTCGACATTGCTTTTCTCGAGCCCAACGCCGAGCCGGCCGCTTCCCGGGAACTGGAACGCGATCCCGACGTTATCTCTCGCCTGCTTGATGAACTTGAGCGCAAGCATCCTGACCTGGACAGCCTGGTGGCGCTGAAAAGCGAGGGCAAGGAGTCGCTGTCGATGACCCGCGACCTGGTGGCCGTGGCCGCCCAGTTGTCGGCCACCCACATGAACTGGTGGATTGCCATCGTCGATAGCATCCGGCGTTTGGCCGAGGCGCGTGATCGCCGCGGTCTGGAACGCGCCATCCACGAAATGCTGATCAATATTCGCGAGTTCGATCGTCTGGAGCTGTAACCCGCGGCCGCGCAATCTCAGCCGGTTCCGCGGGTCCGGGTCTTGTCCTTGCGGGCGTTCTTTTCGAGGAAACCGATGATCATCCCGGCCACGTCCTTGCCGGTGGAGGTCTCGATGCCTTCCAGACCGGGCGAGGAGTTGACCTCCATAATGACTGGTCCATGATTGGCCCGCAGGATATCGACCCCGGCCACGTTCAGGCCCATGATCTTGGCTGCCCGGACGGCCACAGAGCGCTCCTGCGGCGTGATCTTGACCAGCGAGGCGGTGCCGCCGCGATGCAGGTTGGAGCGGAACTCGCCCGGCTTGGCCTGGCGCTTGATCGCGGCCACGACCTTGTCGCCGACCACGAAGCAGCGGATGTCGGCACCGCCGGCTTCCTTGATGTATTCCTGCACCATGATCGACACGTTCAAGCCCATGAAGGCCTCAAGTACGCTTTCGGCCGCCTTGCGCGTCTCACACAGGACGACGCCGATGCCTTGGGTGCCTTCGAGCAGTTTGACCACCAGGGGCGCTCCGCCGACCATTTCGATCAGGTCGCCGATGTCGCTGGACTGGCGAGCGAAACCGGTGACGGGCAGGCCGATCCCGCGCCGGGCCAGTAGTTGCAGGGACCTGAGCTTATCGCGCGAGCGGGTGACGGCGACCGATTCGTTGAGCGGAAACGTCCCCATCATCTCGAACTGGCGCAGCACGGCCGTGCCGTAGAAGGTGATCGAAGCGCCGATGCGGGGAATGACGGCATCGAACGGCTGCAGCTGCTTGCCGCGATAGTGCATGGTCGGTCGATGCGAGGCAATGTTCATGTAGCAGCCCAGCGTGTCAATCACCTGCACCTCATGCCCGCGCTCCTCGGCGGCCTCGACCAGGCGCTGGGTCGAGTAAATCTTGCGGCTGCGGGAAAGAATGACGATACGCATTGTGTTGGGTCTCCGCGTGTTCCAGGCTTCAGAGGGTCGCGTCCAGGCGCGGCTTGCCCTGCAGAAAAGTGCGAGCCGGATAGACCAGGGCGTGATTCTCCATGGCCTTCCTGCCCAGCAACATACGGTAGCGCATTCGGCCCCGGTCGGTCAGGGTGATGTCCACCATCCAGCGCGAATGGCCGATGATGATCGGGGTCTGGATGGTGTAGCGCGGCTCGGCTTCGCCGGACGTGGAACGCACCCGACGAACGGTCTTGAGCAGACATTCGCAGTCGCGGTCCTCGCGCGGCCTCGGATGTCCGAGATGGACCCGGAACCGGACCCAGTCGACGCCATCGCGCTCGAACGGTTGAATGTCGCTGGCATGCAGGGCGCAGGACTTGGCGCCGGTGTCAACCCGGGCGCGCAGTCGATCAATGCCCAGTTCCGGCAGGGCCACCCATTCGCAGGCGCCGATGATCATGCTGGGGGCAACGTGTCCGATCATTGCCGCGCCGGGCCCGACTTGTTGGCGGGAATCATTCGGCCGAGGCAAGATCGTCGAGCATGGCCTTGAGGAACCTCGCGGCCTCGCCGCCGGTGCAGGCCCGGTGATCGAACGTGAGCGAGAGCGGGATCATGCGGTGGACCTCCATGCCACCGAGCACCGGGACGACCTCGTGACGCAGGGCCCCGGCCGCAACGATGCACACGCAGGGCGGGGTGATCACCGGGGTGGCGTAGCGTCCCGCGAACTTGCCGAAGTTGGACAGGATCAGGGTGTAGTCCTTCAGATCTTCGGGCGGAATCGATCGGTTGGCGGCATTGTCGCGCAGTCGGTTGATCTCGCCTCGAAGCTGCGGGCGATCGAGCTGGTTGACGTTGCGCAGGGCGGCCACGAACAATCCGTCGGCAGTATCGACCGCCATCCCCACGTGCATGTTCTTGTGCACCATTCGCACGCCGTTCTCGCCGTCGTACCAGGCATTCAGGCCTGGCTCCGCGGTTGCGCCGGCCCAAAGGGCGCGGATCAGACGGACGGTGATGTCTTCCCCCGGCCGCCAGGCGTGGATGTCGGCGTCATCCATCAGGGTGGTCGGCACGATGCTGCGGTGAGATTCACTCATCACCCGGGCCATGGTCCGTCGGGTCCCGCGCAAGGGTTCCCACTCGCCGCTCGGTGGCGGACTGGCCGGCGCCCGGGGGCGGACGGGTTCACGGTAAGTCGGTGTCGGTTCGGTGGACATCGCGGGACGGCCCGATCCAGGCGCGGTCAGCACCGCTCCACCGTTCTCAGCCGCCTGGCGCACGTCGGTAGCTGTGACCACGCCGCCGCTGCCCGACGGCGGCACTTTGACAATGTCGACTTTGAGTTTTCTGGCCAGCGCGCGCACCGCCGGCGTGGCGCGGACGCCGCCGAGATCGCTGGTCCGCTCCTCAAGCACTTCATTACCGGAGGGCACGTTGCCGACCACGGTGCCGCTGTCGTCTCGCGATGACTCTGTGGGCTGCTCGGATGATTCAGGCTGTGCGTCTGCGGAGCCGCTTGCCGTTGGCTCGGGCGCGCGCCGCCGGGTGGCCGCCAGTTCGGCGAAGTCCAGCTCTTCTTCCTGATCGTCTTCCGGTTCGATGTCGCTCGGCTTGTCATCTATACCGTTCGATGGAGCGGTTTCGTTGTCGCCTTCGAGGGTGAACTCGGCCAGCGGTGCGCCGGTCTTGATGACGTCTCCGGCCTGACCGTGGAATCGGATCACTCGACCGCTGACCGGGCTAGGCACCTCGACCACCGCCTTGGCCGTTTCCATTGACACCAGCGGCTGGTCGAGCTTGACCTCATCGCCTTCGCTGACCAGCCATTCGACGATCTCCGCGTCCGGCAGACCTTCGCCCAGATCGGGCAGTTTGAACACCGTCATGAGACCTCCAGAACCTGATGAGCCGCATCCAGAATGCGCCGGACGCTGGGCATGTACTTCAATTCGTTGCGATACAGCGGCATGACCGTATCGTAGCCGCAAACGCGCTTGACCGGTGCCAGCAGGCTCCAGATGCCCGCATCAGCCAGGTTGGCCGCGATCTCTCCAGCGACTCCGCAGTGCCGCGGTGCCTCCTGGATGACCACGCAGCGCCCGGTTCGCGAGACCGACTCGATGATGGTGTCCATGTCCAGCGGGCTGATCGTGGCGACGTCGATGACCTCTACGCTGACGCCGTCGGCTTCCAGCTGGTCGGCGGCGGCCAGGGTTTCCTTGATCATGGCGCCCCAGGTGACCAGGGTGATGTCGCTGCCGTCGCGCAGGGTAAAGCACACGTCCAGCGGCAGCTCTTCGCCGTCGTCGACGACCTCTTCCTTTTGCCAGCGGTAGATTCGTTTCGGTTCCATGAAGATCACCGGATCCGGATCGCGAATGGCGGCCAGCAGCAGCCCGTAGGCGCGTGACGGGGACGACGGCATGACCACCCGGATGCCCGGCATGTGGGCAAACAGGGCTTCAGGGCTTTCTGAGTGATGCTCCGGCGCATGGATACCGCCGCCGGTGGGGAAGCGCAGCACCATCGGGCAGCTCAGTCGCCCGCGGGTGCGATTGCGCATGCGCCCGGCATGACACATGAGGTGGTCGATCATCGGCATGGTGAAGCCGCAGAACTGTGCCTCCGCGACCGGCTTCATGCCTTGAGCGGCCATGCCGATGCTCATGCCGGCAATCATGACTTCGGCCAGCGGCGTGTCAAGCACCCGCTGGTCACCGAAACGCTGCTGCAGCCCGGCGGTGGCACGGAAAACGCCGCCGTTGGCGCCCACGTCTTCGCCGAGGATCACGACGGAAGGGTCCTCTTCCATGGCGCGGGCCAGCGCCAGCGTCACGCCCTCGATCAGGGTGATTGCGCTCATCAGTGGTGTCCCCCGTCTTCGGGAAACTGCTCGGCGTAGGCCCGCTGCTCGGCCAGGTCGTGCGGCAGTTCGGCGAACATGTAATCGAACATGGCGGTAACGGGCTGCGGGTCGTCACCCACCATGCTCAGGTATTCATCCGCGGCCTGCTGCACTTCGGCGATGCATTCGTCTTGCAGGGCTTGTTCACGCTCGTCGTCCCAGGCGCCCTGGTCGATCAGGTAGCTGCGAAGCCTGCCGATGGGCTCTTTGCGCCAGGCGTCTTCGACTTCTTCGTTGGGACGATAGCGCCGCGCGTCGTCGGCGGTGGTGTGGTCGCTGATGCGATAGGTCAGCATTTCGATGACGAAGCTGCCGTGGCCGTCACGGGCGGCAGCCAGGGCTTTCTCCATCGCCCACAGGCAGGCGATCAGGTCGTTGCCGTCGACCTGGATGCTGGGCAGGCCGCCGGCGATGCCTTTCTGAGCCAAGGTGGCGGCGGTGTTTTGGCGCGAACGCGGAACCGAAATTGCCCATTGATTGTTGACGATGACCAGCACCAGCGGCAGCTTCCAGGCACTGCCGGCGTTGATGGCCTCAAGAAAATCGCCCTTCGACGACCCACCGTCACCGACCACGGAGACCGCAACGCGCTTTTCGTCACGCAGCTTGTAGGCGAGCGCAGCCCCGGCAGCATGCAGGCACTGGGTCGCGATCGGCACGCACCAGGCAAAATCATGCGGCGCGTCGGCGTAGTCGCTGCCGCGCTCGTCGCCGCCCCAGTAAAGCAGCACGTCGGTCATTCGCACCCCGCGACAGAACTGAACCCCGTACTCGCGGTACATCGGGGCAAAGCAGTCTTCCGGACGCATCGCCGAGCCAATGGCGATATGAGCGGCTTCGTGACCTAGGCAGGACGCATAGGTGCCGAGCTTGCCGGTTCGCTGCAGCGCGATGGCCTTCTTGTCGAAAATCCGGGTCAGCACCATTTGTCGGTACAGTCGCGTCAGACGCTCGAAGTCCTGGGCCAGGGCCGGTACCTGCTGATTCTCGATCAGCTTGCCGTCCGGGTCCAGGAACTGGAAGTGATCCACCTTGAAGGCGGCGACAGTCCGCGCCATGAGATACCTCGTTGTTTAGGTGTTTATTGGAACAGGGTCGACACCCCGCAGGTCGACCGCAACAGCAGAATTATACCTGTGCGTCGTCGGCTCGTTACACTGCAGGCCTGCCACCCGCGCCGCGAACGGCCGTCATCATGACCACTGACAACAACGAGCGACGACTGGAAGCGTCTATCCGCACCGACCTGCATGGACGCCTCGACTATCGTTCCTACCTTGGACTGGATCGTATTCTCAATGCTCAGGAGACGCTCAGCGACCCGCCCCATCACGACGAATTGCTGTTCATCATCCAGCATCAGACCTCCGAACTGTGGTTCAAACTCATCATTCATGAGCTGCGCGCGGCCATTCGTCATCTCGCCGCCGATGACCCCGATCCTTGCCTGAAGATCCTTGCCCGGGTCAAGCAGGTCCAGCAGCAGCTGTTTTCACAGTGGGCGGTGCTTGAGACGCTTACCCCGAGCGAATACGTGCAGTTCCGGCAGGTGCTGGGCGAGGCCTCGGGTTTTCAGTCGTTTCAGTACCGACTGGTGGAGTTTCTGTTGGGCAACAAGAACGGATCGGTGATCGCGCTGTTCGATCACGACGTACAGGCCCGGGCCCTGCTGACCGAGGCCTTGGAAAGGCCCTCGCTTTACGATGAGTTTTTGCGCTTCCTGTTCCGCGGCGGCCATGCAGTGCCTGAAAAGCTCGTCGAGCGCGACTGGACGCGTGCTCACCGGCGTGAGCCGGATTTGGTCCCGGTCCTGCTGGAGATTTACCGCCACCCGGAGCGTTTTTGGACCGAATATGCCCTGTGCGAGCGGCTGGTGGACGTTGAGGAGTCCTTCCAGCTGTGGCGTTTCCGGCATCTGAAAACGGTTGAGCGAATCATTGGTTTCAAATCCGGTACTGGCGGCTCGAGCGGGGTCGGGTTTCTGAAGCAAGCTCTGGAGTTGACCTTCTTTCCGGAGCTGATGGACGTGCGCACTGCGCTTTGAAGACTGTATTGCTCGGGGCCGCTAGGGGCGTGATTCCGTTTGTGCAATAATCGCAAGACCACTAAAAAATCAACATGGGGTAGTTAAATGATGAGGCAATTTTCGATGCTTGCCGCAGCGCTTCTGACGGTGTCCGTGGCTTCGGCCCAGACGGTGGAAGTGCCGCGGCTTCAGTCAGACGTGAACGTATTCACCGACGCCAACGGCATTCCCACCATCGTCGGTGAAACCGAAACCGATGTAACCTTTGTCCAGGGCTATCTGCACGCTCGGGATCGCTTTTTCCAGATGGATTTCCTGCGTCGGGTAGCATCGGGCACGCTGGCCGAACTGGTCGGGACGCCGGCTCTGGCCAGTGATATTCAGCTGCGCACGCTGGGCCTGCGTCGGGCCGCATGGGCCAGTTTTGCCGGTCTGGGCCCGGTCGAGACGGCCTGGCTGAAGGCCTACGCCGACGGCGTCAACCACTACCTGGCGACCAATCCGCTGCCGCCGGAGTATGGCGCTTTAGAGCTGAGCGCGGCCGAGCCCTGGAGTTCGGTGGATTCGCTGGCCATTGGCAAGCTGCTGGCTTTTCAGCTGTCTTTCGACCAAAGCCTGTCGGCGATCGGCAACACCGTACGCATCGGGACCTATCAGGCGGTCGGCGAGGCCGCTGGTTTCGACGGCACGGCCCTGTTCCTGCAGGATCTCAACCCAAGCATCCCGGTCGACGGTCGGGTCTCCATTCCAGATTTCTTTGACCGCATCGGGGTCATCCTGCCTGAATCAGGGCAGGAAGCATCCAAAGAAGCAGTCGCTGCAGGACTTCAGCAGACGCCTGAGCTTCTCGACATGGAGCCGATCGATCCCACCCTGGTCGAGCTCGGTCGGCGTTACCTGGAGCGCGTCCAGGACCTGCCGTTCCTGGGGGAGAACCTCGATCTAGGCAGCAACTGGTGGGCCGTGTCCGGCGAGCACACCGATACCGGCTATCCGCTGTTCGCCAACGATCCCCATTTGGGTCTGACGATGCCGCCGATCTTCATGAACGAGAACCTGGTCATCCGCGACGAGGACCTGGCCGTCAGCGGCGTGGTATTCCCGGGTGCTCCGGTCAATGCACAGGGCTGCACGCCCTTCCTGTGCTGGGGCTCGACCGTCAACCGACTGGACGTCACCGATGTATTTCAGGAACCGATCCTGGTCAATAATTTTGGCCTGCCCACGCACACCATCCACAAGGGGGTGCCGGAACGCATTCTCTATGTGTTCCAGTCCTACTTCGCCAATACGCCGGGTAACGGGGCGCTTGACGACGTCAACCGGGTCAACGTTGGTTTCGACGGCGGCGGCATCACTTTCATCGTGCCGCGTCGCAACAATGGTCCGATCCTTGAGTTGATGGGCGACAGCGCCCTGTCGGTTCAGTACACCGGCTGGGGTCCGACGTTTGAGCTGTCTGCCTTTCGGTCCTGGGCGCGGGCGCGCAGCCAGGAGGATTTCGAGGTGGGTCTGCGTGACTTTGCCTTTGGTTCGCAGAACTTCCTCTACGCCGATGTCGATGGCAATATCGCCTACTACATCGGTGGTGAAATGCCGCTCCGCGCCGACCTGCAAAACGACTTGGCTCCAGACGGCGGCCGGCCGCCCTGGTTCATCCGCGACGGCAGCGGTGCGCTCAATCACGAGTGGCTGATCGACCCTGATCCGCAGCCGGGCCAGGCCACGCCCTATGCGCTGATTCCCCGGGAAGAAATGCCGAACATCGTCAACCCACCCTGGGGTTACCTGGCGAACGCCAACAATGACCCTGTGGGCACAACGCTGGACGGCAACCCGCTCAACCAGCTTCGTCCGGGCGGTAACGGTTTGTATTACCTCAACACCAGCTACGCTGACTTGCGCATGGGCCGCATCGATCGTGAGCTTCAGGACTTGGTTGCGCGGGGTAACGTCAGCATCGATGACATGAAGGCCCTGCAGGCCAACAACCAGCTGCTCGACGCCGAATTACTGCTGCCCTTCCTGTTGCAGGCATTCGACAATGCCGCTGCGGCGGGCGCATGGCCCGGTCTTGCAGCGATCGCTGCCGACCCTCGGGTGCAGGAGGCCATGGGCCGACTGGCCGCCTGGGATTTCTCAAGCCCGACCGGCCTGCCCGGTGGTTTTGATCCCGGCGGCGATCCGACCGGCAACGGAATGCCGAGCAACGCCGAGATGGCCAACAGCATCGCGACCACGATCTACAGCGTTTGGCGTGGAGAGGTGATTGCCAACACCATTGATGCGACCTTGACGGCCGTTGGACTGGGCAACGCGCTGCCGTCAAGCACGCTGGCCTGGCGGGCGCTGGTCAACCAGCTGCGCGCCTTTCCGCTGACCCAGGGCCAGGCGGCGTCCGGGCTGAGCTACTTCAACGTACCGGAAGCGCCGAGTCCGGCTGATGCTCGAGACGCAGTGCTGCTGACCTCGCTGCAGGGTGCGCTGGATCGCCTGGCCGGCGAGCCGTTTGCCAACGCGTTTGGAATGTCTGAAGATCAGAACGACTACCGCTGGGGCAAACTGCATCGCGTCGTCTTGGATCACCCGCTGAATACCGCACCGTTCAACGTGCCGGGTGCCGGTGGATTCTCCGACGTCGCGGAAAACTTGCCCGGCATCGCGCGTGCCGGCGGGTTCGAAGCCGTCGATGCATCCAGTCACAGCGCTCGGGCCAGATCGGAGAACGCCTTCACCTTCAGTTCGGGCGCGGCCCGCCGCAACGTGGCAGTGGTGACCCCGGATGGACCTCAGGCCGAGGAAATCATTCCTGGTGGTCGAAGCGGCCTGTTCCTGAGCCCGCTGTACACCAACCAGCTTCGACTGTGGCTGGTCAACGATTACTTGCCGCTTGCCATCGGCGAAGAGCAGGCGGGGCAGGCTTCGGTTCAGGTCACGACTTTCAAGCGTCAGTAATCACCGGTGGGCCAGCGTTGCCCACGATCAATCCATGGCAAGCGCCCGCCTAGAGCGGGCGCTTGCGCTTGAAAGGCCTGTCGTCGGGTGCCATAACTTCTAGCTCACGTGCGAAGACACCAACTCATGCTGAATTTGCTCGATCGTTTTGCTCTGGCTCACACCCAGGTCACCCGGCTCAACGCCGACCTCAAGGAGATCGTGGCCCCCGATCAGGCCTTTCGGGCCAAGGTTGAACTCAAACTCACCCCGCGCGCCATGCCACCGGATCAGGGTGTGAATCAGTACCAGGTCACCGCCCGCATGACCTGTCGCGGCAGCCGCGAGTCCGACGAATCTGCCGAGGCCCTGTTTGAAGTCGAACTGGTCTTGCAGACTGTTTATCGCCAGTTCCAGGGTGAGGGGGTTAGCTTCGAAGAGTTTTCCGGTTCACACGCGAGTCTGACCCGGCAGCTCTACCCCTTGATGCACCATCAGCTCCAGCCGGTGTTCAAGCAGTTTGGACTGGACCAGGTCAAGCTGCCCTACGATCTGGTCAAGTCCCCGGATGTGGCCGGCGAGGGCCGGCAATTGCACTGAAGACGCGATTGACCCTTTCGCGACGGCGTGGAAGAATCATTGCAAAACAAACGACAACAAGCAGGGAGAACGCCTTGAGCACCGCTCGCAGGGAACCGATCGCCAAGGTCGATACGGCCTGGCTGCGTATGGAGCAGCCAACCAATCTGATGATGATTACCGGGGTGATCGAGCTCGCCGAGGCGGTTGACTTCGAGCATTTCCGTCGCATCGTTGCCAACCGTTTTTTAGCCTTCCCGCGCTTCCGGCAGAAAGCGGTTGACCATCCGAGAGGCTGCTGGTGGGAAGAAGACGATCAGTTCGAACTGTCGAGTCACATCCGGCGCACGGCGCTGCCGGGCGATGCCGGCAAGGCCGAGCTCGAGGAACTGGTTTCGGAGCTGGCCTCAACCCCGCTGGACAAGACCAAACCGCTGTGGCAATTCCATTTCGTGGAAAACTATCAGGGCGGTCCGGTGGCCGTCAGCCGGATCCACCACTGCTATGCCGACGGCATCGCCCTGGTCCAGGTCATGCTCTCTCTGACCGAAACCTCGGCCGATGCCTCGAATCGTCTGGTCGAGCAGGAGGCCTGGAAGCAGAAGCGAGCGGCCGAATCGAACATCTTCAATCGGCTGACTGCGCCCGCGCGCGAGAGCGCCGGGCTGATCCAGAACGTCAGCCAGAAGGTCGTTGATGAGGCCAGTGGATTGCTGCGCGAGCCGCACAAGGCGGCCGAATACCTCTTCGGCGCCGGCGAAATCGTCTCAGAGCTGGCCACCGCCTTGCTCCTGGATGATGATCCGCCGTCGCGTTTCAAGGGCGCGCTGGGCGTTCGCAAGCGCGTGTCCTGGGCGCCCCCTGTTCCTTTGGAGGAGGTCAAGGCGGTCGGTCACGCGCTGGGGGCTACGGTCAATGACGTGTTGATCTCGGTCATGACGGGGGCCTTGCACCGTTATCTGATTGAGTCCGGTGATGATCCCGAGTCTTTGACCATGCGCGCCACCGTGCCGGTCAACCTGCGTCCGCTTGAGCACGCGCGCGACCTCGGTAATCACTTTGGGCTGGTCTTCCTCGATCTGCCAATCGGCGAGACCAATCCGTTGGCGAGGCTGTATCAGGTCGCTGAATTCATGGAGCAACTCAAGCGCTCCAAGCAGGCGGTCATGTCGTTGGGGCTGCTGGCTGTTCTGGGCATGGGCCCTGCAGCGCTGCAGAAGCCGGCGCTGGAGCTTTTCAGCCGCAAAGCCAGTACCGTGCTGACCAACGTGCCGGGACCGCAGCAAACCCTTTACATGGCCGGCTCACCGATTCGCGAGATGATGTTCTGGGTGCCGCAGACCGGATCGATCGGCATGGGAATCAGTATCATCAGCTACCAGGGACAGGTGTTTTGCGGGCTGATCACGGATAACAAGCTGGTGCCGGACCCGGATACGGTCATGCGCCACTTCATCGAAGAATTCGATAACCTTCTGCACCTGACTCTGCTGATCGGACCGCAGGATGGCCTGGTCGACCCGGATGCCTACGATGAAGTTCACGAGTGGATTCAGGGCAGCCTGGACCACGTCCCTGGATTTTGAGGCTCCCTAATTAGCCGCATCGCCCACCAGTTAACCGCATGGGCCACTAGCTGTCCAAGTAGCTTCTGGCGAATTCGACGTCGAGTTGCTGCATGGCGTCGATCGGTGTGATCGCTGCGGCCTGTTCATAGGCCTTGTTGGAGTCATCCAGGCGCTTGTCACCATAGAGCAGATACAGGGCATTGCCGTATTCGATATGCGCAATCGGCGCTTGCGGGGTGAGCTTCAGAGCGGCCTGGCACTCGGACATCGCCTTGTCGGCCTTGGCGCCGTAGGTCATGCCGCCGACCAGTTTTCCTACCTTGTCGATGATTTCGGCGTGGTAAAGACCTGAGGCGGTGCGCGCCTCGGCGTGGTCGGGCGCGAGCGCCAGGGCGCGGTCCAGCGACTGTCGAATTCGCCCACCAACACCCTGGGCCAGGGCCTTGGCTACGGAGATGCACTGACTGTAGCGCCCGAGCAGGAATGCATGGAAGTAGTGGGCGTTAGGATCTTCGGGAAAGGCCTGAACAGCGGCTTCGGCACGGTCTATGCCGGTCTTGTAGATTTCAATTCGGGTGTCTTCATCGTTTTCCAGATAGTCGGCATAGATGCCGCAGGCCTTGTTGGCCACGGCATGGGCGAGCGCGCCGATCGCCAGCGCACCCTCGACGGCGGCAGCGAATCGGCCCGCATGATAATCCCGCCATGCCTGTTGCCAGGCGCCGGCGGTCGCTTCCGGATCGCGCTGTCCGGGATCGAGAGCGAGGACCCGATCCGCATCGGGAAACGGTTCACGATCGCCGCGATGGAGGTTGTCCCAGGCTTTTTCCAGAGACGGACCGTCGAACTGGAAGCGCTTGCTGTCGTGGGGAAAGGGTGCCCACTGGCTGGTCTGCATATTAGTGTGACTGCTCTAGAACCCAAGCGTATCTTACCCATCAAAGCTGCTGAAAAGACAGCAGGATGTTTCACTGGACGCAAGGAGGCATGAATCATGGCCAAGAAAACCGCAAAGAAAAAGGTCGCCAAAAAGAAGGTGACCCGAAAGACCGCAGCGCGCAAGAACGTCGCCAATCAGGCACAGGACTATGCGCATGAAATCTGGCTGGCCGGACTGGGCGCTTTCGCTCTGGCCCAGGATGAAGGCAGCAAGCTGTTCAAGGAAAGCACCAAGCGCATCGATGACACCACCAGCAAGATGGTCGGTGAATCGGCCAAGCTGTTCGAGCGTCTGGTCAAGGAAGGCGCGAAGATGGAAAGCAAGGGCCGCAAGATGGCGTCTGATACCGTCGGCGGCGTGCGCGGCGACGTGGAAACCCGCATCGACGAGGTTCGCAAGACCGCCCAGACCAACTGGGACAAGCTTGAGAAGGTATTTGAGCAGCGCGTAGCGCGTGCCCTGAGCCGGCTCGGCGTCCCGACTTCGGACGAAATCCGCGAGCTCAGCGACCGGGTTGCCGAACTCAACAAGCGCGTCAGCGAGCTGGCTCGCAAGCAGCAGGCACCGAAGCCCGCGGCTTCTAAGAAAGTGGCCAAGAAGGCTGCTGCCAAGCCCGCTAAGCCGGCCGAGCCCGCCGCGGCTCAAGCTCCGGCCAAGTCTGACTGAGTAACACGACTACCCCGAAGCAGTCCGGGCTCCCCTCGGCCCGTATCAGACTGCTACTTTTGACCCGGGCGATTCGCCCGGGTTTTTTTTAGGCATAGGCGTCGGCCAGCGCCTGCAGGTGTTCACGTGAGTGGCCGATCAGGTAGGGGCTGATCAGACTCATGACCTGCCAAGCGGCCCGGTCGGGTCGCACCCCGTCAGCGTCCTGAACCTGGTCGAAAGCCAGCCAAAAGGTGCTCACCAACGTGATATTGCGAATCACGGCCTCCAACTCGCGGGCTGAGGCCTTCATCTGGCCATCGGCGATCAGGTCGTCGCACAGCGCTCGCGCTGACTGCATGGTCAGCCTCAAAATGCCGCGGAATCGCTGATGCAGACCGCGATGGCGGTGGCAAAGGTCGGTCAGGTCGCGATAGATGAAGCGATACTCGCCAATGATTTCGAAGGCCACATGGAGCAGGAACCAGATGTCCTCGATGTTGGCGTCGCGTTCCTCGGGAGCGGCCAGGATGTCGAGCATGCGGTGCTCGAAGTCCGCAAACAGTGCTTCTATGAGGTCTGACTTCGCACGGAAGTGGTAGTGCAGATTGCCCGGGCTGATGTCGAGTTCGTCGGCGATTCGATTGGTCGTGACGTTGGGCTCGCCCTCGTTGTTGAAGAGGATCAGGGCCGTATCGAGAATGCGCTGGCGAGTATTACGGGCCATGCACAGGCGGCGCTCCTCAGCCCTTGAGCGAATCGACCAGGTCGATGTATTTCTGCTTGGCCTCGTCGCTGGACATGCCTCGGCGCTTCTCCCAAGCCTCGTACTTGGCGACGCCGACGAAGTCGAAAAAACCGGGTTTTTCCCCGCTGACATCGCCTTGCGAGCCCTGCTTGAAATAACCGTAAAGCTTGAGCATCGTGTCATTGTCAGGCCGTTCCGGCAGTTGTTTGGCGTCTGCCTGGGCCTGCTGGAAGCGGGTGTCGAGATCGCTCATGTCGTGGATTCCGGGTCCATTGAGAAACAAGATTCCCTTTCTAGCACGGGCCCCGAGTCGGGTCAATGATCCCCTGCAGGTGGCAGAATTCGGGGGCAGGCGGTATCTTAGTCGGTCAGAGAGGCATTCTTGAATAAACGATCGCAGGGAGAAGCATTCATGACCTATTTCGTCACCGGTGGCACGGGGTTCATCGGCCGTAACCTGATCGACCAGCTGCTGGCGCGCAAGGGGGTTGTCCACGTGCTGGTCCGGAGGGGTTCCAAGAAAAAGTTCAACCGCCTGGTCGAAGAGCGTTGGGCTGACCACAAGAAACGGGTCGTGGCCGTCAGTGGTGACCTCACCAAACCGGCACTCGGACTCAGCGCTGCCGATCGGGAGGCGCTAAGCGGCAAGGTTCGACATTTTTTCCACTTGGCGGCGGTCTACGACCTGAAGGCCAGCGCAGAAGACAACCAGGCTGCCAACATCGACGGCACTCGGCATGCGATTCAATGCGCCGAAGCGCTCCAGGCCAAGTGCTTTCATCACACCTCCTCGATTGCTGCGGCTGGACTGTATCGCGGGACGTTCCGCGAAGACATGTTCGAAGAAGCCAGTGGGCTCAACCATCCCTATTTCCGGACCAAGCACGATTCGGAAGGCCTGGTGCGCAAGCACTGCAGTATCCCCTGGCGGGTGTACCGCCCCGGCATCGTGGTTGGACATTCAAAGACTGGCGAGATCGACAAAATCGATGGGCCTTACTATTTCTTCAAGTTGATTCAGAAGATGCGCCGAATGTTGCCGCCGTGGGTGCCGACGCTGGGCCTGGAGGGTGGGCGGATCAATCTGGTGCCGGTAGACTTCGTGGCCCGAGCCATGGACCACATCGCCCACAAGCCGAAATTGGACGGGCAGTGTTTCCATCTGACTGACCCGGCACCGAAGCGAATCGGCGAGGTCATGAATCTGTTTGCCGAGGCAGCGCATGCGCCGCTGATGTCGATGCGCCTGGACGCGCGGTTGTTCTCCCTGATTCCGGCACCGGTCAAGCAGGGTCTCGGGATGCTTCCGCCGGTAAAGCGAATCATCAACCAGGTGCTCAAGGACCTCGGCATTCCGAAAGACATGCTGAGCTTTTTCAACTATCCGACCCATTTCGATACCCGCGACGCCGAACGAGCCCTGAAAGGATCGGGGATCAGCGTGCCGCCGCTCGATGAATACGCCTGGGTTCTCTGGGACTACTGGGAACGCCACCTGGATCCGGAGTTGTTCATTGATCGGTCGCTGTCGGGCAAGGTGCGCGACAAGGTTGTGTTGATTACAGGGGCCTCTTCGGGAATCGGCAAGGCCACGGCGCTTATGATGGGCGAGGCGGGTGCCACAACCATCATCGTGGCGCGCGGTGAGGAGCAACTGCTGGAGACCAAGGCCGAAATCGAGGCTGTTGGCGGGCAGGTTCATGCCTACACCTGTGACCTCGCCGATCTTTCAGACGCCGAGCGCCTGATTCAGCAGGTTCTGGCCGATCACGGTCACGTCGATATCCTGGTCAACAACGCCGGACGCTCGATCCGCCGCTCGATCTCGCTGTCCTACGACCGTTTTCACGACTATGAGCGCTGCATGCAGCTGAACTATTTCGGCTCGCTGAAGTTGATCATGGGCTTTTTGCCGGTGATGGAGAAGCGCCGCAAGGGCCAGGTTATCAACATTTCATCGATCGGCGTGCTGTCGAACGCGCCCCGGTTTTCCGCCTACGTGGCGTCTAAGGCCGCGCTCGATGCGTTTTCCCGCTGTGCGGCCTCCGAGTTCAACGATACCGGCGTTTCCTTTACCACCATCAACATGCCGCTGGTGCGCACTCCGATGATCGCGCCGACCAAGATGTACGAGTCAGTTCCCACGATCACTCCGGAGGATGCGGCCGATATGGTCAAGCAGGCGGTGATTTACCGGCCGCAGCGAATTGCCACGCGCCTGGGGATTTTCTCGCAGGTGCTGCATTCGATCGCGCCGAAGAGCTCGGAGATCATCATGAACTCCGCGTTCAGGATGTTTCCGGATTCGTCGGCGGCCAAAGGCGAAAAGGGCGATCGGGACGATCAGCCGACACAGGAACAGGTCGCCTTCGCCTCGCTGATGCGCGGGATTCACTGGTAGTCATCGTGGCCTCCGGGCACACGGGGCCGCGCGGCCCCGTGCGCCCAGAGAGACTGTCAGCCGCGCAGCAGCCGATCTAGCTGGTCGAGACTGCGTGCCAGGCTGTTGCCCATCGGGGCTAAATAGCGTTTTTCAGCCGCCATGGCTTCAATGAAGCTACGGTCCTTTTTCAGGATGGCGCGATTGAGACCCAGTTCGTAGGGTTCAAGGAATGCCTCCATGGCGTCAGCCCGGGCGAGCAGCTCGGCGCGCGTGGTTCGGTAGGCGTGATCGACCAGCTCCTTACGCGATGAGTAGCTGAACACGTTGGTGAAGAACATGCGCTCATCGTTGCGGTTGGGTTCGACCAACAGGATCGAAGAGCCCGGAAATTCAGTCTGGTACTTCGCCATGCCGACCTGCATGCGCGACTGGATCAGCGCGCGAAAGGTCTGCGATAAAACCACGGGCAGTCCGCCCTTGATCATCCGGCTGGAACTGCGCCCGTCCGGTGGCACGCCCGGGTCCAGTTCAGCGTCATAGGGCACCAATGGATTGATGCCGATCAACAGGTCGGCACCCTCTTTCAGCGCGACCGAAGCGTGGAGCGTTCTCCGCAGCGCGCCGTCGACATAGTAATGGCCTTCGATCTCGACTGGCGGATACAAGCCGGGCAGCGCAGCTGAAGCCTGAACCGCGGTCGATATCGGCACGTGGTCCCGGCCGGGTTCTCCAAAACGAACCGCCTGGCCGGTTTCCAGGTCGACGGCCACGATTCGAAGGCGAGCGCCAAGGTTTCGGAAATCATTGCTGCGACCGGGCCTGGAAAGAATGCCGGCTACGAAGTCATCAATGCTGTGGTTGTCGAAAATGCCGGTCGGAATCAAGCGGCTCAGACTCTCGATGCTTTCCAGATGGGCAATGCGTTCGGGGTGGCGAATACACTCAACAAGAATATCCAGAACCACACCGGGCACGCTCATCGCCCGATCGAAGTACTCGCGTACGGCCGGTCGCAGGAACAGGTCGGGCTGGAAGCGAAACTCTGCGTCAGGTGAGCTCATGAAGATTCGGCTCATCTGGCTGGTCGTGATCCGGTTGGCCAGGCTTGCGGTCAGAAAAGACCCGGAGCTGACCCCCACGTAGACGTCCAGGTCGTGCATCCGGACGCCGTCGATGGCTTCCTCGAGCGCCTGCAGGACGCCGAGTTCGTAAATCGCGCCGAGGGGTCCACCGCCGGCGATCGCCAAACCGATCGTGGGTGCTCGGGTAAGGCGTCGATTCTGGCTGGCGGGAGTAAGCTTGAGCATGGCTGGAGTCTCCTGTTGCTCGATTATAATGCACCGCTTGATCATCTTTTTAGCAAAGGCGGCATACCGATGACGATCCAAACCGGCGACCAGGCGCCTGACTTCGAATTGCTGGATCAGTCCGGTGGCCTGTTCAGACTGTCCGATCACCGGGGCAAGCGGCTGCTGCTGGTGTTCTACCCGGGTGACGACACCCCGGTCTGCACTGCCCAGCTATGCGATTACCGTGACGGCGTGGAGGCGTTTGCCGGCCTGGACGTGGAGGTCGTCGGGATCAGCCCTGACGATCCGGAGTCACACCGGGCGTTTCGCGACAAGCATGATCTGCCGTTTACGCTGCTCAGTGATGCTGACCTTGAGGTGGCTCGAAAATATGACTGCAAGGCACTGATTGGAATGAAAAGGGGAGTCTTTTTGCTGGATGAGGATCAGCGCGTTCGATATCGCCATGTAGAAAGCGTGGCGGTGTTCCGCCGCCGGCGAGAGGAACTGATCGAGGCGATCCGGCAGCTTTGATGAGCGAGTCGCCGTCCTACCGGCATCTGCACCAGCAGATCCTGGTCAATCAGGAACTGGGTCAGCAGATTCATGACCTGGATGTGCCGCACGCCCGCTCACTGGCCCGGCTGCAGCACTGGCAGCGGCTGCGTCTCGATGCGACCTACCAGGACCTGCGCGACGATCCCCGCTACCTGCCGGCCTGCGAGTTCTTCTTGCATGAGCTCTACGGCGGTCGCGATTTCGTCGAGCGTGACCGACAGCTGATGCGCGCAGCGCCGGTGATGCGCCGATTCCTGCCCGATCACCTGCTGGCTGCGGTTGGCGACGCCATGCAGCTGCAGGCGGTCAGTCTGCAGTTCGATCTGGCCTTGGCCGAGTTGCTGCTGGAAGTCGATCCGATCACCCAGCCCGACTATGCCCGAGCGTACCGCGCTCATGGTGACTGGGAGGGCCGAGAGCGTCAGCTGATTCTGATTCGTGAGCTTGGAGAACTATTGGGCGAGACCGTTCAGAGACCGCTGGTTCATCGCCTTATTCGGCTGATGCATGGGCCGGCTGTTGTCGCCGGCTTCAGAGCGCTGCAGGAATTTCTGCGCGACGGGCTCAACGCCTTCGCCGAAATGGGCTCGGCGGATCATTTCCTGGATACCATCAGCGAGCGCGAGCGCGCCGGGCTGGAGGCCATGCGGGCCGGCAGCGACTGGCCCTTCGACACCTGGATCGGCAAAGGCCCTTGATGCGCCGCGTGGCTTACTAGTCCGCGCGGACGGCGGCGCTTCAGGCCCGGCGGACAGGTATAATGCGCGGCCCTGGCCTGAGCCCGTCTTCCATGAAACTCCGCAACATCGCCATCATCGCCCACGTCGACCATGGCAAAACCACGCTGGTTGACCAACTGTTGCGTCAGTCGGGCGAATTCGCCGCCCACGAGCGCCTGACCGAACGGATGATGGATTCCGAGGATCAGGAACGCGAGCGCGGTATTACCATCCTGGCCAAAAACACCGCGATCACCTGGCGTGACTGGCGGATCAATATCGTTGACACGCCGGGCCACGCAGACTTTGGCGGCGAGGTTGAGCGGGTGCTGTCGATGGTGGATTCCGTTCTCCTGCTGGTCGATGCGGTCGACGGACCGATGCCGCAGACCCGCTTCGTAACCCAGAAAGCCTTTGCCATGGGTTTTAAGCCCATCGTGGTGATCAACAAAGTCGATCGACCGGGTGCGCGACCGGACTGGGTGCTGAACCAGACCTTTGATCTATTCGATAAGCTCGGCGCAAGCGACGAGCAGCTTGATTTTCCGGTGATCTACGCATCGGGTCTCAACGGCTACGCCGGGCTCGACGAGAGCGTTCGCTCTGGCGATCTCACGCCGCTGTTTGAGGCACTGGTCGAGCATGTGCCGGCCCCGCCCGTGGATCCGGATGGGCCGTTTCAGATGCAGGTTTCGACCTTGTCCTTTTCGACCTACGTCGGCCTGATCGGGATAGGGCGGATACGGCGCGGCAAGGTCAAGACCAACCAGCCGGTCAGCGTGATTGACCGAAACGGCAAGAAGCGATCGGGTCGGGTTCTCCAGGTGCTTGGTTTCAAGGGTCTCAAGCGCGAGGAAATCGCCGAGGCCGAAGCCGGAGACATTGTCGGTATTTCGGGTCTCGAGAGCATCAGCATCTCGGACACCCTCTGCGACCCGGCCGCGGTGGAAGCTCTGCCGCCGCTGACCGTGGACGAACCGACCATCCACATGACCTTCCAGGTCAATGATTCGCCGTTTGCTGGCCGGGAGGGCAAATACCTGACCAGCCGGCAGCTGCGTGCCCGGCTCTACCAGGAAGCGACCCATAACGTGGCCCTTCAGGTGACCGATACGGCTGACCCGGACCAGTTTGACGTGGCCGGCCGCGGCGAACTGCACCTGTCGGTGCTGATTGAGTCGATGCGCCGCGAAGGCTACGAGCTGTCGGTGTCTCGCCCCCGCGTGCGCAAGCGCGAAGTGGACGGCGAGGTTCATGAGCCCTGGGAGTCGGTGGTGCTGGATCTTGAAGAGGGTTACCAGGGTGCGGTGATGCAGGCCATGGGTGAGCGCAAGGGCCAGCTCAAGGATATGACTCCCGACGGCCGGGGCCGGGTTCGCCTCGATTATCTTGCTCCGGCGCGCGGTTTGATCGGCTTTCAGTCGAGCTATCGCACCATGACCGCCGGCACCGGCCTGTTTTTCCGGGTTTTCGACCACTGGGGACCGGCAACCGAGAAACTGGCCGGACGGATCAACGGCACTCTGATCAGCATGGAGCAGGGCACCACCGTGGCCTACGCCCTGTTCAACCTTCAGGATCGCGGCAAACTGTTCGTCGGGCCCGGGGAGGATGTCTATGAAGGCATGATCATCGGCCTGCACGCGCGTGAAAACGACCTGGTCGTCAATCCTCTCAAGACCAAGAAGCTGACCAACGTGCGCGCGTCGGGTAAGGACGATGCCCTGCTGCTGACCCCGCCGATCAGGATGAGCCTTGAGCAGGCGCTGGAGTTCCTGGCCGACGATGAGCTGCTGGAAGTCACGCCCGATTCGATCCGGTTGCGCAAGCGCCTGCTCAAGGAACATGAGCGCAAGCGCGCTGAACGGACATCCGGCTGAAAAAACCCTGTTCCTGAGAATGGCTCCCCTCAGGTGCGCGACAGTGGCATACTGCGGTCTGGTCTGCGCTGCATGGGCAAGTGAACTGGGGGTTCAGCAAAGCATTCGGTTTTGCCAAGTCGCTCGCCCTTGTTTGGCTTGGCGCGGTGCTCGCGGCCGGCGGGCCGAACGGTGCAGCGGCTTCCAGTCGGCCTAATTTGCGCGCCGAGCTGGAGGAAGTCCGCCGCGTCAGTGGCCAGGATTGGCAGCGGGCGCAGGTGCTGCTGGACGAACTGGCCCCAGCAATGGATCAGGCGGAGCAGCGCGATAGCGTGGAGTTTCAGCTTCTCCAGGCGCGCCATCTGGCTTTGGCCGATCGTGCCGAACAGGGATTAATCCTCGCCACTGAGCTTCTCGACCTTGACTTGCCCGATGACCAGCGGCTGCGCGTACTTCAATTCAGCGCCAACCTCAGCGTGCTGCTGCGACGTTATGAGAGTGCTTTCGAGTCGCTGGTTCAGGCCCTGTCCATTGACGTTAGCCCGGACGACAGGGCTCCGCGGATCGCGACCCTGAACATGGCCGCTTACATGCTGGGGCGCGTTGACGAGTACGAGCGCGGCATCGATTACGGCGAGCAGGCCTTGAGGCTGGCTCGCCGGATGAACGATCGTTCAGCTGCATGCATTTCACTGCAGCGGCTGGCGCCAGTCTACAAGTGGGCTGAACTTCCCGAGCAGGCCGAGCGGGCCTACCGTGCTGGTATCGAAGACTGTAGCGAGATCGGCAACGACCTTTTCGTCGGCGTTCTGCAGCACGGCCTGGCCGATCTGCTGCGACGCCTTGATCGGTTGGATGAGGCACTGGCTCTGGCCCAGGCGGCGATCGAGGCGCTGCAATCCTCGGTGTATCCGCTCGGCGAGTTCGAGGCGCGCCTGGTCCGTGCAGAGACTTTGCATGCGCTCGGCGCGACGCCGTCTTCGCAGCCTGATGAGTTGGTTCAGCTTGGGTCCTATTTCGCAGACCGCGGACTGTGGGATCAACAGGCTAGACTGGAACAGTTAAAGGCCGAGCAGGCTGAACAGAATGGTGACTTTGAGCGCGCGCTGCTGCACACGCGGCGCTACACGGAGGCGCGCGAATTGTTTCTCGATCGCGAGCGATCCATGCGCCTGGCCTATTTGCAGGTCGAGTTCGACAGCCGATTCCAGCAGCAAGAAATCGAGCTGCTGCGGGAAAGCACGCGGGTTGCCCAGCTGGAGAGCCAATCTGCAGCCCAGCAACGCCAGATACGAGGTTTCGTTCTTCTTCTGCTCGGCGCGATTTTTCTTGTTCTGGTTGCGTTGCTGGTTCGAGTCGTTCAAAGTCGACGGCGCTTCAGAGATCTGTCGCGGCACGATGGGCTTAGCGGGCTGGCAAATCACACGTGGTTTTTCGAACAGGCGCAATCGCTGCTCGACCGATTCGTCGCTCAATCCGAACCGAATCTGCTGGTCCTCGTCGCTGCCGACATTGATCACTTCAAGCATGTCAACGACACTCACGGTCATCGAGTCGGTGATGGCGTACTGGGACGCACGGCGCGGCAGCTCCGCGAGGTGTTCCCGGATGGGGCTCTGGTTGGGCGCGTCGGCGGCGAGGAGTTCGCTGTCCTGATTCAGGTCCAGCGCCTCGAGGAGGTGATGGCCTGTCTGGAACGGTTCCGGGCGCCGAAGCGCACCGCCGTGCGCAGCGGTGATCCCGCTGTCACCGTTAGTTTCGGTCTGAGCTGCTACCGCCCAGGGGACGATATTCATACTTTGCGAGAGCGAGCAGACCGGGCTTTGTACCGGGCCAAACAGAGTGGCCGAGACCGCATCGTGCGCGATGAGTCTTGCCCGGGTTCTGATTGATTTTGACCTCGCCCGGTTGGGGCCTGGCTGCGCGACCGGTGCAGTAGGATGGAACGCCCTGTTTGCCGACCCGATGGAGCTGGAATGGACCTGACGCCCTCGAAAAAAGCTCGCGAGATTGCAAAGCGTGTCGACGACTTCATGCTTACTGAAGTGGAGCCGGCAGAGCCGGAATGGCATCGGCAGATGGCTGCGCTGGACCCGCCGTGGCAGGTCCTGCCGATCATCGGCGAACTCAAGAACAAGGCACGGAGGCAGGGTCTCTGGAACCTCTTTCTACCCGACGAAAAACTGGGTCAGGGCCTGTCGGTGCTTGATTACGCACCGCTGGCCGAGCGCATGGGGCGCTCGTTCATCGCGCCGGAGATCTTCAACTGCAACGCGCCCGACACCGGCAACATGGAAGTGCTTTATCACTATGGCTCAGAGCGCCAGAAGGCGCGCTGGCTCCGGCCTCTGTTGGACGGCGAGATTCGATCGGCTTTCTTCATGACCGAGCCGGATGTTGCCTCTTCGGATGCCACCAATATGCAGGCCACAGCGTTGATCGACGGGCCTGATGTCGTGCTTAACGGTCGCAAGTGGTGGTCCACGGGACTGGGACACCCGGATTGTCAGGTCGGCATCTTTATGGGCCTGACGGAACCGGAGTCAGATCGCCATCGGCGTCATTCCATGGTGCTGGTGCCCCTGGACAGCCCTGGCGTCAAGATCGAGCGCATGCTGACCGCCATGAACATGCTCGACGCCCCCTACGGACACGGCGAGGCCAGCTTTGTCGACGTGCGTCTGCCGGTCGATCACATCATCGCCGGGCCAGGGCGCGGCTTCGAAATCGCTCAGGGTCGGCTGGGGCCCGGCCGCATCCATCACTGCATGCGTTTGATCGGGCTGGCCGAGCACGCTTTGGCGCTGGCCTGTCGGCGCGCGCTGGAGCGAACAGCGTTTGGGCGGCCGCTGGCCAAGCTGGGCGGAAACGCAGAACGTATAGCCGAGGCGCGCATTGCCATCGAGCAGGCCCGCCTGCTGGTTCTGAAAGCGGCCTGGTGTCTGGATCACAAAGGTATTCGCCAGTCCATGAGCGAGGTTTCTCAGATCAAGGTGGCCGTCCCGCGCATGGCCCAGGAGGTCATCGATATGGCGATCCAGCTCCACGGCGGAGCGGGCGTATCGGGTGATTTCCCGCTGGCTGCCGCCTGGACTGCGGCTCGCTCGCTGCGCCTGGCCGATGGCCCCGACGAAGTCCACCGCGCGCTCATCGCCCGGATGGAACTCAGCGCCTACAAGGACTGAGCGGCGCGCGTTGGGACTGACAGACGCGAGCGGCCCGGCTAAACTTGACGCTGATTCTTCGCGCGTGTTGGCCATGTCTGTCTCCAAAGATGATCCGGGGTTGCTGGACCGTCCCCGCCCCCTGCGCCAGGAAGACGGCTTTGACGTCGAGGCCGTTGATGCATGGCTCAAATCGCGAGTCGACGGTCTGGACGGCACGCCTGAGGTTGAGCAGTTCGCGCGGGGCGCTTCTAACTTAACCTATCGGTTGCGCTATCCGGACCGGGATCTGATCCTGCGGCGACCGCCACCGGGGACCAAGGCCAAATCTGCCCATAACATGGTGCGCGAGTACAAGGTGCAGAAGGCGCTCAAGCCGGTTTTTCCTTACGTTCCGCAAATGTTGGCCTTGTGTACCGATGATGACGTCATCGGCTCTGACTTCTACGTCATGGAGCGCCTTGAAGGCATCATCCTGCGCGCGAATCTGCCTGAGGGCCTGGCCCTGGATGCTGAGCAGGCTCGGCGCCTTTCTACGGCCGCCATCGATCGCTTGATCGACCTGCATCAGGTCGACGTGGCGGCGGCCGGCCTGGAAAAACTCGGTAAGGGTGCCGGCTATAACCGACGTCAGATTGAAGGATGGTCGGAGCGTTTCCGGCGGGCAAAAACCTGGAACGTGCTGCCCGGGCGGTCCGTGATGCGCTGGCTGGCCGAGCGCGTGCCCGAAGAGGTTGCGATCCGTGTCATCCACGGAGATTTCCGTTTCGACAACCTGGTGCTGGATCCCGTTGATCCGCTCAAGATCATTGGCGTGCTGGACTGGGAACTGGCCACCCTGGGCGATCCGCTCATGGACCTCGGCAATTCCATGGCCTACTGGGTCCAGGATGACGATGAGAAGTACTTCAAGGGCTTCCGGCGCCAGCCAACTCACATCTCTGGCATGCTGACGCGTGCCGAGGTGGTCGACTACTACTGCCAAAAGACCGGATTCAGACCGGATGACTGGGCATTCTACGAAGTCTACGGACTGTTCCGGCTGGCCGTGATCGCCCAGCAGATCTACTACCGCTACCACAAGGGCCAGACTCGCAACCCTCAGTTCAAGCATTTCTGGATTGCCGTCAACTATCTGCTGCGCCGCTGTCGTCGGATCATTTCCGCGTCAGGCCGTTAGCCAATGAGGCTTCAGGAGATTCAGTGGAGCGAGACCGAGTGACAACCCGGGGCGAGGACTTCAGCAACGCGCAGGTCGAAGTCTCTCAGTTGCCCGATTATCGCAGCGTGCCGCTGTCGCCCGTCGCCGCCGGCTACAGGCCCTGGGCGCTGATTTCACAGGTGAGCTTCTGGGTGATCTTGGCGATCGGCTTGTGGATCCTTCCGCGACTTCCTTTCGCGACCATTGACCTCGTCGGGTGGTATGCGCTGCCGATTGCATCGCTGTTGCTCGGCCTGATAACGGCGGTCTACGTCGCGGTGGATGCGCGCGTACGCGGTTGGGCCCTGCGAGAACATGACTTGATCTATCGCTACGGCATTTTCTGGCGCAAAACGGTCATCCTGCCGTTCGCGCGAATCCAGCATGTCGAAGCCATTCAGGGGCCGCTTGAGCGTTATTTCGATCTGATGCGGCTGAAATGCTTTACCGCGGGCGGCTTGTCGGCCGACCTCGTGGTCAAGGGCCTGGACAGCGCATCGGCTCGCCGAGTTCGGGGCTTTCTCCTTGAGCAGATTGCCGCCTCCGGGCCGACTGACGGCGAAGAGGCGCTCGAGGACGATGAACGAGGCTAGTCGCTCGGATCCTCGTCTGGAGGAATGGCAGCGTCTGGCGCCAATGTCACTGCTGTTTCTGATCATCGGAGGCAGCGTCAAGTTCATCAAGGAAAACCTGTTCATGTTTGCCGGCGCCGGCGCCGGGTTTGCCTTCCTAGATCGCTTGGGCATGCGCGAGTTTCTGCTGCTGGGCGCGCTGGGCCTGCTCGGTGCGGTCCTGGCGGCGTGCATTTATCATCGCCGTTTCCGGTTTCGGGTTGAGGAAGACGCGATTCGAGTGCGTCGCGGTCTTCTTGAGGTCAAAGACCTCCGTGTGCGCTTTGCCCGCGTTCAAAACGTCGGGCTGAATCAGCCGCTGTATTTCCGCCCGTTTGGTCTGGTTCGCTTCCAACTCGAGACCCCGGGCGCTGAATCCACCGAAGTTGAACTGCCGGGTATTCGGCAAGATCTGGCGATGGCCTTGCGTGACTTGATCGCCAGCTTCGGGAACGATCCGCAGCCGCTCGCCGAACACGGCGTTGGTGCGAGCGCCGGCGACCCTGACCATCAATCAAGCGCAGGCGGGCGAGTCGTTCACGCGCCGAGCGGACCGCGGCTGTTCGTGCATGGTCTGGTCAGCAATCAGGTCTGGGTCATCGCCGGCCTTGTTGCGTGGCTTCTGGGCACCGTCGCGGAGCGCGTCGAAGACTGGATTGATGCGCTGGGGCTGGGCGTGATGCTCGAACGCGCCGGACAACTGGGCTGGGTCGGCGCGGTTGCTTTCCTGGTCGGGTTGATCGGGTTGCTGTTCGCGGTGTCCGGAGTCATCGCCTGGCTGCGTTATCAGGGCTTTTCCTTGCAGCATCTGGGCGACCGGCTGGTGGCCACCGGCGGTCTGGCGGAGCGGCGGGAACAAAGCGTTCGCCAGGAAAAGCTGACCGGGATCACCATCTATCAGACGGCGCTAGGGCGCCTGTTCGGGCAGCGCTATCTGGTGGTCCGGCAGGCCAAAAGTGCGGCGGTCGAAGTCCAGGCCTCGCGCGCGCAGTTTCTGGTCCCGGGAATTTCAGGACAAGACCTTGAACTGATCCCAACCCTCATGCCCGGCGTTGAGTTGCCTCGGGCGTTCACGTCCGTCAGTCGGCGTTTTCTTTATTTTTTCGGCGCTCGCCTCGGCGCGCTGGTGCTGCTTGGCTTTGGCGCGCTGTGGTGGCGGTTTCCGGGGTCAGGCAGCATTCTCATCCTGGGTCCGATCTTCCTGGGCGTGGTGCTTTGGCTGGTTTATCGGCGCTGGCGCTGCTGGGGCTGGTTCATTGCGGGCGAGCATTGCTGGGTCCAGCGCGGTCTTTTGGGGCTGCGCCAGGACGTATTCTCCATTCCCATGGTTCAGCAGGTCAGAGTGGTGCAAACACCCTATCTGCGGCGCCATCGCCTGGCCACGGTCAAGCTGGTTCTGCCCCAGGGCGAACAGGAGATCCCGCTGGTACCCCTGGAGGACGCTGCCGCGCTGGCCAACCAGGCCATCCACGCTGCGGAAACTGCCCTGATCCATCGGGTCTGAGGCGGCTAGCCGGCGGCTGTCAGGGCGCCGCCGCGTGCTACCATTTCCGGTCTGATTTCAACCCGCTGAAGGTTTGAACCATGCCTGTCGAGTCCGCAGGGTCCAGATTCCGCACGCTGGTAGCCGAGCACGCGCCGGTTCAGATTGTCGGAACGGTCAACGCATTCTGTGCCTTGCTGGCCCAAAAGGCCGGTCACCAGGCGATTTATCTATCGGGTGCCGGTGTCGCCAATGCGTCGCTGGGCCTGCCCGACCTGGGCATCAGCCAGCTGTCCGACGTGGCTGAGGATGCTCGCAGAATCACGTCCGTGTGCGATCTGCCCTTGCTGGTCGATGTCGATACCGGTTGGGGCAGTGCGTTCAACATCGCCCGCACCGTGCGTGAGATGGAGCGCGCAGGCGTGGCTGCAATCCACCTGGAAGACCAGGTCCAGGCCAAGCGCTGTGGCCATCGGCCGAACAAGGGGCTGGTCAGCGTGGAAGAAATGGTGGATCGGGTCAGCGCCGGGGTTGATGCGCGCTTGGATCCGGATTTCGTCTTCATGGCCCGGACCGACGCCCATGCCTCTGAGGGTATGAGTGCGGCAATCGAGCGCGCCAATCGATATGTCGAGGCCGGGGCAGACATGATTTTTGCCGAGGCCCTGCACACGCTTGATGAGTTCGCCACCTTCACTCGCCAGGTTCAGGTGCCGGTGCTGGCCAATATCACCGAGTTCGGCCAGACGCCGCTGTTCGATGTCGAAGAGCTGGCTGGCGTCAGCGTCGCTATGGTGCTTTATCCGTTGAGCGCCTTTCGCGCCATGAGCCAGGCGGCCTTGGCGGTCTATGAGGGAATTGCCCGGGATGGCCATCAGCGCAGTCTGGTGGAAAACATGCAGACGCGGACCGAACTCTACGAAATCCTGGGTTACCACGACTACGAGCGCAAGCTCGATGAACTGTTCAGCAAGGAGCCGCAGCATGACTGACAAGAAAACCAAGGCCGGCCTGAGAGGGCAGTCGGCCGGACAGACCGCAATTTGCACCGTGGGCGCGACTGGCAACAGCCTGCGCTATCGCGGGTACGCCGTGGATGACCTGGCCGACAATGCCAGCTTCAACGAAGTCGCCCACCTGATTTTGAAAGGCCACCTGCCGACAGCCGACGAGCTGGCCGCCTACAGCGCTCGCCTGCGCTCGCTACGCGGCCTGCCTGACGCGCTCAAGGAAGTCCTGGAGCGAATTCCCGCGTCCACCCACCCCATGGACGTGCTGCGCACCGGCTGTTCGTTTCTGGGCAATCTCGAGCCAGAGACGGCGTTCGCTGAGCAGCAGGACGTGGCCGACCGCCTGCTCGCCACCTTTCCTTCGATGATCTGCTACTGGTATCGGTACAGTCACGACGGCGTTCGCATCGATGTCGAGACCGACGATGAGGGTGTCGGCGCCCACTTTCTGCATCTGCTGCGCGGCCAGGAGCCCAACGAGCTGCATGCCCGCGTCATGGACGTTTCCCTGATCCTGTACGCTGAGCACGAGTTCAACGCCTCGACCTTTACGGCTCGGGTCTGCGCCTCGACCCTGTCGGACATGCATTCCTGCATAACCGGGGCGATCGGTTCACTCAGGGGGCCGCTGCACGGCGGGGCCAACGAGATGGCCATGGCCATGATTGAAAACTACGGTTCGGCTCAGGAAGCGCGCGAAGACGTGTTGCGGATGCTCGCGGCCAAGGAAAAAATTATGGGCTTTGGTCACGCGGTCTACCGGGAGAAAGATCCGCGCAACGCCATCATCCGCGAGTGGTCGCGAAAGCTCGCCGATGAGGTCGATGATACGGTGTTGTTCCCAGTGTCCGAGGCGGTCGAAAAGACCATGTGGGAGGAAAAGAAGTTGTTTGCCAATGCTGACTTCTACCATGCCTCGGCCTATCACTTCATGAGCATTCCGACTGGCTTGTTCACGCCCATCTTCGTGATGTCGCGGGTCACCGGATGGGCCGCTCACGTCATGGAACAGCGCGCCAACAACCGCATCATTCGCCCCGGCGCGGACTACACCGGGCCCGGGGCGCGTCCGGTGCCGCCGATCGACCAGCGCTGAGAGCAGCGCTGGTGACGATTTAGCCGGGGGCCGGTTTCCCGGCTTGCGACCCTGGATCCGGCATCAACTGCGACGGGTCATCGCTGCGGTCAGGATCAGCCGGACCGCATCCTCGAACGGCATATCTACCGGCTCGCACCACTCGCGCGGGACAAAGAGCGTATATCCGGCGATCTGGTAGCTGAGCGGCAGGTAGACCGCGACCTCGCCTTCTTCGCCAAAGGGAAGGCCGGAGAAGTCCTCGCGGGTGATGAAGCCGAGCAGGGAGTACCCGGACGGGTGGCGTACGCGTACGACCTGACTGAACTTTTCCTTGTCGTCGCCGGAAAAGTAATCGACGAAATCCTTGGTGGCGCGGAACACCGATTTGACCAGCGGCATGCGGTCGAGGATGCCTTCGCCAAAGTCGATCAGCTTGCGAAACAGATAAACCTGGCTGAGCAAGCCGATCAGTATGACCAGCAGGATACCGCCGACCAGGCCCATCCCCTGAACGTACCAGTTGTCCGGCAACACGACCCGGATCAGTCGACCGACACCACCCTCGGCCAGACCGGCTAGCCAGAAAACGATGATCAGGGTCAGCGCGATCGGGATGATCGTCGCCAAGCCCTTGAAGAACAGCCGCAGCAGAGCCGCGAAGCGATGATCTTCAGAGCTCATCGAATTTCTGTCGGAGCGTCTCGCGCTGGTCGGTGACGATGCGTTCCAGCGTTTCTACCCGCTCGCGCAGCGCCTGCAATTCGTCTTCGATGCGCTTGACTTCTTCGGGACGATGCCGCCTGGCTGCGAGCCATTTCTCTCCAAGCGCGTAAACCATGTAAAGCGCGGTCAGCGCCACGATAAATGAAAAGACGTTCACGGTCACAGCCTGTCGTTGGTGAGCTCAGTTCAATTATGACGCGATTTTCAGGGCAGGGTTTCCGGCAGCCCGGATTCTTCCCCGCGGTCGATGGCCGGCGCCTCCTGCCGCGGTTCGACAACCACCCGCTCCATCAGGTAGCACAGGCAGTCGTTGCGGACGATCAGTTCATCGGTTGTTAACATGGCCGGCATCAGCGGCTTGCGGGTCAGGACCTGGTTTTCGCTGAGTATGAAGCACTCTTCTGAAACGTCGCGGCCATCGTGGCCGCTTGCAATCAGCGGCCTTTTGCGACCGTTGACCTGGGTCGCCAGGTGGGTGCCGGGTGGCAGCTCACGAAAATTCAGTCGATCCAGGTCGGGTGGAAACTGCAGCTCGTGGCCCGGCTGGAAGCCGAACTCAGCTTCTTCGGCCACCCGCACTGTGGCAAAGACGCTGAACAGCTCCAGATCTTCCGGGGAAGGCACCGTCTGCGGAATTTCATGCAGGTTGAGGACACTGTCCAGGTAGGCCAGAGCATGATCGGTGCCGTCGGCCTCCCCCGAGAGTCCGCACTCGAGAGTTACAGATGGGCAGAACTCGCCAAAAGCCGTGGACTGAACGCCGCGCGGCTCGGTGAAATAGATCACGGTGCGCGAAAACAGTGAGGCAAGCTGCAGGCGCAGGGGTTCGATGCGATTGACTGCCGAGTAGTGCGGGTTGAGACCAGTGTTGTTGTGGACATCGATGCTGGCGATGGGCTTTCGCAGGCGCACGTGGTCGGTGATCTCGCCGAACACGTCATGCCAGATGGTTGGTACGGTGTCCGAGCCGGGCCAGCAGCGGTTGAAGTCCGGTTGGTCGGCCAGGTGGCGGCGACCGCGGGCAGCGGCTCGAACGTTGCCGATCATCAGGATCAGGCTGCGCGGCAGAGGGTCGCGACTGTAACGACTCTTGAGCAGGCGGCGAATCGCCTCCCAGCCGGTAACCTCGTTGCCGTGCTGCAGCACCGATACAAACAGCGGTTGCGGACGGCGCCCCGGCAGATGGATCAGCGTCGGGCCGTCAAGATGGTGGTGCAGCTCGGTGGCTGGCTTTTCCAGCAGTCCGTCAGGCAGATGGTCCAGTATGACCGGTTTCATGCGCTATCCTGTCCAGAGCAACCCTATAAGCTACCGTCTTTGTCCGAGACTTGAAAGCCCATCGGTGACCTTCGCGGGTCTTGAATCTTTCGCTTCCTGCCCCAAATCCTCGGCGGCAGAGAGGCCAATCCACCCAAAAGCAAGAGATGCCGGGATGATCAAAGCCAAGTCATTGAGTCGTCATTACGGCCCCCTTGTGGCTGTCGACAGGCTTTCATTTGAGGTCGAGCCGGGCACCATACTGGGCTTTCTAGGACCGAATGGCGCCGGTAAGTCGACAACGATGAAAATGCTCACGGGTTTTCTTGAGCCCAGCGGCGGCACGGCTGAAATCTTCGGGCACGACATCCGCAGCGACGGCCTTGCCGCGCGACGCCAGCTCGGCTATCTGCCCGAGGGAGCGCCTTTGTATGGTGAGCTCAGCGTCGAGCGTTTTCTTCGCTTTGTCGGCGAAGCTCGCGGCTTTCGCCGCGCTGAGCTGATCCAGCGTGTGGGCTCAGCGGTCGAGCGCCTGAACCTGGGTGAAGTGCTGGGCCAAAGTATCGAGACCTTGTCCAAGGGCTTCAAGCGCCGGGTCGGTATTGCCCAGGCCATTCTCCACGACCCACCGGCGCTGATCCTCGATGAGCCGACCGACGGGCTGGACCCGAACCAGAAACACGAGGTTCGCCAGCTGATCCGCGACATGGCCAGCGAGCGAATCATGATTATCTCCACCCACATCCTCGAAGAAGTCGATGCCCTGTGCACCCGGGCCATGATCATCGCCCGCGGCCGGCTTCTGGCTGACGACACGCCGGCCGGCTTGCTGGCCCGCTCGCGTTACCACAACGCCGTGACCCTGGTTCTTGAAGACCTGCAGGCCGCGGCCTCCGCCCTAGGCGCGCTTGAGGAGTCAAACGAAGTTGAGATCCGGCGCGGCCGGCTGACGGTTTTTCCCAGCGGCCAGGGCGATCTGTTCGAGGCGGTCACGCGCACCGTTCGAGCGGCTGGCTGGAAGGTGTCGCAGATCCAGCTTGAGTCGGGTCGGCTGGACGAGGTTTTTCGCACCGTTACCCAGAGCACGGAGGCTGCACGATGAACAACCTCGCTGTTGTTTTGCGGCGCGAGCTGGCAAGCTACTTTGCCACGCCGGTGGCCTATGTCTTCATCGTCATCTACCTGATCATGTCGGCGGTGTTCACGTTTTACCTGGGGGGGTTCTATGAGCGAGAACTGGCCGACCTGGAGCCGTTCTTCCGCTTCCACCCCTGGCTTTACCTGTTCCTGGTGCCGGCTATTGGCATGCGGTTATGGGCCGAGGAACGCAAGTCGGGCACCGTGGAACTGCTTTTGACCCTGCCGATTACCGCCACTGAAGCGGTGCTTGGCAAGTTCCTTGCCGCCTGGTTGTTCATCGGCCTGGCGCTGGCCCTGACGTTCCCGATCTGGATCACGGTCAATGTGCTCGGTAATCCGGATAACGGTGTCATCCTGGCGGCCTACCTGGGTAGCTGGCTGATGGCGGGCGGATTTCTGGCGATCAGCGCCTGCCTGTCCGCCGCGACCCGCAACCAGGTTGTTGCCTTCATCCTTTCGGTCGTGGCCTGCTTCGTGTTTCTGCTCTCCGGGCTGCCCATGGTTCTAGACCTGTTCCGCGGCTGGCTGCCGCAGGCGATGATCGACGGCATTGGCAATCTCAGCTTTCTCGTCCACTTCACCTCGATCTCGCGCGGCGTGCTGGACCTGCGCGACGTGCTCTATTTCGTCCTGGTAATCGGCTTCTGGCTGGCCGCGAACCGGATCGTGCTGGAACGAAAGAAAGCGGAGTGATCAAAAGCGCTATGACGAAGAAACACTGGTATTCCTCCTCCGCACTGGTCCTTTTGGCGGTGCTATTTCTTGCTCTGACGATGCTGTCGGGGGCATTCCTTACCGGCGCCAGGCTGGATCTGACCGAAAACCGGCTCTACACCCTGAGTCCCGGCACCGTCAATTTGCTCGAGTCCATTGATGAGCCCATCACGCTTGAGTTTTTCTTCAGCGAAGAGGCCAGCAGCGAATTGCCGATGGTTCGCAACTTTGCTCGCCGGGTCCAGGAATTGCTCGACGAGATGGCGCAGCGTGCCAATGGCGGTCTGGACGTCCGCCGCATCGATCCGCAGCCTTTCAGTGAGGCCGAGGATCGCGCAGCGTTGCTGGGTCTGGAAGGGATACCGGTGGGTGTTGGGCGGGAGTCGCTGTATCTGGGTATCGTTGGCACCAATCGGGTTGACGGTCGCGAGGTGCTGCCGTTTCTGTCGCCGGCGCGCGAAGCCTTTCTGGAATACGAACTGGCGCGCATGATTTATATCCTGAGCCAGCCGCGTCGGCCCCGCGTCGGCTGGTTGAGTGGTCTGCCCATGACCGGCGGCATGGATTTTCGTACCGGTCGGCCGCAGGAGCCCTGGGCCGTTTATGAAGAGGTGGCCGCGCTGTTCGAGCTTGAGGACATTGATATCCAGGCCGATTCGCTGCCGGAGGATATCGACGTTCTGGTCCTGGTTCATCCGCGCGAGCTCAGCGAGGCCCTGTTGGCCGATATCGAGGCTTTCGTGCTTGGCGGCGGCCGCTTGCTGGCCTTCCTGGATCCATTCGCCGAAACCGATCCCGGCCCGGACCCGTCCGATCCGGCGGGCGCGCTGACCGCGGATCGTCATTCCACGCTGGGGTCTATGCTGGAGTCCTGGGGTGTTCAGTTCTCGACCGAAGAGTTCATCGCCGACCTGGGCCAGGCCTTGCAGGTCAACCTGCAGCAAGGGCAGCCGCCGGTGCGCCATCCCGCGATTCTTGGCGTTACCGCGGCCAACATGAACCCGGATGATGTGGTTACGGGCGAGCTTGAAGTGATCAACATGGCCTCGGTGGGCTGGTTTGAACTGACCGACGACAGCCCACTCAGCTTGGAGCCGCTGGTCACCAGCAGCCGCAACGCCGGGCCTCTGTCGACCGAGCGCCTGCGCTTTCTGAGTGATCCGGAAGCCTTGGCCGATGAGTTCGGGCCGACAGACGAGCGTTATACCCTGGCCGGAAGAATATCCGGCACAGTGGAGGCGGCGCGACCAGGCCTCGAAGACGCAGGCCGATCGGCTGGCGGAAGGGTGGATGCCATTCTGGTGGGCGATGCCGATTTCCTGGCCGATCGCTATTGGGTCCAGCGCCAGCGGTTTTTCGGCACCAGCCTGCTCGAGCCATTCGCCAACAACGCGGATTTCGTGATCAACGCTATCGATAACCTGCTCGGAAATGCGGACCTGATCAGTATCCGAAGCCGCGCGACTTCCTCCCGCCCCTTCACCCTGGTCGACGAGCTGCGCCGTTCGGCGGAGCAGAGCCTGCGTGCCACCGAGCAGCGCCTGGAGAACGAGCTCGCTGAGGCAGAGCGCCGGATCAACGAGCTGCAGCAGGCCCGGGGCGATGCCGATCTCAGCGTGCTGACCGCCGAGCAGGAAGCTGAAATCGATCGTTTTATGGCGCGTCGGCTCGAAATTCGCCAGCAGCTGCGGCAGGTTCGGCGGGATCTCGACCGCGATATCGAAGCCCTGGGCACGCGGGTCAAAGCCGTCAACATCGCCTTGATGCCGCTGCTGGTCACGGTCTTCGCGTTGTTTCTGGCTTGGCGGCGTCGAGCCGCCTTCCGGCGCTCGCGCACGGGGAGGGCAGCATGAGCCCGCGCAGCGTGGTTATGCTGGGTGTCGTGACGCTGGTTGCTTTGGTCGCTGCCCTGATTTTTACTGGGTCGCGACGTGACCAGGGGGTTGCGCCAGCCGAGCGGCTGGTGCCGGAGCTTCGCTCGGTCATCAACGAGATCGATGCGATCGATATCGAGGCAGCCGGCGAGACGGTCGTGGCGCGCTTGCGGCGCGACCGGGATCGCTGGCGGGTCGAGAACCGCGACGGCTACGAGGCCGACTTCCGCCGCGTGCATGACCTGCTGCGCGAGCTGGCCGAAGCTGATCGGGCGGAGCCGCGCACGGCGCTGGAAGAGTGGTATCCGCGTCTGGGTTTAAGCGACGTGGAGTCCGAGCAGGCACGCGGTCTGCGCGTCTCTTTCCCCGAAAGAGATCTGCCTGGCATCATCCTGGGTGACCGTGATGAGACCACTGGTGGACGCTACGCACGCCTGGTCGGGCAGGCGCAGACCTGGCTGACCGACCAGCCCCTGGAGGTGCCACCCACGGCGATCGGCTGGCTCGAGCGCAGCGTTATGGACATTCCGGCGTCCGAGCTGACCGAAGTGACCATCGTGCACCCCGACGGTGATCGGGTCCGACTGCGCCCGGGCGACGATGACGGCGATCAATGGGTGTTGCTGGACGTACCCGAGGGTCGTGAAGCCGCGCCGCGCTGGCAAATCCGGCCCGTCGCCAACGGCCTGGCCAATATCAGCCTGGAAGATGTCCGAAGTCATGAAACTGTGCCGGAGGACGCCATTCGTGCGCTCTACGTGACTCGCGACGGCTTGAATTTCGTTGTCGACCTGTTCGTCGACGATGATCGTGGCTGGGCCCGTTTCACGGTTTCGGCCGAGCCCGACGCGGTCCCCGTCGGTCAGGAAGTGTCCGATGACGAAAGGGACCGCCGGCTGGCCGATGCTGCGGCGGTCGATGCGCGGCTCTCTCCTTGGCAGTTTGCGCTGAGCACTGCAAAGTTTGAAACCATGACCCGCCGTCTTGAGGACTTGCTGACCGCAGCGCCGACGGCGGCGGATTGAGGCCAGGCGCCGGTCAGGAGCGAATCAAGGGCGCAGCAGGGCGGGATCGATCGCAGCGAAGATCTCGGCAATCTGCTCCAGGAATTCGGTCAGCGCGGAGCTCTTGCGCCAGACCATGGCGATCGTGCGCTTTGGCCCGTCGGTACCAAACGGCCGGGTGACCAGGTTTTCGGTCGGAGCCACTGGGGGTTTCACCGATAACACGGGCATCAGGGTGAGTCCGGTGTTGGCCGCCACCATTTGGCGCAGCGTTTCCATGCTGGTGGCATGGAAGTCCAGTTTCTCGTGCGCGCCGGTCATCTGGCAGACTTCCAGGGCGTGCTCGCGCAGGCAGTGTCCGTCCTCGAGCAGCAGCAACTCCTGGTTTTCCAGATCGCTCATGGTGAGCTGTTTGTGCTGGCTCAGGGCATGTCCCTCGGGCATGGCTACCACGAAGGGTTCCTCGAACAGCGTTCGCGCCACCAGCTGATCGCTGCCAACCGGCAGCGCCAAAAGCCCCGCGTCCAGCCGTCCCTGGGCGAGCATGTCCAGGATGTTCTCGGTTTTTTCCTCGAACAGCCGTAGCGTCAGGCGAGGAAAGCGACGCCGCAGTGTGGGGATCACGTGCGGCAGCAGATAGGGCGCCAGGGTCGGAAAGATGGCGATTCGCAGCAGGCCACTTTCCGGGTCCAGGGCCCGGCGGGCAACGGCCCGCATGGATTCGACCTCGGCCAGGATGCTGCGGCAGCGGGCGACGACCTCCTCCCCGACCCGGGTCAGCATGACGTGGCGCGGAGACCGCTCGACCAGCTGCACGCCCAGTTCTTCTTCCAGCTTGCGAATCTGGGTGCTCAAGGTCGGTTGGCTGACGAAACAGCGCTCGGCAGCCTTGCTGAAGTGACGCACATCGGCCAGCGTCACCAGATACTTCATTGCCCTAATGTTCATCTCTTGATCGCCTTGCTATCGGCCATGTTCATCATCAACGAATGGGCTTGCATTGTTGCCCAGCGCGGTCGTTTCTGCCAGCTTGAGCGGCTCGCGGCTTGACGTAGAATAGCGCGGGCATTCCAGTGTCCCCAGGATTTCGGCGGCGTTAGCGCGGCTGGGCTGCTCTCTGACAACCCGAAGGATATCTCGTATGACTCTTGATCCGGAACGACGCCGCCAGGCCCTGACGCGAGTGACCCGTCTGGTGTTTCCGCAACACACCAATCCGATAGGAACGCTCTACGGCGGCATGGCTTTGCAGTGGATGGACGAGGTGGCATTTTTTGCCGCAACCCGCTATGCCCGCCGCCAGGTCGTGACGGTGTCCATGGATCGGGTCGACTTCAAGGTCCCGATCCCCGAGGGTGCCATCCTCGAGCTGCTGGCGGATGTGGTGGAGATCGGGACGAGCTCGCTCAGCGTTAAGGTCCAAATGCTCATTGAAGATGCCATGGCCAACACGCGCCAGCTCGCCATTGAAGGCATGTTGGTCATGGTGGCCGTGGATTCGGATATGCGGCCGGTGGCGGTCGATCGATAACGACGAGCTCAGTGGTAGCCCGTGGCGACGGCCAGTCCGATGAAGGCCAGGGCCAGCAGCGCGTAGAGCCCGAGCACCGGCAGTATCCAGCGCGCCCACACGGTCCAGTCGACGCGCGCCGCACCGAGGACCCCCATCAGGGTTGCCGAAGTCGGAATGATCAGGTTGGTCAGGCTGTCGCCAAGCTGGAAGCAGAGCACGGTAACCTGGCGCGTGATACCGATCAGGTCACCCAGGGGGGCCATTAGCGGCATGGTCAGGGCGGCCTGCCCGGAGCCCGAGGGGACCAGGAAATTGATCAGGCTCTGAACAAAGAACATCAGCCAGGCAGAGACCATCTCCGGCAGGTGGATCAACCCTGAGGCGAGGGCGAAAAGGATACTGTTCATCACAGAAGGCTCAGCCGGGTTCGTGCCGCCGAGCAGCAACACCAGACCTTTCGCCATGCCGACCACGAGCACGGCCGGAACCAGTCCTGCAGCACCCTCGCCAAAGGCGCGCGCCTGGGCGTTGGCGTCGAGCCGATGGGCGCCTGGGAGCAGATAGAGCAGTCCCACGACCAGGCCCAGGGTGAAGAACTGGGCGGCGATCTCGGGGATAAAATACTGGTGAACCATCACTCCCCAAACCACCCAGCCCATGCCGGCACCGATCAGCCCCAGGGCGGCTGCGTCACGCGCGGTGAACTGGGCCTGCTTCTCGCTTAAGGTCGCGCGCTTGCGGAAATGCGCGTCGGAATCGTAGGAGGGCGAGGCTTGGGGTGTGCGATAGACTTTGCGCGCCCACCACAGGGTGATCAGGATGCCGACGGTCGTGAACACGACCCACATCGCCATGCGCAGCGGTGCGCCACTCAGTACCGGCACATCCGCGATGCCCTGGGCGATCGCCACGTTGAAGGGGTTCATCCAGCTGGAGGCAAACCCGACCCGGGAGGCGACGAACGTGACCAATACGGCGGTCAACGCGTCGTAACCCAGCCGAACGATGATCGGCACCAGCAAAATGACGAAGGCAATCGTCTCTTCGCTCATCCCGAAAATCGCCCCACCCAGAGAGAACAGGAAAAACAGTAGCGGCAGCACCAGCAGGGGTTCGCGGTCGGTGCGCCGAACCAGGGCGCGGACGCCGCGGTCAATGCAGCCAGTCTGAAGGATGACCCCAAAAGCCCCGCCGACGACCAGCAAGAAGCCCATGATCCCGACCGCCGCCGACAGGCGTGATCCAGAAGTCAGGCCCTCGAATGGGGCGTTCAGCAGGCCCACGGCGTCTGGATCGGCATTGAACAGCGGTGTGCCGGGCGCGCCCTCGGGGCTCAGGCTGAAACTGTCCAGAACCACCGGCAAGGTACGGCCCTGGGCGTCGATTTCGACGACGAAGCTGCCGGCCGGCACAATGAAACTCAGCGCGACTAGAAACAGCGCGACCCAGAACAGGATGATTAGGGTATCCGGCGCGCGTCGGGCCACCGGGCTGCCGCTCATGCTGTTTCTCCGAGCGGCTGGGCGCGCTCGATCAGGGCATCGACGTCGGCGTGCTCCGACAGCTGCCCGAACATCAGACCACGTTCCGGGCCTAGGCGCGCCTGCAAGAAGGCCGCGGCCGCGAACCCCGGGCCGGACTGCATCAGCAGGGCCGCCTGCAGGGCGAGGGCAAGCCGCTCGACAACTCGCCTCGCCTTGACCTGGATAGACGCGGCGTCGGCCAGCTCGCGCGGCAGCCAGTCAACCACCTTGCGAACGTCTGAAGAGGTGTCGGCCGCGGGTGCCAGGAAGGCTAGAACGGCGTCCAGACAGCGCGGCTCGCGCTGGAGCGCGCGCAGCACATCCAGACACTGAATGTTGCCTGAGCCCTCCCAGATGGCGTTGACCGGGGCCTCGCGATACAGTCTGGGCAGGATGAATTCTTCCACGTACCCGGCGCCACCCATACACTCCTGGGCTTCGTTGACGACCCCAACGGCGCGTTTGCAGACCCAGTATTTGGCGACCGGGGTCGCGATGCGCGCCAGCCGTTCAGAGAACTCGTCACCCTGGGCTGCCTGCTCAAAGCGCCGAGCCAGGTGCAGCGCCAGGCGCAGGGCGGCTTCGGACTCCAGGGCCAGATCGGCCAGCACGTTCATCATCAGCGGTTGGTCAACCAGGCGCTTTCCGAAGGCCTGGCGCTGGCTGCAGTGGTGGACCGCCTGGGCCACGGCCTGGCGCATCAGTGCGGCCGATCCGAGGACACAGTCGAGGCGGGTTTCGCCGACCATGCGGATGATCGTGGCCACGCCGCGACCAGGGTCGCCGATCATCTGTGCCCAAGTGCCGGGAAACTCGATTTCAGCGGAGGCATTGGAGAGATTGCCCAGCTTGTCTTTCAGGCGCTGAATATGGATCGGATTGACGCTGCCGTCAGGTCGCCAGCGCGGGATGAGAAAGCAGCTCAAGCCCTCGCTGGTCTGGGCCAGGCTCAAAAACGCGTCTGACATGGGTGCTGAGCAAAACCACTTGTGGCCGACCAGTTCGTAGGGTTGGCCTGGGCCTGGCTGGTCCAGAGCGACGGCCCGGGTGGTGTTGGCGCGCACGTCCGAGCCGCCCTGCTTCTCGGTCATGGCCATGCCGAAGGTGACCCCGCTCTTGTCATCGGCGGGTCGAAAGCGGGAATCGTAGGACGAGGCGAGGATGCGGGGCTCCCAGATCTGTGCGATGTCCGGCTGCAGCCGCAGCGAGGGAATCACCGCATGGGTCATGGTGATTGGGCACATGGTGCCGGCTTCGAACTGATTGTGCAGGTACATCAGCGCCGAGCGTGCAATCCGCGCCCCAGGCTTGCCGGTCCAGGTGAGCGAGGCCAGCCCGTGGCCGATGCCCAGCTCCATCAGCCTGTGGTAGCTGGGGTGAAAGTCGACCTGATCGACCCGATGGCCATAGCGATCGTGGGTTCGCAGTGCCGGCTCGGAGGCATTCGCCGGATCGCCCAGCGCAAGAATCTCAGCACCGGCAATTTCGCCATAGGTCAGCAGTTTGTCTTCCCAGACCGAGCCGCCTTCAAGGACGACGGTTTCGCGCAGCGCGCGATCGCCGGCATAGGCGTTGTAGTTCTCCAGGGGCAGGGGCTGGTTGCTGACTTCGTGGGTCGCCATGGATGCACGCGCCTCGCGCTGATGGGTGGTGGCTGGGTTTCGTTCGCTCAGTCAGTATATCGATGGGGTGACGCGGCCTGTTGCAGGCGCTAGACTTGAGGGCATGAAACAGATCGCGAGCTATTTGATCCTCATCATCGTGCTGACGGCCTGCAACAGCAGCGGCAAAGAAGAGACCGAAGGTTCGGATTTGCTCGCCCCGCAGCGCGAAGCCATGGAACGAGCCGAGGACGTTGAGCGGGTGCTCGACGAGGCGGCAGAGCGCCAGCGCCAGCTGATCGAAGAACAGGGCGGCTAAGCACCGCCCTGCAAGAAACCCCTCATTGTTAGCGCTCCAGGCCCAGAACCTTGGTCAGAAACAGAGTTTCTGCCGCGGCGCGGAATTCGCGATTGGACTGGCGGGCGAAGCCGTGGCCTTCGTCGAGTGCGAGCAGGTACCAGGGCTCGCCACCGGCTGCGCGCACGGCCTCGAGAATCTGTTCGGCCTCTGAGGCCGGCACACGCGGGTCGTTCGCACCCTGGATGATGAACAGCGGCGCCGTGATACGTTCCGGGCTGTTGGCCGGGGAGATCGATTCAAGGAACTCGCGGACTTCGGGATCGCGCTCGTCCCCGTACTCGGCCCGGCGCAGATCACGCCGGTAGCCTGCGGTGTTCTCCAGGAAGGTCACGAAGTTGGAAATCCCGACGATATTGACCCCTCCCGCCAGGCGGTCGGAGTAGTGCATCAGGCTGGCCAGGACCATGTAACCGCCGTAGGAGCCGCCATAGACCACCACCCGGTCCTCGTCCAGGTCCGGTTGTTCAGTGATCCAGTCCAGCAACGCGCCGATGTCAAAGACCGAGTTCTCGCGCAGGAGCACGTTGTCAAGGTTGACGTACTCGTTGCCGTAGCCGGACGAGCCGCGCACGTTGGGTACGACCACGGCCGCACCGAGTTCGTGGACCCAGTACATGAAAGTCGAGCTGAAGCCCGGCCGAGCCTGGCTTTCAGGCCCGCCATGGATCGAAACGATCACTGGATGTGGGCCGTCTCCGTTGGGGCGGTGGACAAAAGCCGGAATGTTGAGCCCGTCAAAGCTTTCGTAGCGAATCAACTCGGGTGCGCGGAAGCGGGAAGTATCAAGGCCACCGACTTCGGATTCGGTCCAGCGCAGCAGCTGGCCGGTGGCCGGCTCATAGGTCCAGGCGTCACCCGGTGAGCCGGCATAGCTGTGGCTGAAACCCAGGCGTTGACCGTCCGGGCTGAACTGCACGCTGCCGATTCGTCCGGCCGGGAGCGTCGGTCCGCTGTGGTGCTGGCCGGAGACCAGATTGAGCAGATGCAGCTCGGAGATTCCTCCAGCGTTGATGGTGTAGGCCATCAGCTTGCCGTCAGGCGAGATATCCATGGCCTGGACGTCCCAAGGGTGTTCGACCACCACGCGGTCCTCACCTGTACCGAGGTCGATGGCCAGAACCCGTCGGAACTCGGCGCCGGCGTCGCTGACCACAAATAGCTCCGAACCGTCGGCCGAAAACCTCGCCGCGCCATAGGCAACCTGGCGGTCCGGCTGAATCTGGGTCATCTCACCGCTTTCCAGATCGAGCAAGAAGAGGCGTGCCTCGTTGATCGAAATGTAGCGCCCCAGCAGCAGCTGACTGCCGTCCGGCGACCACTCGCGCGGTGTGGTGGCACCCTGGGCCTGGACCAGCTGGCGCCGCGTGGCCGGGCGTGATGGGTCGGCAACCCAGATCGTGTAGTCGGGCTGCTCCCACGTTGCCGAGGCCCAGGCCACCAACTTGCCATCTTCGGACCAGCTAAAGCCCTGGTTGCGAGTCCCGCTTTCGGTGAATCGGGTCGATGTGCTGGTCGCGGGGTCGAACAGGAAGCCCTGGTAGAACTCGTCACCGCCGACGTCGCGGCTGAACATGAACTGGCCCGAACCATCCGGCCGCACGCTGGCACCACCGGTTCGCTCGCTGTAGAACGTCACCTGGCGGCGCATCCCCAGTGGCTGGGCCACGTGATGAATCTGGCTGGTTTCGCCGAAGCGAGTGGTGATGTAGATGCCTCCGTCAGGGGCAAAGTCCGACAGCGAGGCCGAGCGAACGTTCTGGTACTGGCGCAGGCGTTCGCTGACTTCTGACGGGATCTCAGGGATATTCTCCATGATCAGGTTGCCCTGCTGAACGCGCTGCGGTGTTTGGGTTGCAAGCGCGGGTGAGAGCAGACCCAGGCCCGCCAGCAGGCAGAGCAGGCGCAGGGTCAAAGGGGCTGCGATGGATCGTGGCATGTCCGGAAGTCTCCTGGCAAACAGTCGGTAGGGTCGGTCATTTGGGGAGAATCAGCCCGGCCAGTGCCCGGCGATCCTCGCTCATCAAAATATTGAACGTGCGGGCCGCGGCGGCCAGGGTCATGCACTCCAGGCCGATGCCGTGTCGGAAAAACAGGTGCTGAATGCGGGCGTCGGGAAACTGGGGTCGAGAGCCCACGCCGATCACGACCAGCTCGGGCCCGAGTTTAACCAGCGGCTCGACACTGACCTCATCAAGATCGGCCAGCACATGGACCGGCCATGACTCTTGCAGCACACGAGCGCCGACGATCACGCTGGCCGAGAAACGGCGGTCGTTGATGGTCACGCCGTCGCTGTCGACTTGGCGAACGAAATGGTGGTTGCCGGGCTGGTGCTCGGTCAGGTTCAGCATGGACAGGTTCGGGGTGCCTCAGCGGGGCAGGGCGATGACAGGTTTTTTGGGATGGCGGCGATAGTAGCAGGCGACCTGGCCAATCTGGTGAACCATTTCGGCGCCGGTCTGGTTCGCGATGTCCTTTATCCACGTCCTGCGCTGGTCGCGCTCTGCCCGTAGCTTGACCTTGATCAGCTCGTGGTGTTCCAGTGCCTGCTCAATCTCGGCGCGAACATTGTCGCTCAGACCCTTGTCGGCCACCATGACCACCGGGTCAAGGTCATGCGTCAGACCGCGCAGGTACTTGCGCTGGGTATTACTTAAAGGCATGGGCTGTCCAGTGATAATCTGGCGTTAGTGTAACGATTTTAGGATTCTGAAAGAGGAGCCATGTCTTTGAGCAAAGCCTGGAAGAATCGGCAGCAGAACGACCCCTACGTGCGCCGGGCACGGGATGAAGGTTATCGCGCACGGGCTGCCTACAAGCTGCTGGAGCTTGACCAGAAAGACAGCCTGTTGCGCGGCGCGCGGGTCGTTGTTGATCTGGGCGCGGCTCCAGGAAGTTGGTCGCAGGTGGCCAGTCGGAAGCTTGGCGGCCAAGCCTGCATTATGGCGCTGGATGTCTTGACGATGGATCCGCTGCCCGGCGTGACCTTTCTGCAGGGTGATTTTCGGGACGACGCGGTGCTGGCGGATCTGGAGGAAAGGCTCGCCGACCGCAAGGTCGACCTTGTCCTCTCCGACATGGCCCCCAATCTCTCTGGCATCGGCCCGGCGGATCAGGCGCGGAGCATCGCACTGGCCGAACTGGCGCTCGCTTTCGCTCGTGATTGGCTGGATTCTTCCGGCCGATGCGTGGTCAAAGTGTTTCAGGGCGCGGGCTTTGACGGGCTGCTCACCGACTTCCGTCGATCCTTTCGAAGCGTCAAGGTGCGCAAGCCTGCCGCTTCGAGAGCCGAAAGCCGGGAAGTTTACCTGGTCGGGACGGGGCTCTCCTGATCGCCTCGACCCGTCACGCCCTTGCCGTACAATGTGTGTCACCTAGAATCTGATCGTAACCGGAGAAAGCCGTTGAGTGATTTTGCCAAGAACCTGCTGATGTGGATCGTGATCGCGATGGTCCTGATGAGCGTGTTCAATTACTACTCGCAGCCGCAGGAACAGCCGAACGAAATGACCTATTCGATGTTCCTCGAAGAGGTTCGCAGCGGCGCGATTGACCGGGTTGAGATTCAGGAAAGCGCCGGGACCAAGACGATTACCGGTGCGACTCGGGACGGCCGGAACTTTCAAGTGCTCGCGCCGCAGGACGACGGCCTGATCAAGGATCTGCTCGACAATCGGGTTGACATCGAGGCCCGCAAGCCCGAGGGGCGCTCGGTTGTCGTGGACATCTTGATCAGCCTGCTCCCGGTCCTCGTGCTGGTGGGGCTTTGGGTCTATTTCATGCGCCAGATGCAGGGCGGCATGGGTGGCCGTGGCGGCGCCATGAGTTTCGGCAAGTCGCGCGCCAAGCTGCAGGGCGAAGATCAGGTCAAGGTGACCTTTCAGGACGTCGCCGGCTGCGAAGAGGCCAAGGACGAAGTGTCCGAGCTCGTCGATTTCCTCCGCTCGCCAGCCAAGTTTCAGCGCCTCGGCGGGCACATCCCAAAGGGAATTTTGATGGTCGGGCCGCCCGGGACCGGCAAGACGCTCCTCGCGCGAGCGATCGCCGGTGAAGCGAAGGTGCCATTCTTTTCGATTTCCGGCTCAGACTTTGTCGAAATGTTCGTCGGTGTTGGCGCCTCGCGCGTTCGTGACATGTTCGAAACCGCCAAAAAGCACGCGCCCTGCATTATCTTCATCGACGAGATTGACGCGGTCGGGCGCCAACGCGGCGCCGGCCTCGGCGGCGGCCACGATGAGCGCGAACAGACGCTCAACCAGCTGCTGGTCGAGATGGATGGCTTTGAAGGTAATGAAGGCATCATCCTGATTGCTGCGACCAACCGGCCGGACGTGCTCGACCAGGCATTGCTCCGCCCGGGACGTTTCGACCGCCAGGTCGTGGTGCCGCTGCCCGACCTTAAAGGCCGGGAGCAGATCCTGAAGGTTCACATGCGCAAGGTCCCAGCTGGTGACGATGCCGATCCGCGCGTGATTGCGCGCGGCACGCCCGGATTTTCGGGCGCTGACCTGGCTAACCTGGTCAATGAGGCCGCGCTGTTCGCCGCTCGCCAGGATTCGCGCACGGTCCGCCAGTCGCACTTTGAGCTGGCCAAGGACAAGATCATGATGGGCGCCGAACGCAAGTCCATGGTCATGTCGGAAGACGACAAGCGCCTGACCGCCTATCACGAAGCGGGCCATGCGATTGTTGGACGGATCGTGCCCGAGCATGACCCGGTCTACAAGGTCACGATCATTCCTCGCGGTCGCGCCCTGGGTGTGACCATGTTCCTGCCCGAGGAAGACAAGTACTCCATGACCCGTCAGCAGCTTCGCTCGCAGCTGGCGAGCCTGTTCGGCGGTCGGGTCGCTGAGGAACTGATCTACGGCAAGGACAACGTCACCACTGGGGCCTCCAACGACATTGAGCGGGCCTCGGCGATTGCTCGCAACATGGTGACCAAGTGGGGCTTGTCTGATTCCATGGGTCCGCTTGCCTACGGGGAGAATGAGGACGAGGTTTTCCTTGGACGTTCGGTCACCCAGCACAAGCACATTTCTGACGAGACCCATCGCCAGCTGGACAAGGAAGTCCGCAGCATCATTGATGATGCCTACGGGACGGCCCGTCGAATCCTGGACAGCAATCGCGACAAGCTGGAACTGATGGCCGAGGCCCTGATGCGTTATGAAACCATTGACGCCAAGCAGATCAGTCAGATCATGGAAGGTCACGAACCCGATCCTCCCGAAGGTTGGAACGACACCCCGCCTCCGCCATCCTCGCCCAGCGATGATGGTGGTGACGAGCCTAGCGGACAGCCTGCGCCGGGCTGAGTCTGCTTCGCCTTTCGGTTCAAAAAGACGCCGGCCCTGCTGCCGGCGTTTCTTTTGACCGGCAGGCTTTGCGGTGAGCGGATAAAATGGCAGGCATGGGTGAACCTCTTGCAGAGCGCATTGGCCGCGCGCATCGCATCGAGCAGCCTCTGGTCATGGGCGTGGTCAACGTTACACCGGATTCTTTCTCCGACGGTGGGCGCTTCGATGGCCCAGAGCAGGCAGTCGAGCACGCGCTGGCGCTCCTTGATCAGGGTGCTGACCTGCTCGATGTCGGCGGCGAGTCGACCCGGCCCGGTGCAGAACCGGTCTCAGAGGCCGCGGAGCTGGCGCGCGTGCTGCCGGTTATCGAGCGCTTGCGCCAGCGCAGCGATGCGCCGATTTCCATCGACAGCACCAAGCCGGCAGTGATGCGCGCTGCGGTAGCCGCCGGCGCCGACATGATCAATGACGTCAATGCCCTGCGTGCGCCTGGTGCGTTGCAGACGGCCGCCGAGCTGGCCGTTCCAGTGTGCATCATGCACATGCAGGGCGATCCTCTGACCATGCAGGACAAGCCTGACTATGGCGACGTTGTAGCCGATGTGCTGGCTTTTTTCAGCGACCGGGTGCAGGCTTGCCTGGCGGCTGGGATTGCCCGGGAGCATCTGGTGCTCGATCCGGGCTTTGGCTTCGGCAAGACCCTGGCCCATAACCTGACTCTGCTGGCGCGGTTTCGGGAGCTCAACAGCCTCGGCTACCCGGTTCTGGCCGGGCTGTCGCGCAAATCCATGCTTGGCCGGCTGACCGGGCGCGAGCGGCCCGATGAGCGCCTCGCGGCCTCCGTGACTGCGGCCGTGCTTGCTGCGCAGCGCGGTGCTGCTTTGGTGCGGGTTCACGATGTGGCCGCAACGGTTGACGGCCTCAAGATCTGGCTGGCACTGGCGCAAGCCGATGCCGAAAACGGGAGCGAGTCATGAAGCATTTCGGAACGGACGGAATTCGCGGTCGAGTTGGTGAGCCACCGATCACGGCGGAGTTTATCCTCAAGCTGGGCTGGGCAGCGGGGAGCGTGCTGGCCGCGCGCAACCAGGAGCGCTGCGCCGTTGTCATCGGCAAGGATACGCGGGTTTCCGGCTACCTTTTTGAATCCGCACTGGAGGCCGGTCTGTCGGCGGCCGGCGTCGATGTGCTGCTGCTCGGGCCTATGCCGACGCCGGCCATCGCCCATCTGACCCGCAGTATGGGCGCGGCCGCCGGTATTGTCATTTCGGCTTCGCACAACTCCTACGAGGACAATGGCATCAAGTTTTTCTCCGGCGAGGGGCTGAAGCTCGACGACCGTATCCAGAGGGAGATCGAGGATGCGCTGGACCAACCCATGGCGCACGTCGCGCCCCACCGTCTGGGGCGAGCAGCGCGGATCGACGATGCAGTGGGTCGCTACATTGAATACTGCAAGGGTACGGTGACCTGGGGTACCCGCTTTGACGGGCTCAAGATCGTGCTGGACTGCGCCAACGGCGCGACGTACCGGATTGCGCCGGAGGTTTTTCGCGAGCTGGGCGCTGAGGTCATCAGTATTCACCACAGACCCGATGGGCTCAATATCAACGAGGCCTGCGGGTCGACGGATCCGTCAAGTCTGGCGGCGAAAGTGATCAGAGAGAGCGCCGATCTCGGAATCGCGTTTGACGGAGACGGTGATCGCGTGGTCATGATCGATCACGCCGGTGAGCTGGTTGACGGTGACCAGATCCTTTATCTTCTGGGCTCTGCGCGCCGCGCAGCCGGCCAGTCGTTGGGTGGCGTGGTGGGAACGGTAATGAGCAACTTCGGCCTGGAAGAGGCCTTTGCTCGCCTGGAGGTTCCCTTCGTGCGCAGCAAGGTCGGCGACCGGCACGTGCACGACCTGCTGTGCCGGCATGGCTGGGTGCTTGGCGGTGAGACCTCCGGCCACATTCTGTGCCTGGACCGCGCCTCGACCGGCTGCGGTATCGTCAGCGCGCTGCAGGTCGTTGAAGTGGTGGCCGGTGGGCGCCAATCGCTGGCGGCGTTGGTGACGGGAATGGTCAAGTATCCTCAGGTGATGATCAACGTTCCGGTGAGCGGAGACGCCCGGCGCCTGGTCGAGACCGACGAGGCACTGGCGGCAGCCGTCCGCGAAGCGGAAAATAAGCTGGCCGGCCAAGGCCGGGTCATTCTTCGTCCTTCGGGCACTGAGCCGGTGGTCCGCGTCACCGTGGAGGGGCGCGAACGCGAAACCGTCCAGACTTTGGCCGAGCATCTGGCCGAGCTTGTTTCAGGAGCAGTTACTTCATGAGTGGAGCTTCGGGTATCCCGGTTCTGTCCATGGTCGACTTCGACGGCCGGCGGAGCGCTTTCACCGACCGCATAGGGCGGGGCTGGCGCGAATACGGGTTCGTGGCTGTTCGCGACCATGGGATCGACGATACGCTGATCGAGTCGGCGTATGCCGCTTTTCACGCCTTTTTTGCGCTGCCCGAGCAGATCAAGCAGCGCTTTCGCCTGTCGGGCGGCGGCGGGGCGCGGGGCTACACGGGCTTTGGCGTTGAGCAGGCCAAGGATCACGGTGTGCCGGATCTCAAGGAGTTCTGGCATGTCGGTCGTGAGATCGAGGGTGCAAATCCCCATCCGGAGATTCTGCTTGCCAACCTGTGGCCGGAGGAGCTGCCGGGATTTCGCTCGGCCGCACTTGATCTTTACCGGGCCTTGGACGATTTGGGCGCGCGTCTGCTTCAGGCCATTGCACTGGATCTGGGGCTGGAGCGGGACTGGTTCTCCGACAAGGTGGACCGGGGCAATTCCATCCTGCGTGCGATTCACTACCCGCCGATTGCCGATGCGCCCGAAGGGGCGGTGCGCGCCGCACGCCACGAGGACATCAACCTGATCACGCTGCTGATCGGATCAAAGGAACAGGGTCTGGAAATCCTGACCCGGGATGAACAGTGGGTCCCTGTATCGACCTTGCCGGGAAGCATCGTGGTCAACGTCGGCGACATGCTGCAGCGCCTGACCAACCACGTCTACCCATCGACAACCCACCAGGTCGTCAACCCGCCGGGTGCCGCCGCCCGCCAGTCGCGCTACTCGATCCCGTTTTTTCTCCATCCCAATCCGGATTTCGTGATCGAGACCCTGCCGCAGTGCGTCAGCGCTGATAATCCGAACCGCTATCCCGAGCCGATCACCTCGCACGGCTATTTGGTTGAGCGCCTGCGCGAGATCGGATTGCTTTAGCCGCTGGAGGAGTCCGGGTTCTTGATCGCGTCCAGAACCCGGGCCCGGATTTCGAAATCCCTGAACACAAGGTCCACCCGCTGACCGGCTTGGAACTGGTCGGCCCGGCTCAGGGCCGTGCCGTCGGCGTCGCGCACGATGGCGTAACCTCGATCAAGGATGTTGAGAGGGCTGGCGGAGCCGAGCGCGCGCGCGTTTGAGCCCAGGCTGGCCTGGGCCCGCTCAAGTTGCAGCCACATGGCGCGCTCCAGTCGACGGCGAAGTTCCTCTCGCCGTTGGTTCAGGCGCTGAACGGTGCGCGCTGGCGCGGCGGCGGTGAGCCGGAGTTCAGCCGCGTTGAGTCGAGCCTGGTGCAGGCTGACGACGCGCAGAATGCCCCGTCGGAGGGCAATGCCAGCCTGGCCACATCGGTAAGACAGTTCCTCAAGCTGCCGCCGCGGGTGACGTCCTAGGCGGCGCCGATCGAGATGATCCAGTCCCTGGGCCGTCCGGTCAATCCGGCGCTCGATGGCGCTCGAAAGCCGGCGGCCAAGCCCCTGCAACCCTTTGGCCAGGTCGAATCCATCCGGGGTCGCTGCAACCGCAGCCGCCGTGGGCGTCGGCGCGCGTGTATCGGCGACAAAATCGGCAATCGTGAAGTCGGTTTCATGACCGACGCCGCTGACGACAGGAATCGATAGACTTGCGAGGGTTCGGGCCAGGGCTTCGTCGTTGAATGCCCACAAGTCCTCGATTGAGCCGCCACCGCGGACCAGGAGGATGACATCGGCCAAGCCGTCCCGCTCGGCGGCAAGAAGCGCGCGCTGCAGTCCGGGTGCCGCTGCGTCGCCCTGGACCGGGCTTGCATAGATGCGCACAGGGGCGAGCGGCCAGCGCCGCGCCAGCACGTTGAGAACATCGCGTACGGCGGCGCCGGATGGACTCGTGACCACGCCGATCTGGCGGGGCCACGCCGGAAGCGCGCGTTTGCGTTCCGACGCGAAGAGACCTTCGGCTTCGAGCTTTTTCTTCAGCGCCTCGAATGCCTGTTGCAAAACGCCGGCTCCAGCGGCCAGCAGACCGTCGGCGATGAGCTGGTAGTCGCCACGCGGCTCATACAGGCCCAGCCGTCCACGCACCAGCACCTCGTCGCCGTTGGCGGGTCGGAAACCGATTCCGCTTGCATGGCTTCGAAACAGGGCGCAGCGAATTTGCGCTCTGGAATCCTTGAGGCTGAAGTACAGATGGCCGGAGGCGGGACGGGAAAAATTGGAAATCTCGCCCCGCAACCACAGGCGCGGAAAGCCCGCTTCCAGGTGAGTGCGGACCTCGCGATTGATTTCCGAGGGGGAATAGACCGGGGTTTCCGGGCCGGGCGCTGTGATCGGCATTCGGCTGATTATACGGTGGTAATAAACCGCGATTTGGCCATGAGGGGCAGCCGCCTGCGTTATCCTCAGCGGCCCTTACCGCCAGCCCCATGGAATCATGACTGAGACTGCCGATTTTTCTTCAGACCAACACCACCTGGTGCTCCGCCAGACGCGCCTCGACGATTACGAAGATATCGCCCAGATCATGGACAAGGTCTATCCCGGTGGGTTGGAAGGTGCCTGGACCCGGGCTCAGTTTGAATCGCAGATCCAGCGATTTCCCGAGGGCCAACTCTGCATTGAGGATAACGGTCGAGTTGCTGCTGCCGCCATTTCCATGATCGTCAAATACAGCCGCTGGGGCCACGACCACAAGTACTGGGACATTGTCGGTAATGGCTACCTGACCACTCACGACCCCAAGGGCGATGTGCTGTACGGTGTGGACGTGTTCGTCGACCCCGACTATCGAGACCTGCGCCTGGGTCGGCGACTGTACGATGCGCGCAAGGAGTTATGCGAGAACCTGAATCTGCGTGGCATCGTGGTCGGTGGGCGCATCCCCGGTTATCACGATCACAAAGCCGAACTCACGCCGCGCCAATACGTGGCCAAGGTACGCTCGCGAGAACTGACTGACCCCATCCTGACCTTTCAGCTGGCCAACGAGTTTCAGGTCCGCAAGATTGTCCGCGGCTACCTGCCCGACGATCAGGCTTCGGCCGGACACGCCGTGCTACTGGAATGGGTCAACGTCTACTACGAGGAAGACACGCCCGGCGCCATCGGCGGACGACCGTCGGACGTGCGCATCGGAGCCGTTCAGTGGCAGATGCGGCCGACCGCGTCGCTTGACGACCTGTACGCCCAAATCGAGTACTTCGTTGATGCGGTGTCCGGCTACCAGGCTGACGTGGTGCTGTTCCCGGAGTTCTTCAACGGTCCGATGATGGCACCCTGGAATGATCAGGGCCCAGCTGAAGCAGTGCGCCAGCTGGCCGGATACACCGAGCAGATTCGAGACCAGATGCTGCGCTACGCGGTCTCGTACAACATCAATATCGTCGCCGGTTCCATGCCCGAGTACGACGGCGAGGAACTGCGCAACGTTTGCTATCTGCTCAGGCGCGACGGCACCTGGGATCGTCAGTACAAGATTCACGTGACCCCCGACGAGAAGAGCTACTGGGGCTTGGCTGGTGGCAATCGAGTGGCTGTATTCGACACCGATTTCGGCAGGATTGGTATCCTGATCTGTTACGACGTGGAGTTTCCGGAGCTCCCCCGCCTGTTGGCCGAGGAGGGCATGCATATCCTGTTCGTGCCTTACTGGACCGATACCAAGAATGCCTACCTGCGGGTGCGCCGCTGCGCTCAGGCGCGGGCAATAGAAAACGAGTGCTACGTGGTCATCACCGGTTCGGTGGGTAACCTGCCCCGGGTCGAGAATATGGACATGCAGTACTCGCAGGCGGCTGTCTTCACGCCCTCGGACTTTGCCTTTCCCCACGACGCTATCGCTCATGAGGCCACGGCGAACACCGAAACCATGTTGATCGCCGACCTGGACCTGGACAACCTGCGCGAGATCCGCTCGCACGGCTCGGTGCGGAACCTGGCCGACCGGCGTCTTGATCTTTATCAGCTGCGCTGGCGCGAGCGACGATCCGGGCGCGATTGACGGCCGTTTAACGCCGCCGTCGGAATGGCGCTGTTATGATCAAAGCTGGTTCGATTCGACAAGGGAGTTAGAGCATGTGGCCTGGAATTACGGGTGTCATTATCGGAATACTGATCGGCGGTACAGCCGTGGCTATCTGGCTGAAACGCCGCGGTGGCTCTGCCGAATCCGTGGCTGTGCTCAAGCGCGAGAATGCGCAGTTTAGAGAAGAGGTCAACGAGCATTTCGTTCAAACCGCCGAGCTTATCAACCAGCTGACCGACAGCTACAAGGCGGTGTTCGACCATCTGAGTGAAGGCGCTGAAAAACTGGTCGATCCGGAGGTGGTGCGCGAACGCATGCCCCAGGTCGGCAGCGAGGAGGTCCGCCTGAAAAGAATCGGTACCGTCATGGCCAGCGAGCCCAGCCAGGAAGACCCTGCATCCTCACCGGCTCAGGCCGACGAGCCGAACACTGATGAGCCGATCCAAGACCGCTCCGACCGACCGGAGGGGTCTGAAGCAGAGCCTGAGCGGGATGAAAAGTCTGAGCCGCTTGAAGCGTCGGATCGCCAAGAAGACCCGTCCGATGACGAGGCGCGTGATGCCCCGACGGAGACCACAGCTGAACCTGACAAAGACGGCGAAAAGTCCGGCACCGACGATGAGGAACGGGATTCCGGAACTTCTGGTCGGGACGCGACTGATGAAGAAAACGACCGCCGCCGGGATGGCTAATCGCTGCCTGCGTCACAACGAGCTGAGCGGGTACTAACGCGATCCGGGTAGTCAGGACTCAGGGCTGAGCGCTGCCGCGGGTCAGGGCCAGGACCTCGCCCATGTCCAGACTCTGGGCGCGCTGCGAAATTTGCGGCGCGTAACGGGCCTGCAGTTCTTTCGCCGAGCCGAATTGTTCATCAAAAGTCTGCTTGAGCAATTGGGTGCTCATCTGGCGGCCGCCGGCATAGTAGCGTCGAGCAACATGACCCAAGGCGTAGGTGGTGGAAAACGAGAACGCAGCGCCGGTCGCGGTTCGCCCCAGCCTGCCCACGCCGCGGCCGGCCATCTTGCCGAGTAGGCCTCCGACCAGCTTGCGACCGATCTGCTCGACGTACTGCGAGGTCATGCCCACGCCCAGCGTGGCGAGAAACTCCTTGATGTGACCGCGATCCAGAGCGACGCCGTGGTCCTGGCCGATGCTGTAGACCAGCCGAATCTGCAGCGGAATGATGGCCATGGAGGCCCACGACTGCGGCAGCACTTCCAAGGCGCCGGTGATGATGGCGTAGCGCAGGATGCGCTGGTCCAGCGCGGCTTCATCGGCCGGCGCAATGACGGCGGGTTCCGGTGCGCCAGCATGAGCGGCCGGAATTGTGCTTGGCGCGGCGGCTTCGGTCATGGCGACAACCTGTTCGGCTTCGGATTCGATTTCGCTGGCCTCGCCGGCCGGCAGCGCCAGCAGGGCCTTGAGGCGGTCCAGGAACGCCCGCTCGGCAGCGGTGGTTCGACCGTCCGCGTCGCAGACCCCGACCGCCATCTCGTAGGCCAGGTGCCTTTCCCCGCCTTCCTGAAGGCTCGCCGCTGCGTCCTCCAGCGAGGTCTTCTTCAGTAGCACGTTCTGATACAGCGCGCGCAAGTCAGGTCCGCCGGTGTCGGACAGGGTGTCGGCGATCCGGCGAATTTCCTCGCGCTCGCTTTCGTGTTTGTCGCCATCGGCGAAAGCGGCGAACAGGGCAATGGTCAGCAGGGCGTCGTCACGGGACTGGTCGGTTTTCATCGGCTGCGGCATTCAGGGTTTGGTGGCGTAATCATAGCGTCTGGAGCTCCACCAAATGTGGCGGAGTCACGTTGACCCGCCAAGTGTGTAAGCGGGCCAGATGCATGAAGGTCTCGGCGCGGTAGAAGACGACGTGGGTGGGATCCCGGCGGTAGTGCCAGCGGGCGAAACGAGCGTCATCGGTCTGGAATCGGGTCATGATGATCAGCCATCCGCCGCGACCGAGCAGGGCGTTCAAACGCCGAAATTCCCGCGCCGGGTCATGGAAGTGCTCAGCCACCTCGGTGCAGGTGATGGCGTCATAGCGGACATGAAGGGGCGCTTGATCGGGCCGATAGATGGGGTCGTAGAGAGAGACCGAATAGCCGTTCTCGATCAGCATCTGCCCCAGCGCAGGTCCAGGGCCGCAGCCGTAGTCGAGCACCGATCCGCCGGCCTTGACGTTTCGCTGCACGGCCTCGAGCGCCGGGGCCAGAAAGCGCCGGTAGGCGGGGTCGTCGATGTTGTTACGATGGCGGTCGTACTCTTGGCGCTCCCGAGCGCGTCCGGGCCGCTGTGCGGGATCAAGAAAAGTGGCCAGACAGCGGGTGCAGCGCAAGTAGTGACGTTCATCGACGGTCACGAAAAGTTCGGCGCCGGCGTGTTCGCAGACCGGGCAGTCAGACGTTTTTTCCATTCCAATTCTCCAGCTCAGCCTGGGCAAGTGGCCGCGTACGCAGATCGATCAACGATGTCCCCGCCTGATCGACAATAATCAAGATGATGAGAGTGATTATTGCAGTTTCCGTGTTTGCTTCAGCCTACCTGGCGACCTGGCTGGTTCTGGCCGTGTTGATCTCCGATCCGTCGGCGGCATGGCTCTGGACGTTGCCGTGGTTGTTTGCCTTTGGAGCGGCCGCGATGAGCTGGAGACGCACCGGCGAGCAGTCGCCAACCCGGTTCGAAAAGATGATCGCCTGGGGTGCAATCGGCGCGTTCGGCGGTTTCGTGGTCGGTTTCCTTGGCCCGATGATGTTCGCGCCACAGGCGAATCAGGGTCCGCTGATGGGCCTGCTGATCACCGCGCCGGTTGGCGGAATTCTGGGGCTGGTGGGCGCATGGTGGCGGGATCGCTAATTCGGCGGCCTCCAGACTATAATCGGAGACTGCTGAAGATGGGGATAGAGGGTAATGATCGATACGGCTTGGATCTGGCTGATTCTCGGCGCCCTGCTGATTCTCTCGGAATTCTTCATGACCGGCCTGGTCGCGATCTTTTTCGGCGTCGGCGCCATTCTGGTCGGACTGCTCACGGCGCTGGGGCTGCTCGACCAGCTGCCTGAGCAGATTCTGATCTTTGCGGTGTTGTCGGTCGCATCCTTGCTGTTTGCTCGTGAGCGTATCAAGGTCTGGTTCCGGGGTCGGGTCAGCGAGCGCTGGGACGGTGATCGTGACCTGATTGCCAGCCGGGGCCAGCGCGTGACCGTCACCCGCGCTTTCGTTGACGGAGTGGGGCGCGTCCGCCTGAGCGGGACGGACTGGAAGGCCGAAAGCATCGACGGCGATCATCAGCCCGGAACCACGGTGTGGGTGATTGGGCATCAGGGCATTACGCTGACCGTTTCCGGCGAGCGCCCTGTCGATGATGTGCCGCCGCTGGACGACTGAACCCCCTGACAAAAGAGAACCAAGCCATGGATTTTGCAACTTTTCTTTCCTTGATCATTCTGGCCATCGTTGTCATTGCGATTGCCAAGACCGCACAGATCGTGCCGCAACGGTCGGCCTACGTGGTCGAACGTCTGGGCCGGTTTCACAGCGTTCTCGACGCTGGTTTTCACCTGATGATTCCCTTCGTCGACCGCGTTGCGTACAAGCACACTCTAAAGGAAGAAGCAATTGATGTACCTCAGCAGGCCTGCGTGACCAAGGACAACATCCAGATTCATGTCGATGGCGTGATCTACATGCAGGTGATTGATCCGAAGCTGGCCTCCTACGGCATCGAGGACTACCGCTTTGGCGCCATCCAGCTGGCTCAGACCACGCTGCGCTCAGTGATCGGAAAAATCGAGCTGGACAAATCGTTCGAGGAACGCTCGGCGATCAACGAGAAAGTTGTCGAAGTGCTTTCGGAGGCGTCCGAGCCTTGGGGAATCAAGGTGTTGCGCTACGAAGTGGCCGACATCGTGCTGCCGGAAACCATCCGTGATGCGCTGGAAAAGCAAATGCGCGCCGAGCGCGAGCGTCGCGCCGTGGTGGCTGAGTCCGAAGGTGCTCGCCAGGCCAAGATCAACGTGTCCGAGGGCCAGAAGCAGGAGATGATCAATATCTCCGAAGGCGACATGCTCAAGCAGATCAACGAGGCCAAGGGACGCTCAGAGGAAATCCGCCTAATCGCCGAGGCGACCGCTGCTGGCCTGGAGCGCATCGCAGAGGCCATCAACCAGCCAGGGGGCGCGGATGCGGTCAACCTGCGCGTGGCCGAGCAGTACGTCAAGGAATTCGGCAATCTGGCTCGCGAAACCAACACCCTGATACTGCCGGCTGAATTGTCGGACATTGGGGCGGTTGTCGCCAGCCTGGGCAAGACCTTGTCGGCGACCAGCGACAAACGGTGAGCCCGGGCGCCAGACGGGTCAGAGACTATTCGCGTCCGAAGATTCTGTAGACGGCGAAAACGATTGCACTGATCGTTACAGCCACAAGGCTTGTTCCCGCATAATCCGCTGGGCCAAGACTGGTATTGAGAGCCAGCACAGCTCAGTTCAGGAGCAGGAAAGACAGTGCGGCAAAGCCCAATATGCGGGCGCGTTCGCGTTGCCGGAACCAGAATCTCCATCCCAGCAGGAGGAGTATCGCCGCAATAACCAAGGACCGCAAAACCCTTCGGCCGCCTAAGGCAGCATGAATGACGTCGGCCAGCCGACTTTTGGCGCTGAAGACTCCGCCAGTTCCTTGACAAAGCCAGACAGAAGCGCCCCGGCCCCGCAGACTGCATTCATCAGCCCGAGAGATCACCCTGAGCCGGTGAGCTTTGTCTGGCGCTCGGAAAACTTCAGGCGCGGGTCACCACGGTCCGAGTGGCCGTGTCATCCGGAGCAACGCGGAAAGAGACTCAGAAACGAAAAATGGCAGGCCACCGGCCTGCCATCTTCGCTGGATCATGGATGGCTGAGCTTAGCCGCGACGGACTCCGAATCCGGCGTAAAGCCCAAGCGCCAGCATCAGCATCACAAGCAACCCCAGGGCGGCTGGGTTGTTGACTGGCACGCCGATTGAATCGACGACAGGCCTGCAGTCCCCTGCAACCTGATCTGGAGTGAAGGGATCAACATCGAATACTTGATTATTGAAATCCATATCAGGGCCGTCAATGATGTAAACGCCCACTCCGGGCGCGCTCTGACCGACTACCCCTTCGAAGGACAGATCAACATCAATGGTGACCGTTTGACCAACCGGGATCGTGACGATTTCGAAAGCGACCTCGACCCCGTCGTCCCATACGGTGACGCGAATCTGGTCGTTCCCACCTCCGAGATCGTTGGTTCCGGTGACCTCGCCGGTCACATTGATATCAACCCGTTGGCAATCGCCGGTGTCACCTGTGGTCTCGGTGCCGGTCACGGTGATGTCCCCGGGCAGGGTGGCGCGCGTGCCGCCGGCGGATGGAGCATTGGAAGCGTTCGCGCTAGCCATGACGAGGGCTAACATGATCGTACCGATCAACATGAGTGCTTTGAATTTCACTTGACTCTCCCTAGAAATACGCTGGTTCATCGCCTAATCGCGACTCGCGGCGAAGTGTAACACGTAGCCGGTTTTTCTGAGACGAAAAGCTGCGCTGCCGCTCAGTATAGAAAAGCCCGCGATTACGCGGGCTTATAGCTTTCTTGTCCTGCGGTGGGCCTGAAGATGGTGGAGGCGGCGGGAGTCGAACCCGCGTCCGCAAACCTTTTGATCCTGGTTCTACATGCTTAGCCACTCGATTTTTTCTCGTTACTGCACCGCCCAAGTGGCAGGGCATATGCAG